>NZ_CP147248.1:2697500-3297500 GCF_002148425.2 Enterococcus sp. 12C11_DIV0727 | reverse complement strand
CCAGCAAGTGGTGTGAAGCCCATTGAGGTATCAACCGATTTACCACCATCAACAGCTGTAATTGATGCACCATTTCCTAAGTGACAAGTAATAATTTTTAACTCTTCAATTGGACGTCCAAGCATTTCTGCTGCACGATCGGCAACATATTTGTGGCTTGTTCCATGTGCACCATATTTACGCGCTGCATATTTGTCATAGTACTCAGTTGGAATACTATATAAGAAGTTGTGTTTAGGCATTGTTGTATGGAATGCAGTATCAAAAACCGCAACACTGATAATTTCAGGTAAGATTTTTTTGAATGCTTTGATTCCCATTGCATTTGCTGGGTTGTGTAATGGTGCAAGCTCTGCTAATTTTTCGATTTTCGCTAAAACTTCATCATCGATAACAACAGAATCTTTAAAGTCTTCTCCACCAGCCACAACACGGTGTCCAACCCCTGTAATTTCGTCATAAGAAGCTAGGATATTCAATTCAGTTAATTTATCTAATAACATTTTTACAGCAACATCATGATCATTTATATCAATGACTTCTTCATATTTTTCGTCGTTGCCATATTTGATTGTAAAGATTGAATCATTTAAACCAATTCGTTCAACGATTCCTTTAGCGATTACTTCTTCAGTTGGCATTTGGTATAACTGCCATTTTAAACTTGAACTTCCAGCATTGATTGCAATTGTTTTAGACATAATACTCTCCTCTTTATCGGTTGTTTTATTTTAAATTTGAAGACTTCCAAGCCTCAAATTGTTGAAAAAATTGTGTGATTTTTGCAGGGTCTTTTAATGAACCTAATTTTGCAACAAGTACTTCTTTCGCTTGTTCACTATGCTCACCTTTATTTTGGACAAACAAAATACTTTTTCTGGATTGGACTGATTTAAACAGTTCATCCGGTAGCTGGATCATTCCTTGGAGATAAACATTTTTTTGCAACCAATTTTTGAAGAATGAACTCTGTTCGGTCTCTAAAATATTGGTTGGTATCAAAAATAGTCCATAACCATCGGGTTTTACAAATTTCATTGCTTGCTCCATCAATAAATGATGGGCATAACTATGTCCTTCTTCTGCTGCTGAATCAAATTCTTTAGCCTTCTCATCATTTGGATAATACCCAATTGGCAAGTCACTGACTGCTACATCAACTGGGTCAACAAGTAAGTCTTGTAAGCCATCTTGATGGAATAGTTGTATTGCCGCTTTTGTCCACTCATTGTTAGTAGCCGAAACTGAAAGCAATGTATCGTCAATATCTACACCAAAACCTTGAGCTGGATAGTTTGCTATATTCAGGTTAAGAATGATCGTTAAAAGAAGATTTCCCATACCTGATGCAATATCTAATATCTTTAGTGAATGGTCTGGTTTGTATAGTTGTTCGATCAAATAAACAAACAAGAAACCGATACTATCCGGCGTTAGCTGATGATTGGCCTGTAAGGACTCAGCTTTATTCCCTTTAAGTAAGATCAACTGTGACAAACGTCTAATTTCTTCTGGATCTAGCTCTATTGCTTGTAGTTTTTGATAAATGGTTTTAAGCTTTTGAACAGTTTGCTCATCAGGGACTCCATCCAACACACGTACTTGGAAATTATCAATGATATTTTCGCCATTTTCAGTGTATGCATCTAGAAATGATGTGTCTAAAGATTGTTTAAGCAATTGGATCGACTGCTCCATTAAACCGAAAGCCTTTTCTATTTTCTCAGGGAACAAAAGAAACACCTCAATTTCCATCTATAATATAACAATTTTCATACCTGTTCTATTTTAACGAAAAACCTGACAATAATCAATCAATTTCCCAATATTATTTATAAATCGCTGAACTACTCTTATTTTTTTAAAAATAATTTAATGTACCAAACAGGTTTTCTTTCAAAAAACATCCCTCTGTATTAGTTTTTTTTAATTTTAGTTTGAAACACGTTTCACAAATTTTGAAATGCGCTAACTTTACTGATTATCTATTTATTTTTTAGTTGTATTTTTTCTATTTCATTTTCTTGATACTCTTCTTGAAATTTGTAAGTTTTTTGATTTAATTGAACTACAAATTTCAGCACCGCTCGATCATATTCATAGTGTACTATTCCTGCTGAAAAATTCTGTTGACCTTTATTTTTAAGCTTTACATTTCCTTGTTTAATATCAGAAATAAGCATGCTTACCATTGTTTTAGCGAGGTAATATTCTTTTGTTCTTTGTGTAAATTGCTGTGTTAACTGAAAATCATCTAAAACTTGGATAAAAATGAAGCTAAATAAAAATACAAATAGTAATGCGGTAAGTAAGATCCCCCCTTTATAGTTATCATTCATGCGTATGATTCCCAGTAATGATCCATTTTGCAGCAGCGTAAACATCATTTTCAAACGTTACTTCTATCATGACATACTTACCTTCCTCTTTAAATATAGCTTGTTTGACCTCTGTAAGAAGTGGTTGATAGCCACCATTTTCTACTTTTACAATCTTCCCAAGTTTATGTTCAATCCAGACCTTTTTATTATTTTTTGTATTTGTTAGTATAATTTTATTTGCTTGGGTCTTTTCGTAATGACAATTTTTCACTTCATTTTCTAGCTGAATCATAAATATTTGCCATTCTTTTTCTCTTTCACTTTTTAAACGAGTTGTCACGACAACAGCATTTTTGATAGAGGCAGAAAAAAGCAGACAAATAATCGATAATAACAATAGAGCGAGTAAACATTCTATTAACGTAAAACCTGAAAACTTATGTTGTCTATTATTCTTGCTTAAGTATAAAGCCCTCTTTTCCATTTGTGATCTCCACTTCAACCAATTTATTATTCCGCTTATCAAAGCGCACCTGATAGCTGTTATTTGATACATGCTCACCTTGAATAGACTGCTCTCCATAATTCTCATAACTCTTCATTTCTTCATATAGTATACGGTGCATCAGCAATTGTTCTGTCGCTTGTTTGTTTTTTCTAAGCAACAGTGTATTTAACGAAATATAGCTCCCAACTATTATGCATAACAGACCCAGTGCAACTAAACTTTCAAGTAAAATATAGCCTTTATAACTGCTTGATTTTTTTAACATACCGGCCACTCCCCAATTGAAATTGGAATTCGATCATTTGATTTTTTTCTACCCATAAAAAAGAAAATTTTGCTAGTTTACCATTATTTCCTGAGCCATTTTTAAAAATGATCTTGTCTGGTCCAGCCGCTTTTAATGCTGTTGGAACATTTAGAATAGCATCATTAGTTGGCTCATTGCTTTTATCTAGAAGAAACTTGATTTGCTGCTTCTGTTTAAAAAATACGATTTGTGTGTCTGTCATCTTGACAACCGCCATTTGTTGGGTAAACAACATTTTTTTCTCAAATGAGGATAAAAAATGTTCAACCGCCAATACTTGCTGTGTTTTCTTTATAGCAAGTGTTGGTAGCAATATAAACATCGTACAAATAAACAAAACCAACAACGATTCAATCAACGTAAAACCATCTCGCCTGTTTAGAGTCATTTTTTACTAGCCTGGTATTTATCATATTGCTCTTGTGTGATATATTGTTCATTCAACAGCTGTTCTATCGTTGGTGTTTGATTTTTTTCCATCGTGTAAAGATCAATTTGAGTCTCTACTATTTTGACTATTGCCTCATTGCCTTTTTTATCCACACCTTCTTTATGTTTAGCCAGGTTGGGTACAAATAGTAGAATCAAAACAGAAATTATCAATAATACAACTAGCATTTCTAATAAGGTAAAGCCTCCATATTTCATTTTTTTTCGCTTCATAAAAACTCCTCCATTCCACCATAAATTGGCAATAGCATTGCGGCATAAATACTTACAACTAGTAAAGCAACCACTAAAAATATGATTGGTTGTATCCACTGAATCAGCTTTTCTATCCGCTTGAAGAAATGTCGCCAACAAATTTCACTATACAAAATCAATTCTTTCCCTAAGTTTCCTTTCACTTGTCCTTGCTGAATAATCAAAGACAATTCTGGCGAAAAAAACGGTAATCTTGGTAGTTGCTCATAAAATGTTTGTCCCAACATTGATTGTTCTTCAATTTTTTCAGAAAGTTCACTCATAAGAGAGCGTTGGTCAATGATTTGCATCAAGTGAATAACCGTTTTGATTTCTAAACCTTGAGAAAATAACTTCCCCCATTCAAGCGCAAAAAAAGCTGAAGTGTATTCTCTATAAAAGATCCCTAAAACAGGTAATTTAGAAATGTATACAGCCTTCTGTAAATAAGTTTTTTTCCTAAAAAACCAACGAATCAAGACAATCAGAACTACAATACTGAATAAAAAAGAAAGGATAAAATACGGACTTTGTTGAATGAAGAGGATTCCAATATTATTCGCTTGAATCGTTCCATTTGCCATCAATTGAGGTAATAAAATTTGACGAATACTAATCAAAACAACTGTTAAAAAAAGTAAAAGTAGCACCGGATAGCTGATTACTTTATAAAAATTTTGTCGTTGTTTCTCCATAATTTTCAAATACTGTTTAATTTCTTTTAGTGTTCCTACTAAATCACCATGCGTCTGAGCAAATTCAATCTGCGTAATAATTGTCCCTGGAAACCCCAATTCAGCCAACCCATTGTGTAACGGATCTCCCCGCTCCATAAAATCTAACAGAAAATCAATGCTATCTTTTTGAACAGAACGAGATTTTTTCATAAACAGCAAGCTTTCTTTGATCGTGAAACCATTACTTAATAAATCTGCAAGTAACTGAATAAACGTTTGCTGCTCTTTTTTTGACAAATTAATCTTCTTTTTCTTCTTCAAATGTTTGATTATCAATAAAGCCATATGCCCAAACCTTTCTTAATTCTTGCGACCACTTAGAAACCATTTTTCTAGAAAAGTTATAGTCCATAAGTAATCCACTAATTTCTTCATCCTTTGTCGTCCGAAACGGTAATAATCGTTGATAAATAATGCTTGCTAAACATTCTGACACCTCTCTTTGTTGAACACCTAATTCAGCTAGCCGTTCATACACTCCGCTAATACTTCTTGCATGGATCGTTGCAAACACGGTATGCCCTGTAAGTGCCGCTCTGATTGCAGCCTGTGCAGTAAGGCCATCTCTAATTTCCCCAATAATTAAAATGTCTGGGCGGTGACGTAAACAGGCCTTGATCAATACATCATAGGTCAAATCGATTTTAGAATTTGTCTGTAGTTGTAAAAAAGTCTCTTCTTCGATTTCAACAGGGTCTTCAATCGTAATCACTTGTTGAAACTGGTCCGTTTCTTTTGCTAGTTTGTACATCAAGGTTGTCTTGCCTGAGCCAACAGGACCACAAAACAAGTGTAAGCCACGACGTTTAACCTGATTTCTAACCATTACTAATTGTTGAGGTAAAAAATAATTCTCACGACTATTGCCAAAAACATGTAAAAAACGAATGACTAAACTTTCCCTCTGTCTAAAATCACCAACCGTCGATAAGCGCAGTCGTATTGCCTCTTTGTTGATCATGTAAGTTGCGGCACCCACCTGCGCTTTTCTCTTTTCACCAACGTCCATACCACCGATAAATTTAAAATGAAAAATCAATTTTTCACTGTTACTTTCATCCAGTTCTTGAAAAACTACCCGTTTTTTTCCTTTTCTGGTAAAGATCTGAACCTTATTTTCAATAGGTAAAATATAGATATCTTGCAAACATTCAGCAACACCCCACTTAATCAAATTTAGAGAAAGTTCTTTAATATCCATTTTCGTCCCTCCTTACAGTAAATATACGCAATTAAATAAAAAAATAGCGAAAAAAAACTAAAACAAAACAGGTTGTTTTGTCTTAGTTTTAAAAATCATCTTAGTTATTACGTTTTTCATTCAAGCTTTTCTAATTCAACTTTACCTAATTATTTTGGATCAAATCAATAGAACTTAAAAATAGATGATCCATTTCTAATCTTTAACGTAAAAAAATAAAGCTGTAAACGTTGAAAAATCAACACTACAGCTTTACCAAGAGTTCTGATGCACTATCTTCCCCAAAATAGTTTATCGTTTTGATATATCCATTATACTAAAAAAACGATCAGAATAACTTTCAGAAATTGTTAATTTTATTAAAATTTTTGAGAAAAAGTTACTCCCACTCAAAAGGGTTGAGTAGGAGCACTTGCTTTATCTAATGACAAAGACTTAGATCAACTCTATTATATCAAATATTTTAGTTTATTTTTCTCAATCTCTTAGTATAAAGTGTTAACTTTTTGACAATACTTCTCCCTTATTTGATCTTTCGTCTATTTATTTTTTGATTTATCAGATAAACTGGAATTCCTAGCAATGTAATCCCGATCCCAATACTAGCCAAAATGGTTTGTGTAAACAATGTAGTAATCAAAATAAACGCTCCACCTAAAATTGCGATGATTGGAATGATGGGATAAAACGGGACTCGATAAGGTCGATTAAGTTCAGGCTCTTTTTTTCTTAAAATCAATACAGCCACAAATATCAATAAACTAAACAGCCACATAACAAAAACCAGCATATCAGTCAATAAATCAAAACTACCTATAGACATCATGATAGCCGCAATACTAAATTGAAAAATTCCTGCCATATAAGGAACCACAAACTTCTTCGATAATTTTTGAAATTGTTGACTGAAAGGGATCATCCCTTCCAATGCCAACGCATATGGAACTCGAATTCCTGTCATCGTATATCCATTCAATGCGCCGTAAACAGAAATTAAAATACCGATTGTCACTAATTTACCGCCAATCGAACCAAAAATTTGGTTTGAAGCTTCTGATGCAGCATTGAGATTGCCTGAAAGTTGCTCAATCGGTAATGTTTTTAAGAAAACAAAATTGATTAAAACATAAACGATTGTAATAAACGTCAACCCCAAAAAGATTGCTTTCGGTAAATCTTTTTCTGGTCGTTTCATTTCTCCAGCTACAGCTCCTACGCCTAACCAACCATCGTATGCAAACATTGTTGCCAACAAAGAACCACTAAGTGCTTGAATAAAACTACTATCTCCGCTAGGTTTGACAGGAAATAATGAGACCTCCACATTTGCTGGCATGAATAGTCCTACCAGCACGATCAAAGCAATTGGGATCATCTTAATAATTAATGTAAATGATTGCATACTTGCCGCTGTTTTTGTTCCCAATAAATTGACCACAGTCACACTTAATCCAGTTGCAAATGCTATTGGTAGTAAAAAATCGTTTGATAAATGGAATAAGTGAATAAACTGAGTACCAAAAATAATTGATAGTGCTGCAATATTTGCGGGAAAGTAGATCACACTTTGTGCCCATCCCAATAAAAATCCTGGTAACTTTCCATAAGTATACTCAATATATTTGACGGCCCCGCCAGTTTTTGGAATTGCTGTGGCTAACTCTGCACTAGTTAACCCTGCACACAATGTCAGTATACCTCCTAAAATCCAAGCAAAAATCGTTAGACTCGGAGACTGAGCAAAACTGACTACACTTGCTGTTTTAAAAAATACTCCTGCTCCAATAACAGTCCCCATAACTGTTGAAAAAGCGCCAAATAAAGAAATCTCACGCTTTAAATTATTCTCTTCCATGCCTATCCCCTCTCTATCTATCAAGTTATTTTTCTAGTATAGCTTTTCTGAAGTTAAATTCAAGTCTTTCCTAGTCATTACAAAGAAAAAAGTATAGATAAGCCTTTATCAAGCTTTATCTATACTTTTAATTGAAAGAAATTTAGCTCTAATTTTGCCCATAATAAGCGTTTGAACCGTGTTTTCTAAAAAAATGTTTATCTAAAAGATATTGTGGAATTGGCTGAATAGCTTCATTCACAACTTCTGTCATACTCGCCATTTGTGCTATTTCATCTAAAACAATGCTGTTTTCTACAGCTTTTTGCGGCGTTGGTCCCCATGTAAATGGTCCATGACCGTACACTAACACTCCTGGAACAGCCAAAGGATCGATTGCTTTTTCTTTGAAGGCTTCTACAATCACTTTCCCAGTCTCAAGTTCATAGGCTGACGTAACTTCTTCTGGTGTTAATTGACGAGTACAAGGCACCCCACCATAAAAAGTATCAGCATGAGTGGTTCCGTATGCAGGAATTTCACGACCTGCTTGTGCCCACATTACTGCATATTTTGAATGTGTATGTACCACTGAACCAATTTCTTTAAACGCTTTGTATAATTCTACATGGGTCGCTAAATCAGATGACGGCTTTAATCCTGCCTCTATTGTCTCTCCATTCAAGTCAGTCACGACCATATCACCCGACTTCATCGTACTATAAGAAACTCCACTCGGTTTGATTACGATCACCCCAGCCTCTCGATTGATCTCACTCACATTTCCCCAAGTAAGCTTGACCAATCCAGCATCAGGTAGCTCCAGATTTGCAGCAAAAACCCTTTCTTTCATTTCTTGAATCAATTGTTCAGTTGTCAATATAGCCTGCCTCCTTTAAATATGGCCATAAAAATGCTTTTGCTTCTTCTATTTCTTTTTCAGGAGTGTCGCTATTTTCACTCCACATTTCAATTAAGAATGGACCATGATATTCCAACCGTTTCAATGTTTTGAGACATCCCAAGAAATCTACACAGCCATTGCCAAATGGCACTTCTTTAAATTTCCCAGCAAACTGATCTGTCACGGCTAATGTATCTTTTAGATGAATCGCAGAAATTTGATCGATTCCAATTTCTAGTTCATAGCCAACATCATTTCCCGGCCACGCTGATAGATTGCCAAGGTCGGGGTATACTTGTAAATAGGGGGAACGAATTTGTTCTTTGATCTTTAAAAATTTGGAGATGGAATTTATGAACGGATCGTCCATAATCTCAATAGATAAGACAATTTCCTTGGATGCTGCCATTGCTACAGCCTGCTTTAAATTTTCAATAAAATATTCCCTTGATCTCACTGTTTTCTCTTCGTAATATACATCATAACCGGCTAATTGGATTGTACGTACCCCTAAATCCGATGCTAAATTTAGCGCTTTTTCCATCAATACCAAAGCTTTTGCTCGTACTTTAGCATCCTCTGAACCAAAAGGAAAACGTCTGTGTCCGCTTAAACAAATCGATAAAATTTTTACATTTGTCTCATAAATGGCTTCTCTGATTTCTTTACGTTCTTCACGAGTCCAGTCCAACCGATCAAGTCGCTCATCTGTTTCATCAATCGACATTTCAACAAAATCAAAACCTAGCTTTTTTGCAAGTAACAAACGTTCTTTCCAACTAATATTTTTAGGAAGTGCTTTTTCGTAGATCCCTAATGTAGTCACCTATCTCACCCCCAGATACGTTTGATTTCAGCTTGAAAATTTTTGGCTGCCTGTTTTGGATCAGCAGAAGCCGTAATGCCTCGCCCCGTAATAAAGGTATAGACTTCAAGATCTTTGAATAAGGTTAATGTTTCAATATCCAAGCCTCCAGTAACAGAAACTCTAAAGCCCATTTCAATTAGTTTTGCTACCTTGGCCAGATCTTTCTCTCCCCACGTTTCACCTGCTAAAAGAGCGTCTCGGCTTTGATGATAAATTGCTTGAGAAATGCCTGCATCTAACCATTTTTGGGCCTGGTCATAGGTCCAGTCTCCATATAGTTCAACTTGAACTTCTTCCACTTCTTTTGCTGCAGCTTCCATCGTTGGAATCGTTGCACAGCAAATGACAGTCATCCAGTCTGCTCCAGCTTCGCGGCAATTTTTAGCAACGGTTCCGCCAGCATCTGCACATTTCGTATCAGCAACAACTTTCTTATCGGGATACAAGGCACGAATGCAACGAACAGCTTGCTCTCCTGCTTGTAAACAAAGAATTGTGCCAACTTCTACAATATCAACAATTTCACCAACAGCTACCACATCTTTGATCGCACTAGGTAAATCCGAATGGTCTAAAGCTACTTGTAAATTAGGTCTACTCATTTCATTTTCTCCCTGCTTTCATTTATCATGAGAGCCTGGGACATAACTCAAACAGTTATGTTTCAGGCTCTTCGTATCCGAATAAACGGTGGGAGCAGAAGCAACTCCTTCTTATCTCTCGGAGTTAAACACTTCTGTCCCAATCTCATAATTTTGCCATAATTATTTAAATTTAGCCGCTAAATCTGTTTCTTGAACACGCTCACTGATTTCTTTAGCAGACATTACATTTTTCACACCTACTACAGTAATGCCTTTTTTCTTAGCAGCTTCAAACATATTTAAAAAATTCATTGGACAAAAGACAACGTCATATTGTCCTGCTGTGCTTTTCCCTTCAGAAATAGCACAATGGTGAATATTGGTAATGTTAAATCCTAGTTCTTTCAATGCTTTCTCCACACTTTTTTTCATCATTAAACTGGTTCCTGATCCATTTGCACATGATACTAATACTCTCATTTTAAATTCCTCCAATCATATTATTAAGAATTAAGCGTTTTTTGCCGCCATTTTTTTTACATATTCATCATAATCTTCAGCAATCAAGAAGTAGCCTTCCGGATTTGCCCGATATTGCAATTGTGGAATTGCCAATAGTAAAATCACTACTAAAGCGACTCCAAAATAACCTAAATACTTCATTAGAATCGTCATTATCGGCCAAACTGTTGCCCAGTCAAACATACCAATGTACCCACCATACTGAGACAATCCGATAAATGCCGCTATCAAAGCAGAACCTAAAACTTGGATCACACCTGAAATAAACGGGAAGATACAGGCTGCTTTAAACCCGCCACGATTATTTGCATAAACCGCAATTACAGCATTGTCAAAAAATAACGGAATAAATCCTGCAATCACGATAACTGGTGATTTAACTAAAATCAGTAAACCAATCGTGATAAATTGTCCTAGGGCACCAAATAAAAAGCCAATCGTTACAGCGTTCGGTGAACCAAAACCAAAGGTCGCAGCAACATCGATACCTGGTACAGCACCCGGCAACAATGTATTGGAAATACCTTGGAATGATTCTGTCAATTCTGAAACGAAGGTTCGGACACCTAATTGTAAAATAGCAAGATAAACTGCAAAATATAAAGCTGTTTGTAAAATATAGAAAAAGAAACTTTGCCCTTGCTCCATAAATCCTGCCTCGATCAGATAGGCTGGTCCTAATACAACTAAAATGATTCCAAAAAAGAAGAGCATCAAAATGGAAGTAGCAACCATATTTTCATTGAAGATCGATAAGAAGCCTGGCAACTGTACATCTTCTAGCTTTCGATTATTTTTATTTTTTTTCATTTTTTCAGATAGTCGAGCAAAAATGTATACCCCAAACATCTGTTGATGGGCAATTGCAAAACCTGCTCCTTCTGTTAAATCTTGCGTGATATCAACGGTTAAATTCGATCCAACAGCCCAATAACAACCTAAAATAAGTCCCATGATCAACAATATTTGAATCTGACCTAAATCAGGAAAACAGAAAAGTAAAATCCAAAACGCTGTTGCCGCCTGTTGAATTTGAACATTCCCTGTTGTAAAAACAGCTCGCAGCTTTGTATACTTCTTAAAACGGACTAATAAAATATTCATGACAAAGGCAATCAATAATAAAATCATCGTATCACTGAATGTTCGTCCAAAAGTTTCTTCAATACCTGCTGTAACAGCATTTTGACCAAAGTAAGGATCAATGACCATTGCATCTAAATTAAAGCGTTCCTTTAACCCCACTAAAATTGGTCGAAAATTATTCACCAAACCGCCCGATCCAACCGTCAAGATCAAATAACCAACCGTTGCTTTTAAAAAGCCCGCAATACTTTCATATAACGGTTTTTTAAGTAAAACATAGCCCAATAGAACAATAAACCCAATTAAAAATGCCGGCTGCGTCAAGATATTTGCAGCGAAATAATCCCAAATTTCCATGAGAAAATCCAATACTTGTGTCATTTACTCCCCTTCTTTCTATACGTCAAAAGTTGCCATCACTTTTTCGTAATCCTCCATATTCTCGACATCCATCAATGCTTCGATCACCCCATCAGTCATCAACATCTCAGATAGATTTGAGATATTTTCTACATGCTCTTCGCTATTTTTAGCAGCTAAAGTGAAAAATAAACGTGCATTCTTTTCAGCGTTATTCTCTTCAAAAACGACATCTTGACTCATTTTTGTAAATGAAATCGCCGTTCCTAAGACACCTTGACTATCTTCTGAAGAATGCGGCATAGCAACACCTGGTACGATCACGATATAGGGACCATATTTTTGAACACATTCTACGATTTCATCAATGTACTGTTGTGTAATGATGCCTTTTTCCAATAGTGTCTGACAGCTTAAAATAATCGCATCTTGCCAATTATCAGGAGTATCGGTACAAAATTGGATCAATCCATTATCATAAAAATACTTTAGCATTCGCTCTCCTCCTTCTTATAAAAATGATGGAAACGGTGTATCATTGTCCCTTGTAAAGACATCATCAAACCCACGGTAGAAATTAAATTCAAGTTTATCTTTGTCGTTTGGATAGGTAAATTTCCCACCAACTTGCCAAATAAATGGTTTAAATTGATAATCCAAGCGATCTTTTTTAAACTTCCAGATTTCTGTTATTTCCTTTGGATCCGCCATAAAGTTTGCCCAAATATCATAATGAACTGGTATCACCACATTGGCATTTAAAGATTCTGCCATTCGTAGCATATCAACTGACGTAACTTTATCCGTGATCCCACGTGGATTTTCGCCATATGCGCCTAAACAAACATCGATTTTGTGCTCATTCCCATGTTTAGCAAAAAGATTAGAATAATGTGAATCTCCTGCATGATAGATATTGCCACCACTTGTTTCAAATAAATAATTGACAGCGATTTCATCCATATCTTGAGGTAATTTGCCTTTCAGTATTACTTCAGGATCCTCACAAGTTACCAGAGCTGTTCTATCAAACGCTTCTAGAGCAACAATATCCACATCATTGATCGATAGACGATCACCAGGTTTTACGATTGTGGTTTTCTCTTCTGGAATGCCCCATTTTAACCATGTATTTACCACTTCTTTCGGTCCAATAAACCGTGCCTTCGGACAATTTTGATGGACGGCCGCAGCTGTATTGATATCTAAATGATCCGAATGAATATGAGTCACGACCAACGCATCGACGTCTTTGACCGCAAATGGATCGATCACAAAGGGCTGAGTTCTAAGATTAGGTTGCATGTTCTCACATCCACTCATCCGCATCATTTGATGCCCTTTTTTCATTTTGCCATTGCCATGTGTTCGTTTTCCAGTTCCGCACCAAAGGTCACATAAAATGTTCGTCCCTTCATGTGACTTCAACCAAATCCCTGTACAGCCTAACCACCACATAGAAACGGTTCCTGCCTTGACTTCTTCCTGTTCGATCTCCTCATTCAAGTAAGTTCCCCATTCAGGAAAAGTGCTTAAAATCCAACTTTCTTTTGTCACATCATGAATTGTTGCCATACGATCCCTCCACATTTTCTCAATCTCGATTACACTTTTTATTCTACAATATTTTTAACCGTTTTCAATCTGTTTATACGATCGTTTTAACCATTTTAAGAACGTTTACATTTAAAAAGAAATTATACAGGATTATAGCTTCTTTTTTTATGTTCATATCACATCTTTTATGATATAGTTGCGATGAGGTGAGAAAGATGAAGAATTTAGTTTGGAAAAGTATTTACTTTTGGAAAAAAGGCTTCCTATGGGCTGCTTATGTATTGTTTGCGTTCTATATTTATTATCTAGTCACTAGTTCTCAAGAATTAGGCGCAAAGCTTATTTTTGGCTGTCTGGGTGTTATTGTCTTAAGTATCGTTATTCTTTTTGAGTATTTAAAAAATCTATATGAAAAAATGATTTATGCTTTGACGGTCGAATGTGATTTACAAAAAGCCATTGCTTTAAAAGGAACCTTAAAGAAAAAAGATTTGTTTAATGGCTTTAAACAGTCTATTATTATTTTTGACAGTCTTCTTTTATTGGATGAAGGAAATTACGAAGTTTGCCTAGAGCATTTACATAAAAATCAGCATTTCTTTCATTCCACATTGGATTACCTCTTCATTTATTATCATACGCAAATGTATTGCTATTTTTTTTTAAAAGATGAAGAAAATTTAACTACTTGCCTAGAACACTTATTGAAACTGAAAAATGCTAAAAAGAAACAAATGAGCGGCTTGTTTTCTTGGCATGAAATCATTGGAATAAGATATTTCTATCAAAACCGAAATAAAAAATGCTTAAGTGAATTGGCTTTAATTGATAAGAACCGTTTAAATAATCGGGAAATGACCTATCTTTTATATCTAAAAGGCCAATCTCTACTTAAACTAAATGAAACATCAGAAGGCTATCGTGTGTTAAAAGAGGCAAAAAGAATAGGAAACACACTCGCTGTCGCACAGATGATCTAGAGGGGAGGAAATTACATGAAAAGCTCACACCAAACAATTAAAAATCGTCGTGATAAACTATTGGATTTGCTGCATAATGAAACTAGTTTACTGGTGAAAGAAATCAGTCATGAATTAGCAGTTTCAGAAATCACGGTTCGCCGCGACCTGACTGCTTTAGAAAAAATGGGGTTAGTTCAACGAGCCCATGGAAAGGCCCAAATCGTTCAAAAAACTGGAACAGAAGATTATAATGAAGAGATCGAAGTCTTAAAAGATGCTATTGCAAAAAAGGCTGGAGAGTTTGTTAAAGAAGGCAATACCTTGTTTATCAATACAGGCTCGACTGCATTATCTTCCTTAAAACATTTAGGAGAAAAACGTGTAACGATTGTGACTAACAATGTCAAAGTCGCTAATTTGGACCATAATCCAAATGCCACCGTAATTTTGTCTGGTGGCGAAATTCGTTTTCCAAAGGAAGCCTTAGTTGGGGACATTGCTATTGATTCATTTTCAAAGATGTCCTCTGACATTTCAATCATCGGTTGTTCAGGTCTTAGTGTTGAAAATGGCATCACAACACCCGTCTTACACGAGTCTAAAATCAATTCACTGATTATCGAACGTACAAATGGTTTAGTAGTCGTCGTTGCAGATTATCGTAAAATTGGTTTTTCATCTAATTTTACGAGCGGTACTATTAAAGATATCAACTATTTGATCACCGATACATTCGCCTCACCAGAAGTGCTTCGAGAAATCGAGAAGCAAGGTGTTCAAGTGATTCAAGTTGAAGTCTAAGCGTTCAACATCATTTGTTTTATCACTAGGAGCAAGCGCTTTAAATAAAAGGAGGATCGTATCATGCGGATCAAGCAATTAGATTATATTGTAAAAGTCGTTGAATTAGGTTCTGTCAATGAAGCAGCCAAACATCTTTTTATCACTCAACCAAGTCTTTCCACTGCTATCAGAGAATTAGAGCAGGAAATGAATATTCAAATTTTTCAGCGGACTCAAAAAGGCATGGTTCTTACCACGGAAGGCACAGAGTTTTTGTCCTATGCCCGCCAAATCTTGGAGCAAGTCGACTTGATGGAAGAAAAATACAAAGGAACAGAGACTCGTCGTAGATTATTTTCTGTTTCTGCACAACATTATGCCTTTGCAGTCCATGCCTTCGTCCAATTGATCAAATCTTATGAACAAAATGAATATGAATTTACTTTTCGGGAAACTCAAACTAATAATATTATCGAAGATGTCAGCACGTTTCAAAGCGAATTAGGTATCTTGTATTTAAATACATTTAATGAAAAAGTGATTCGTAAATTATTAAAAGAAAAAAAACTTGTGTTTCATCCTTTATTTACAGCTCATCCACATGTTTTTATTAGTAAAAAAAATCCTTTAGTTGGGAAAAAATCAGTTACCTTAGCCGATCTAGAAGACTTTCCCTATCTTTCGTTTGAACAAGGTCAATTTAATTCTTTCCACTTTTCAGAAGAGATATTAAGTACTCGCTATCATAAAAAAAGCATCCGCGTCAGTGATCGGGCAACGTTATTTAACTTTCTGATTGGGGTGGATGGCTACACAATCAGCTCTGGTGTCTTAAGCCGAGAATTAAATGATGAAAATATTGTTGCCTTGCCTTTAGAAGTAGATGAAACGATGGAAATCGGCTGGATCCATCCGGCTCAGATGCCACTATCTCCGATGGGCGAAGAATATTTACGTTATTTAGAGGAACATATTATCGATTATGGATTTAGTATTATAAATGTAAAATAAAAAATTCCTGATAAACCATTTCGGCTTTATCAGGAATTTTTTCATTATAAGTTCTATCAACTTTTCTTAAGAATTAAACACTTTTTCCAGCTTTTTTCGTCTAGCTTAAAAAAGCAATTCTTTAGGAAAGTAGATAATTGAATCAGGGAATAAAGATCATTCCCAGCTCCAATTCCTAACTTTCTCAAGAATTAAACACTTTTTCCAGCTTTTTTGATTTGTTTACTTCTTAATTGTCCGCAAGCTGCATCGATATCTGTACCATATTCTTTTCTGATTACACAATTAACGCCATTTTTCTTTAAAATATCATAGAATTTCAATACGTCCGCTTTTTCACTACGGCTATATTGATCATGTTCACTAACTGGATTATATGGAATCAAGTTAACAAAGGTTAACTTCTTCTTGTCTTTCAACAAGTCAGCTAATTGCTGAGCATGTTCTGGGCGGTCATTTACATTGCTCAACATGATATATTCAAACGTGATCCGGCGATTTGTTTTTTCCAAGTATTCATCAACAGCACCCATTAATTTCTCAATTGGGAAACTGCGGTTGATGCGCATGATCGATGTCCGAACATCATTATTTGGTGCATGTAGCGAAATGGCTAGATTGACTTGCAGACCATTATTTGCAAACTCTTTGATCTTCGGCACTAAACCACTTGTTGAAACCGTAATATGACGTGCTCCAATAGCTAAACCTTTTGGATCATTGATCGTATGTAGGAAATTCATTAAGTTATCATAGTTATCAAATGGTTCACCGATCCCCATCACAACAATATGGCTTACTCGTTCTCCTTGTCCGCGTTCATCAAAATAATGTTGAACTAGCATGATTTGCGCAACAATTTCCCCTGCTGTTAAATCACGTTGTTTTTTTAATAAACCACTTGCACAGAAAGTACAGCCAATGTTACACCCTACTTGAGTCGTCACACAAACAGACATTCCATATTCTTGACGCATTAAGACCGTTTCAATCATATTCTTATCTGGTAATTCAAAGAGATACTTCACTGTGCCATCTTTGGCTTCTTGGATGATGACTTGACGCAACGGATTAATGATAAAGTTTTCTTCTAATAATTCAATTACATCTTTTGATAAATTTGTCATTTCGCTAAATGCCATAACACGTTTGATATAAAGCCATTCCCAAACTTGGGTGGCACGGAACTTTCTTTCGTCATGTTCGATAAACCATGCGATCAGTTCTTCTTTTGTTAAACCATAAATGGATGCTTTTTCCACTAGTTGTCTTCCTCATTTCTTCTAAACATTCGCTTCATACTATAACGTATTGTGCCCGATTTGTCTATATGTTATCTGGTTTAGTCCATCAAATTAGACTTTTCTTATCCCTTTGATTTTACGCCTACCATTATTAACGTATACTCCAAAAAATTCAAAAAACAATATAAAAATCGATACAAAACGTGTTCTGTTTTGTATCGATTTTTATTATATTTGAACTAAGCGATAAACTTTTTTGAAATAGAAAACACGAGCAATTAGGTAATACCCAATTTGAATCAGGATAAACACTCCTAACACTTGCCATCCTGCTACTTGCATTCCTTGATTAAACATGTGATACATCGCCGTTAGTGCGACTGCACCATGGATCACCGAAACAATGATCGGTGTAAAGAATAAGATTCCAACCTGTTGATAAATCATCTTCTTCAACTCTTTCTTCGTTAACCCCATTTTGTAAATCATCTTGAATTTCTCTACATCCACATCCATATCGCTATACAATCTGAAATATAGGAAACTTCCAGCTGATACAAAGAAAACAATACCGATAAAAATTCCGACAAATAAAATTGGTGCATATTCATCTGTAATTGTTTGTTGTGAATAACTCTTAGCCATTAATGCTACGTTTTTTTCCTGGAATTTACCAATCGAAACCAGTTCATCATAATTAGCATTTTTTGGTTGCCAAACAGTTGTAGTGGTACTTTCTAAATTTTGTAGCTCACTATTATCCGGTACCAGTATAGTTGTTCCATAAGCTGAAACAACATTCGTTTTTTCCGTTTTAATAACTGGCAATATCGTCTCGTTTGGTAGTGCTACTTCATTAAGTGTTGTTTCTTTCATGCCCACCATATTAGTTGGAAGCAATTGGACAGCTTTTCCTTCTGTCTGGATTGTTGGCTTTTTAACCAACTCCGCAAGGTGATTATACTCAGACTCTTTAACAAAGTTAACATGATCAGCATTTGTATAAGTTGTCAGTTTTCCTTCGTCGACTTGAATCCCTTTATCCGCCAACAATTGAGAAAATTCTTGTTGAACTGAAGCTGTCTCTTCAGCAGTTCCTGTAACTTGGAATTCATACGGAATTTCATTCATACCATCTAGAATCATATTTTGAAAGCCATATAATGTACCAATCGCAGCAAAGGCCACTGTTGAAATGATTGATACTAAGAAAAACGAGCGGGCATTATCTTTCATACGAAATGCTAAATCTGAAAAAACAACCATATTCGTTTTTTTCCAAAAAATACTTTGTTTCTTTTTCAATCGTTCAATTACTGAAACGCTTAATTGATTAAATAAGAATCGAGTCCCAGCAACGACTAAAAAGATTACTGGAATCATAACCATCGGTACTAACATTCCTTTGACTAATAAAGCAATCGCATAGCCTACACCAATCAATAAGATCGCTAAAATGGTTTTAATCGGAGAGCTTTTGATCGTCCCTTTACCAAGGTCTCCTGCTTTCAACAATTCTTGTAAACTTAATTTTGGCAATCGGAATTGAATAAAAAATGAAATAGCTAAAAATAATACTGCAAATGAAATTACGGTCAAAACAAGTGCTTGTAAGGGAAAATAGAACCCAAAATTGACATGCATCAATTTATTACTTAACCATAAAATCACTTGTGAAAAACCAATTCCAGCAATGCTTCCCATGATCGTAGCAAAAAAACCAATGACTAAATTTTCGATAAAGACCATTTTTTTCAGCTGCTTTGGGCTCATTCCTTGAATCATCAATAAGCCAAACTCTTTTTTCCTTGATTGGATAAAGACATCCATTGAATATAGAACAAAGAAAAAGGCAAAACCGTAAATAATGATTGCAGCGGCCAACATGCCAATTTGAGCATTTTTATTTAAGCCATTTGATAATGCTGGATGAAATGCAAAAACTGTAAATGTAAAGAACACCATTACTGAAAAGAGCGTACTCAGAAAATAAGCCATATAAAGATGCTTATTTCTTAAGGTATTGCGAATAACAAATTGACTAAAACTCATTATCAACACCTTCAATCTCAGATAGTTTTACCATAATTTCATCGTAAAACATCTTTTGATTGCCATTATGGCGGATTTCATCGATCAATTCACCATCTTTGATAAAGACGATTCGTTTACAATAGCTTGCAGCTAGTGGATCATGTGTAACCATTAAAATCGTGGCTTTTTCATCTTCATTTAATTGTTGTAATAGCTGCATAACATCTTTTGATGATTTTGTATCTAAGTTTCCTGTCGGTTCATCCGCCAATAGGAGTTGTGGTTGATGAATCATCGCACGAGCTACAGCAACACGTTGCGCTTGTCCTCCCGAAATTTCGGCAATTCGTTTTTTCAATAAACTAGCAATACCTAAACGTTTTGCTAATAGGTTTAGTTGTGTTTTCATGATTGAGATTTTTTCACCATCTAAAGTTAATGGTAAAACAATGTTTTCTTCAACTGTTAACGTTGGCATCAAGTTAAAGCTCTGGAAGATAAAGCCTAATTCTCTTCGTCTAAATTTAGCAATTTCTTCTTGATTTAGTTGATTCGGATCTTTTCCGTTCATTAGAATATGACCTGAAGTTGGTTGGTCAATCGTTGCTAAAAGATTCAAGAAAGTACTTTTCCCACTACCAGAAGGTCCCATGATTCCAATAAATTCACTATCATTTACGGTTAAATTTAACCCTTTTAACGCTTCATATTTAATTTCTTGTCCATATGTTTTCGATAAATTTTCTACTTGTAACATTATTATCGCTCCTTTTCTCTACTATGCTAGTCTATTCTAATTCTAACTAACATACCATAGAAAAAAATAACAAGTTACTTACACTTTTGTAAGTAACTTGTTATTTGATTCACGCTTCATATTCAATTACATATGGATAAAGAGCTGTATTATAGATTGCTTCAGAAAATTCAACGATTTTTCCAGAAAGACCAACCGATTTACGAATTCTTTTAAGTCCATTTTTTTCCGATGTCGCTAAAATTTCTTGTTGTTCAGGGGTTAATTCTACAGTTTGAAAGCTGTCTTCAAACTTCATGATCTCAATGCCATGTTGATCCATCAAACGATACAATGATTCATTCTCAAAATCTTCTAATGGAACATCAGCTAAGCTTGTTGGTAAGAAGTAGTTAAAATAAATATAAGGTTGATCATCTAAGGTATATAACCGAGAGACTTTCACTGCTTTTTCACCTAACGATTGATGCACTGCAGAACCTGGTGCTAATGCTACTTTTTCTATGTTTAAAATTTTCTTAGCTACCTTTTGTCCTGAATCATTTAAATACTCTGTAAAGGTTCCGGCTTTTGATAATTTATTGTAAGGACGGTTACTTAAAACAGTCGTTCCTTTGCCGCTTTTTTTCTCCACTAATTCTTCTGATGATAATAATTCAATAGCACGGCGAACGGTGATTTTACTCACATCAAATAGTTGCTCAAGTTCCGCCTCTGTTGGTAACAATGATCCTACAGGATAAGTACCATCCATGATATCTGCCTTGATTTGCTCTGCAACGTCTAAATAGAGTACGCTTTTTCTTCTCATATTATCCATCCTTATATTTTTTATTTAGTTTATCATTTCATTTCAATTTTATTTATGCTTGTTTAGATTACTCTAATTCTAATCGTATTTCTGATTTAATTCAACTTAGCATCTGATTTCCTGCTAGTATTTCGTACATTATACCAAAGAATCCATTTATCGAAAACCTCTTTAGAAAAGTAACGCTCATAATCTACTCTATCTTAGAAACTTAATAAAAAGAGCCTGGGACATAACTCAAAAAGTTATGTTTCAGGCTCTTCGTATCCGAATAAACGGTGGGAGCAGAAGCAACCCCTTCGGAAATAAGCTGAACTTCACAAAAATTTGAAGTGCAATTTTCGTGAAGTTCAGCTTATTTCTCGGGGTTAAACACTCCTGTCCCAACCTCCTTTTTATTATTCTGATCCCTGATCCATCGGTCCATCATGTGGTACAGGCTCAAGAAAGACTTTTCTTGGCTTACTCCCTTCAGACGGTCCAATCACACCATGCTCTTCTAATTCATCAACTAAGCGTGCTGCCCGATTATATCCGATTCTAAAGCGTCTTTGCAGTAGGGAAATACTTGCGGTCTGCATTTCTACGACCAACGCCTTAGCCTCTTCATATAATTCGTCTTGAGGTGCATCTCCAGATCCGCCACTTGTTGTTTCTTCTTCTGTTGGCATCATATTTTCTTGGTAATCAGCTTCTTGCTGCTCTGTAACAAAAGCCACAACCCGTTCCACTTCATGATCTGAAATAAAGGCTCCTTGAACACGGATTGGTTTATTCTCTCCCATCGGTAAGAACAACATATCACCACGACCCAAAAGTTTTTCGGCACCGTTACTATCGATGATCGTTCGTGAATCCGTTCCACTTGAAACGGCAAAGGCCATTCGTGAAGGAACATTGGCTTTGATGATTCCTGTGATAACATCCACACTAGGCCTTTGAGTTGCTAAAATCATATGGATACCAGCAGCCCTTGCCATTTGTGCTAAACGAATGATCGCATCTTCCACTTCATTACTGGCAACCATCATCAAATCAGCTAACTCATCAACAATAACAACAATAAATGGTAATATTGGACGATTCTCACCGTCTTCAAGGTTTCGCTGAATGACTAATTCATTATATCCAGAAATATTCCGGACACCAGCCGCTGCAAATTTTTCATAACGAAATTCCATCTCTTGAACGACTTTTTGCAAAGCTTGGGCAGCTTTTCTTGGATTTGTAACAACTGGTGTTAATAGATGAGGAATCCCGTTGTAGACATTCAACTCAACCATTTTCGGATCGATCATCATCAGTTTTACTTCATGAGGTTTTGCTCTCATAAGAATACTGGAAATAATGCCATTGATCGCAACTGATTTCCCACTACCTGTTGATCCAGCAATCAGTAAATGCGGCATTTTAGCTAAATCAGCTGATTGAACCATACCAGAAATATCTCGTCCAAGTGGAACTTCCAATAGTTTATCTGGATGACTTGGTGCAGCTTCAATAATATCTCTGAATGAAACAGTGCTGACAGTGCTGTTTGGCACTTCGATCCCAATCAATGATTTCCCTGGAATCGGTGCTTCCATCCGTACATCTTTCGCAGCAAGTGCTAAGGCGATATCATCTGTTAGACTAACGACTTTACTAACTTTAACCCCTACAGCTGGTTGAATCTCAAACTTTGTGACAGCAGGTCCTAGGCTTGCTTTGACAACCTTGGCATCTACACCGAAACTCTTAAAGGTTTGTTCCAGAACGCCAATATTTTTTTCGATTTTCTGATACTCACCACTTTGATCAGCTGCAGGAATTGAATCCAACAACGTTGAAGGCGGCAATTCGTAATCACGATCTTCCGCTTCTTCTGAAATTTCAAATTCTAATTCGCCGCCTTCGTCAAGCTCCGGCTCGGCCATTGGTTTTGCTTGAACTGCCTGAGCTTCTGTTTGACTTTGGAAGCTATCGATTGGCACCAAGGTTAATTGTTCTGGTTCCTGAAGGTCTTTTTCTTCTTGTTCCCATGCTTCTTGCGCTAGTTTTTCACCAGGTGTTAATTCACGCACATCATTTTTTAGACGTTCTTGCGCACGTTGCTCCATCTCTGCTTGTTTAGCTGCACGTTTTTCTGCACGCTTCGTTTCTTTTTCAGCTTGACGTTCTGCACTTCTAGCCGTTAAACTACTAAGTTTTTCTCGAATGATCTGCAAACCATTCATCACTTGTTGAAAATCAAGCATACTCATTAAAAAGACACCAATCGCAATCAGTAACCCGGCAATCAAATAGCTACCAAACTGAGCCACTAAAAAAAACGTTAGACTATACAGAGCTGCACCAATCATACCGCCACCGACATTTTGAGCAACAGTACTTGCCTTTAGATCCATTCTAAGAAATTCCCATGTCGTTCCCATAATATCAGGTGTTTGGGTCCCTACACTACGAAACATGTATGCATGTAGCAATAACAAAATACCTAAATAAACAAATACTCCGCCAATCATTGCCCGGCTTTTTTTTATGGGAAACTCTTTCCCAAAAATAACGAGTGACAGGCCATAAAGCATCAGTAATAATGCTGCTACTGAAAATGTATTTCCTATTACTACACGTAAACCATTGGCGATCAATGTGCCAAGAAATCCTAATTTTAATAGTCCAAATAATCCGAAGAAGATAAAAAAGATACCGAGAAAAATGAAATTAAGATGTTCTTGTTGCTGTTGTTGCTTTTTTGTTTTTTTCTTTTTTGCACTTTTCCTTTTTTGTGCCATGTAACATCCCTCTTTTCAATCAATATCCATTATACCTAAAAATCGAGCCGAACAAAAGTACCCCCATTGTTTCTCTTAAAATTTTAATGATTTTCAGTAGAATTCTTTATTTACTCATCGCTCGTCTTTGGATGCCGATGCCTGTCATTCCTGAAAGAATCGACAAAATCGGACACAATAAGATAAAGAAACTAAAGGGTGCGTATGCTAATGTAGATACTTGTAACGTACTTGCCATAAACACGCCACTTACCCCCCAAGGAATCAGTGAATTCAGTACAGTACCAGAATCTTCTAACGCTCTAGACAACACTTCTGGGGCGAGTTCTGCTTGATCATAACTTTCTTTAAAGGCCCGTCCTGGCAGAATAATCGATAAGTACTGCTCACCAATCATCAAATTAGCTAACGCTCCACTAAACACTGTTGCCGCAACTAAACTACCGGTTGATTTTAATTTATGCGCAAGCGGGGCCATCAGTACAGTCATCACATCCATCTTCATTAATAAACCACCTAACGACAACGTTAAAAGAATCAATGAAACTGACCACATCATACTTTGGATCCCACCTCTAGTCAACAACGCATCGATTTGCTCCATACCAGTTTCTGAGACAAACCCATTTTCAATAATCGTGCTTAACTGTTTCAAGTCAACATTTTGTGTTTGAATTATATACATCACACTAGACACTAAAATTGTCACTAATAATGATGCAATTGCGGGCACTCGTTTGATTGAACACACCACCAGTAATAAAATCGGTAAAATTGCCCACCAACTAATTGCAAAATTCTCTTGTAAAACGGCTAAAAACTGTTTGGTTTCTAAATCAGTCTGTCCAATTTTTGTTTGAAACCCAATTACTGCGTATAAAATAAACGAAATAATAAACGCTGGTACGGTCGTCCACATCATATTTCGAATATGCTTAAATAGATCTGCTCCCGCTACAGCTGAAGCTAAATTGGTCGTATCCGATAGCGGAGACATTTTATCCCCAAAGACTGCCCCTGAAATAATCGCTCCTGCCAAAATAGCAGAGTTGAAGCCCATCGAGATCCCCATTCCCATCAAGGCTAAACCAATTGTTGAAACTGTTGTAAAGGCACTTCCGATTGAAATCCCCACAACTGCACAGCTAACAAAAGCCGAAGGTAAAAAGATTTTAGTGCTGATAACTGAAAATCCTGCAAACATCATCGTTGGAATTACACCACTTGCAATCCAAACTGCAATCAGAGCTCCGATCAATATGAAAATGACCATGGGAACAATCCCTGTTTTTACGCCTTCAATAATTCCTTCATGGATTTTGTCCCAAGAAGCACCACGCCACTTACTCCAGCCAATCAATAAACCTAACGCACATAATACAGGAAAAATTGGGCTCATGCCAACGCCAATCACACAAATACTAATAATCAATAATAATGACAAAAACACAACTAATGCTTCTTTAACACTCAATTCTTTCTTCATTTACGTTCCTCATTCTTTTTATAAATTTGATTGTTGAATACAAAAAAATCCCTGACAATCTGAAAAAGACTGTCAGGGACGTATAACGGTGAGAAAAAATCAGCTCCTTCGGAAATAAGGAGCTGAATACTTTTGTCTCGGCCTCAATCTACACGCGGTACCACCCAAATTGAAATTAAAAAATAATTTCCTCTCAAAAGACGCTAACGGATCTCACCCGAATCGAACATTTGCTCCAGATTTGTAATTCAAGTCGTTGTTTTGATCAACTTCCATCAGCCGTTGACTTTCTGTCATTTCCACACAACGCTCTACTATGAATCCTTCAAAGCACTGATTACTATTTTAATCTGTTAACGGTAAAAGTCAAAACGACCTTTAGCTAACATTTCTTTAATACCACCTGTTTCAAATAATGAACGATCCATGATAGCTTTTTTGATAACAGAAGCAGGATATCCTTTGACTTCGATTTTTCCAACCTCACCAAAGGCATGACTATTACCAATTGAAGCAACTGAGCCTAATGATTTAAAGGTAAATTCTTTTGTTGGTTCACCTTTTAATTGTGCTTTGATGTTTTTCCCTGCATGTTCACCCATTTTAAGTGAAATTTGTGCAGTTGTTGGATAAGGTCGATTTGATTCTTTATCCATAACAGCAGAACAATCACCAATAATATAAACATTATTATGATCAGCATCTGTTAAGTCCGCTTGAACCATCACGCGTCCACGTTTGGCTGCAAAACCAGAATCACCTACTACATGACTGCCGCTAACGCCTGTCGTCCAAATAATTGTTTTTGCTTGTAGTTCGTTTAATTCGTTCGTTTCTTGATTATCTAAATAAACAACTGTATCTTGTTTGATCTCTTTGATCGGTTTGCCAACTAAGAAATTGACACCCCATTTTTTCAAATGATCGATACCGTAACCACCGAGTTTTTCGCTAAACATTGGTAATAAACGCGTCACCGCTTCAACACAGTACAATTGGATTTTATCAGGTTCAACACCAGCAATTTCAGCTAGCTTTTTCTTGCCTTCATGCAATGAACCTAGTAACTCGATCCCAGTAAAACCGGCACCGCAGACCACGATTTTCAAACAGTTTTCGTCTTTGGTTTCTTTATAGGCTTCCATTTGCTCAGTTAAATGTTGATAAACTTTTTCTGACGTTGGAATGTCGACCATTTTTAATGAAAATTCTTCTACACCTGGAATCCCGAAAGATTCTGATTCATAGCCTAGTGCCACAATCAAATAATCATAAGAAAGGGCTTCTTGATCCTTCAAATGAACCAATTGGTTTTCACTATCGATTGTTTCCACTCTACCTTGTACAAATGTTGTGCAAGCAGTTTTTACAACATCTTTGATTGGATACGTAATTCTTTCCGATGTTTGGATTCCTGCTGCAACTTCATGGATATCCGTTGCTTCAAAGTGGTAATCATTTTGATCGACCAATGTGATTTTCAGATCAGTATTGCCTCTTTGTAATTCATGTAGCGCTCTTAATCCGGCATAGCCAGCGCCTAAAATAACGACGTGCTTACTCATTTAAATCCCCTCTTAACCTTTTTATTTTATTATTTAAGCCACAATCCTATGGCAAAAAATACAACTTGTGCAAGTGCACCGACAGCTAAAATCCTGACTGCGCAAATAAATGTTTTCGTTTTGACTTGTTCATTTAAGAATAGCTTCGTTTGCTTCCAAATAAAGGGTAGGACCAACAGCGTCAATAACATGGTCATAGGTGCTAAACCCAATACAACACTTAAAATGATCGATATAAAGGCAATCATAATCAATCCGACAAACAACTGGAGTGCCGTTTTTTTCCCTAAATAATGAACTAACGTAAAACGCTGATTTGTTTCATCTTCTTCTAGATCACAGATGTTGTTAGCTAACATTAAATTAGCAATCAAGCAAGTGTTAGGCAATGACACCAAGAAAATCCTGCCGATATTCTCTGCTGTCCATTGAAAAGAATCAAATGTATTGATATAAACGCAAATCAACATGATCATAAAGCCCATCGTAAAGCCCGAGAAAACTTCTCCCAAAGGCAAACTAGATAACGGTTTAGGACCAGAAGAATAGAAGATCCCGATCAAATAACAATACAGCCCCATCCATAACAGAGGCCAACCGACAAACAGTGAAAGACCGATTCCGATCAACGCGGAGATCGCCACCATCCAAATGATCCAGCGACGAATCATCGACAACGATAAATGCTCACGTCCGATAATATTCGTTTTATCTTTATAATCATGCCCTTCTTTAGCATGATGGTAGTCATTATAGTTATCTAATATATCAACAGCCATATTGAAAATGAACATCGCAATAAAATAAATAAGAACAAAACCTAAATGGACACTTCCATAATGATACCAACTGAAACAAATGCCTAAAAGAAAGGGTAAAACACTGGCTGTCTTTGCTTTTAGCTCAACTAATTCAAAAAATACTTCTCTATTCAAATTATACTCTTCTCTCCTTACAATATTTAGTTTTATGCTCACGGAATAATTTACTTGTGTTTCTCGACCTACATCGTATACAATCAATAGTATTGAATTACTGAAAGGACTATTGTGTTATGAATGACTTTTGGAAAGAATTTCCGATTATCCAACAACAATTGAATGAAACGTGCGAACTGATCAGACGCCAAGTTAAAATAAGAAACAAAGAAATCGAAACAGCTTTGATCGAATTAACCTATTCAGGTGGAAAATTATTACGCCCAGCGTTCTTTTTTCTATTTGCTCAAATCGGTGATGAACAAAAACAAGATCAGCAACAATTGATCAAAATCGCTGCTTCCATTGAAATCCTGCATATGGCAACCCTTGTTCACGATGATATTATCGATGATTCACCACTACGCCGAGGAGCCATCACGATTCAAGCTCGCTATGGCAAAGATATCGCTGTTTATACAGGCGATTTATTATTTACAGAATTCTTTGAGTTACTTGCTGAAACAATGAACGGTTCTGATTTCTTACATACAAATGCTTCTGCTATGAAACGGCTGCTTTTGGGTGAATTAGATCAAATGCATACCCGTTATAAACAGAACATGACCGTCTTTGATTATTTGCGCAGCGTCAATGGGAAAACAGCTGAGTTGTTTTCACTAAGCTGTTTAGAAGGTGCTCACTTTGGTGTTGCGTCAGCAGAAGTTCAACGGTTAGCAGCCCGTATCGGTCGTCATATCGGGATTGCTTTTCAAGTTTACGATGATATCTTAGATTACACCGCTGATGAAAAAACCTTGAAAAAGCCCGTTTTAGAAGATTTAGCGCAAGGTGTCTATACGTTACCTTTGATCTTTGCCATGAGAAAAGCACCCGAACGCTTTGCTTATTATCTAGAAAAAGGTGCAGATATCACAGCAGAACAAGCAATCGAAACAGCACAACTAGTTCATGAACTAGACGGTGTGAACGAAGCCAAAGCATTTGCCAAACGTGTGACAGAAAAAGCGTTGACTGATATCCAAAAACTGCCTGATTGTTTAGGGAAAGAACAGCTGACTTTATTGACTGAATTATTGCTACAACGGTCATTTTAACATGATAGTCATTTTTAAAACAGTTGAGGCAAAGCTCTTAGAGTTTTGCCTCAGATGTTTTATATACTCATCGTTGATTCATTCCGCGATCAATTGCATACAACTGTTGATAATGTTGATTGGTAGCCAATAACTCTTGCGGAGAACCGCTCATTTCTAATTGACCATCTTCAATGAAAATCACTCGATCCATCATGTGGACTCCTTGTAGGTGATGGGTGATCCAGATAATCGTTTTATCTTCTAGTGTCTCAAAAAATGTATCCAATAATTGTTGTTCTGTAATTGGATCTAATCCAGTGGTTGGTTCATCTAACAATACAATAGGTGTATCTTGAAGTAAAATACGTGCTAAAGCTAAACGATGACGTTCACCACCAGAAAAACGTAATCCAGCTTCATCAACCATTGTCAATAAACCTTCAGGCAGCCCTTGGATCATTTCCTTTAGCCCAACCTGCTCTAACACTTGCCAAACCTCTTCCTCAGAAGCTTCTTCTCGCCCGATTCGGACATTATTTAGAATCGTTGTCCTAAAGAGATAAGGCGCTTGATGAATCACTCCGATTGATTTTGTGATTTGATCGCCAAATTCACTAGTTGACATTCCACCTAATGTGATCGTCCCTTTATTTGGCTGTAAATCTCCACGAATCAACGTTGCTAATGTACTTTTCCCAGAACCACTACGCCCCAAAATTGCTAATTTCTCTTTTGAATGGATTGTCAGATTTAAGTCTTTTAAAACTTGTTTAGATGTTCCTTCATAAGCAAAAGATAGGTCACTGATCTTGATTTCTGTATTATCGATCGTTACTTCTTTAGGTCGTGATACTGCTTCTTCTGGTTCTGGTAAATCATTCAATCGTTTGATGGAATCTTTATAAATATTTGTTTCTTGCGCTGCATCAGGTAGCGGTGCAAAAGCATCGATCAACGGGAAAACCGTCAACGTAAAAGCGGCGATCCAGTTTGCCGCACCACCGTGATTTCCTGGAAAACGAACACTAGTCCAAGCTAAAATGGCAATAGTAATCACACCAAAGGCCACTTGTAATAGGAAATCACGAAAACGATTAAAGCGTTTGATTTGTTCATCCAACTGACGTAGTTTTGCTTCTTGCTGTTCATATGAATGGACAAATTCCTGACCACGTTGGCTAAATACCCAATCAGAAACACCCAAAATATTATCTGTCAATGTCTTGTATAATTCATTTTTAGAGACTTTTTGCCTCTCTTGTCTGGCACCATTGACTAAAACTGAGATTAAAGGTAGTAGAAAAATAACAACGCCTAACATCAACAGCATGCATAAGCCAAACCACCATGAAAACAAACCAAGTCCAATAATAATAAAAATATATAACAACCAAGCAATTACGGTTGGGAAAATCGTGCGTAAATATAAATTCTGTAGATGATTGATATCTTCTGATAACAACCCTAAAATATCTCCAGTTTGATATTTTGATTTAAAGAAAATCGCATCTTTTTCTAAGACCATATAAAGCTTCAAACGCAAGTCAGAAGTCATTTTCAAGACCCAGTTATGACTAACTAAACGCTCAATATAACGAAAAACTGGACGACTGATCCCAAAAGCACGTGTCAATACAATAGGAATATAAATCATCAAAATATTCTCTGGCAATGATGCTGCTCGGCTAATTAAATAACCTGAATTGAACATCAAAGCGCCGGCACTAAAAAAAGTTAAAAAACCTAAAATCAACGCTAAGTATAATAACCCTTTATACTTTTTCAAAAACGGTTTGACCCATTGATCTTTTTCATATAATTCTTTATTTGTTGGGGTATTTTCCATTATTCTGTCCCCCTCATTTGATTGACTAGTTTCACGTAATAACCATTTTTCTCTGTCAATTCAGCTAATGTTCCTGCTTCAACGATTTGACCTTTATCCATGACCAAAATATAATCCATTTCCGCCATCCAATGTAATCGATGAGTGGCAAAAAAGACAAGATGATCATTCATCAATGGTAACATTTTTGTTTTTAATTCTACTTCAGTTTCAATATCTAAGTGAGCAGTTGGTTCATCAAATAATAGAACGCGACGTGTCTGATCTAAAAAGGCTCTAGCAAGCGCTACACGCTGAGCTTGACCACCGCTTAACATTCGCCCACTTTCACCGATCACCGTGTTTAAACCCTCTATAAGCTCCGTTACAAGGTTTTCTAACCCTACTAGCTGAACTGCAGCTAAGACATCTTCATCCGTCGCTTCTGGTGTATAAAAACGAACATTATTCGCTAATGTATCCTGGAAAATATAGGGTGATTGAGGAATATACAGAACTTGCTTCTGCCACTCTTTTTGTAAAAAGTGCGGAAGCTTTTGTCCATCAACTTCAATTGTTGTTATTTCAGCATCTGGCTCTAAAAAACCACTCAATACATTAATCAGTGTTGATTTTCCAGAACCGCTGGCCCCAATGATCCCAATTTTTTGATACCCTTTTGCAGCAAAGTCTAACCCTTTTAACGCTGGTTGGGTAGCTTCTTCATATTGAAAGGTCAACTGTTCAACAGCTAATTCACTCAAAGCTGTCCAATCGCTTAAAGAAAGCCGATCCGTTTCAGTCATTTCTGGTAAATCTAACACAGCTTGAATTGCCTGAAATGAATTTTTTCCATCTAATGTTGCATGATAATCACTAGCAAAATCACGAACAGGCAAAAAGAATTCTGGTGCTAAGATCAAGGTCGTCAAGGCTGGGAAAAGTAAAATCCCCCCTTCCAACAAACTTAACCCTAGAAATACTGCTACAACTGCGACTGATAATGTTGTAAAAAAATCCAAAGCAAATGTTGATAAAATCGCAATTTTCAAGGTACTCATCGTTGCTTCTCTAAACCGTTCACTCGTATTATAAATACTGCCTGCATACTTTTTGCTCAAGCCAAACAGTTTCAACGTATCTAGACCTCGCAACGAATCAATGAAGTGATTAGATAAAATCTGAAAAGCTTTGTATTGTTTATCTGCTTTACTTTGAGCTGCATAACCCAGAATGATCATAAAAATAATGATCATTGGAAAAACAACTAATAGAACAACCCCTGAACGAACATCTAAGGTAAAAACAAAAATCAAAATGATCCACGGAATAATCATCATGTTCATAATTTTCATCAGGATCAAATGTAAATAATTTTCTGCCTGACTGATTCCTTCAAGCCCCATAGTGATCATATTTCCCGTACCATTTTTTTGAACTACAGTCGGTCCTAAACGGAAAACCTTTTGGAGTAAAGCTTCTCTTAATTCACGGGAACGATCATAACTAAAGGTATCCAACATTTTTTCACGCAGATAGGTCACCACATGTCTGCCAGTATAAAACAAAAAGAACACCAAAATATTCAACAGCTGGTCACTTAACTGACCACCTTCCCATAATCCAACAACGGCTTTAGATAAATAAAATGCTTGTCCTATAATAAATACTGCTTGCAGGAAAGAAAAACCTGCAAGCAAGATCATGATATTTTTGATTTTTGGCATTTTTAAGATGGCTTTATCGATCATCCTTCATACCCCGCAGCAGCAATTGCTGGATGTTTGATACGTTTTCTAAAGACATAATAAGACCAGCCTGTATAAGCTAATACGAATGGTAAAATCGTTAATGATAACCATGTCATTGTTTTCAAAGTATATGGAGAACTTGAAGCATCTTTGATCAAGATATCATAGTACCCCTCACTCCCAATCATGACACGTGGGAACAAGCCACTAAATAATAACGCCACTAAAAGAATCAACGTTAAGCCACTAGCAAGAAACGCCAACATTTCTTTTTTCTTAAAGACACTCACATTGGCAACCACTGTTAAGGCAACGATTCCTACCACTAATAATAACGTCACGACAAAATGATTATCAAAGAAATCTGTTTTGAAGTACAACAACGCTGCAAACACAACTAAGCCCACATATAAAATCCAATAGAAGAATGACGCATAGTTACGTGCACGTTCTCTGACTGGCCCTTCTGTTTTTAAGGCAATATAATTTAAACCATGTAAGTAGCATAATAAAGACAATGCAACGCCACCAACCACAGAAAACACATTAATATAATCTGTAAATGACGCCATCATATTCCCGTCTACGTCAAGCGGCATTCCTTGAATTAAATCAATGAATAGAACACCGAAGAAAAACGGTACGATAAAACTACCGATCGATAATGTCCAGTTCCACAGTCTACGGCGTTTACCATCTGGCATCCGGTGACGAAATTCAAATGACACACCGCGAATGATCAAACCAACTAAAATGATAAATAAAATCAAGTAAAACCCGCTAAACAATGAAGCATACCAGTATGGGAAAGATGCAAACATCGCCCCACCTGCTGTTAATAACCAGACTTCATTACCATCCCAAACCGGTCCAATCGTTTGGATGATTTGTTCTTTTTCTTCTTCATCATGAGCCAATGTTTGAACCGACATCCCCACGCCAAAGTCAAAACCTTCTAAGAAGAAGAAGCCTGAGAATAAAATACCAATTAAGACAAACCAAAGCAATTGCAACGTACTCATTCGCCAAAGACCTCCTTATCAAATGGATCTACATCAGTAGAATTCGCCTCTGCTAATTTCTTTTCTTCATAATCCGGTCCTTTTTTAAGTTCAACCGTAACCAAGTAAACCATTACTGAACCTAGACCTGCAAAAAGAATAAAGTAAATAATATTCGATGTTAATAATGACGCTACAGATACGTTAGGTGATACACTATCTTCAATCGTAAATAGACCATAAACAGTCCAAGGATAACGACCAAGTTCAGTGATCAACCAACCTGTTGTATTTGCTAAGAATGGTGCAAACGTACATAATGCCACGATCCAAACCATCCAGCGTTTTTCATAAAGTGAAGGTTTTTTCTTACGACTAAAGAATAGACCTAAAGATGAAACTAGTAGCATTAATGCACCAAATCCAGCCATCACTCTAAAACTCCAGAATAATGTATTAACTGGTGGATAATAATTTTTATCATCACCATACTGTTCTTTCAAACGTTCATTGACTGTATCCATTCCATCAACGGAACCAGATAGACTATTATAAGAAAGAATACTTAACATATAAGGAATTTGAATCCCAAAGACTTGTTTATGTTGCGCTTCATCCGCCCATGCGATCAATGTCCAAGCAGCAGGATCACCAGAATCTTCATAATCCCCTTCCATTGCCGCAAATTTCATTGGTTGATCATTGATCAAAGCTTTCATTTGTAAGTCACCTGTAAATAAAACAGATAGAGAGCCAAACAAAGCAATCCATAAACCAATCCGCATAGATACTTTATGGAAACTAATATCACGTTTTTTCAAAATTTGGAACGCAGCAAGACCTGCAACGATCATTCCGCCCATTACAATTGCGCCAGACAAGACGTGTGTAAACTCATACCAAACTTTTGGATTACCAATAACTGCACCAAAGTCTATCAATTCTGCACGACCATTGTTTAATGTATAGCCCACTGGATGTTGCATAAAGCTGTTTGCAGCTAAAATCCAAAAAGCCGACATCATTGAACCAAATACGACCAACCAAATAAATGTTAAATGAAGTTTAGGATTTACTTTATCCCAAGTAAAAATCCATAAACCTAAAAATGTTGATTCTAAAAAGAATGCAAGTAATGCTTCAATTGCCAGTGGAGCACCAAAAATATCTCCAACAAAGCGTGAATAATCTGACCAGTTCATCCCGAACTGGAATTCTTGAATAATTCCTGTTACAACTCCGACTGCAAAACTTAATAGAAAAATGTTGCCCCAAAACTTCGCCATTTTGCGATAACGTTCATCTTTTTTCACGACATACATCGTTTCCATGACTGCTACTACAAGTGCTAATCCTATTGAAAACGGTACGAAGAAGTAATGAAAGACTGTCGTCATTGCAAATTGGAATCTTGCTAATGTTACTATATCAAACATCAATAATCCCCCTTGTTTTTACTGTCTCCACAAAAAGAATAAGCTAATTTCATTCAACATAATTATTCATTTGCGCAGTTGGTTGGTGCTGCCAAAATGAATCAAAACCCAGAATAAAATAAACCTAAAGACAATATCTGTGTGGAAACTCTTTTTATTAAATTTAGAATGATTCCAATTTAGAGTATACTCCTTTTATTGCAAAATACAAATGTTTCCGCCCATTTTCATTAAATTATTCCTTTAGTCTAGGCGAAAAATAAGAAAAATGAGTTTAAATGACAGAATATAAAAAAAATACTTCACCCAAAGTGTTTTTTTACTTTAAAATTTTAGTTTAGGGCTGAATTAAAAATATATACGTTAAAGCACAAATCATTATTATGTATCGAATGAGCACTAGCTTAAACTCCAAAAGTTACGACTTTCCAAGACTTCCAAAATTCATCTTTTTTTAATAACCACATCCAATTTTTGTGATGAGAGCCTGGCATAAAACCAGAATTTTGATTATTTTCCTCTCTAACCTCAAAATCAGAATACAAGACAATAAAAATTTTTTTGTCTGCATTTTTTACACTTTTATTTTCTTGATTCTCTGTTAAATAATAATTGATTTCCATATTCGATTTTTCTTCATCATAGTAAATTTTGGTCATTTCACAGTTAGTAAATCCTTTAAACTCTTTCTTCACACGATCAATCGCCGTTTCAATTTCGGTATTTTTAAACTTTTCAGACTTTTCAACTGTCATAACAGCATTTTCTGTTGATCCTTTTTTACCACTTATGGATACAGTGTAAGCAACAATAAGAATCAATAGTAAAATAATCCATATCTTTTTTCCCACCAACAACACCCCAATACATCTATTATTACAATAGAACTGTTTTTACGTTTATTATCTAAAGCAATTTTAAATTAAACATTTATTCTAACAGCCCTTTTTCCTTTGAATAATCCATATATTTATATACCTTCTCAATCTTATCGTGCTTCACTTTCTCTATTTTTTTTTGAGTAAAGCCTGCAATAATCCCCTTATTCTGCATTTCTTCAATCATTGCAGTCAATTGATAGAATTCTGTCAACAGTTGTTCTTCATTCGTTTCATCAGCTCTTGAAGGGGGATGATCATCAAAACCGAATCTGATCGCCTTTGACAATGCTTGTTGGATCTCTGCACACTCTTCCATTGCAACTAAAGCTAGATATTCATTTTTCCTCATCTTTTGACTCACCTCATACTTTATCTTTGAAAATAATCAACATACACTGGCACTGCCGCCTCTTTTAGAACACCTTTGGCAACTTCAGGTCTATTCGGACTTTTTGAAAAAATCTCTTCACTGCCAATCATAATATTAAAACCGGCGATCTCAGCTAATTCATCATGCCCCAAACCATAAACCATTCTATCTAAATTGCTCCATACCATAGCTCCAGCGCACATACAACAGGGTTCACAACTTGTATACAGGGTATATTCTGATAAATCTGTTATTTTTTGACTCGTACAAAAATCACGAATAATGCCTAATTCTGCGTGATAGGTGGGATCACTTTCCGTGTGGATCTGATTTTCACCAGTTAAAATAACTTTATCGTTTTTGACAAGTACGGCTCCAAATGGTTCATTTCCATTATTGCTAGCGTCTTTAGCAAGTTTTAGGGCTTGTTTCATGAATTTAGCGTCTAGTTCAGCTTGCTGTTGTATTACTTCAATATTATTCTTCACAATGAACACCTTCCTCTCAAAAATTAATTATCTATTTTCACCGTCAATTAAATTGTAACATGAAATCTAATTCTATTTATCAACTAGTTGAGTTTAATCTAATATCCATAAAAATATTCAATATACAACTTATATACCAATCATTTTTTCAAAAAAATAACCAGAGAGTGCTCTCTGGTTATTTAATAAATCTTCTATTTTTCAATACCAAACAATTGGTATCTCACAACTAAATGAAGCAAAAAAACCATTACTTATATCATTATCTTTAGATGAGGCTTCAAAAGATAAATATACTTTAGAAATACTTTCATCCAGATTATTTATAATAACAGCATTATTTTCAATAACTGGTTCTATCGTTACACCTTGTTTATCTGTAGAGCCACTAACTGTTCTTTTACCATCAAATTGTTTAGAGTATTTCACAGGATGTTCCATCACGAATTTTTTAGTTGATTTATCCACATAAATGGTTGGCAAATTCACATTCATCCCCCCAAATGCTTGAATAGATTTTAGTTTAGGTAATTCTGATAACATGCTAAAATCGCGGATATTTGCATAACCAAAATATAAATTTTCAAGATTTTGTAATTCACCAAAAGGGGTAATATTTAGTACTTGTTCTTCATCCCCTTGTATCAATGAAGAATACGCATGATATTCTTTCAAGTTATTCATACCAGAAATAGGACGAAAATCAGTGATTCCTAAACCACTAATTTGTATTTTTTCAGCATTTATTGCATATTGAACTCCTTCTATAGATCCATTATCAGTGCCACTTATCTCTTTAATTTCACTCATTTGTTGAGCTGTCGGCAATTCATTTTCTACCGGTTCTTCAATTTGATCGACCATACTTTTTCTTAACCAATCATCTGAGACGTATATTTTTTTCTCATTTGCTAAAGTTCCTTGGCTGAAAACACCGAAACTTATAATTACGCCTAAAACAAAAACTCCTGTTATCAAATTCATTTTACTCTTTTTCAAAAAAATTCCTCCTTTATGTTAACAATATTATTATATAACAAAACAAAACGCTTTAACAAGGTGTTTATACATTAATTATTTTCTTTCCGATATAAATTACATATATAAAGTAGATTAAAAAGAACTATTCGATCAATTATTTATGATTCTTTTCACATAATTAAAAAACATTCCACTTTATCCCAACTGAAGATACTCTCTTTAGTCAGGCAAGTAGAATGCTTTTTTATTACGTTTAACATATATTCCTTAGTTAACGAGGATCAGTCTTGTTTCATCGCTGCTTTTAACGCTTGTGCTAGAGCACTTTCTTCTGGTTCTTCTTTTTGCGAATATTTCTTCATTAACTTACGTTCTTCATGTTTAGTCAGTTTTTTATTGCGTTCTTTTTTGTCTTGCATTTTTTCAGTAATTGAACAGTATTTACATTTAAAGTAAGCACCATTTTTCCCATCAATAATTTCCATTTTACGATGGCATTGAGAGCAACGGTGGTTTGAAACTTTAGGATCTTTTCTGCGACGGTAGCTGCAATCTTTATTAGAACATACATAGATTTTACCGTCTTTGGTATTTTTCTCACGTAAGTTTGAACCACATTCTGGGCATTTCTTTTGTGTGATTGAAAAATCTTGGTATTTGCTTTCACTTTGTTTGATCTCGTTGACAAGTTTTTTAGTGTCTTGCTCGATTTCTTTTAGGAAAACAGTACTGCTTTGTTTGCCTTTGGCGATTGCTTCTAATGTTTTTTCCCATTTTTCTGTTAGCTCTGGGGTTACCAATGATGGGTTGACTAGTTCAAGTAGTTGTTTACCTTTTGGTGATACATTTAAGCCGTTGGTATTGCGTTCCATCAACTCTGACTTGATCAGTTTTTCAATGATTTCTGCACGTGTGGCAGGAGTTCCTAAGCTGTATTTTTCCATCAGCCCTAAAAGAGTTCCTTCAGTCAATGGTTTTGGTGGTGCAGTTAGTTCTTTATTAATAGTGAAATTTGGTGGAATCACCATTCCTAATGTCCAGTCAACAGACGGAACCACGTCTTCTTTTTCTTGTTTCCAACCAGCTACTTCGACTTTACTTTGACGGAAGATAAATTGTTCTTTGCCAAAGCTTACAGTTACTTTTGTTTGTTTCGTCCGATGCGATTCAGCAAACATGCCGAGGAAGCGAGTCACGATCATGTTGTAGATTTTTTGTTCATCTCCACTTAATTTCTCATAACGTGGACGTTGTTCAGTAGGAATCAGTGCATGGTGATCTGTCACTTTCTCATTCTGGAAAACCTTCGTCAATTTAACTTGCCCACCATCTTTGATGTAGGTTTTGACTTCTGGTGCAAAATCACTTACTGCTTGCAACCGTTCCTTCATCGTTGCTTTCATATCTGTCGTTAAATATTTACTATCGGTTCTTGGATACGTTACGATTTTATGGAACTCATAGAGACTTTGAACTAGCGATAGTGTTTTCTTTGCAGAAAATTGATAGCGTTGGTTAGCTTCCTTTTGAATTTCTGTTAAATCATAAGGCAGTGGTGCTTGTTCTGTTTTCGTTTTTTCTTGAATATCCGTTACTTTGCCTTTTCCTTCGCTGAGTTTTTTCACGAATGTTTCAACATCGTTCCGTTCTTTAAATGCGTACGGATTGCTTTGAACTAGTTTTGCTTTTTCTTTTTGAACTTGCAGCTCTACTGAAAAATAAGTTTGGGGTCTAAAGCTTTCAATTTTCTTTTCTTGTTGACGGACTAGAGATAGCGTTGGCGTTTGTACTCTTCCTGCTGATAAGCTATCTTGATATTTTACGGTCAATGCACGTGTAACATTTAGACCAACTAGCCAATCCGCTTTAGCACGCGCTAATGCTGAATAATATAGATTGTCGTATTCTTTTGCTGGTCGTAATTTCTTGAAACCATCTTTGATTGCTTTATCAGTTTGTGAAGAAATCCATAGACGTTTGACGGGTTTATTAAAGTTGACATATTCTAAAATCCAGCGAGCAACTAGCTCGCCTTCACGTCCAGCATCCGTTGCAATCACCGCTTCTGTAACATCTTTACGATTTGCTAATTGTTTGATTGCTTTTAACTGGTGTCCTGTTTTTGGTAACGGTTTGATACCTAATTTTTTTGGTACCATAGGCAGAGTCTCCATTTGCCATGATTGCCATTCTTTATTGATATCTTCCGGCATTTTTAAACCTAAAAGATGACCTAATGCCCAAGTAACAATGACTGTCGGACCTTCGTAGTAACTTTTATTTTTTTGATTTGCCCCTAGTACTTTACTTAAATCTTTGGCAACACTAGGTTTTTCAGCAATAATTAGTTGTTTATTTGCCATTTGGTTCACTCACTTTCTGTATTTCCTTATGTAAATTGGGTTAATGGTTAAAATATCAGTAAGTTGATTCTACCACATTTGGTCTATACTGTGCGCCTCTTACTGAAGCATTTTAATTGAATTCCTAATTGCTAAGCTATATACTTACAATAAGTAAGCAAAAAAACACTTTTATCAAGGAGAAATTATGATCACAATTGAATTTTTTCACGACGTCGTCTGTAGCTTTTGTTTTCCGATGTCTTATCGGATGAGGCAAGTTCAAAAAGAATTACCAGAAATAAAGATTATTCATCGCTCTTTTGCCCTCGCTAGAGAAGAGGCTGATCACGAGCAGATGTTTGGTTCTAGAGAAAATGCTAAAAATGAAATTTTAACACACTGGGTTCATGCCAATCAAAATGATGATCTTCATCGATTTAATATCGAAGGAATGAAAGCCGCTGATTTTCTTTTCCCCACTTCTATGAATGGGTTACTTGCTGCTAAAGCAGCTGGTGTTGTATCTGAAGAGTTGGGCTATTGGGAAGTGTTTGATGCACTTCAAAAAGCTCTTTTTGTTGAGAGTCGAAATATTGGCGATCTAGCTGTAATCGAATCGATTGTTAAACAAAGTTCGGTTGATTTTGAAGACTGGCAACAAGCTTTTGTGGATCCAGCAACATTAGCACTTGTTGAAGATGATTTCCGCATTGCAAATGCGTATCAATTGACTGGCGTTCCAGCATTGATCGTGAATGGAAAATATTTGATCAATGGAGCACAGCCATTAGAACAGATCATTCAAGCACTTCAAACCATCAAAGAAAAAGAAGCGCCGCTGATTGAAGCAAATGATTCAGAAAGTGGTTCTTGCAACATGGAGGACGGTAAATGGGTTTGTAAAGACTAAACAAACCTATGTAGAGAAAAAAAGATAGAGCACACGATAATCAAATTATCTGTGCTCTATCTTTTTGATTCAGTTTAAACAAGACTTGATTTACAACATTTCGCCTTAGCACAATCATTATGACGTTCATGAAAATCATCACCGCTCTCAAAAGTTACAGCTTGCAAATCTTTCAACAAAGCAAGTCCCTTATATTGCTGCAGATCCTCATCACATTCCTCACACCAGCGTTCATCCCCCGCGTTCCAGAAGGCCGCTAAATAATTAACTTTTGTATTTATGTATTCATATGTTGAAGAAAGTTCTTGCCATTTTTTTATGTAGTAACGTTCAGCCTCTTCCAAAGAATCAAATGTTTTATTTTCTTCAATATCTTCCTGCCAATCTTCAAAAAACCACCAAGGCTCATTATCGCCATACATGGTAACAACTTGGTACATTGATCGATCACTCCAATTCTTTCTACAAGTGCTATTCTAGTCACTTAGAGTAAAACTTTCAACTTAAGTGCTTGTGAATTAGTTTTTTGTCTAAACGTTCATTCGTTTAATTTTACCATAAATTGAAATAGACTAGAGAATAAACTTGGTTTTCTATTTATTTGATTGCGTATAGAATGCGTATTTGCTAAACTATGTAAAGAACAGAAAGGAACATTTTTTATCATGAAAAAACCAGTATTTTGGAATTCAATCGCTATTTATTTATTATTATATAATAATATTTTACTCATCATTTCGCTGATCATAGCCTTAAAGACTGTTGTCGAAGGAAAAGGTAGCTTCGGCTCTGATGTATGGTATCAGATTTTTGTTTTTCTTGTCTATATTATTGTGATTGCCGGTCTAATGACAGGCGGTAAAAAAGGTTACTTTGTTTCTGTACTCTTCATTCCGTTTATTTTTTTAATGTACTTTTATCCCCCAATGATGGTCAGCCTATTTCCAAAAATGATCATGTTGGCATTTCGTGTGGTTGAGTTAGGTTCAATGGTTTACCTAGTAATTTCACCAGAATCTAGAGCTTATATTCAAAACAGTAATCAAAAAAAGGGTATGGGACAAAAGTAAAAAGCACTTTTGTTTCACACCCTAAATGCGAATAAACGGCGGGAGCAGAAGCAACCCCTTCGGAAATAAGCTGAAATTCACAAAAATTTGAAGAGCAATTTTCGTGAATTCCCTCTTATTTCTCGGGGTTAAACACTCCTGTCCCAGCCTCTTTTTTTAGATATATTGTAATACTTTTTCTTCTTGGTAAGCTTGATCGATCAAGCCACCACCAAGGCATTCCATACCATCATAAAAGACAACAGCTTGCCCTGGAGTAATTGCTCGAACAGGTTCTGAGAAAATTACTTTAGCCTTGGTTCCGTCACCTGTTAACACCACCTTAACAGGAATGTCATCTTGGCGGTAACGGAATTTTGCTGTACATTCAAAAGGTTTTGGCATTTCTGTATCAACAGTGAAATGAATTTCACTTGCATCTAAATGTGTCGCATATAATTGTTCATGATGAAAACCTTGCCCAACATACAATGTATTCGTCGCTAAATCTTTTCCCACGACAAACCAAGGTTCTTGTGAGCCTTTGCCGCCGCCGATACCTAAACCTTGGCGTTGACCGATCGTATAATACATCAACCCGTCATGTTGACCTTTGATTTCACCATCTAATGTCACCATATTCCCTTTTTTAGCTGGTAAATAGTTGCTTAGAAATTGCTTGAAGTTCTTTTCTCCAATAAAACAAATCCCTGTTGAGTCTTTTTTCTTAGCTGTTGCTAAATTGGCTCTTTCAGCGATTGCGCGAACTTCCGGTTTTTCCATGCCACCTAACGGGAACATTGTTTTAGCTAATTGTGCTTGAGACAATTGACTCAAGAAATATGTTTGGTCTTTATTATTATCCACTCCACGCAACATACGTACAGTGCCATCTTCTTTTCGTTCGACTTGAGCATAATGTCCAGTTGCGACATAATCTGCCCCAAGTTGCATCGCATAATCTAGAAAGGCTTTAAATTTGATTTCCTTGTTGCACATCACATCAGGGTTCGGCGTACGGCCTGAGCGATATTCTGCCAGAAAATATTCAAATACCCGATCCCAATATTCCTTTTCAAAGTTGACTGAATAATAAGGAATACCGATTTGATCGGCAACTTTTGCTACATCTTTGTAGTCTTCCGTAGCTGTACAGACACCATTTTCATCCGTGTCATCCCAATTTTTCATAAAGATGCCTACGACATCATAGCCTTGCTCTTTTAAAAGCAACGCGGTAACAGAAGAATCTACACCTCCGCTCATGCCTACAACGACACGAGTTTTGCTGTTATCTGTCATTTGATCACCATCATTTCAATTTAGATTCTGAACTCATCTACGATTTGAAGGTCGTAACTTTTCAGTGATACTTATTATACTAGTATTTTGGAAGAAGTAAAGGTATTGAGAGGAAACGACTGCTTTCTTAGTACATATTTCTCTAATATAGAAGAAAAAAATAAGACTCGATCTGCATAGATCTTGTCTTATTTTAATATGCCTCAGTTTATGCCTTCTCTAACACACCACGGCTAATCATACCATCCATCAAGAAATAAAATTTTTCTTGACTCATTGCATGAGTTTCATTTTTGAAGATATTCATTGCTTTTAATCCGTTAGCTGTTGTTACAGACATTTTCAATGTTTTTAAATCTTCAGCGATCGTAATTTTTAATTTGAAACCTTCTTTACTTTGGGGCGTTGCATCCAAGGGACGAATAAACTGAAAATTCCCTGAATTTGTTTCAGTAAAACCATTATCTTTCAATGTATATTTTTTAGCTTGTTCATTTACTTTATAAAATACTGTACAACCTTCTACTGTCGCTTTTTCTTTAAATGCCATTTTTCCACCTCTTTATTTATTGTCTCTTTTATTATAGTTGGTAGGCTTTCTTTTTACTAGTTCTATTCCTACTTTTCTTTGATTACTGCTTGATTTTTTGAATCGTTTCACTTAATATTGCTGAAAATCGTTGGATTTGTTCGCAATCATTGCCTAATCCAAAACTGATTCGGACAGATTCTTTGATTGCCGGATGATTCTTGCCATACAGCGCCTCTAAAACATGAGACGGCTCTACTGTTCCTGCCGTACAAGCTGAACCTGTTGAAATGGCAATTCCTTGAAGATCCAAGTGCATCAATAATAAGTCACTTGATACTCCCGGAAAGCGTAAGTTTAAAATATGGGCTAATTTATTTTCAGGATTACCGTTGATTTCGTAAGCAATTTTATTTTCATTCAAATGAGTTAAAATCAGTTGTTGGTATTCAGCATATTTCTTATGCCGCTGTTCTTTCTCACTTTCGGTCAAAAGCGCAACAGCTTCCCCCATCCCAGCAATTCCCGCTAAGTTTTCTGTCCCTGCTCGACGTTTTTCTTCTTGCTCCCCACCATGTAAAAAGGCTGGTAAAGAGATTGCATCATTTTTAAACAGAAAGCCAACACCTTTTGGTCCGTTGATTTTATGAGCGGAAATACTTAATAAATCTATCCCAATTTCATGAGGTGAAATTAGTTCAGACCCATAGGCTTGGACAGCATCTGTATGAAATACGGCTGGATGCGTTTTTAATAAGGCTCCGATTTCTTTGATTGGTAATATATTCCCAATTTCATTGTTTCCATACATTACTGAAACCAAAATCGTGTCATCCCGCAAGGCTTTCTCAAAATCTGCAATAGCCAGTTCCCCATTCTTATCAACGGGCAGATAGGTTACTTCAAAACCCATTTTTTCCAAATACTTCATTGTTTCTAACACTGCTGGATGCTCGATCATTGTTGTAATCAGATGCATACCTTGTTCTTTTTTAGAAAGTGCCGTTTCAATGATGGCTGTATTGTCTCCTTCTGTACCGCCGCTATTAAAGATAATTTCATGAGGTAATACATTCAGACTAGCTGCGATCACTTGTCTAATGTCTTCTAACTTACGATGTGCTTGTCTACCAAATGTATGAATACTGGACGGATTACCAAATGTATTAGCCATTTCATTGGCCATTATGTCAATAACTGCCGGATGTGATGGCGTAGTTGCTGCGTGATCTAAATAAATGGGGTCCACTGAACTCGTCCTTTCTGAATCATTTTTAATGGATTTAGTTTAACATAACTGAAAATCTTACTCAAAGATTGCTTCTTCTATCGCTTATTTTGCGAACCGTTTTTCTTTTCGATAAGTATAAATATTGCCATACGTAAAGACCGCGATCCCCGCCCAAATAAAGCCAAATGCGATAAATTGGTCGGCTGAATAAGGTTCATGGTATAAAAATAGTGCTGAAATTAGCATCAAGGTCGGTCCCACATATTGAATAAAACCCAGGATGATATAAGAAATTCGTTTCGCTGCTTGTGCAAAAAGTAATAGTGGGATTGCTGTAACAACGCCTGCCCCCATCAATAATAAATTAGTAGACGCTTCATAATTCATAAATCCTTGTCGTGAAAAGAAGACTAAATAAATCAACGCAACAGGTAAAATGACAAAAGTCTCGATCGTCAAACCAGTATATGAACTTACGGTGACACCTTTTTTAATCAAGCCGTAAAAGCTGAATGTCACAGCCATAACTAAAGGGGCTAAAGGAATTTCTCCAGTTTGAATCGTTAATAAGACTACGCCAGCTAATGCTAAAGCACAAGCAATCATTCCTGAACGACTCAATTTTTCTTTCAAAATCAACATTGCCAACAGGACATTGACTAAGGGATTCATATAATAGCCTAAACTTGCTTGGGTAACATGTCCTTGGCTAACAGTATAAATAAACGTAAACCAATTGATAGAAATCAAAATAGCCGCACAAATAATAGCAAATAATTTTTTCTTGTCTTTCAGTACCGTTTTGACCTCCGCTAAAAACAATGCCCATCTTTTAGTCACCATAATATAGACGATCATAAATAAAAATGACCAAACGATCCGATAGCACAAGATATCAAGCGAATCAACTGTCGGCAGTAATTTCCAATAAATTGGAATGATCCCCCAAAATACATACGCAATAAATCCTAATAAAACACCTTTTTTCTGTTCATTCACAGACGTAACTCCCTTCTTTTATTCGATCAATCTAAACGATAAAAAGAAGTCCAGTCTAAAATAATGGCTGAACTTCTTTCTTGATTTAAGCAGATCGTTATTATTTTTCTTCTAAACGAAATAGCGGGCTCATTGGTGTATTTTCGTGAATTCGTTTCACAGCTTCTCCCATTAGTTCCCCACAAGAAACAATATTCAAGGCAACTGGCTTACGTTCTTCAGAAATAAAGACAGAGTCCGTCACACAAATTTGTTCAATTGGTGAGGCATCTAATATCGCTTTTGCTCCTTTAGATAATAAACCATGTGAAGCACACGCATAAATACATTTTGCGCCATTTTCTTTTAAAATCTCCGCAGCTGTTGCCATGGTACTGCCGGAATTTAAAATGTCATCTACTAAGATACACGTTTTGCCTTTGACTTCACCAATCACATAACCTGAGCGTACACCATCTACTTCATCTTGGTCAATAATTGCAAGCGTCGCATCTAAATATTCAGACAAACTTCTCGCACGCTGTACACCACTATTTTTAGGAGAAACTACCACAATCTCTTCTCCTGTCAACTGCTGCTGACGATAATGATGTGCAAATAGCGGCATCGTGAATAGATTATCCACTGGAATATCAAAAAATCCTTGTACTTGAACTGTATGTAAATCCAGTGTCAATACACGTGTAGCGCCTGCTTCTTCTAACAAATTAGCGACTAATTTTGCTGTGATTGGTTCTCTCGGTTTAGCTGTACGGTCTTGTCTCGCGTAGCCATAATAAGGTAATACCACATTGATTGTTTTAGCACTTGCTCGTTTTAATGCATCAATCATGATCAACAATTCCATTAAATTGTCATTAACTGGAAGGTTGGTCGACTGAACAAGAAAAACATGGTCCCCACGAATACTCTCTTCAATATTGATTTGAATCTCTCCATCACTAAATTGGCGCACCGTACTTTTTCCCAGTTCAGTCCCGACAACTTCAGCAATTTTCTCTGCTAAAGGACGATTGGCATTCAAACTAAAGATTCGTAATGTTTTGTCTTGGTATTTTTGGGTCATGATTTCCTCCGTGATCTAGTTTTTTTCAATTCTTATACTTAAAAAACTTCAAGTTCTATTCTACCACTGATTCAGTAAAAAATCATGGATCTTTTTCTTTCTTGTGACAAATAATTGAAAATATTGAGAAGATTAAGGGAAGAAATTTCGTGCTTACAAAACTGTTCGTTAAATCCCTTAGAATCACCTTGCGATTCTTTTTTGTATCAGTAAAATAAAGAATAATCGGAGGTGATCGACTTATGCGTCACAAAAAACATCATAGAAAAAGTAGTCCTTGGATACCCGCAATCGTTATGTTGATTTTGGCTATACTTATTGGCTTGGAAACCTATCTATTATTTTTTCATAATAATCCTATTTCTCAACAAAATCCAACTAGGTCGACAACAGAAACAACACGATCACCTATTGCTCTTACAAAAGACGCAGACCATGCAGAAAATTTCAAACAAGAAGTTCAACCTGACTCAGATTTTGCTAAAGAGTTCGATCAAACCTTAACAGACAACCAATTTGTTGGAACTGCTTTAATTATCCACAACGGACAAATTATTTTGCAAAAAGGGTTTGGACAGGCAAATGTTGCCAAGAACTTACCAAATACATCTCAATCCAATTTTCAAATTGGTTCCATTCAAAAAGCGATGACAGCTGTTTTGATTTTGCAACAAGTTCAAGCAAAAAAAATCTCTTTAGATGATACCTTAGATAAGTTCTATCCAAATATAACCGATAGCTTTAAAATAACCATTCGCCAATTACTCTCCATGTGTTCTGGATTGTATCAAAAAGAACAACCTACTGTTGCAATGTCTGATGATGATTTTCTTCGTTTTTCAATTTCAAACGCTGCAATGGGTACTTATGGTAAATACAAATACGAGGCAGTCAATTATCGTATTCTAGCAGGTATCTTAGAAAAATTAACGAATACTTCTTATCGAACCTTGTTTGAACAAACATTTATCCAACAGCTCCATTTATCAAATACATTTTTTTACGATGACTTCCTAAGCTCACTTAATCGAACTTATGCCTATAAAAAACCAGATGAAACAGGTGTTGCATCCGAAATTAACGACAATCATTTACTGTTTGCCCAAGAAGTTGGAACTGGAAATATTGGCATGACCGTTGGAGACCTTTACTTATTTTATTCAAATTTACTTGAAGGGAACATTATCGATCAAAAAACAATTGATAAACTCTGGACCCCAGATACCTTTAAAAAATATATGGGTGGTCTTTATAATTTCCCTGATTACATTAAAGGACATGGATCTGAAGCAGGTTTTGAATCAACTGCACTGATTTCTAAAAATAGACAGAATGTCGTACTTCTGCTTTCAAATCAAAGTTCTAAACGTACTAGCCACGAAGAACTAGCAAGCTCCATTTTTAATTTACTAGGTCCTTATCAAAGTAAATAACTATAAGTAAAAAGCTAGAAAACATTGAATGTTTTCTAGCTTTTTACTTTTTTTAGGCAAACCTAAAAAATTGGTTGATTTTAATTTAACTTTATCTTATACTCATTTTAAGGCAAACCTAAAAAGGAGGTTTTTTTATGTCTATAAATAATAATAACATTACAGTTAAGCAGTTAACTGTTAGTTATCAAGGCCAAAAAGCTTTGATTGATATTTCACTACAAATTCCTGCAGGAAAAATCACTGGGATCATCGGTCCCAATGGTGCAGGAAAATCAACTTTTTTAAAAGGAATGCTCGGCTTACTCAAAGCAGATACCAGAACAGTTTCTCTAGGAGAGCAGTCTATCGATTCTCAAAAGAAGCGAATTGCTTACGTGGAACAGCGTAGTGCATTGGATCTTTCTTTTCCAATCAACGTCTTGGAAGTTGTTCTTTTAGGAACTTACCCAAAATTGGGTATTATGAAGCGTCCCAAAAAGCAAGAAAAAGAGCAGGCAATGAAGGCTCTCAAAACAGTGCAACTAGAAGCTTTTGCTAAACGTCAGATCGGTGAGCTGTCAGGTGGACAGCTACAGCGAGTGTTTATTGCCCGTGTGCTGGCTCAAGAAGCAGATGTTATCGTTTTAGATGAACCTTTCGTAGGGATCGATATGACCAGTGAGAAGGTCATCATGGATATTCTTAAACAGTTAAAGGATGCCGGAAAAACAATCGTGATCGTCCATCATGATCTTCACAAAGTCGCACATTATTTTGACGATGTGATCATTTTAAAGAAAGAACTCATCGCATGTGGGCCAGTTGTAACAACCTTTACAAACAAAAATATTCAATTGGCTTATGGTGAAACAATGGGCGATATTATAATCAAAGGAGTGGCTGATGCATGATTGCAAATTTTGTTGATGGTTTGGTTCGTTACCAATTTTTACAAAACGCGTTGATTACGTCGATCATTGTTGGATTGGTTTCGGGAATCATTGGTTCATTTATTGTATTACGAGGAATGTCTTTGATGGGCGATGCGATTTCTCATGCTGTATTGCCTGGAGTGGCTGCCTCTTATATGTTTGGTGTTAACTATATTTTCGGTGCTTCGATTTTTGGGATTTTAGCTGCATTATTAATCGGCTTTATTACGCAAAAAAGTCAGTTAAAAAATGACACTGCTATTGGCGTTGTCTTCAGTTCATTTTTTGCATTAGGTATTATCATGATTTCATTCGCCAAAAGTTCAACTGACCTTTATCACATTTTATTCGGAAATGTTTTAGCCGTTCGCGATTCAGATATTTTAATTACGGCAGTCGTTGGCGTTATTGTACTGATCTTTGTCGGATTATTCTACAAAGAGTTACAAATTACTTCTTTTGATCCAACCATGGCTCAAGCTTACGGCTTAAATGTTCAATTTTTCCATTATGCTTTGATGTTTTTATTAACCTTAGTTGCTGTTTCATCCTTACAAACAGTCGGAACGATTTTGGTGATTGCAATGTTGATCACACCAGCGGCCACAGCTTACCTACTGACAAATCATTTGCCTTCGATGATTGCTTTAGCGTCTCTCTTTGGCATATTAAGTTCGATCATCGGGTTATTTTTTAGTTATTCCTATAACTTAGCCTCTGGCGCAACAATCGTTTTAACAGCAGCAGCGTTTTTCATTTTAGCATTTCTATTTTCACCAAGAAAAGGATTATTTTTTGTCAATAAACAGAAAACGGAGGAACCAATCTTATGAAGAAAAAAATACTTTTTATCACTGCTTTAGCCAGTCTCTTTTTACTTGCTGCTTGTCAATCTAAATCTGCTAGTACATCAGACCAAGAAAAGATCAATGTTGTTGCGACAAACTCGATTCTTGCTGATATGGTGGATAATGTCGGAAAAGACTTAGTCAATTTGCACAGTATCGTCCCTGTTGGAACCGATCCCCATGAATATGAGCCACTACCAGAAGATGTTGCTAAAGCTTCGGAAGCTGACGTTTTATTCTTTAATGGTTTAAACTTAGAGACCGGCGGAAATGGCTGGTTCAATAAATTAATGGAAACAGCCAAGAAAAAAGAAGATCAAGACTTCTTCTCAGTTAGTAAAAATGTCAAACCGATGTATTTAACCAGTGCCGGACAAGAAAATGAACAAGATCCACATGCTTGGTTAGATATTCAAAATGGCATTTCTTATGTTGAATCGATTCGAGATACATTGAGTAAAAAAGATCCTAAAAATAAAGAAACATACGAAAAAAATGCCAAAGAATATATTGATAAACTCTCAACTTTAGACAAAGAAGCAAAAGAAAAATTTGCTGATATTCCAGACAACCAAAAATTACTGGTCACCAGTGAAGGTGCTTTTAAATATTTCTCTAAAGCATATGGATTAACTGCTGCTTACATTTGGGAAATCAATACTGAAAGCCAAGGAACGCCTGATCAAATGAAACAAATCATCGATCAAATCCATAAAACAAAAGTTCCTGTTTTATTTGTTGAAACAAGCGTCGACAAACGTAGTATGGAAAGAGTTTCAAAAGAAACTGATTTACCGATTTATAGCACGATTTTCACTGACTCCATTGCGAAAAAAGGTGAAGATGGTGATAGTTATTTCGCTATGATGAAATGGAATTTAGATAAGATCCATGATGGATTGATGAAATAGAAAATAGCTTCTGACAGATTAAAACATGTCAGAAGCTATTTTTTAATTAAATCATTTCCTCAATATCGATCACACGATCTGTAATATCTGTATAAAATTCCTCCTCATGAGAAACAATCACGATCGTACCTTGAAATTGCTGGATCGCTTGACGTAAGCTTTCTTTGGCAACCGCATCAATGTGATTTGTTGGTTCATCCAAGAAAATAAGGTTACTTGAATCCATGGTTAGCTCACAGAGTTTTACTTTTGTCTGCTCTCCCCCACTTAATAAACGTAAATGCTGATTCACCAGCTTATCTGGTAAACCACATTTAGCTAGGTAAGTCCTAATTTCTTTGACTGTTTTTTTAGGGGAACAATCACTTAAATAAGTAAGTGGCGTCAAGTAATCATTTTCCCACGTCAAATCTTGGGAAAAATAAGCAATTTTAGTATTGGCTGGATATTGATATTCACCATTAATTGGGTTGATCTTGCCTGTTAATGTTTTAATTAATGTTGATTTTCCAATACCGTTAAACCCTTTGATTGCTACTTTTTCACCACTATGAACAGACAGATTGATTGGTGCTAGTAATGGCTTCGTGTACCCAATGACTAATTCATCTGTAATCAAAGCCAAGCTTGCCACGATCGGTTGATACGGAAATTGGATTTGTGGTTTCATCAAGCTGCCTGGAGGAGCCATTCGCTCCACTCGATCCAATTGTTTCTGGCGACTTTTCGCCATGGTAGCACGATTTCCAGCTTTGTATTTACGAATATACGCTTCGGCTTTTTCAATTTTTGCTTGTTGCGCATGATATTGTTTTAAGTAACTTTCTTTGTTTTGTTCCTTTTGTGCAAAAGATTTTTCAACATTTCCTGTATATCTTGTCAATTTACCAAATTCAATATCGCAAATACAATTTGTGACAGCATTTAAAAAATGGTAATCATGAGAAACCAAAATAAACGTGCCATTAAAATTGTTCAAGTAATTGATGAGCCATTGAATATGCATATCATCCAAATAGTTTGTTGGTTCATCCAATAATAAAACATCCGGCTCTTCTAAAAGAAGTTTTGCTAGAATGACCTTTGATCTTTGCCCTCCACTTAGTTCATTCATTGGTCGATCTAAGCCAATTGCTTCTATTCCTAGACCATTAGCCAAATCATTGATGATCGTATCAATTTGATAAAAATCACTTTCGTCTAACTGTGTTTGTAAATTTCCTGCTCGTTCTAGTAATTTATCTTCACCGGTCTTACTATATTTTGCATATAATTCATTGATTTTATTTTCGATTTCATATAGTGGCGTGTATGCTTGGTGTAAAAACGCATTGATCGTACTATTTCCGATTACTTCCACATACTGGTCCAAATAACCGATTTTGGTTTTGTTTTGCCACGTAATACTACCATCATCAGCTAAAATTTCACCTGTTAAAATTTTGACTAAGGTTGATTTTCCTACGCCATTTTGTCCAGTTAGACCCATGTGGTCCCCTTTATTGACACGAAGTGATGCATCTTCATACAGAATTTTTTCACCAAAACGTTGGGTTAGGTGTTCGATTGTTAATAAACTCATGTTTACGTCCTCTTTTCCATTCTCGCAAAGGTGTTTTTCACTGTCTTTGCTTCTAGTTTATTGTAAATTGCAGTAATCATTTGTTTTTCTTCAAAAATTAACATTGCTTTACACAACGTTCTCGCACGTTGATTTGAAAGGTCTTTGTTTATTCAGACAAAAAAACAAGCGATCAAATAGGTCCACCTACTTATCCCTTGTTAGTATCAACAAAGGACAACGTACGAAACACGTTGTCCTTTGATCAGCGCTATAAAAATCATGATCATCGTCAAAAGTAAAACTAAATAAGACTACATCTTAGCCACAAAAAATTTAGTATACATTTAGACGATGAAGCGTTCATTCTATTAGGCTCCACAACAATGCTTCATCACATTCATATGTTGGGAGCTGCTTCTTTTCACAAATTTATCTGAAAGAAAAAACATTCTTAATCACCTTTCTTTACAAAAATAGTTTACCATAATTGCTTTGAAAAGCAAGAATATTACTAAGTAAGTTCTTTTCTTTCAAGTAAAAATAAAAAAGCATACAGCTTGAAGTTCGCTATTAAACTTCAAGCCGTATGCTTTTATTCATGATTAATCAATCGAATTTAAATACGTCAATGCATAGCGAACATGAAATTCTGTTGCCAAAGCCAAGCCTGTTTCATCAATATCAAACTTTTCATGATGATGGCCATATTGCGTTGCTGGATTCTCTAAATTTCGTGTACCAACACGTCCATAAACACCGGGTGCTTTAAGTAAAAAGTCAGCAAAATCATCTGCGCCTAGACTCTTGGTATGATCTGTCACAACGTTTTCTTTGCCAACAATTTCAGCAGCGACTGCCTGTGCTAGTTCAGTTGCTGTATCATCATTGATCAAAGGACCTGCTGCATCATGAATATGGAATGAGGCAATTTTTGTGCGATGTGCTTCAGCAATTTGATTGGCGATTTCTTCGACACGCTGTAAGACAAAGGCCCGCGTTTCATGGCTGAATGCTCGCACCGTTCCTTCAATTCTCGCATGATTCGCAACAATATTATATCTCGTTCCAGCATCCAGTACACCAATTCCGACTACAACTGGATCTAATGGGCTAACTTCTCTTGCAGCGATTTTCTGTAACTCGACAACAATACTTGCAGCGGCCAAAACAGCATCTCGTCCCACATTTGGCTGCGCTACATGACTGCTGAGTCCTTCCACTTCAATTTTAAAAATATCACAAGAAGCATTTGTGGCACCTTTCGTTGCTACCAATTTCCCGACAGGAACGCTTGAATCTAAGTGGATCCCAAAAACCTGATCGATGTTCTCGACAAAGCCGCCATCGACAAACTGACAAGCCCCAGCTCCGATTTCCTCGGCAGGTTGAAAGGCTAATTGGATTGTACCAGCAAAATCTGCTTCATGGCTTTTCAACACTTTAGCTGCTCCCAATAACGCTGCAGCATGTCCGTCATGACCACAAGCATGATTTAATCCGGGATTTTTAGATTGATAGGCTTTGCCTGTGGCATCTTCTAATTCTAACGCATCAATATCCGCTCTTAAAATGATTGTCTTACCAGAACCTTTTTCTCCTTTTATCGTAGCCAATACACCAGTTTCACCGACTGCTTCAAAAGGAATAGTCAGCTTGTTTAGCTCTTCTTTGATTCGTTTGATTGTTTCAAATTCTTTCAAACTAGCTTCTGGATATTGATGAAAGTGACGTCTAAGTGCGATCACTTCATCAGCATTTTGTTGAATTTCTTCTTGAATCGATTGTTTTGTCACTGTCGTCATTGATTCGTCCTCCTCTTATTTTCTACCAAATGTTTCCCAAGCTGGGATACTTGATCCTTTTGATGTTTCTTCGATCACTTTTTTCGTTTCTTCTTGTTGATACGTGTCAACTACTTTATTGTACGTTTTATTGTCTTTGTCCGCTTCACGAGCAACAATGATATTGACATACGGTTTTGATGTTTCATCCACAGGCTCTAAGAAAATCGCATCTTTCGTTGGGACAAACCCAGCATCGACAGCCATTCCGCTATTGATCACAGAAGCATCAATATCTTGCAACGCTCTAGCTGTTTGAGAAGCATCTAATTCTGTGATTTTTAAGTTTAATTTGTTTTCAGTGACATCACTTACTGTCGGAGTTTGTTTCTTAGCAGGATCTACTTTGATCAACCCAGCACTTTGTAATAGCAATAATGCCCGTCCACCATTTGTAGCATCATTTGGAATTGCGATTTCAGCACCCGTTTTTAATTCTTTGACATCTTTAATTTTAGATGAATAAATCCCTAATGGTGCACTAACCGTATTTCCGATCGACACAAGATCTGTTTTGTGTTCTGCATTATAGTTATCCAAGAAAATTTGATGTTGGAACGAATTTAAGTCGATCTCTTTTTCGGCTAATGCCGCATTCGGTTGGGTATAATCAGAAAACTCTACAAGCTGTAAATCGATGCCTTCATCTTTTAGACGTTCTTTAACTGATTCTAAAACTTCATTGTTAGCACCCACTACGCCTAATTTAACCACTTCATTCTTGTCGCTTTTAGCACTTCCAGCAGAACATCCTGCTAATACAAACCCAATTGTTAACGCTAATCCGATAATTTTAATTGTCTTTTTCATTTAATTTTCCTCATTTCTCCTATTTGTTTTTTTAATGTGATGTTCTCTTGATCAATGTATTACTGATAAACTGACTAGCAAAAACGAACACTAAGATGATCAGTGTTGCAACGATCGTAACATCTGTCTGAAAACGATTATAGCCTCTGGTGATTGCTAAGTTACCTAAGCCACCTGCACCAATTGCACCAGCCATTGCGGTCAAACCAATCAAATTGATGATTGTAACGGATGACACTCGAATGATACTTGGTAATCCTTCAATTAAATACACTCTAAAAATAATTCCTAAAGGACTAGTTCCCATTGATTCTGCTGCTTCAACAACACCTGGATCAACTTCTAATAACGCATTTTCAATCTGACGTGCAAAAAATGGAATCACTCCTATCACCAGTGGCACTAAAGCCGCCGTTGTCCCAATCGTTGTTCCTGTTAAAAAACGAGTGATCGGCTGAATCAATGCCAGCATGATGATAAAAGGGATGGATCTACAAACATTGATGATTTTTTCTAAAATATTATAAAGCACACTGTTTTTTAAAATCCCCTCAGGCCCTGTTGCTACTAACACAACCCCAAGTAATGTGCCTAAAATTCCTGCGATAATGGCTGTCCAAAAGACCATATATAATGTTTCGATCGTGCTATCAATAAATTCCTGTTTTAGTAATAGGACATTTGGAAAATACTGTTGTAAAAATTCCTGCATATAAGTCACTCCTTCTACTTTCTCACTTTAGATAACATGTAATGGGATAACATTTTCTTTTGATTCACTTGTTTTCAAGATTTTGATTTTTACCCCTTGTTGTTGTAAAAAGTCTATTGCTTTTTCTCGTTGTGTTTCTTCTCCCGAAAGAATCACGATCAAATTGCCAATTGGCACTTGCTGCAAGATTTCTACATTACCGTACAAAATATTCGTCACAACATGGTATTTGCTATACAGCTGTGCAATCAATGGTTCACTCGTTTGTTCCCCTACATAAGAAATTTCTACCAACACTTCATTCCCACCCAAATCAGTCAAACTAGGATGTTGAATAATCGTCTCCAAGGCTTGGTCAATATGTGTCGCTGTTCGGATAAAGTCCTTCGTCAAGGCTTCTTTTGGTTGGCTGAAAATCGAAACAATATCATTTTGTTCAATCACTTGTCCATCTTCCATCACAGCTACTTTGTTACAAATTTCTTTTACGACTTGCATTTCATGCGTGATCAAAACAATTGTTAAGCCGAGTTCTTTATTTAATTTCTTTAATAACTCTAAAATCTGAATCGTCGTTTTTGGATCTAATGCACTCGTTGCTTCATCGCACAATAAAATTTCTGGATCATTTGCTAAAGCTCTAGCAATCGCTACGCGCTGCTTCTGTCCACCAGATAACTGGCTAGGGTAGGCATCTTTTTTCTCTGAAAGACCTACTAGATCAAGCAAACGCTCGATTTTTTCTTTTCGCTGTTCTTTGGATAAACCAGAATACTTTAGTGAAAAATCAACATTAGCAAAAATCGTTCGCTCCTTCATCAGATTAAAGTGCTGGAAAATCATCCCGATTTTTTTACGTTGTGCTCTTAGTTCTTTCGGTGAAAAGCCTAAAATATTTTGATTGTTGATAATGACTTCACCCGATGTTGGTCGCTGCAGTAAGTTGATTACCCGCACCAAGGTACTTTTGCCAGCTCCTGAATAACCGACAATTCCGAATACATCTTCTTTTTCAATGGTTAAGGTGACATTTCTTACTGCATCGATTTGCTGTTTTTTTTGATAAAAAGTGACATCTATATTTTTTAATTCGATCATTTTTGTTCCTCCTGTAGTTCTTTTGGAATAAACCAATAATTCCCTTGATTATGTTCGTTCAAATATTTTTTAAACGCATCGGAATGATACGCTTTTATCACCGCTTGGGCCCAGTCGCTTTTTGAATTTTTTTCATCAATTGTTGCAACTAATTCGTATTCTTTTAACACATCTTCTGAGAGTAAACTATCTTTAGGATCTAGCTTGGCACTATAAACAATACTTCCTGGTATTACAGCAAAATCTAAATCTGCTAAACTTCGAGGTATTTGAGCGGATGACATTTGAATCAGTTCCAGATTTTTTGGATTGCTCACAATATCTTCTTTAGTCGCTTTAACTGGATCAACACCTGCTTTTAATTCGATCCAGCCAGCTTTTTGCAGTAGGTTAAACGCTCGTGCTGTATTTGAAGCATCATCTGGAATCCCGATTTTGTCTCCTGTTTTTATATCATTTAATGTACGTTTCTTTCCTGGAAACAGCCCGGTCGGGACAGTAGGAATTGGTGTGATTCCCACTAAGTGTGTTCCTTTATTCTCGTTAAAATTGTTTAGATAAGCGGTGTGCTGATCTACATTTAAATCAATGGCCCCTTCTGTTAATGCTACGTCAGCTTGAATCAATTCTGTAAATTCAGTTTGTTCTATTTGATAGCCTTCCTTTTCTAGAATCGGTTTAACCGCTTCTAAGAATAATTCGCTATACGGACCAGGTGAGGTTCCAACTCGAACAATTGGTGCTGCTTTGTCTTGATCTGATGCTACCTTATCATTCTTACCACACGCTGCAATTCCAACAATCCCTGTTACGATCAACACTAGACTGATTAACTTTTTCTTCATCTTATCATCCCTCCATTATGGTTAGTTATAAAAAGAAAAAAGCATCCTCAAATGTATAAAACTATGCATTTGAGGACGCTTTTGCGTGCTACCACCTCTATTTGATATCCACTCACATAGATATCCTCATCAAGTACAGCGATCCGTGATCACTTATACTCTAGTACTATAACGGGTACATCCGTCGCTGTCTTATGAATGATTCACTCGAAGCGCTGCTCAATGGCCATTTTCTAGATGTCGTTTACCGCTTGTTTTCAGCTACCCAAGCTCTCTGTTAGATATCGTTTCATCTGTACTTTCCATCTCATTGCTTTATTTATTTGATTTAGTTGTTTGAAGGATCAATACTTCCTTCGTCAGTCTTGTATTATTCAACATACAAAAAGCCCTCTACCAGCTTATGCTAGTAAAGGGCGAATAATCGCGGTACCACCTTTTTTTTAAAAGTAATCCTCATTACTTTTCTTAGACCAAGTCTTATAACTTGTCGCTTTGATAACGGGAGCTTTCCCGAAGCTGCTTACTTATCAACAGCTTGTCCTCATGAGGCCATCTTCAATTCTTATGCGCTTATCTCTTTTCACCAACCGAGACTCTCTTGTGAAGCACGTCCAAATTTACTCTTCTCTTCAACGGACTGTTATTCATTTGTTGTTACGTTGTATTCTACTGGAAAATAAATTCCATGTCAAACCTTTTTTTAATTTTTTTATTCGGTGATTGTTTCAGCAGTACTAACTAGGTATTGCGTCAAAACATCCTTAGATAACTCTTTACCATATCCGCAAATTGGACATAGTAGATAATGACTAGATGATGTTGTAAAAAGCGGAATCCAAAATAACGTGAATTTTCGTCCGATTTGTTTTCCTTGCATAACCACTTCGTTGTTACAATGGCTACAGTCACATTGAATCACCGTATCCCCTAAATCTTGTTCAAATCCTTTACTACCCCAAACAATAAACATATTTATCATCTCCCCTTTGTTTCAGTTTAGCAAGAATTGTTGACTAGTGTCAATAAAATTTTTACTAATAAAGGATAAAATCAACTAATAGTTATATAACAATTTATGAAACGATGTCAATCACTCTCACAAACGGAAATCTATTGACAAACCTTACTTTCTACGGTAATCTGTTATCTGTATTACTATTATTGCCGCCTTAGCTCAGCTGGTAGAGCACCACCATGGTAAGGTGGGGGTCGACGGTTCGAATCCGTCAGGTGGCTCTTAAAAAACTATACCTTTAGCTAATAAGGGATATAGTTTTTTTTATTTAAATTGATCAGCTACACTTTGTAGAAAACAGGTGAAAATAAATGCCCACTCATAAAAAATTAAATGTTGAATTCTATCAAAAAAATGACCAGCAGCTTTACTCTATTCTGACTCAAGATATCCGTGTCATGCGTTATATTACTGAAAAAACAGAACCAGAAAATGAAGCGATTGAGAACTTCAAAAAAATCTTAGCATATAATGCCAGCCATCATGATCAAACAGGCTACTATAAAATCTTTGATCAAGCTACTTATATCGGCTTTGGTAAATTGTCTTGGGATGGAGGAAATAAAATCGAGATCGGTTACATGATTTTACCTGAACACTGGGGAAAAGGTTATGCGACAAAAATAATAACTCATTTGTTAAACTTAGTAAGACAATCAGAGCAGCTATCGCAAGCTACTATTTACGCTATAATCGACCCTAAAAATGGTGCATCAAAACACCTTTTAGAAAAAAATCACTTTGTCTCTGTCTGGCAAGGAATCGAAGAAGGATTACCTTCTGAACACTTAATCTGGCAGCCTTGATCCATGCAAAAAAAGTGGGTGTGGGACAAAAGTAAAAAACACTTTTGTTTCACACCCTAAATACGGATAAACGGCGGGAGCAGAAGCAATCCCTTCGGAAATAAGCCGAAATTCACAAAAATTTGGAAAGCAATTTTCATGAATTCCTTCTTATTTCTCGGGATTAAACGCTTCTGTCCTAGCCTCACTTTTTTAATCATCATATCGTTTTCGTTTAGACGAAGCAGGAATACCTAAAGCTTCTCGGTATTTGGTAACCGTTCGGCGAGAAATTTCGATTTCTTGCTCTTTTAATAAATCTACTAGTTTTTGATCAGAGAGTGGTTTAGCTTTGTTTTCATTATCTACTAAAGATTGTAGTTGTTTTTTGATACTGCTAGTTGATGTTTCTTCTCCTGTACTATCATTTGACAGACCATGTGAGAAAAAAGAACGAAGCTCAAAAACGCCGAACTCTGTTTCTAAATATTTACCATTCACTGTACGACTAACTGTAGACTCATGAATCTCTAAAACTTCTGCAATTTCCTTTAATGTCATCGGTTTCAATGGACGATCTTCTTTAAAAAAGAACTCTTGCTGACGTTGGACGATCTCTGTACCCACTCTTAAAATCGTATCTCCACGTTGAACAATCGTTTTTGACAACCATTCAAATTCATTTTTCTTTTCCTTAATATACTCTTGCACTTCTTTATCGTCTGTCGCTTCCATCCGTTCAAAGTACGCTTGCTGAAATTGAAGTGTTGGCGTACCCGTTTTATTAGAAAGAACCGTTAATTGATTTTCTTTGATTCTTACGGTCAAATCTGGACGAATATATAAGCCTGATGTCGATTCAAAAATACTGCCCGGTGCGGGTGTTAAAGTCTGAATGTAATCGAAAATCGTTTGGATTTCTGATAATGCAACATCAAATTTTTTGGCAATCAGTCCCCATTTTCGATTCGCCAAATGATCAAATTCTTCTTCAATGACAATATAGGCTAGCTCTGGTGCTGTATCATCTCGCTCAACTTGTAACAATAGACACTCACGCAAATCTCTGGCACCAACACCCGCTGGATCCAACTGTTGGATCAGGGTTAAAGCATCAAGCATTTCAATTGCCGTTGCGCCTGTTTTTAAACTCGCCTCATCTAAGTCGATCATCAAGTACCCATTTAAATCAATATATTCAACTAAAAACAATACTAGCGTTCGTAAATAAGTATCACGATAATTCAAATGGATCTGATCGATCAAATATTCAAAAAGCGAAGTATGGTTATCAGGAATCTGATTCAAATAATTGTTTTCTTCATTTGTGTATGTGCGACTGCCCACACTCGAAAAATCACTATAGTTTGTTTCTGCTTGAATATCGATCAATGGGTTTTCTAATGCTTTGGCCTCTATATATGCAAAAAGTTCCTCTGAATTGTATTGTAAAATCTGTATCGATTGCTGTAATTGTTGGGTCATTGCAAGTTTTTGGACTTGTTTTTGTTGTTGTGATAAATGTTGTTCAAATTTCATTTTTTTGGTCCTTCCCCTTGTAATTTATCAAATTATCAGCTAAACTAGTAAACGTGCTTGCGCCCTTAGTGTAGTGGATATCACGTAAGATTCCGGTTCTTGAGACGGGGGTTCGATTCCCTCAGGGCGCGTCATTTTACTTATTAATAAAGTGCTATATAAAGAATTATAGCATAATTTAAAATCAGATGTAGTCATAACTTATTTGATCATTAAGATATTTTCCACTCCAACATTACAATTTTTGTAATGTTTTTTTATTTAATTTAAGTTTTTTCACAATAAGAATGTATTTCCTAACAGTCAATATATTTTCTCATTTATCTATCGATTTACATTAAAACTTGATAAAAAAACATTGTTTTTTATGTTATTATAAGTTTTCGAAAATATTATAGTTAGGCAGTTGATAGTATTGAGTCAGCGTCACATGAGACTTTTGGTTCTTTCCATTTTTTTAGCGCTCACAGAATTTTTTCTCACTCGTTATTTTAACCAGCTCACAACGATTGATTATCCGCTTTTATTTTTAGTCATCACTTTTATTCAAGGAGGAATTTTTCTATATTACTTACTCTCATTCATTCTGCTATTATTTCTGACCCACAAATCTAAACCGTGACTATATATCTAATTTCTGCTAAAAAAGGAGAACGAACAAAACTGAAGATCCGCTTTGTTTCGCCTCCTTTTTCAACTTTATAAAACCATCGTCTCCAATTCAAAACGGATCTTGCTTTGGATTTTCTGAATTTTTTCGATTTCTGTGCGCTTTCCATCTATTTGAAATTTTTGAGCAATCGAATGATTATATGAAATAATATAACTAATTGCCCATAATTTGGGATTTTCGATAATGTCATCTGCCAAAGGATATAATAAGGCAAAATGCAATCTGATTTCTTCTAAGACATCTACGAGCAAAATAAGATCATCATTGATCAACTCTTTTTCTAAAAATAATAAAATCCTTTGATATGCAGCACAGTCCAACGGTCCGCCTATCGAGGCTGGAATAACGGTATATTTCTTATTATCTCTCCACAGAAATTCAATTTCTTCTTTAACATGGAGACTTACAAGTTCTTCAAGAATCCAAGACCGAACTAAATTATGTATTCGCTCATCCAATAAAATTTTTTTACCAATCGCAATAAATTCATCTTGAGGTAGTTGACCCGCTTTTTTGACTAACCCCAATTGTTCATAGTAGTTCTGTGTATTAAGATCTTCTAACTCTTCTTTTAATTCTTTGATTTTACTAACCTCAAACTGCCGATACATAAGCTCAACATGACGAATTTTTTTCTTCAAAGAAATCAATTTTCTCATTTCACCACTTTGTTCCATCAAAATTCGCTCATTGATAATGCTATGTGCTTGAATGAATAGGTGATTCTGAATTAAAATTTGAATATAGAGTTCTAGATAATCTAAGTAAGCAAAATATTTTTCTTTCATTTCTGATGCTAAAGATAATGCTTGCTCATTTTCACCTGTTTCTAAATACATATTTACCAATACCAAATTTAGTGGAAAGTCTTGCCGAATGGCATATGCCTGCTCATAATAGTATACTGCTTCGAGTAAATTATTTTCTTTGGCCGCTTCTTGTCCTAGCTCAATAAATCGTTCATAGTTCTTTGGAAATGGAATTTTATTTGTCAAAAGAAACACCACCTTCCTAATAATTATTTCTTATAACATAGTATTTATCTACATAAACCCTATTAACAAAAGAAATAGTGTGTATCGTTTAAAAAGGAAAAAATTTTCTTAACAAACCCTATTAAAACAACTGACTGTTAATATAAATTTCTGATGATGACAGCTGTTTCTGGTTGACCCTGAGCTTGCATTCGTTCTGCTTTTTCGCTCAAAGTATACCCAACATAAAAGTCTTTTGTCAGCTCATCTTGTACTTTAAATTCCATAATTTCTTCAACATGAAAAGCATTTGGTTCAACTTCTTGAACACTATCCCACCCAGTATCAATAAATACTTTGGTATCATCCTTAATTGCGCTATTTGCATCCAACTCTGCTACAAATTGCCTCAATTGCGAAAACGTCATTACCTCTACTCGATTATCCATTGTACTGCCTCACTTTCTTCTGTATAGTTTTATTTTTTAGCCAACTGCATGTATTTCCACCCATTTACTTTTCTCCTCTATTATCATAACCTAAAATCATATTTTATAACACTTTAAATTAAGAAGAAGGAAAATAAACTTTTTTTGTTTATTTCCCTTCTTCTTTTTTTTACTCTTTTATCAAGTTGCCATCTTCAATACGGTAAACACTATCGCTCCACTCAATCATTCTTGGATCGTGTGTGACCATGATCGTTGCTTTTTGCTTTTCATGTGCTTCTTTTGCTAAAATTTTTACCACTTCATATGCGTGTTCTGTGTCTAAGCTAGCAGTTGGTTCATCCGCTAAAATCAAACTCGGTTCGTTAAACAATGCTCGAGCAATTGCTACTCGTTGACGTTCACCGCCCGAAAGATCTCTTGGAAATTTATTGATCAAATCAGCAATATCCAAAGAAGCTAATAAGTCATTGATGCGCTGAGTCTCTGTTTTTTTCTTTTCGATTTTATCGACTAGTGTAAATTGATTTCCTACAGTTAAAAATGGAATCAAATTAGATGCCTGTAAAATAAAGCCAATTTCTTCAAAACGTAATCGTGAGCGTTTCTTCTCACTCAGATGAGTAAAATCTTTTCCGTTAATCACGATCTTGCCTGTTGTAGGTGACTGTAGTCCGCCTGCAATGGTTAAGAATGTACTTTTTCCAGAGCCAGAGGGACCAATAATACTGACAAATTCTCCAGCTTTAACACTTAAATTGATTCCTTTCAACGCTTCCACTTTTGCATGACCTTTTCCAAATGTTTTCCGAATATCATCCATTACTAAAATATCAGTCATTTTCTTAGCCTCCTATCGCTTTCATTGGATCGACATGTGTCACTGTCCGAATGGAGAAAACGCCGCCTAAGACCGCAACGATAATCAATACGATACTGTAAACGAGTAAGTTTGTACTATCCAATTCAAACGGTATAGCAGATGGTAAGACAAGGTTTGTCAATAACGTCAAGATGACACCGATCAAAACGCCAATCACACCTAAAATAAAGGTTTGAGCAATGATTGATTTAATAATATAACCATTTGAAATTCCTTGTGCTTTCATAACACCAAATAAACTCGTTTTTTGCAAGGTCATTACATAGATAAAGATACCAATAATCGCAGCGGTGATGACAAATAAGAAATAGATCATCGCATTGAGTGTCAGGTTCTGTTCGCTGTATCCAGGTAGTTTTTGAATAAATTCTTCAATACCGTATTTTACCAAATGATCATCAGTTGTTTCTAGTTTGATCTTATTTGTTGGCGTTTTACGAACAACGATGCCATTGATTGGTGCTTGAGCACCTTCGATGATTTTACTAAATTTAAGCTCTTGCCATTGATCAAGGGATGTATAAATTAACGGAACAATACTGAAACTATTTTGTTTCGTAATCCCAACCACCTTCAACTCTTTATCAAGTTTTCCGATTTTTACAGCATCGCCCAGTTTGATTCCTTTATCCACTAAATTTTGTGGAATAATAATTTCTCCAGCATTTTCAAAGTAACGCCCTTCAACCAATTTAGGTTTGATTGAACTATTCTCAGCTACGCCAAAAAGAGAAATATTGATTTTGTCGGCTTCTTTGTTTTTACCAACCTTGTTTAACGCTCCAGCATATTGTCCAAGCGGTTCTACATTTTGAGCCTTTACGTGTGTTAAATCATCCATTACTAAACTTGATGCGTTCAAGCTTTTGTTAGCATCGCCAGATAGAATAATACTTGTTGCCTCCCACTGATCTACGCCTTGACGAACCCCTTGGGCAAGTCCATTAGCTAACCCCGACAACATAAATGCAACATAAGCAACTAACACAATGACACCAACCACTAACGTATACCTAAGCTTAAAATACTTCATTTCTTCTAAACCTAAAAACATTGATTCCACCTCTTTTTTATCAATCGATAAAAAAACAGCTAAAAAAATAAACAGTTTTTTTATCACTTGATAAAAATTTTAACACGAAAAAAAGAATTAAACAACGTTTTTTATCATATGATAAAAAAACAATTTAATTCCTCAAGATAAAACACCATGTAATACCATATCCATTAACTCAGAAATTTGCGCTGAGCGCTCTTTTTCTGTAGAAAGCTGATGAATCGTTGAAAATAACAATGACAAACTCATCAGATAAAATTGAGCTGCCTTTTTTGAAGACACACTGCTGTTTAATGGCTCTTGACTCGATTCAAAAATAGTCTGTAATGGAACTAGATAATAATCATTCAATATATAAAATAGCTGCTGTTTATTTGCTTGTTCCATTTCTGCTGCACTTTGATGGATAAAAGAAAAAATATCTCTATGATAGACAGTTAACAGAGCATTGGTGCATTTAATCAATTGATTTTCGATGGTATCTTGTTCTTCATGAATCTGTTCGATTGCACTTTTTAACTGAATACCAATTTGTTTATTAATCTCAATAAATAGAATTTCTTTATTAGAAAAATGATAATACAATGCTGGTTGTGTAATATTTGCAGCTTTAGCAATATCACGAGTAGAAGTATTTTTGTATCCGTTCGTTAAAAAAAGATCCTTCGCAGTTTCTAAAATTGACTGATGTGTTACCTCAAATACTGATTCTTTTTTCATTACCGCTCCTCCGTTCTTCACTAGTTTAAATCAAAATCAGAAAAAAAGATAGTCTATAAATCTAACCTCAGCTATATTACAATGATTCGTCATTTTGAAATAAATGATCTTTTTTTGTAACCCAAGAAACAAATATTTAACCTATCTTTTACAGACATTATAAAGAAGCTGTGTTTAAATATTAACTGGTCTTAAAATAATAAAATGAATACACTTTAGTTATAAAAATAGATCAACTAACATAAATACTTGAGGAGCGTTTTTTTGAAAACACAGATAATTATAACCAAATTATTTTTAAGCGGCTTGACCGTTGCTGCTAGTTTAGTAATAGGTAATCAAGCTTTTGCAACCTCTACACAGCCAACTCCCCCAGATAAAATCATTACAGAAGCTTCACAAAAACTATCCCAGTTAAAAGTGGATAAACAATATTTTTCAGATAAAAAAAGCAAACAAACGATTCAGCTTTCTAACTTAGAGCAAAAAATGAAAAAAATCCAAATCAGTCTTGAACAGCTAGAAGAAATTGAATCTGTTACAGCCATCTCTGAAACAACAAAATCAACTAAAGATCAGAACGTAACACTCACAACAACTTTTTCACCTGTTCCTATCCAAAATAACCCGATAGTTGAGAAAAAAGAACAATTAACTGAATTAAAACAACAACAAGCTCTCTTAAAAACAAATACAGAAGACATTACAAAAAAACAGGCTGAAACAGTTAAACAAGAATCCCAATTAACAGAAAAAATCACTCAGGCTAAAAAACAACAGGAAGAACAAGCAAAAAAAACAGATGCTCGTTCAATGGTTATTAACTCGGCCAAAACACATTTAGGTAAACCTTATGTATATGGTGCTGCGGGTCCTGATTCCTTCGACTGTTCTGGTTTAGTTCAAGTTGCTTTTGCTGCTGCTGGGCATGCTTTAGGTCGTACAACCGTTGATCAAGAATCTGCTGGAACGACAATTTCAGTTGCAGAAGCTCAAGCTGGCGACTTAGTCTTTTGGGGAAGTCACGGTGGGACCTATCACGTAGGAATTTCAACAGGCGATGGTTCTTATATCCATGCACCCGTTCCTGGCGACGTTGTCCAAGTCGCAACAGTTGCTTCCTATGCTCCAGACTTTGCTGTACGAGTTTTATAAACAGTTCAAAAAACATTGCTCCTTTTATGTGAGCAATGTTTTTATTATATATTTATACTCCTTGTTTCATTAGGAAAACAACCATATTATTTATAGAATATCCCTTCTTTATAAGAAATTCTCATTTTTTTTCCTAAACATCGAAATTCTTGAGAATTATTAGGAAGTATGGTATTTTATGGTTGTGTGTAATTTGATTTGTGTTCCCTCCATCTCTCTGATGGGGGAATATTTTTTTATTTATCTATTTTTATAATTTTACAAACAAGAACCATTCATTCTACTCTGATGTCTACCTCTTGTTTTCCTCATATGATTTTGATCACGATTTTGTCTTCTACCATAATACTCATCTTCTGACATTACTTGATCTTGTTTCTTCTCATCGGTCAATTGATTATTCATGACCTCTCGATGTCTTACATGTCTAGACTTCATTTCATAAGAATCCATACGATCCTCTTCACCTTGCCCTACGGCTTCACTCACTGTGACAAATCCCATTGTACCTATCAATAAGCCTACAAATAATCCACTAATCATCTTCTTTTTCATGTTCTGATTCCTCCTTGATTAAAAATGTGACACGTTGGTCCAGCTCTAACTGAATAACTTGACTTGAGTCTAATAAATAATTGTGTCAAATATGTGTCGAAAATAAATTCCCTAAACGCGTAATTATTGTCTATAATAAAAGAAGAATCTAGGAGGTCCTCTCATGAAAAATATTTTGATCGTTGATGATCATTTACAAATTACAGAAGTACTCAAAGAATATGTTTTAAAAGAAGGATTTAATCCAATTATAGCTGACAATGGTCAAGCAGCCTTAGATGCATTTTCTAGCCATGCGATTGAATTGATTTTATTAGATGTCATGCTACCAAAAATCGACGGATTTGGTGTTTGCAAAACGATACGTGCAACATCAAATGTCCCAATCATCATGATCACAGCCAAAGGAGAAGACTATCATCGCATCATGGGGTTAGATATTGGCGCCGATGATTATATTGTGAAACCATTTTCCCAAAGTGAAGTGATGGCACGAATCCGAGCAATTTTAAGACGAATTGAACGAACAGAAGAAAATCAGCATACTATGGATCATTTGACTTATGATAATTTGACTGTTTATCTGGAAGAAAAAAAAGTAGCGATCGCCACTCAAGAAATTATTTTAACAAAAAGAGAATTAGAGCTTTTATGGCTACTCTTAGCCAATCCAGAAAAAGTTTTTTCTCGAGATAACTTATTGGATAGTTTATGGGGCATCGATTACTTTGGCGATGCAAGAACGGTTGATACTCATATTAAACGATTGCGCGCCAAACTAGACGAATTCTCGCATCCAAATTGGAAAATTGCGACGGTTTAGGGCCAAGGGTATAAGTTTGAGGGTAACAAATGAAAAACAAGCTGACTAGAAAACTTATTCTTTATTTTTCTCTAACGCTGTTGCTTTTTTCATTAGTAATTGGTGTAGCATTTAGTACTTTATTTTCTAAACAAACGATCACGATCCATACAGAAGAAATGACACGCCGAGCAACAGTTATCGCCGAGACTTTAAGCCACTATTTTGACGAACAAGAAACTACAAATGAAAGTAACTCATCTATGAATGGCATGATGGGATCTGGTTCTTCCATTAAGATGGGGATGGGGTATTCTTCTTTCCTTAATTTCATGGATCAGTTAGCACTGGATGATATTTGGATAGTTGATGAAAATGCTGATACGATTACCGTCGGTCATGGTATGCACAATAAAGAATATAGTAAGTTACCTGAGAATGCGCAAAATGTCATCAAAAGAGTTTATGCTGGAAAAACAACGACTAGTAATGCTTTTAGTCATTTTATTGGAAAACCAACCGTAACAGTCGGTGCTCCTGTCACGAATAACGATGGCACTGTTTTAGCTGTGGTTTTACTTCATTCAGCAGTCTCCAGCGTTCATAAAGAAGAGAATCAGGGGTATTTATTGCTCTTTATCAGTATTTTGATTGCTTGGAACATCGGACTGTTACTCTCTATTTTATTATCAAAAAAATTCATCGCCCCGATCAATAAAATGAGTCATTTTACAGAAGAGCTTGTTGTAGAAAATTATGAAGAATCGTTAGACATCCAGACTAAAGATAAAATAGGTCAATTGAGCGAAAAATTGACTATTAAAAAAAATCGTTTAGCAGAAGCGAAATTTCAGCGGGAAAATCGTGAACAAGCACAAAAAAATTTTTTATCCACGATTTCTCACGAATTGCGAACGCCAGTAACGATCATTCGCGGCTCACTCGAATCCTTAAATGATGGTTGATCCAGCAACCAGAAAAGATCGAGCAATATCACCAACAATTATTAGCAGAATCAATCGTATTAGAGCGCTTGATCAATGATTTGCTAGAATTATCTCGGTTAGAAAATCCAGAATTTACGATTACAATGGAGCCTATTGCAATCAATGATGTTTTATCAGACAGTTTGAGGAGTCTCCGCTTGAAAACTTCACCAAAAGAACAACAATTGTGTTTTAAAACCTCTTTAGAAGAACCCGTTGTTGTCAATGGTGACTATGGTCGAATTCGACAGCTGTTTGTTATTTTGATAGAAAATGCCATTAAGTTTGCACCACCTAAAGCAATTATTGAGATTCAAGCGAACAAAGTAAATGATACGATCAACATCAGTGTTCATAATCCAGGTTCCTATATTTCTCCAAAGGAACAAAAAGAGATCTTTCAACGCTTCCACCAAGCACGTTCTAAGGAGCAACTAGACGGTACCGGATTGGGTTTGGCAATTGCTAAGGAAATCGCTGAACGTCATCACTTTTTACTCAGTGTTCGTAGTGATAAAGAGACTGGAACAACATTTGACGTGACAATACCGATAAAATAAAGCAACAGCTGAGTTTATTCCCAAAGAATAAGTTCAGCTGTTGTTTTATTTTATTCGACCGTTACACTTTTGGCTAAATTACGAGGCTTATCTACGTCATAGCCTCTTTGCAATGTTGCAAAATAAGCAATCAATTGCGTTGGAATGATACTCACTAAAGCGGTCAATAATGGATGCACATCTGGTATAATGAATTGATCCGTTTCTTTTGCCAATGATGACAGAGCAATAACAAAGTTGCGAGCACCACGACTTTCAACTTCTTTTAAATTTCCACGTGTATGTGCCGCTGTTTTTTTATCTGTGATCACGCCAAAAACGGGTGTCATCTCTTCAATCAACGCAATCGTTCCATGTTTTAATTCTCCAGCAGCAAAACCTTCTGCTTGGATATATGAGATTTCTTTTAGCTTCAATGATGCTTCCATCGATACATAGTAATCTACACCACGCCCGATATAAAACGCATTTCTTGTAGTCGCTAAATAGTCTTCTACCAATTGACTAATTGTCATCTTTTCAGCAATGATCGATTCTATAACTGTAGCAATCACACTTAATTCATGAGCAATATCAAAATCAAGTGAGGACGGGTTTGCTTTGCTATCGCCAACGGCTTTAGCAAGCACTGCTAAAACTGCAATTTGTGCCGTATAAGCTTTTGTTGACGCAACCGCAATTTCTGGTCCTGCATGAAGTAATAACGTGTAATCGGCTTCTCTAGATAAAGTAGAGCCAGCTACATTTGTTAGTGTAAGCGACGGTAACCCTAACTCACTAGTTTGCACCAATACTTGGCGACTATCCGCTGTTTCTCCACTTTGACTCAAGAAAATAAAAAATGGATTGTCTGATAATAATGGCATATTATAGCCAAACTCACTTGAAAGATGCACTTCAACTGGAATGTTCGTCATTTTTTCGAGAATCGCTTTTCCCACCCAGCCAGCATTATAGCTAGTTCCGCATGCGATGACATAAATACGATCGCTAGCAGTTATTTGTTTAATGATTTCTTCATCGATCACAGTTCGTCCAAGAGTATCTGTATATTCCTGTACGATTCGACGCATAACAGCTGGCTGGTCATCGATTTCTTTCAACATGTAATAAGGGTATGCTCCTTTTTCGATATCACTTAAATCTAGTTGTGCTTCATAGGATTCACGGTAAACCAAATTGCCTTTTTGATCTTCGATCTCGATTTTGTCCGCTTTAACAATGACCGTTTCCCCATCAGCAATTTCCACAAAATGGTTTGTTTCAGCTAGCATTGCCATCGCATCACTGCAGATTACATTAAAATCATCGCCCAATCCAATTAATAATGGACTTTTATTTTTTGCTACATAAATCGTGTCTGGATCATTCTTATCAATCAATGCAAATGCATACGAACCTTTAATCACATTCAGTGCCTTTTTAAAGGCTTCTTTTGTTGTCATTCCAGATTCTGCAAAATATTCAATCAAATGTACGGCAATTTCAGTATCTGTTTCACCTTCTAGTGGAGTATTTTGAAGAAATTCCTGTTTTATTTCTTCAAAATTTTCGATCACACCATTGTGTACTAAAATAAACTGATGATTGCTTGATGTATGTGGGTGTGCATTTCTTTCACTCGGTTTGCCATGCGTAGCCCAACGCGTGTGTCCGATCCCCACAGTTCCTTGAACTTCTGGACTGATCTTGTTTTGTAGATCGGCGATTCGACCTAATGATTTTACTAAATGATCGTCTTGATTTTTTCCAGTTACAAAAATACCTGCTGAGTCGTAACCACGGTATTCTAACTTTTCTAATCCTTGAACTAAGATATCAGTCGCATTGTCTTTTCCAATAATTCCTACAATTCCACACATATTATCTATTTCCTACTTTCTCGGTTTTCTTAAATCATTGACCAAGAAAAAAGGAATTGGCGGATAAAATATAAGTATTAAGTCGTTTCCTGTTAAAACCACTCTCTATTTTTTTATCCGTCTCTGCTCTTTTCTTGATTTGTTTCTTGTTGGTTTCTATTCTGCGTAGTTGGCATTTTGTTATAACGTTGCAATTATGTTTTATGTCCAACTTGTAGAGTGCAGTCCCTAGAGCCATCCGCCGAATCTTTCGATAAGCTCTCTCCTCGTCACCTGATGAATCAGGCCTGGCGCTATTCCATTATTGGTATAACTAACCTCCTTTTCAAAACTTCAAATAGAAACTGCACTAATAATACAATATAAAGAATATACCTGTCAATACTTTTATATGAAAAAGGAATTGGTCTAGTCAGAAACAAGAAATAGAAAGAGGTTGGGACAGGAGTGTTTACCCCCGAGAAATAAGAAGGAATTCACGAAAATTGCACTTCAAATTTTTGTGAATTTCAGCTTATTTCCGAAGGGGTTGCTTCTGCTCCCACCATTTATTCGGATACGAAGAGCCTGAAACATAACTTTTTGAGTTATGTCCCAGGCTCTAAAAAATATTAGTTAAACGGATTATAAAATCTCCCACTATTTACTTTGAATAAGGCAAAACTGACCATCGTCAGTACAATAGCTAACCCTATAACGATAAAATCAGAAATATGAAATGGTTGTTGTGCATACCAGGTTCTTTTTTTCTTTTCACCAAAGCGCCGCAACTCCATTGCTGTACTAATCGTCTCAATACGATCTAGACTTGAAAGGATCAGAGGAAAAACAATCTGAGCCGTTCCTTTGATTCGTTGCATAAGTTTCCCTTTTTTAGACATCTCAAAACCACGAGCTTGTTGCGCCAGAGAGATATTGACAAAATCTTCTTGAATATCTGGAATGTAACGAATTGCCAAAGCTACAGCATAACTTATTTTATAACTAACCCCGATTCGATTTAAGCTAGAAGCAAACTCACTTGGGTTCGTTGTTAACAGAAAAATCAAGACTAACGGAATCGTACAAAAATATTTTAGAACTAGATTGAACTCATAAAATAATTGCTCTTGCGTCAGGGTAAATCGCCCAATCCCTTCCCAAATAACCGCTCTAGACTGATATAATTCTACTCCGTATTCTGGTGCAAACAGGTAAACTGCAATGATATTCAATAATGAAAAAACAAAAATAAATTTTACAACGAAGGAAATTTGATGCCACTTGATATTTGATAGCTTAAATAAAACCAGTGAAAATAAGGTCATACCTATCAAAAATCGGGTATCATAGGTTGTCATACAAGCAATCGATAATAGAATCAGAAAAATCAGTTTAGCTGTTCCATTTAACTTATGAATAACTGTCTTATCAGGAATGTAGCCTAACATCTGATGTTCATTCATTTCAAACGCACCTCCTGATCATACGTCATAAAGTTTTCTGTAAATAAAAACGGATCATCCAACCCTAAATGTTGGGCAAAAGTAAATAAACTTGTTTCTTTTAAAGAAGCTCGTTCTACTAACTCAGAATCTGTTAAAACCTTTACTGGTGTTGTATCAGCGATAATTTTACCATCATATAATACCAACGCTCGATCTGTATACTCCAGCATCAGATGCATGTCATGAGTAATCATTGCAATCGTGACGCCCATTTGATTCAGCTCTTCTAAAAATGTCATCATTTCAGTATAATGTTTAAAATCTTGTCCTGCAGTCGGCTCATCCAATATGATCATTTCAGGTTCTAAAACTAAAATCGCCGCAATCGTAACGCGTTTTTTTTGCCCAAAGCTCAGCGCCGAAATTGGCCAATGACGAAACGAATGTAGCCCACAGATTCTCAAGACTTTTTCAACTCGCTCATTGATTTCAGCTTCTGAGACTCCTTTTAATGTCAACCCTAGAGCAACCTCTTCAAAAATCATTTTCTTAGAAATCATCTGATTTGGATTTTGCATAACAAAGCCAATTTTATCCGCACGTTCTTTGATAGAAAACAGTGTAAAATCGGTACCTGACCAGCTCATTTTGCCCGATTGAGGTGTAACAAATCCGCAAATAGCTTTACTCAAGGTAGATTTACCAGCGCCATTTTTCCCAACAATACTAAGCATTTCTCCACGATTAAACGCAACTGAAACTTCATTTAAAACATACTGATTATTTCGATTATATTGGTACGTCACCTTTTCTAATTCTAATAATGCTGGTAAGTTTTTTTGCTCTGAAAATCTGGTTTGTTTGGTCATCCAGTTTTCCATTTGCTCTTTTAAATTTGGTGCTTGAACTTTTTCAATGTTAGACAGCTGTTCAACCGTTTCTAAGTCTACACCAGCATATTTCATTGCAGTTATATAGAGTGGCTCTCGAATTCCTTGTTCAGTTAGAATCTCTGTTTTTAATAAGTCATCAGCTGGTAAATCTGCTACCACTCTTCCCTCATTAAAAACAATCACACGGTCAACCGAACGATACAAAACATCTTCTAAGCGATGTTCAATAATCAAAATAGTCGTTTTGGTCTTTTGATGGATCTCTTCTATCAAAGCAATCGTTTCTTTTCCTGCTTTAGGATCAAGATTTGCTAACGGCTCATCAAACAATAAAATTGGTGCTTCATCAATCAAAACACCTGCCATTGATACTCGTTGCTTTTGACCACCAGATAAATCTTGCGGTCGATGATGTAAAAAGTCATTTAAGCCGACTATTTTAGTCCAATGATCGACTTCTTCATGCATCTTCATTTGTGAAACTTCATCATTTTCTAAAGCAAATGCAACATCTTCTCCTACTGTTAACCCGATAAATTGACCATCTGTATCTTGCAATACTGTTCCAACATCAAATGATAAATCAAATAAGCTAGTCTTGGTTAAGTCTTTGTCGCCTATTTTGACAGATCCGCTTATTTCCCCTTCATAGCTATAGGGAATCAAGCCGTTGATGCATTGAGCAAAAGTTGATTTGCCACTGCCGCTTGGACCAACGACAAGGACTTTTTCCCCTTCATAAATCGTTAAATCAATATTATGTAATGTTGGTTCAGCCTGACTATGATATTGAAAAGTAAAATCGTCAAATATTATCAGTGGTTTTTTCATCGATGCCGCTCCTTTATTCTATGTAAAAAGGACAAGAAAAGGACTAAACTTAAAAAATCAAGCTTGCTTTTTCTCGCCCTTAATTTTATTTCAGAAATTATATTTATGCTAATTTCATTTTACTATATAATCAATCTTTTGTTAAACTACCTTTTTTTGTGCGAGTTGCCGCATAAGCTGCCATCAATAAGGTTCCAATGATTCCAACAGCGATGATGTTCAAGACTACAGCAATCACACCCTGCGTATAGACCTTACTTGCTGGCTCACTGTAAATCAACACATCCAAGGTCGGTGCAATCAGTCCCCAAACAACCGCATTTCCAATTACTTGATAAATATTAAAATAAATAATGTCTTTTTTATTGAATTCACCATGTTGAAGATCGATTTTTCTTCCAGCTAAACCATAGATTACCCCTATAATACCAGAACAGATGATCCAACTCCACCATGCACTGCCATATGTTGTAAAATCTTTTAACGTATGACCGATCAAACCAATCAAGCCGCCTGCTACAGGTCCAAAAATAACAGAAATTAATGCCAAAAATGGATAAGCTGTTTCTAAGTTTGTGTTAGGAAATCCGGTTGGAATCACAACAAAACGACCTAAAATAACAAATACTGCTGATCCAATCCCAATTGCGACGATTGTTTTTACTGAAAAATCTTTTTTCATTTATCCCCACTCCTATTCAAAAATAATTTTTGGTGCTTTTCTTAACTGGATGGTCCAATCGGTCCCCGTTCCGATATGATACAGTTTTGAAAATGAATCTTGATTGACTGCCACACCAATATTGACCAATGAGTTAACATAAACTAAAGGTTCCCCAATATTCACATCTGCAAAAGATTTTGCAAACTTCATAATGTTTTGGTAAACTTTTTTCCCTTGATGATAAATCGTAACTTGTAGTTGATCATCATGAGTGATTTCTTCTTCTTTCATAAACGCTAAAGGAATATTTGTCCACAAAGAACCGAAGCGAATATCTAAAACATCAATACTGCCTTCTAAGATATGCTCGCTATGCTTGGCTTCAATCAAAGGCAATGCTTGGATAGAATCGTTGGCAACAATATTTCCTAGCTCTTCAAAAGAAATTTTTCCACTCGCTAAACGTGCCCCATTATACGCATAGATATCTCTACCGTGAAAGGTGTGGCTTTCTTCTGAATGTGGCAAACGACTGGTTACTTCATCAATTGCCCGAATCTCTTTGATGCCTTGATAATGAGCGATGTGCGTTAACGACCCATTATCTGGTGTGATGATATAATGTCCAGAAATTGTTTTTGCTACGATACTTCGTCTCGTGCTGCCCACACCAGGATCAACAACAGAAACAAAAACGGTTTCCTGCGGCCAATATTTTACCGTTTGATACAAACGATACGATGCCGCCCAAATATCATAAGGAGGGATCTCATGGGTCAAATCACCAATGGTAATATCATCACTTACCATGTGAGCAACACCATACATTGCACTGACAGCTCCATCACCAAGTCCAAAATCTGTTTGTAATACTAAATAATTCCCCATTAAATTGCCCCTCTCTAGAGTAGTCTCATACCTCAATTTTTTATTCAAAGAATTGATTGAAAGCAAAGGACTCTTTCTTATCAATTCTCAAACATAGTACCTTTTTCTGTTTATTCTGTCAATAAGGTTATCGAACGTTTACTAAAATAAATCCTTTATTATTCGTTTTTTTTTTAAACAAATAAGATAGGCTAAGGTATCACTCTCTGAGCCATATCTTAGCCTATCTCTTTAACTATTGATTAGCCTACGCCAATTTCTGCTTTTACAACAGTAGCGATTTTATCCACATAATAATCAACTTTCTCTTGCGTTGGTGCTTCAGCCATCACGCGTAATAATGGCTCAGTCCCAGAAGGACGAACTAAAATACGACCATCGCCATTCATTTCTGTTTCCATCAATTCAACGATTTCTTTGATTGCTGGCACATCCATCGCACCATGTTTATCTGTTACTCTGATATTCACCAGTTTTTGTGGGTAAACAGTTACCTCAGAAGCAAGCTCTGATAGTTTTTTACCAGTTTGTTTCATCACATTTAATAATTGAATACCTGAAAGCATGCCATCCCCGGTTGTATTGTAATCAAGGAAAATCATATGACCTGATTGCTCTCCACCAAAATTATAGTCATTTTTACGCATCTCTTCAACAACATAACGATCACCAACTTGAGTAATCACATCTTTCATTCCAGCAGCTTCAACAGCTTTATGGAAGCCTAAATTACTCATGACAGTTGTAACGATCGTATCTTTTTTCAAACGGTTCTTTTCAGCAAGATACTTCGCACAAATAAACATGATCTTGTCGCCATCAACGATATTACCTAATTCATCAACTGCAATGATTCGATCACCATCGCCATCAAAAGCCAAACCTACGTCTGCCCCTTTTTCAACAACCATTTCCGCTAATGTTTCAGGATGTGTTGAGCCTACACCGTCATTGATATTTAAACCATTTGGGCTTGTCCCCATAGTATAAAAATCAGTTTCCAAATCTGCGAATAAACGATTGACAGACGTTGCAGTTGCACCATTTGCTGCATCGATACAAACAGTCAAACCAGCCAAGTCATCTGGAATTGTCTGAACTAAAAACTGCGAATATTTTAGTAGTCCTTCTGGAAATTCATCCAGTGATCCTAAACCTTCTGCTGAAGGTCGCGGTAAGTTATCTTCTTCGGCATCTAGTAATGCTTCGATTTCAAGCTCTTGATCATCGACCAATTTAAACCCATCTGAACCGAAAAACTTGATACCATTATCTTCTGCTGGATTATGAGAAGCTGAGATCATAACTCCTGCTGATGCTTTTTGCAGTCTTGTTAAATAAGCTACACCTGGCGTTGAGATTACCCCTAATTGGAACACTTCGATCCCAACAGATAACAAACCTGAAATTAAAGCCTGTTCTAATAATTGTCCTGAAATCCTTGTATCACGACCGACCAATACTCTTGGTCGACGAGTTGAATCTTCATGCTGGCTTAAAACATATCCGCCAAAGCGGCCTAATTTAAATGCTAATTCTGGTGTTAATTCTTTATTGGCAATGCCTCTAACACCATCTGTTCCAAAATATTTACCCATTATAACTCTCCTTCTACTTACTAAACAGTCTCAAGTACTCTATTGAATCAACTTCAAAAGAATCCTAATTTTTTAATCAATCAACTTAATTCACTGGCTCTGAACTACTCCCGTTTTCTATATCATTTGCCACAGTACTTTCACTACTAGTCGAACTTGATGTGCTCGATGTACTGGACGAACTTGCTGGGCTTTCACTTGACGGCAAAGGATTCGGTATCATTTGACTTGAACTTGCTGTTGTTGAACTTTGTCCTCCGCTTGTTTCAGAAAAACTAGTATTGGTTCCTACAAAAACTGGATTGATTGTTACTTCTACTTCCTCAGGAGAAACAATATAATCAGCATTTGTTGGGATCTTTATTGTTTTTTTCATTGATGACTTTATATTACTGACATCAACGGGTAGCTCTATTGTATTGATCGCATCCAAAACAGATTTTGTTCCTCTGATTTCAACTTTTTGCTCTGAAAGAGTAAAAGTATAATGCTCAACGCTAGACGGTGGTGAACCAGTGGCACTAATTGTTAGACCGACTTCTTTTGATGGTAGTGATAAATCAACAACCACTTTGACTTGCGGTGCCGGGTTTTCAATACTTAATACTTGTCCTTTACTATCAAGTGCTTGAACATTCACTGTTTGTTTGATCGTATCAACTGATTGTTTAACATTGGATAACGGTGCCACTACACGGTTGATTGCTTTAGCAGTCTCTTCTCCGGTCGTGATCTCGACCGTTTTAGGACTTACAGCTACTTTTCCCACTTTATAACCTTCTGCTTCGATTGTTTCTGGTATTTGTGCTTCTACACTAAATGATTTTGTTACTTTTTTCTCTACTGTTACAGTAATTGTTTTTGGTTCGATTTCAGCTTTCACAGCCGTACTCAAGCCTTTGACTCTTAATTGAATCTCAGAAGTCCCTAGTGGTGTTTTAGTCAAATCAGCGACCACTTGGAAATTTCTAGTATCTTCATTCGATTCCAAATTCAGTTGAATTCGATTGGCACTGCTCAAATGAACATTAACCGTTTCTTCATAGCCAGAAACAAAATACTTATCTTGATCATACTCTACTTGAACTGGAATATTATAAAGCATTTCATCGTAGATTTGATTTGTACCAGACACATTGGACATGCTCCCAGATGCATTGGCATTAAAAAACAACAACAAGGCAAACAATAAGGCTAATAAACTCGAAAACCAATTACTTTGGGAGGGCTTTTTCATTTCTTTTTCGCCCCTTTCGATACACCTTCAAGAAAGTGCTGCAAAAGGTTCTTTTTATCTTTGCCTTCTTCTTTAGGTACTAATTCTGCTCTAAGTATTTTTAAGTATTCTTCTCGGCTGAGTCTAGAAATCAAATCATTGTTCAAGGTTAAGCTAACATCCCCGGTCTCTTCCGACACGATAATGGTCACAGCATCACTAACCTCACTGATCCCAACCGCTGCTCTATGGCGAGTACCAAATTCTTTGGGAATCAGATTACTTTCAGATAGAGGCAGATAAGCACTTGCTACAGCAATTTTCCCTTGTTTGACGATCACAGCGCCATCATGTAACGGTGTATTTGGAATAAAGATATTGATCAGTAATTCCCCTGAAATATCCGCATCCAAATCGATTCCAGTTTCGATATATTCATCTAAGCCTGTATTTCGTTCTACCGTGATCAAGGCACCTATTTTTCGTTTTGACATGTATTGAATTGCCCTATCAAACGCAAGTACCATTTTTTCATCTTCCTGTTGCTCAGATTTACTCGTACGGAAAAATGAGCTCCTACCAAGATGTTCCAAGCCTCGCCGAACTTCCGGCTGAAAAATCACTACTGCTGCGATAACACCATACATGATGACTTGATTCATCAACCAAGATAACGTATGTAGTCCAATAATTTCACTCAATATTCGAATCACAATGAACACAGCGACCCCTTTTAACAACTGAACCGCTTTCGTTCCTTTAACCAGCATGATCAACTTGTAGACAAGATACCAGACTACCAGAATATCGATAACATTAATAATATAATCACGCGACAAGAAATCTGATGAGATCAATTGCCGCCAATAATTTAAATCAAATAATTGACTAAGTTGAAAAGACATCATAAACCTCACTTCTCTCTGAAGATTTCTTAATTAGTATACCATAATCTTTTACTTGGTTACAGGATGAGCGCAATCGATAGAAAAATTTAACTAAAAAAAATGAAAGAATTAGACTTAGCTGCCTAAATTCTTCCATTCTAAATCAAATCCATTATTTATTCTTCTATTTTTCCGCGTTTTGCCGCACGCTCTGCTCTTCTCGCCGCTCTTTTTGCTTCAGCTTCCGGATCAGTTACGCGCTCTTTCTTCACGCGAGGTGCTTTTTCAGTAACGGATTCATCCGTTGTTTTTTCTAATTTTGCCCGAATTTTTTCCTCTTGACCAGCCATACGAGCATAATTGTAAAAACGATTTTTGGCATCATCGACCGTTTTCTCAAAAAGTTTACCTGCGAACGCTGGCTGTGTAGATTCTAATGAAGAAAAGCGAACTTGTTTGCGCATAAAACTTTGCATCTCTTCAAAATTCGGTTTTTTGTAGTCTAAAGTCATTGGATTTTTTCCTGATTCTCTCAACTCTGGATTATAGCGATATAAGGACCAATAACCAGAATGAACTGCTTCTTTTGCTTCTTCCAGAGTCTTACTCATACCACCGGCTAGGCCATGAGTGATACATGGTGTATAGGCGATGATAATTGATGGACCTGGGAACCGTTCTGCTTCTTCAAAAGCTTTGATAGTCTGCATTTGATTAGCACCTGAGGCAATTTGAGCTACATAGACATTCCCGTAAGTCATTGCCATCATTCCTAAGTCTTTTTTAGAAACATATTTCCCACTAGCCGAAAATTTAGCAATTGCAGATGCTGGTGTGGCTTTTGATGTCTGCCCACCTGTATTAGAATAGACTTCATTATCTAAAACAAGCATATTCACATCTGCCCCGCTAGCAAGCACATGATCGATCCCACCATAGCCAATATCATAAGCCCAGCCGTCTCCACCAATCATCCATTGACTGTTTTTTACAAATAAATCATTATCTGCATAGATTGCTTCTAATAAAGGTTGCCCAGTTTTTTCAGCAAGCAAAGCAGCTTTTAGTTTTGCTGCACGCTGTTGTGTTCCTTCACCTGTGTGCATATGATTGATCCAGTCTTCCATCAACAATTTCAATTCAGGTGAAACATCTTCCATGGCTTCACTCATCTTCATTGCTAAATGTTCACGACGTGTTTGACTGGCTAAAAGCATTCCATAACCAAATTCTGCATTATCCTCTAGCAATGAGTTAGACCAAGCTGGTCCTTGACCTGCATCATTGGTTGTATAAGGTGCGACTGGTGCCGCCCCACCCCAGATGGAAGAACAGCCGGTTGCGTTTGCAATCATCATGCGATCACCAAACATTTGAGTCAATAGTTTCACATAAGGTGTTTCACCACAACCAGAACAAGCACCCGAAAATTCTAATAAAGGTTTATTGAATTGTGTTCCTAAAACTGTGTTTGGTTTTGCTGGATTTTCTTTTTGTTTCAACGTCATAGAAAAGGCCCAGTTCATAGCTTGTTCTTTTTGTTCTTCGTATGGTTTCATGACTAGGGCTTTGCCTTTAGCTGGACAAGCATCCACACAAAGTCCACAGCCAGTACAGTCTTCCACAGAAACTTGAATGCGGTATTTCAAGCCATGTGCTCCACGCATTTCTCTAACAATATAGCCAGCTGGTGATTCTTCCATTTCTTCGTCATCTACTAAAAATGGTCGAATAGCCGCATGCGGACAAACAAATGCACATTCATTACACATCGTACAACGATCACTATTCCATTCCGGTACTTCAACAGCGATCCCGCGTTTTTCCACAGCCGTTGTTCCTAGTGGCATCCGTCCATCTGTCATATCATTTTTAATAAACGCACTAACAGCAAGTTCATTGCCTTCTTGACGATTGATCGGTTCTACGATTTCATGGACATAATCTGTTACGTTTGCTTGGCGAATTTTCGGTTTTACTTCAATCGTTTTCCAAGCAGTTGGAACCTCAACTTTATGCAACAGTTCCACAGTACGGTCAATGGCTTGAACATTTTTTTCGACAACAGACATCGATTTTCTAGCATAGCTTTTAAATGCTTCTTCTTTTAAGATCGGCAAGACTTCATCAAACGGCATGATATCTGCTAATTTGAAGAATGCCGTTTCCATTGCCGTATTGATCCGTCCACCTAAACCAACTTCACTTGCTAGTTTAACAGCATTGATCGTATAAAATTCAATCTCATTCTCAGCTAAATAACGTTTCAATTTAGTCGGTAAGAATCGTTCTAATTGTTCATCATTCCAAACGGTATTAAGTAAAAAAGTACCGCCTTTTTTCAAGCCTTTTACTAAATCATACGTATTTAAATACGCTGCTGTATGACACGCAACAAAATCGGCATGTTCAATCAAATAGGTTGAACGAATCGGTGTTTCACCAAAACGCAAGTGAGAGACGGTTAACCCACCTGATTTTTTAGAGTCGTAATAAAAGAAGCCTTGGGCATACTTATCAGTATGATCACCAATGATTTTGATTGCTGATTTATTTGCACCAACTGTCCCATCGGAGCCAAAGCCCCAGAATTTTGCTTGATACGTTTTAGGATTGGTTAAATCTAACGCTTCACCGCAATCAAGTGATGTATAAGTAACATCATCTACGATCCCGATCGTAAAACGAGATTTTGCTGCTTTTTTATCTTTTAATAACTCATCATAGATTGCAACGATTTGATTTGGTAAAACATCTTTTGAGCCTAGTCCATAACGTCCCCCAATAATCATTGGGCGCAGCTCTGATTCATACATCGCACTTTGAACATCTAAAAGTAAAGGCTCTCCGCCAGCTCCTGGTTCTTTGGTTCGATCCATTACACCGATTGCTTTAACTGTTTTAGGAATTTTCTCTAAAAAGTTTTCAATAGGAAACGGGCGATATAAGTGGATATTTAAGAAGCCGACTTTTCTGCCTTGTTTTGTTAAGTAATCAATTGTCTGTTCGATCGCTTGAGCCGCAGATCCCATTGAAACAATCACTTCTTCTGCATCTTCAGCTCCATAATATGTCACTAGATCGTAGTTTGTTCCTCTAAGTTCGTTGATTTCATTCATGTATTTTTTCACAATAGCTGGAATTTGTTCGTAATAGCTATTGATTGTTTCACGTTGTTGAAAATGGATATCTGGATTTTGGTTTGTACCACTAACTGAAGGATGATTTGGATTCATACTTCTACTGCGGAAGTTGGCTAATTTTTCTTGGTCTACTAATGGTGCTAGTTCGTCGTACTCCAATACTTCGATTTTTTGAATTTCATGACTTGTCCGAAACCCATCAAAGAAGTTGATAAAGGGAACGCTAGACTCCAGCGAAGCTAAATGAGCAACTGCAGATAAATCCATCACTTCTTGTACACTGCTTTCACTTAACATAGCAAAACCAGTCTGACGGGCCGCCATTACATCTCCATGATCACCAAAAATGTTTAAAGCATTGGTCGTCACAGCTCGGCTAGCAACATGAAAGACTGACGGCAACAGTTCACCGGCAATCTTATACATATTTGGAATCATCAATAGTAAACCTTGTGAAGCAGTATATGTAGTCGTTAACGCACCCGTTTTTAGTGATCCATGGACAACGCCAGCAGCACCTGCTTCTGATTGCATTTCCACGATTTTAACAGGTTGTCCAAAAATATTTTGTTTGCCTTCTGCTGACCACTGATCAACAAGTTCAGCCATTGTTGAGCTGGGTGTAATTGGATAAATAGCGGCTAATTCAGTAAACGCATAGGAGATGTATGCGGCTGCTGTATTTCCATCCATCGTCTTCATTTTTCTCATTATAATCGTCATCATCCTTCTATCTAAAAGTAGAATAGTTGCACGCATATTCTTCTCCATTATAACGGAAGCCGTTCAAATTTAAAACAGTTTGTGAAAATATTTCACAAACTTATTTATTATTTAGCTTTCTCTCTTTAGTTTAAAAAGATTTTTTGTGAAAAATAAAAGATTGGATTCTAACCTTAACGTTTATTCCTTGTTCTTTTTTGATACTTCAATCCTTTTTCTGATAATCTTCTAACTAGCTGGTAAAACCAATCATCTATCGGTGAGAGCCAATCTTGTTTCAGTTCATTTCGCTTAGTTGTGTCAAAATATCTTGGCGGTTTTCCATCAAGTTTATCGTGTGTCTGATATTGATCTAGCCCCGGTCGTTCTCCGTAGTTAAACGATTCGCCATTGACGATCGCACTTTCAAGTTGAGCTTTTGATTTTATTTGTTTAGTCCATTGACTTAAGAGTCGGCCTTGCTCATCCATGATAAACTCACTATGATAATCTGTAGATAAAATTTTGCGGTAAAAACCATGATTTCTGATTTTCTTGATTAAACCTTTTTTAGCTAAGCTTCTTCTTCCTTTTGTAAGATCATCTATCATGATATCACTGCCTAAATGGGCCCGATTATGATATTGAGGATCCGCATACAGCCAGTTATCCCCAAGAATCATTTTGATGGCTGTTTCATCATTTTTCAAACCATGTCTGACTTTATAGTTTTCCACATACTGAACATTAGATTTATCTAGTTGATTTCTGAACTGATGGATTTTTGTTTCTTTTGCGTATTTCTTTTTGAGTGCTATTTTTGATAATTTTTTATCTGTCGAAGCAATGAACAGACCGTTCGGATAAGCACACTGAACAGCCTTGGCATAGCTATCTAAAAAAGGTGCCCCTGGCGGCATTTGATCACAAAAATTATATTCTGAAGCTGTAAATTGCAAATCACCTAATTCATCTTGATAGCCACCCAAATGGTTAATCACTAACATTACTTTGACATGAGCCGAAAGCTGACTTTGATCGAACATTTCTGTATAGAGCTCAGAACCAATTAAAAAAATTGCTTGATCAGCTTCTAATGCATTTACTTCTCTTTTTTTTATGTAGATAGCAAGAGCAGCATCATCCCAGCCTTGTTGCTGAACGTTTTCTATTTTTTTAAGAGTCATCGAAGAGAATTTTGAATCCTGCATATCTTTTCTCCTTATCGTTCATTTGAATTCTACTATACCCGCTTTTTGATTAAAATCACATTTATTTGAACAATTCAGGAATATAAAAAAAACCAAAACAATTTTTTGTTTCAGGTTCCTACTATTTTTAAGCCGAAACTTCATAGCTTTTTCTCGTTTTTTCTAAAACAATGGACGACTTGGTCTCTTTGTTTTTATGTGCATCACGATGTTCCTGCAAGTGTTCTGGGCGTTTTAGCCAATTTTGAAAATCTTTTTTACTTTCCCATTTGGAAACTAACATAAACTCACAGGTATCCTTATCCTCCGAAAACCAACATTCACTTGATAAACAACCAGGAAATTCTAGCATCGAAGCAACATCTTTACTTGTTTTGCCTTCAAATCTTTCTCTACCCTCTTTTTTTATTACAAATGCAACAGTTTGAACAATCATGAGTTTCTCTCCTTTTCAAGTTTAATTGATAATGATTCTCATTTATAATTATAGCACACTTTTTTGACTTTAACTGATTGATCTCTATAAAAAAGCGGCTAAACCAATTTCTGGTTTAGCCACTCAATGATTAATACAGCTCTAAATATTGTTCTCTTTCCCATTCAGAAACGGTTTGACGGAAAGCAGCCCACTCCATGCGTTTGGCTTCAACAAAGTTTACAAAAATATGTTCTCCTAATGCATTGACCATTATGTCATCTTTGCGTAATTCTTTAATAGCATTATGCAGTGTTGAAGGTAAATCATGAATTTGTGCTTCTTTTCGCTCTTCCTCATTCATCACATAAATGTTACGATCCACAGCCTTTGGGGGTTCGATCTCATTTCTGATACCATCTAACCCCGCTTGTAACAAAGTTGCCATCGTTAAATATGGATTTGCTGAAGGATCAACTGAACGTAATTCTAAACGAGTTGAAAGTCCACGTGATTCTGGAACACGTACTAGTGGTGAACGATTACGCCCGCTCCAAGCAACATATACTGGCGCTTCGTAACCAGGTACCAAACGTTTATAAGAATTGACGGTTGGATTACAAACTGCTGTATAAGCGCGTGCGTGTTTCAACAATCCACCAAGGAAATGATATGCAGTTTGACTTAGTTGCATTGGACCATTTTCATCAAAGAAAACATTTTCGTTTCCTTTGAATAATGACATGTTGCAATGCATGCCTGAACCATTGATTCCATATAAAGGTTTTGGCATGAATGTTGCGTGTAGTCCATGTTTTCTAGCGATTGTTTTAACCACTAATTTAAACGTTTGAATATTGTCACACGCTTCAACAACATCTGTATATTTAAAATCGATCTCGTGTTGCCCCGGTGCTACTTCATGATGAGACGCTTCCACTTCAAAGCCTAAGCTTTCTAGCTCAAGAACGATATCTCTACGGCAATTTTCGCCAAGATCGGTTGGGGCAAAGTCGAAGTAACCGCCTCGATCATTTAAATCTGTTGTGATTTTCCCATCATCATCTAATTTGAACAAGAAAAATTCTGGTTCAGGTCCAAGATTAAATGAAGTAAAACCAAGTTCTTCCATATCTGCAAGTGCTCGTTTTAAATTTCCACGAGGATCTCCTGCAAACGGAGCGCCACTCGGATTATAAATATCACAAATCAGACGTGCAACCTTCCCGTGATCACTTTCCCATGGAAAAATCATCCATGTTGATACGTCTGGATACAGATACATGTCACTCTCTTCAATTCTCACAAAACCTTCAATAGAAGACCCATCAAACATCATTTTGTTACTTAATACTTTGTCTAATTGGCTCACTGGAACTTCCACATTTTTGATTGTTCCCATAATATCTGTAAACATTAATCGTAAAAATCGAACATTCTCTTCTTTGGCAATTCGTTTGATATCTTCTACTGTGTTTTGTTTCGTTGTCATATTATTCCTTCACGTCCTTCATTTTTTGTATGAATCTCAACTATTACAATTTTGGTCCTCTGGATTGGAATGGATTTTGTTGAGTAAGTCCACCTTGAGAAATAAGTTCGTCATATAAAATTTTCCGAACATCTTCATCCGTTAGCGGTTTGGTTGATTCTTGCGCATGCATTTGTTCTTCCAACTTCATTTCATAGACGCGTTTGATCCCTGCCATGTTTAGACCATCTGATAAATAATCTTTGATTTCCAATAAGACATCAATATCATTTAGTGAATACATGCGACGGTTTCCTTCGCTTCTTTCTGGATGAATCAAATCCTGCTCTTCATAATATCGGATTTGACGTGCTGATAAATCAGTCAATTTCATGACTGTACCAATTGGAAAAACCGACATTGATCTTCTCAGTTCCTTCTCTCTCATATCCACCCCCCTCTCTTTGTTTAAATGTGTAACAGGCTCGTTCAATTTCGATCGAAAAATAAGAAAATAGGTTTAAGGCGCTTTTTCCCACAGACTGATTTTCTCTTTTTTTCACGAAGCTAGCCTACTTAGCTAATAGATTAGATATAGGATAGCAAGACTTTTTTCTATTGTCAATGATTTATGTTAGGTTTTCTGACATAAAACTAAAAAAACACAGTAAATCCTTTATAATAAGTCTTTTTCATCTAATTTGTATTAAAATAAAAGAAAGTAAGGTAAAAGTAAAAAATACTTTTGCCTTACCTTCTGAAACCATAGATAAATGTTTCTTCCTTAAGTACCATTTTTCACCAAGTGATAGACTAACTGTTCATTCACCTTAAAAAAAGCACTGAAAATAAGTTTATCCCCGGTATAAAACAAGCGTAAAACAATAGTTGTTTATTTTTATTTTCCTCATTGACCGCTCTAAATTGCTGATAAAGTAGAAATAGAATAATCAGTAGAAAAACTGAGGAACACATAAACACTCTAGCACCAGATGCATACATCGTTGGTGAAAACCACATTAACATCGAGGATAATAATGAGGCGCTATAACTTAACCCTATAAAAACCTTTTGCTTCGCAATTGATAAAGAAAATCCAATAACCAAAGCAAAGAATCCAGTCCACAATAGATAAGGTAAGATTGCACCTATAACAGTCCCATTCAGAATGTTGCCTGACTTCAATTGGCCAATCCAGCCACTTTCATTTATAAGTTTAAAATTAGTTAATTTATTAGGAAAATTATACAGTAGCAGCCCTAAAACCACAGTATATCCTGTAGTGATTTTAGCTAGCAGTTTTGAAGAATCGATAAAAAGGGAAATCACCAGTATAACGATAAACAGCAATAACAATTTCGTCTGCCAACCTTCAAACAACCATGAACTACCTCGTAAAATTCTAGAAGACAGAGATAACTCTTTGAAATCAGGCATCCACATCCCGATTTCCTGCTGCATCCTCCCCTTATTTCCAGGCGCTAGAAACATAAAACTAAACCCGGTAACAAAAAATGCCGTTGGGATATATAGAAAATAATTTTCCTTTCTCTTCATGACCAACATAGTGCCATGATAAATCAAAACAACACCAATAACACATGCTATCAACTGTTCATTTGAAAAAGAGAAAATAAAGGCTGGAACTAAATATAACCAGATAGCTGTTTTTTTATTTCTAAAAAAACTATCTGCATAAGGAATCATAGCAAATAAACCTAACGCTAACGGCCAAAGATAATTAATAGCTCCTGTAATCCAAAAAATTGAATCCTTCATGACCAAAATATTCATAAATCCAAGTGATAAAAAAGCCACTAAAAAATTCTTTCGATTAATAGTTCCTACAACTATTCGGACGAGAGAATAGCTATATAGCAGCCAAGCACAAGCACTGATTAAATGATGGACAATTAGAGGAACTAAAAATATCAGATACAACATCGCTTCTGGAAACAGTCGTGCAGACCAATGATAGTAGCGCCATTGAAGAAATCCTAAAAAACTATACTCTCTAGGTACTGTCATAAACCAACCGTCATCTGAACTCAAATCTACATCGAAATTTGAAAGATATATAACTGCCAAAACAAACAAGCCAACATAAAACACATAATTATTTTTTATAAACTTTTGCAAATCAAAATACCGCCTTAAACTTATCATTTTCTGTTTAGTGTATCATTCCATAATAAAAAAAACCATACTAAGTTATGAAGTTTATTAGTCTTGAATACTTCCAAGCATTTATTCTTCCAACGCTCTTACCCACTTAGAATTTTTTTTAGCAAACCCTTTAACATGATACGCATTTTCAGCTTCTTCAAACGTTTCTGATAAAAGCAATGTATGACGAGTCATTTCACTTAGCTGCTGTCCTTGACTTGAAGGGATTTCAAACTCATATGGTACTAACAATTCCATCATCATCTCTCTAACAGCCCTTGTCAGTTGTTCTTTTCCTAAAGTACTTTTGGCTGAAACTAAGACATTAGGGAACAACGTTGGAACAAAATCAGCATCATCAATTTGATCACTCTTATTGTAAACCGTCAAAACAGGAACTTTTTCTAACGCTAAATCATTCAGTAATGCAACAACTGTTTGTTCATGCTGTAAACGATCCTCTGCACTTGCGTCAACGACATGCAGTAACAGATCCATATTACGGCTTTCTTCCAAGGTTGATTGAAACGCTTCGATCAACTGTGTTGGCAGATCTTGAATAAATCCAACGGTATCTGTTAAGGTTACGATCATTCCCTGGGGAAGTTGCCATTTTTTCGTTAGAGGATCCAACGTTGCGAATAATTGATCTTCTGAGTAGGCGCCAGCTGTTGTCAGCAGGTTTAAAATGGTTGATTTCCCTGCATTTGTATAGCCAATCAAACCAATTTGAAAAATATCAGATGCTTGACGTTTTTGTCGGCTTCGCTCCCGATGGGCTGTCACTTCTTTTAGTTCACGTTTGATTGCGATGATTTTATTGCGAATATGTCGACGATCTGATTCGAGTTTCGTTTCCCCAGGACCTCTTGTACCGATTCCACCACCAAGTCGAGACAATTGTTTCCCTTGCCCAATCAATCGTGGCAGCAAATAATTTAACTGAGCTAACTCAACTTGTAATTTGCCTTCTTTCGAACGGGCCCGCATCGCAAAAATATCTAAAATCAGCTGGACTCGATCGATTACTTTTATGCCTACAGCTTCAACGATCAACTGATTTTGTCTTGGTGTCAACTCATGATTAAAAATGACAATATCTGCTTCATATGCATCAATCAGTTGAACGAGTTCTTCTACTTTTCCTTTACCGATCACGGTCTGTGAGTCTACCCGAGGTCGTTTTTGGGTTAATGAAAATACGACTTCGCCTTGTGCGGTCTTCGTTAAATTTTTTAATTCTTTCATGGACGCTTCGAATCGCGTATAATTTCCTTCTGTTTCAACGCCAACCAAAATGACCTTTTCTGCTATTTTATCCATTTTTTATCCTTCCGAAGATTCCAGCCAGGCGACTATTTCTTTTTCTAATTCTAAAATAGTTTCAGGTGCTTGCACCAAATCCCACCAGCTAGTCTTCATGCGATTTCTAAACCAAGTCAGTTGTCTTTTCGCATATCTTCTTGAATTTTGCTTAACTTGTTCCGTTACTTGTTCTAACGTTTCTTCTCCTGCAAAATAAGGAAAAAACTCTTTATACCCAATTCCTTGAATCGATTGCTGAGGTTGGTTTTTATATAATAATTCCGCCTCCTCCAGCAAACCTTGATGAAGCATTAAATCAACTCGTGCGTTGATTCTATCATATAGATGCGCTCGATCCGTTTCTAATCCAATCAGATAATAATCATACAAGCGTTCAGGTTTTTCCTTAGGTGCCAAAATACTATGCCCCGTTTTATCAAAGACTTCTAACGCTCGGATAACTTTTTTCTGATTATTAAAATGGATCGTTTCAGCAGCTAGCTCATCTTTTTCTTTCAATACTTCCCATAAACGCTGATTCCCGTATGTTTCAGCCAACTGTTGATATTTTTCACGGATTTCTGTCGATTCATCTTTAGCACCTAACTCAAAGTCATATAATAGTGCTTGGATATAAAGCCCTGTACCGCCCACAACGATTGGCAACTTACCTTTTGCAGTAATCGTATCGATGGCTTGACGACCTTCCTTCTGAAAATCTGCCACAGAGTATGTCTCAGTTAATTCTCTACAATCAATCAGATGGTGGACAATCCCAGCTCGCTCTTCTTCTGTTACTTTGGCTGTCCCTATATTTAAATGTTTGTAAACCTGCATCGAATCTCCACTGATTATTTCTCCATTTAAACTTTTTGCTAATTTTATACTTAGAGCCGTTTTCCCAACAGCAGTTGGCCCTACAATAACTAATACTTTTTTCAATTTGTTCATCCCTTATTTTCTATCGATTGACGAATTTGTAATGCTTTTTCTGGATAATCAGTATGGATTCCAGCCAAGCTATGACTAAAGCACAGCTTCATTTGTTCTTCCTGATTGACAGTCCAAGGACGAATCGCTTTTGGAAAATCAATTAGATCATCTATATGTTTCAATACCCAATCGATTTTGGGATGTATCCCTTCGATAAAGGCGGATTGTAATGCACGTTTTGCATCTGCATCAGAAATTTCAAAGACTGAAGCAATTTTTTTATTTTTTTCTATTACCCAGACTTTTTCCAGACTTTCAAAATGAAAGCTTGAATACATATAGTCAAAGGGCCAATTCTGATTTTTCATGAGCTGAACAATCATTTGTTCAATCCCTTCATAATGTATCTTATCTGTTTTGATTTCAATATTCAACAAACCTGTAAAGTTTTCTTGTTTAAGTAAATTTACTACTTCCTCTAAAGTTGGAATTTCTTGAAACATCGGATTTTCTTTAAACCAGCCACCGGCATCAAGCTGTTTCAGCTTTGCCAATGTTAGCTGGGCAATTGCTCCATGTCCATTCGTAGTGCGATCAACGGTCTCATCATGGATTACGATCAGATGATGATCTTTTGATAACTGAACATCTAATTCAATGCCGTCAGATCCAACGTGAACAGCTTCTTTAAACGCGGCTAAAGTATTTTCTGGATGCGTTCCTTTACTGCCACGATGGGCGATTATTTGAGTCATACGTATACCTCCAATCGAAATCATTGTATCATTCATAGGAACGAGTATCAAACAATTAAATAATTTTTAACGGCTCTAAAATAACTCTAAAAAAACAGACGAGAATTACTCATCTCGCCTGTTTCACTGTTCTATTTAATTAGTTAAACCTATTTCTTCGAATCTTCTCCGTTAAGGTTATTAAGTTCATAAGAAACGTATTTTTCAAGTCCAGTTTTAACTGTATAGTTAGGTTCGTACCCTATTTCTGTTACTTTAGAAATATCCGCAAGGGAATGTTTAATATCTCCAGAACGTTCATCTTCATAACAAATTGGTAAATTAATACCTAAAAAGTTATCTACAATAGAAACTAGTTCGTTCAAATTGATTGCCTTGCCAGTACCAATATTATACACTTCTCCTAATGAATCTTGTGAAGTTGCAATAAGGTCTAATGCTTGAATGACATCTTCAATAAACACAAAATCTCTCGACTGTGTTCCATCTCCAAATACAGTAAAATCTATAGCTTCTTTATTTAATAACTTTTTGTAGCGATCCATCATAATTGAAATAACACCAGAGTAAGGTGACTCAGGATTTTGTTTAGGACCATAAACATTAAAGAAACGTACAGCACTTGTTGGAACACCATATAAATGATAGTAATCAACCACATATTTTTCTGCTGCAAACTTATCGATTGCATAAGGTGTCAATGGTCTAATAACAGATTCTTCTTGTTTTGGTAAGGTGGGTTCATCTCCATAAACAGCAGCAGATGAAGCAAATAATAAGCGTTTTAATTCAAATTGATTATTTTTTACTAATTCTAACAATTGGAAAACACTATCAAAGTTTATTTGGTGTGTTTCTAACGGGCGTGCTACTGAATCTGCTACACTTGCAATTGCAGCTAAATGAAAAATATAATCAAACTGGGTCTTGCTTAGTACTTTTTCCATCAATTCACGATCCGTTACACTACCTTCTATAAAACAAAGATTAGCAGATGAATCTAAATTACTTATACTCCCCATTGACAAGTCATCAATGACAGTAACTTTATGTTCTTTGCTATAAAAATTTGCTAAGGTAGAGCCAATAAATCCAGCACCACCAGTGATTAGAATGCGTTTCATTTAATATACCTCTTTTTTAATCTATTACGCCACCAATGTAACGTATATTTTTTTTGCTGTAATATAACCATGGCTCGTTTTTAATCTAGATATCCCTGTATCTGAGTATTCTATTCCAATAACATCAATAACTTGATTTTTTGAAAGAGATCCAGCTTTTTCTTTAAAATTCACATCATTATAAAAATAATCATTTCCGTTCAACTTAACTTTTTTCACGTTTTCTGTGAAATACTCATTTATATTATCAGCTACTTTTATAACATATTTTTTATTGGCTGTAATTAACCCTTTTTCCAGTTTTAATCGAGGATAGCCATTGCTTGAATATTCTATGCCATTTACATCTATCATTGTTTGTTTTTTCATTTTACCTAATTTTGTAGTAAAATCTGCATCTTGATAATAAAAATCATCTCCACGAAGTACTACTTTACTAGGATTTTCAGAGAAATAATCTGAGAAATTATCCACAATTTGAATAGCATACTTTTTATTAGCCGTAATATAGCCTTTAGTTGTTTTAAATCTTGGAATCCCATTAGTTGAATATTCTATACCTGAAACTTCTATTTGTTCATTGGCATTAGCTGTTTCATTTCTTTTAGTAAAATCTACATCTGCAAAATAAAAGTCGTTCCCTTTTAAGACAACTCTTTTTGAGGCTGTTACAAAATAATCATTTATATTGTCAGCTACTCTAGTAACATATCTTTTATTTGCAGTTAGATAGCCATTCACTGTCTTTAAACGAGGAATCCCGCTATCGGAATACTCTATACCTACAACATCAATTACTTTATTCCTACTTTCTTTCGTTAAGCGATTATTAAAGTTAACATCTGAATAATAAAAATCATCACCGCGTAAAATAATTTTTGTTGGATTTTCTGTAAAGTAATTATGTAGTTCACTAGAAACTTTTACAGCATATTTTTTATTTGCAGTTATGTATCCATTTACTGTTTTTAGACGTGGAACACCTGAACTTGAATATTCAATAGCCAAAACATCTATAGGCGTATTACTTGAGACTGAGCCAACTTTATTCTTAAAATCTGTATCAGAATAATAAAAATCGTTGCCACGTAAAATAACTTTTGCGGGATTCTCAGTAAAATATTGACTGTAATCAATACCAGTGCTTCCATAAAATGAAGAGTAGGCTACTGACATATCAAAAGGGCGTTGTTGATAGTTAGCTAATTTTGGAAAGTACATTTGTGATGACCATTGCCATGCCCCATGATCATTATTCCAAGTCATATCCGCGGTTGGTGTATAAGGATATTGTGCAACCCAAACTCGACTTTTTTCAAATTCATTCGTATTGATATAACCATTTGTTATCCACCATTTCCCAACATACAAAGCATCATTTGAATACCCTAGCTCCTTTAATCGTCGATTAAAAACTAAAGAATTATTATGTGCATTTCTTCCGAAATCAGTTAAATCTGGCGCTTCTGCATCATTAATCATTATTGTATTACTTGGTAAACCAAAACTTTTAGCTGCATTAACAAAATAAGTTGCTTCTGCACGTGCTTCTGCTTCTGATCTGTATCGACTAAAGTGATAGGCAAATACTTGTAATCCAGCAGCCTTAGCATTCGCAATTTGTCCCATTGCGTAATCGTTAATATACCCTGTACCTTCAGACAGTTTAACGGCAACTGCAATAACCCCATAACTCCGAATTGTTTGAAATTCTGCAACTGATATGTTTCCGTTATGACTTGATACGTCAATAAATGTTTTTCCTGGAAGATTCATATTATCTGCGAAAACATCATCAGGTGCTACGCTTCTTTTGCTTCTAGAAGAAGGATCTTTAAAAGCAAACTCTCCTTTTTGATGATTATTTTCATTCGTTATTACTTCTCTTGTCTCTTCAGTTTCTGAAGTCATATCAGAAGATTGGCTTGTAGGTTCTACACTTTCTTGAGTTGATTCTTCATGACTTTCACTAGAAGAGCTTTCCATGGTCGAATCATATTGACTTTCAGTCTCAGCTTTGTATGAACTCTCATCTACTATTTTATCTTTTTGGTTCCTACTTTCACTCTCTGCGCTAGCAACTGTCTGTCCGCTCAGGCTAAGAGCCGACAGAAATAGACAATTAATTAATATTATTCGCTTCATCTTTTCTTTCCCTTCAATATTTTCTGATTGTATTTTCTTATTACTATTGTAGAGCATATTAGTCGCTATTATTAACAGCAATAGAATAACTGCTGACATGATATTGTTACTACCGAAAAAATCAAACTTCTCAGTTCGCTTTATTCCACTTATGGTTACTTGTAATAAGCTTTATATAAATGATTTGACTGCTGCTCATCAATTGGTGGTAACTTCATATAGTCGCCATAACAAAGGGATAAAAAATCATCAAAATTTTTAATTGTTTGAAATCTATATCCTTCAAATTCAATCTCTATAAAATCAGAAAACCAAGCTGTCGGAAATACACCACGCTTAAACAAAATATATTCTAGATGCCCACACTTCTGACTTGATTCGATCGGGTATCTTAATGAAGAGTCATCATATTTTTTTCTCCAATAATTGAAATTACCTTGTTTCAACAATTTCATTTGGCGAGGTTTTCTCATTACTCTTTTAACCAGACTTTTCCATTTCGTAAATGAACGTGCATAGGTATTACCTAAAGTATCCATAAAATTAACTCTGTACATTTCCATTTCATTCCCATATTCTTCAATCAAGGCTGGATCATTTGGTAAACCATCCAGAGGGAATATATCTACAAAAATACCTAAATCGGGATCTTCACCATTATAATATTGTGAAGAAACCAATTTTGTATCTTTATCTACTAGCTTAGAAAACGTATAACGATAATTTTCTCTAGTTAAAGGATTTAAAAGTAGATAGTCATCCTTTTTTGACAAGATCTCAATTAATTTATCATAGTCAGGTCTCAACATAACTATATCAATATCATCATCCCAAGGAATAAATCCCTTATGACGCACAGCACCTAGTAACGTTCCATAAAAAATAGCATAGTTTAAATCATTTTCTTTACAAATTTTATCAATATAGATAAGTATATCTAGTGCTATTTGCTTTACTTGCTTCAATTCTAAGCTTTCCATTTTATTTTCCTCCATCATTTTTGTCTATCTTTTATTTAAAAAGCCACTTAGTCTTCCTAAACATAACCAAAAGATAAATGCTCCAACCGTATTAACTAAAATGATTTCATTGACAAAAAATCCTGAAATCCCTAGTGAGATAATTGCTAATGTATACGGTAAAAAATACGAAGAGTTCAGATCATCGTTTGTAAAAAGCTCTTTTACAACATAAAATGCCTTTTGAATAAAGAAAGTAAACATAGAGAGTGCCCCTAGAACTCCCGTTGAAACTAAAATATTTAGATAAGTATTATGAGCAACAAATTTTCTTTGTGCGATAAATGTATTTGGTAATACTTCAGTGGCATATGCAACTAAATTTCTGGGAGATGTTCCAAAAAGCCAAGTTGTTTTAAAGGTCTCAAATGCACTCTTCCAAATCGAAAATCTCATATTAGAAATATCGGAGTTACTTTGTACATCGTCTCTCATTAAACTAATTCTATTTTCACTAATGTTTTTTGGTGTTCCTAAAAGAACTGGTAACTTTTCTAGCAAAAGTTTAAATGCTGTTACACCAAAAAAGATTATTGCACAAGCGATGGTCGAGACTACGATAGACACTATAACTTTAAGAAAAATATTTTTAATACCCATTTTTTTATTTTTCATCAAGAAAATAAATGCAGCCATAAAAAATACTGTATAGCTTGTCAGTAAGCCTGCTCTTGATCCAGATAAAATAATATATGCAACCTGTAAAAGAACACTGAAGATCAAGAATAGTTGAATAACTAGTGTTGTCGCTTTTTTTTCAATAAGATAGTATATAGAAAAAATAATTGCAATTAGCGCCATCACAGCTCCGTAGTTGGGATCTCCGAAAACACCAAAAAGTCTTGATTCTAAGAAGCCAATTCTAAGTCTATCTAAGACACCATCCCCATAGCGAACAAATCCGAATTGGATAAAATACATAACTATAGAAATCAAACTCATCAAAAATAACCAAACAATCAGTATACGCTCTATTATTGAATAGAAGAAAGTTAATTCAACATTTTGTTTTGAAAACTCATAAACGTTAAAAATTAAAATTGCATTCCAAGCTAACAACTTTAAGTTACTTCCTAGCCCATATTTCATATTGACAATACTTGATAGTAAAAAAATAAGTAAAAAAGCGATTAACAATCGATTATATTCTATTGTTTCTTTATTTTTTATTTTTAATAAGAAGTCACTGCAGATAAACATAACTCCAATGAAGGCTAAAACTGAAAATACTAAACTATCAATCTTAGATGGTAGCAAACTATAAGCGTTGACTGAGCGAACTAATAATGCAATAAAATATATAAACAAATATATTACTCTATAGTGATTAATCTTGTTCAGTTTTTCTAAGGTGTATTCCATTTTTTTCTCCTCTGTTTTCAATTAAAGTTAACCATTGATTTAGGATCTTATCAAGTCTAAAGTCCTCAGCTCGTTCCAATGATAATTGTTGATATTCTTGTCTTAATGATGTATTTTTTATTAATCTTTCTATTTCTAAAGCCATCTTTTCGTCATCCATTCTAGGTACCAAGATACCATACTTACCATTACCTAAGATTTCTTTTGCTCCACTATGATCAAAAGAAACAATAGGTAATCCACATGACATAGCCTCTAAAAATACTAGCGGCAAAGCTTCAAATCTTGATGTTGAGATAAAAATGGAACTATTCAAGTAGTGATTTATTAATTCTTGACCTTTCTTTGGCCCTACAAAATGAATATTATTCTCAGTGTTTTCTTTATCTAATAATTTCTGAAATAACTGCAATTGATTATCTCTTGAATTTGCGGCAAGCTCAATCGACCATTTTTTTGGTAAACGGTTTGCAACCTTGACCAAAACATCTAAACCTTTAGTCTTGATATCTAATCTAGTCACAAAGGAAATAGTATCTGTAGTTAAATCTGAGACTTCTTCATTTTCAAATGATACAGGATTATAGATGATTTCTACATTATCATTGTATTGAGTAAATTTTTCATAATCTTGTTTCGTTAAACAGACTATTGTATCAGAACATCTAATACCATCAATAAAAGCTTTCGGATATCTTTTTGTTAAAATGTTAAAACTATGTTCTACTGATTCATGCATCCAAGAAACAACTGGAATATCAGGAAATCTTTCTTTTAAAGCCTTAGCAAAAAGGGTTGCAGAGTTAAATGAATTTAAAATAACAAAATCAATTTTTTTCTCACTTATTAGATTACTCAAATAAGAAATTTCTGCCTTCACATATTTATCTGGTGTAAATTCTCCTGAATTCCTTAGTAACTCCCAGGCCTTCTTAGCTTTCTCAATTACTCCATTTCTCTTTTTCTTATAGAAGAATAAAGATTCTTCTGGAATATCTAAATAATTTCCTTCGAAGCGAAAGCTATAATAATAGACATTATGGTACCTACTTAATTCCTTACCGATCCTAGATGCCACCATATTGGCGCCACCATACCCAAATGATGGACCAACAATACAAATATTCATAAAAATATCCTACCTTCTTCTTAGAAACAAACGTTTTATTATACCCAATAAGTATAGCCACTCTTCATTTGTTCTATATCTTAACATAAATAAAACTAATCCAATAATTACAGCCAAAAAGGCTTTAACAAAAATACCAATCAAACCAGTTATTAAGATAAATTTTTGCAGATAAACTACAATTCCAATTACAAACAGTAAAAATAATAAATACGAGAAAAACAATTGAATAAATATCTTCATAGAAGCTTTTAATCCATATTTAAATATTACGTATGCTTCATACCACATAACATAACATAATGATGAAACGATTGTACCAATCAATACACCGTTTATCCCCAAATGAAAAACATTTAAAAGAATTAAAGATAGTACTAAATTAATTAATGCTTCAATTACTGCCTTCCATCTCTGATTCCAATACAAACCAAATGCATCAATAAATACAAAACTAGTATTTCTAAACATTTGTATAATCAAGTTAAAAATAATTAAACCACTCGTAACCATTGATAATAAGTACTTATCTCCTAACCACCAGTGAATAAAGGAATTAAGAACAGCCGACAATACGATTGTAGAAAAATATATCAATGTATAGTTAACAAACAAATGTTGCTTAAATAAGCTTAAAAGTTTTTTTCTATCCCCTTCTACAACATAATTTCCTACACTGGCAGTAATTGAATTTGTCACTTGCTTGCATAAGTTTTGTACACTATTGACAATCATTAAATAATTTGAATATAGACCAACTGATGCAAGGCCAACAAAATATGAAATCATTATGTTATCTGTTCCCATAACAACAACCCCACCAATTTTAGAACTCAAATTACCAATAACATTCTTTTTAATTTGAGTTTTAGTCTCAGTGGAAAGTATAGCCTTTTCTTGCTCTTTCAAATAAGGATAGTCTTTAGAAACTTTAAGTGAAATACTAATATTGCTAGCAAGTGTAAAAATGATTTGAATCAATAAATACAAAATAAAGTTTTGATAAAAATACAGTGATACAATTTGCACAATATTAGTAATCACTACAAATATAAAATCATTAATATTTACTATGTAAGATCTTTGATCCGCAATAATTAATGATCGCTTATAGGTAAAAAAGTAACTTAAAACTGAATTTGACAGAAAAAGAAGGTAAATCAGCGTAATATTCCCTAAATGATCCGTTGTATTAACCATGTTATGTAAAAATGGAACTACAGCCATCCCAGCCACAGCAACAATCAGGCCAATCCAATTATAAGCTTTTTCGTACAATTTCATTAGAGCTTTAATCTGCGGTTTGTCTTCTATCGCTAACGGTTTATATAATGAATAGATAATAGAAGTTCCAATACCTAACTCAGCTAAGGAAAGTAAGCTAAGAATATTAGAGAACAGTCCGTTTAGCCCCAAATATTCAACACCTAAATACCTAATAAAATAAGTCCGTGTAATAAATTGAATCAGCAATTTCAATACAAATATTACTGTTGAAATAGATGAATTTAACACCGAATATTCCATACGACTTTTCTTCATCAAGTTCTTTCCCTTCTAAACGTATAATTGTACATTATTGATGTTTTCTATTTAATATTTCTTCTTGTTTAACTGCTAAGTATTTATATAACTTTAAGTTAATAGACAAGCAAATGATAGCTATTTTTCTTGACTTAGTAAATCCAGGATATTTTAAAATAAAAGATTTGTTTTCTTTCAAAAATTGTATAATTTCATTTGTTCCTGGATATACATTTTCTTGATTTGCTATTACGATTTTATCTAAAACAAAAAAATATGCCCAACAAAGTCGCCTATGTGTTTCATTCTCTAGATCTAAAAAATAACTATTAACTAATTTTTCATTTCTAGTCCAAGCTTCAATTATATCTAAATTTTTTCCCGAGAATGATGCTCCCGTGATACTATCATTTCTTCTATAATAGAAATATTTCTGTTCAGAATTTATAACTATTCTTTCGCACAGCAATAATAAATCAATAATGATAAAAGCATCCTCTACTATTTTTCCTTCTGGATATCGTATATCGTTAAATAAGTCTCTTTTATACAACTTATTTACTGCATAAGCAAATATATCTTTGCCATCAACTACTAATTTTATAGCCTGTTTTTGATCTACTAACTCAATTATTTTATTTTGTTTTAGCTCTGAGGTTCTATTCTCATATACATCAATCATTCCTACACAGGATAAATCCGCATTACTTTCAATCAACTGATCATACAAAATCTCATACATATCATTTGCTATATAATCATCACTATCAACAAATCCTATATATCTTCCAACGGCTATATCTAATCCAATATTTCTAGCTGAACTTAAACCGCCATTTTTTTTGTGAATAACTCGAATTCGTTGATCTTTTACTACATATTGATCACAAATCTCACCACTTTTATCGGTCGATCCATCATCGACTAAAATAACTTCAATATCAGAAAACGTTTGGCTTAATATGGAATCCACACATTTATGCAAGTATTTTTCCACATTATACACTGGCACTATAATGCTAATCATACACATGCTATACTCGCTCATTTCTTATAATTTTAATTGTATGTTCCAACCCTTGTTCTAATTCATAAAGTGGATGCCAACCTATATTCTCACTTTTAGAAATATCTAAAAGTGCTTTTGTAGCTTTAGAATACCCCAATGCTTCTTCTTGATCTGGAAGATCAAAAATCAGTTTTGTCCCTGACAAATCAGCAAGCTTCGTTGCGAGTTCTTTCAATGTCAGATTGAATGCAGGATTTGCAATATTATAAGCTTCTCCTTTTTGGCCATTCAATAATAGATAAAGCATTCCATGTACCGCATCAGCGACATAACAATACGAAAAATATTGATTTCCTTCACTTTTCAAGACGATATCTTCTTGATTAACTGCATTCATAATAAATTGAGAAGACGCTTTTGAGTCACCAGTCAACATAGTAGGTCCAAAAATACGACTTAACCGAGGAATAACGATGTCGATATTATATTGTTTAATGTAAGCTTGACACAATGCTTCACTTGCACGCTTTCCTTCTGGATAACCGGCTCTCAAGGTGTTAGAGTCGATATATCCACAATACTCTTCTGTAAACGCATCGATATCTCCTCTATTTTCGCCATAGATTTCAACCGTAGATAAAAATAGAACTCTACTAGCTTCGGTATTTTTAGCAAATTCAAGAACTTGTTGAGTTCCTTGAATACTTGTCATAATAGTACCGATAGGATCATTCGAATAAGCTTTTGGATGTGTATTACTTGCTCCATGAATTATATAATCAATTGTTCGGCTAAGCTCTATTGGCTCAGTCACATCGCCAACGTAAATATGAAAATTCTGATGTTCTTTGTAATCTAAGTACCGTTCTTCTAACTTTTGACCATTTCTACCCATAGCAAAAATCGAGATGTTAGAATTCTCTTCGATGTTTTGTTTCATCAAACAATCAATCAAAAAGGTTCCTATCATCCCAGATGCACCAATAACTAAAAAAGATTTACCTTGAAGCTTTTTCCAATCAATTCCTGCAGAAACAATTTTTTCAATATCGGCTTGGTAATAAGCATTTTTTGAAAACATATTTTTCTCCTATTCCTCTTTCATTCGAAGATATCCCTTAAATAGTTGTAGGTCATCTTGTGTAGTTAATTTAATATTTTTATCAGACCCCACGGCAAAATAAAGAGTTTCTCCAAGATCGACCATCATAGTATTTGTATATGATGACTCTGAAATACCAATTTCTTCTCTAAAAGCCTTCTCGTAAGCCCAAACAAGTTTATCAAATTGGTATGCTTGTGGTGTAGATACTCTACGTAATGTTTCTCTATTAATATATTGTTTTGTTGTTCCTTCTGTTTCTTTAACAAAAATTTGTTCATTATATGGCAATGAGGTTACTGCGTTACCATACTCTTTGCATTTTACAATAACATCTGATAAAACAATTTCATCCACCAATGGTCTAATCCCATCGTGAATAACGACCGTATCTTCTGCTTTTGAGTGTTCTTTAAGAAAATCGACACCATTCCTGATAGACTCTTGACCACTATTACCACCTTCAATAATCCATGCTAATTTATCGATATGGTACTCTTTTGCATAAGCAAGTAATGTATCTTCCCAGCCCTTTTTACAAACAACCAAAATTCTATCGACCATCGGATGTTTTTGAAAAGATTCCAAAGTATAAATAATAATCGGTTTATCTTCTACAATAATGAATTGTTTTGGAATATCTTGCCCCATTCTTTTGCCCACTCCACCGGCAATAATCAATGCTGTAATCATTTATATTTCCTCCTTCAAACTTTCCGTGCAATAGTGTGTTCCTTTATAATTTTTATACGTGTGCTCAGTATCGATCAAAACTGCTTCATGATGAGAAACTTGATCTTTTTCATCTGGCAATTCCATATAATTGTCAAAGACTTGAGTTAGATAATTATCATACCCTACTGGTACAGGCATATATGTATCTTCAAATGGGAGATACTCAGCTCTAGCAAAATCTTTTTTCTTATATATATTTCCCATGTACCTAGGCCCAACACAAAGTTCAGTGACATAGTCACAAGTATCAAAATCATACTTAGACATTTGTTTCTTGGCAAATGACCAAATAATAAAACGACCTTTTTTGGTAGGAATCAACTTCAACAATACTTTACTACCTAATGCCATTATGCCCCCATGTTTTTCTGGAACAACTTGTGAGCAAAATAATGCATAAATAAGTGCCCAAGTTTTTTGGACTTTTCTTTTAATTGCTGAATGTGGTGCACCATCTAAGGGGAAGATATCAATAGGCAACCCATGTGGGATGTCCAAATGTTGTTGATAAGGTTTAATAAACGTCGTATGATTCGCTCGAATCGTTGTAAATGAATTATGATCAATAAACGCTTTTGAAGGTCTCAAAATCGAATATTTTTCTATATCAGCATGTTCTGTCCACAAATCATATAGCTTTTCATAATCTTTACGTGGCATAAAAAAATCTAAATCATCATCCCACGGTATGAATCCTGCATCTCTAACTGTTCCGATACAGCCACCGCCACAGAAATAGCAAAGTAACTGATATTTTTCACAAAATCCTACAAAATATTTAGCCATTTCCAAATTGATTTGCTGAATCTTTTTAATCTGCTCTGTATTTTCTATATCATTCATGCTTTAACTCTAAGCTCCTCAATACGCCTGAATTTTTACAAATTACACCTTGTTCATTCTCTCATATCTATTAGTAAGTTTCAATAACTTGCCAACTATCTTAATATAACTGTAAAGTAGCTCTGTTATTTTCTAGATTTGAGAATATAAAAGTTAATTCCTTCTATTTTGATATATACTGTTGCCTACTTCTGAAACTGATCCCATTTTCACACAAAATTAATGAGAATTTAAATATGAAAACTTGCAACTTGACCATCATTTTTAGCACTTTTGCACTATAAATTGCTACATTCAGCTCTGCAATAATCGTTAATTTTTCTCACATGTGTTATTTCAATACATTAATATGAAAAGCTAGACCTACTTTAAACAGATTGACAGATCATATCTCTGTATTAAATTAACGTCAATTTTCAAGTTGTATACATAATTAGTAAGATACAGGTAATACAACTATATCATTAATTTGATACTAAAAAAATCTATAAGAGAATGCTACTTTCTAAGCATTCTCTTATAGATTAATCCACGTAATTTATTTGGCATGATACAAATAACCGTGTGAAATACTGAAACTGTTAAAAAATCACCCAAGCTTCCTAGCCCATCCTGATAAATTTTCCTTCTAGCCTCTATCCCTGGCAGAAGGTATTTTAAGCCGCCCCTTCTATTGTACATATCTAACCCAGTTCTAGCATAAACTAGATATTCAGGCAAGTTTTGCCCTTGATTCCCTCTTTTCAAAAGCCTTACCCATAAATAGTAATCCTCAAAACCAGGTAATGGTAGATAGTTCCCTGCTTCGATCACAGCTTGTTTTTTGAACATTACAGTCATATGGTTAAATGGATTTCTTCTGGTTGAAAATTTTCTAACCTGCTCATCACTTTCAGGCATACTTTTTCTCGCAAGTTCATTATCTGGAGTTCCTTCGAATTCGATGATATTGGAACCTAGGATAGTTAAATCATTGTTCTTCAAAAACTCTTGATATTGTATTTCCAATCGCTTTTTTACCATAATATCATCTGTATCCATTCGAGCAATCAAAGAATTTCTACATTTTTCTACACCAATAGCCAAAGCAATTCCAAGTCCCTGATTTTTTTCCAAGGAAATCACCGTTAATTGATTCCCCAACTTCTCTTGATAAGTCTGAATAATTCCATCCAACTCATCCGTTAATGGGCCATCCTTAACTAAAAGGATTTCTTCTGGTTGAGCAGTCTGTACAATAGTACTTTCCATAGCTTGAATAAAGTATTCTGGCTTCTCTTTTATATAAATCGACATTAATACACTAACAGCTATTGTTTGCATTTTTTTCACTCGTTTCATTTAAATACATCGATATTATTTTCACTAAAAAAGGAAAAGTCTTTTTTGCTGCGCTCAACTTCTTCTACCCCTTGAGAAGATACCTTATCAAATAATATTTTGATTGTTTGAAGTAGTATTTTTAGGTCTAGCATCAAAGAGTAGTTTTTTATATATAATAAATCAAAATTCAACTTACTATTATAATCAGAAGCATATTTTCCATACACTTGAGCATATCCTGTAATTCCTGCTCTAACGTTGTGTCTTAAATAGTATTGTGGATTTTCACTATTAAATTGATCAACGAAAAAAGGTCTTTCCGGTCTTGGTCCAACGATAGCCATATCCCCACGAATCACATTGATCAACTGAGGCAATTCATCTATCCTTAATGCTCTTAAATATTTACCAACGGCAGTGACACGACTGTCATTATTTGTAGACAACACTGGACCTGATTTTGCTTCTGCTGTTGCAGACATTGTTCTAAATTTTAAAATAGGGAATTCTTTTTGATTTAATGTAATTCTAGTTTGTTTATAAATAACAGGTCCACGGGATGTTACTTTCACAAGAATCGCAGCTATCAACATCAAAGGAGATGCAATCACTAATAAAACAAAAGATAACATAATATCAAATAAACGTTTGATGAAATTATCCTCACCTTTAATTCGGAAGTCAGAAACTTCAATAATACTTTCATCTTCAAAATTCATCATATTAGGTTTCAACATAATCAAGTTTTCAAAGCTAGTATTTAAAAATAGTTTTTTTTCTGCCTTCGTTACTAGTTTGTAAATTTCAAATTTTTCGTTTTCATCAATGTGACTCGAAATATAAACAATATCTATTTGATCTAGTAACTTCGTTAAATTTTCATAGTAATGATCAATAATCACAGTCGTAACTTGATGTTTTTTATTCTTATGACTAACAAAATTTTGAGCAGCAGAGACAACACTTTCTTCTGTACCTAGTATAACTACTTTCTTTATCGAACTAACTTTCAAATATAAAAAGTAGACTAGAATCCTCCAAAGACTCAGCAATAAAATACTTACAATAAATGTATAAACTAATACTGATCTGGGAAAAGTAAACCAACGACCAGCAAATGTTATGGTCATTATAAATAGAATTGTTAAAAACTGCCCAATAACTGTTACGAAGATAATGTCATTGATTGTACGATTATAAAAAACGTATGCACCTAATAACAAATTCAAAAAAATAAAAAATAGCGAAATGTAAATAGCAGACTTTTCATATGAGACGAAATTATATGAAGGAATATTAAATCCAAATTTAATCCAAAATCCAACTAATACTGAAAAATTGAAGACCAAAACATCCACAATAATAATCGCAATTCGTTTTGCATTATTCCATTCATTCTTTGATGACATTCTATTCTTCCTTCCTAAAAAAAAAGATCTACATTAAACCCAGTAAATCAACAATATTAAACTCGAATACGCAAGTTTCAACAATCATATTACCATATTAACCAGCAAAAAAAAACTCTCACTACAAAACAAGTTCCATTCTCTTCAATTGAAAAGAATGGAAAACTGTCTATTTCATCTTTAAATTTATTTTTTTTCTAGTTGTAATGAGTCATTAGAGTCTTGTAAAGCGATTCCTATAAAACTATAGACTACTGGCATCCAATGGTATGCTGTCATAATGTCTTCCATAAATGAATGAACCCATATAATTAGAAATGCTAGCAATAAACTTACTTGTAGTTTTGAGTATACTTTTTTAGACAACATCAGTCGAACCAATTCATAAGAGAAGAAGCCAACAATAAGCACGTAGCCTATAATACCATAATTAGCTAACATATTTAAAAAGCTATTATGCGTTCCTAATGCTTTCCAAGACGCCGTAAACGGCTCCATCCCAATCCACATATGTTGTTTATCAGAAAACCATTTAGTAAAAAATTCATTCCAAATCCGTTCTCTACCCGTAAATAGATTTAGCGATTCTGATTGAGCACAGTAGTAAAAAATTACAGGGGCAAGTAAAAACATTCCTGAAAATAGCATAACCCACCATTTATTTTTCTGAAGAAACGTTTTCGGGATTAAGTTATCAATCAAAATAAACAAGATCAACACCATCAGTGATGTTTTTGACTCAACAGCCCAAATGCCAATCAGTCCAGCACTATAAATTGGTACAACAAGCAATTTATAGTACCCAGTCGTAGTTGCTTTAATCAATACCGTTACCATAAGTACAGAAAACAAAATAGCAGCTCCGATAGTATTCGTATTGATCCAAATGGCTTCGATTTTATTGTTAGTTTTTCCGATCATATTTAGAGGAACCAATTTAGGCAATTCTACCAATAATCTAAACAATATCGATGTTAGAGAAATACCAGTGATACCTAGTAGAATTTTTTTATCTAGTTTATCAAATGTACAAAGTTTAAAACAAAGAACCAGCAGTATAATCATAGGAAGCCCCGCATTGATAAATCGATTACTATGCCTGATAGAAGAAGTTAGCGTGTAAAAGACAAAAATGCCAACTGCAAACCCAATAGTAACCCAGTCGTTCTTTTCCATTTTTTTTATATTTAAAAATAAGATCAGCCCAATTGCAACTATTAGGAGGTACAAGCTATTACTATACATAAACGATGTTAATGTTGTATCGATTCCAACTACCCACATTAAGTATGAACCCGCAATCGTTGCTAATAATATCATGTTGCTTACCCTATTTAATCGTTTGTCCATTTTCTAGCCTCTTCCTATTTAGTTCTACTTCTTAATAGCGTGCTTTATAAATAAACGCGCCATCCTTGTCCGGTCCATACAGCTGAACAAATCTTACATCCGAGGTTGAAAGATCTTGTATTTCTTTATAGGTAATCAAATATTTTATGCCATATTCTTTGATTACCTGTGGATTCAATCTTGCAACAATTGCATCTGACTGTAGTAATTGTAACGTTGGCTCATTATTAGTGATTTCAACGTTGATATGGGCATATCGGTTATAAACATCCTCATTCTTTTTATCAGGATCTAAGATTTTCCAAGAATCTAAATTAGGCGTAAAAGCAATACCATTAAATGTATGAACACCTAACATAGGAAGATACCCATACATCAAACGTTCACCTGCCCATAATTGACCTGGATCTTTTTTCTCAATTTGTTGAATTTCATGCGCAATTTTCTTTTCATAAACAGGCGCTACACCTTGTGCTAATGGATTAACAGGAGTCCCTGTTATCAATACTATCCCTGCCAAAACAAAACAGAAACTTACTTTCCATTTTTTAAAGAGTGCAATAATTAAAAAAGCGGCTAAAAGTAAAATAACTATGATTGCCCACTTACTGATGTATAAGCGTAAATTACCTGTATAAAGTGCAAAGAAATACAATGCTAAATTGAAAAATAGTACACTTCCTATTAGTAAAGATTTAAATGACTCTTTTTCCCAAAGGTATTGTATAAACCATAAACTCAATAATACCGAAGCAAATCCAAAAGAGACAATCACCCGTACAGAAGGAACATAGGACCATAACGTAATTTTAGCAAGGATCGAAGGAAAACTAAAACTCATCCATAATAAACTAAATACACAATAGAAAAAAAGTAAAAAACCATAAAGATTTTCTCTTATTTTCTTAAAGAAAATAATCGGCGCCATTGGTAAAAAAACAAAAAATAAATGATAAAAACTACTTAATTCTGAACTATTTGTATAAGTAACATCCATAAATGGCATTTTCCAATTGGTTAAAAATAACAAAATATCTTTCCTAGGAAAATCGCCGCCAACACTCACTCTTTTCCCGGGATAAACTGTATTCATCACTAAAAGCAACGATTCCCATGATGAGTAGATTGAAATGCCAATAATTAGACATGTTGCCGTAATAGCTCCACCAATGAATAAAGCATCAAACTTATCCAATTTAACTTTTTTATAAAACTCAAAAAAGAACCCAATTAAAAGAATCAAAATAAGATATCCCAACGGAACTTGCAAAGCTGGATATAAAACAAGCACAAACCCCGAAATAGAGATTGTAGCAAGTAGTGAGAAGAACAACCGCCTTCCCTTACTTTTATGATAATAAAAATAATTATATATACCTACTAAAAATCCTAATGTAAAAAAGATCAAATCCCCGACTGGCGAGACAAACCACCATTGAATTGCTGAAGAAAAAGGAATCCAAAGACTTGCGAGTAAAGCTAAATACTTATTTCTCTTAGTCAAAATCAATCCGATTTCAAATGAAAATAGGATCATTCCAATTAATTTAATCCCCCATACCCAAGAAAGCCCATATTCTTTTCCTAGTAGGACATACCCCCACGAAAAAGGTTTAGCAATCGTCGCTACATCAATTGCTGCAGAATTATAGCCAACGATCATATCTTGCCCATCGATCGTAATCACTTCATTATGCTGTTTCAAGCCTGTTTGTGTCTGAGATAAACTAAACGGCGTCTGAACGAGCCATTCATCAGATCTAACAGCTCTTGGTTTTCCAGCAATCAATCCACTATTATCACCTGTTTTATCTGAAACATAAGTATCCCACATATTTAATGAGCTTCCATGTAATTTAAAAACAAGCATAAAAATAAAAACAGCTATTGCAATCCAAAATCGAGCTCGAATTATCTGATCTATAAACAAAGCTAGTTTTTTTTGCGTAGTATTTGTTTGATTTATTATACGACTCTCCATAACATACTCCATTCAAAACATCACAAAAGACAAGCTAGTTTTTGCTAGTCTCTATATGAAAAATTAGGTATTTCTCTCGTCAAATTAGGATTATAAAACGGATCATCTTCAATCAAAGTAGCCCATTTGTTTTCCATCATCACTTTTTCTTTTTCAAACCGTTTTTTCTTTTTGCCTTTATCATCATACCCTCTTGTTTGAGATTCAAAATGATAAAGTTCGGCTTCATGAAGCCAGACGTTATCGCGTCCCAATGCTTTAACTTTTAGACAAAGATCGACATCATTAAAGGCCACGGTAAAGTCTTCATCAAAACCCGAAACTGCCTCAAAATCTTGTTTTTTCATCAATAGACATGCAGCTGTCACTGCTAGATAATCAACATTCAAAGCTAATTTACCAAAATACCCTAAGTCTCCATGGGGATAACCATAATGTCCATGTCCGGCAATACCGCCTAAGCCTAAAATCACACCTGCATGTTGAATTGTATTGTTTGGATACAATAATTTTGCTCCCACACAACCAATTCGTTCTTGCTGACCAAATGAAACCATTAATTTTAGCCAATCACCATTGATTACTTCAGTATCATTATTTAAGAACAACAGATAGGTTCCTTTTGCTTTTTTAGTAGCAATATTATTGATTTTAGAAAAGTTAAATGGAATATCGATCACAACTACTTGAAACCGCTCGTTAAGTTGTTGTTTAAATGAATCATAGAGTTCTTTCATTTTTTCATCCGTACTGCCATTATCAGCAATAATGATTTCATAATTCTTATACGTTGTTTTTTCAATAATCGAAGTCACACAACGTTTAACATCTTTATAGCCATTTTTAGTCGGAATAATGATCGAAACCAATTCTTCTGATTCAATATCGTAATAAACATCATATAAGCCGTTCGCTCGCCCATGAGTTGCATGACCTTTGATCCCACGACGGACTAAAGCATCTTGAACCGCTCTTAATCCCGCTTCAAATGCATATCCTTTTGACGATTGATCAACTGCTGTTGATGTCGGCAACATCCGCCAGTGATATAAAACTTTCGGAATGTGTTTGATCCGTTCGCTTGTTGTCTTTTCAGTAAAACGAAGAACTAGATCATAATCTTGAGAACCCTCATAGCCCTTTCTAAAACCGCCGATTTCATTAAGAATCGTTGTTCGATATACGCCAAGATGAGAAATATAGTTCGTTCCTAATAGTAAATCTGGTGACCAATCTGGCTTAAAGGCAGGATCAGAACGGTTTCCCTCCATATCGATCTTATCTTCATCACTATAAATCAAATCCAATTCAGCATTTTGGTTTAAAGCCTTGACCACTTCATAAAAAGCAATTCTTGGCAGCTCATCATCATTATCTAGTAACGCCACAAATTCTCCTGTCGCTAATGCTAAGGCAGAGTTTGTTGCTTCGCTGATATGTCCATTAGACGGTCTAAAAACAACTTTGATCCGTTCATCCAATTGACTATACTCAGTCAAAAGTTCTTTTACTTTAGGATCCGTAGAAGCATCATCAGCCATACATAGTTCCCAGTTTTGATAATCTTGAATCAAAATAGAATCAATACAGCGACGTAACCATTTTTCCTCAACATTATAAACAGGCATTGCAATCGAAATTTTAGGTTGATATTGAAATGCATTGATTTTTGATTTTATTTGATCAAAATCAAAGTGCTCTGTTCTTTCTAACCAACTTGGATAAGAAGACTGATTTCTGATTTTTTCGATCTTTACACGTTGAATCGTGCTTTTGAGCCCATTTCTTTTTAAGTAGCTGACACCTTTATGTACTTTAATCATCAATCTTGCTAGCTTATCTTCAGTACCAGGAATCAGAGGATGTTTTTTCGCTAAATCGATCCATTCTGATTTACTTGCTTGGCCGGACTCTGAAGTAAAAAGCACTTCCAATTTCGTTTTCTTTTGGATCCCTTCTAGCTTTATTTCAAATCCAGCTAAAACTGTAGTATCTACCTCATAGATCTGATTAACATCTTCTCTTAAAACTCGTTTGATATCATAAAATGTGACTTGTTCTTGATTGTTGATTGAAATAACTGGTGCGGACTTTGAATTTGTATTCAAAGCCCAGCCAGTTATCGTTAAGTTATTGGATTGTTTCTCCCGATAGATGCTATCAATAATGATTTTTATCTCATCGCTCATGTTTTGCGCTCCTTATATTTAGAGGTCCAATGACCATTATCTCAATGCAACTAAAGTTACATGAATAATGGTGTTTTTTATAATGAAAGGTCTGATCTTATTGATGTCTTGGATTTTTATAAACATCTATTAAATCTTGTTCCGACCATTTATCAGTCAATGATTTAAAATTACCTTTTTTATCATTCGTCTGTTTTTTTTCTTCTGCTTTAAAGATCGCATAAGAACAATAAACAATTTTTTTATCTAGTTGTTTCGCAACTTTCAAGGATAAGTCCGCACCCATAAAGTCTTGGCCTAATTCTTCATTGATACCAGAAACAGCAAGGTAATCAGCTTTTCTGAAGATCATACAGCTTTCAGAGACTGCCTGAACGTTTCTTGGTAACACAATACGGTAATAATACCCTAAGCTCTTACCTGGCGTACCTTGTTCTGGATAAACTAATCGTTTTTTCTCTACGTCAATAGACATGCCGATATTTTCAATACGATAACGAGAATCAACAATTCGACCTGTGACAATTCCTGCTGTTGGTTGTTGGATCATGTTCATCATCTCAACCAGCCAATTGCTTTTCGTTGGTACTAGCCCCGCATCTAAAAGAATCGTATATTCGCCTGTACTTGCTTGAACTAATTCATCCCTTGTTTGTCCGTCACTATAAACAAGTTTATTACTAGTTGAATGAACATTTTCTTTCATTTGCTTTGGTAACACAATATCGTAATTCTCATAAATGGTTTTTTCTAACAATTTCTTCAAATAATCATTGATATCAGCAGTGTCATTCGTAATCACGATAGATACTTTAGGTGTTGTTTCGTAGATATAATTGATTTTATATGAACCATAAAACTCCGCTATTTCAACCGTTGCTTTAATATTACGACGATCCATTGCTGCTTGTACTGCACGTTGTCCAGCAACATAAGCATATCCTTTACTTTCAGGATTCAAAGCTGTTGAAGATTCAATCGCGCGCCAATGATACATCATACCTGGGATATGAGCAATATTTTCTGCATTTTCGGTCGCACGTAAAACAAAATCATAGTCTTGAGCACCGTTAAATTCAGTCTTTAACCCACCCGTTTTTTCTAGTAATGAACGCTTCACTACTACAAAATGAGTAATGTAATTGTGATTTAAGATCAATTCGGAATTCCATTTTGATTTATAAAATGCGTTGAATCGTTTACCACTCTCAGTGACTTTGTCTTCATCCGTATAAATAAAATCGATTGTTTGATCTTCATTCAACGCTTTGACAACTTCATATAACGCTTGCGGCGCTAATTCATCATCGTTATCCATAAAACCGATATAATCACCAGTTGCGATCGTTAAAGCTGAATTTGTCGCTTCTGAAATATGTCCATTTTCTTCGCGGTAAATGACTTTGATCCGATCATCTGCATCTGCATATTTTTTTAGCATTGGTTTGATGTAGGCGCTTGGTGACGCATCATCCGCTAAACATAACTCCCAGTTTTCATAGTACTGATTTTGAAGTGAAGAGACACAAGCATCTAACCATTTTTCTTCGACATTGTAAACTGGAACAGCTACAGAAATTTTAGGTTGGAAAGTAAATGTTTTGATTTCTTCTAAAATTGCTGATGGATCAACTGGCGTTTCCTGTTGTTCTTGACGTTTGAAGTACCATTTCATTGAACCAATAAGTCCTCTTGTCTGAACAGAACGCATTGCTCGTTGAATTTTATTGCCTGGTTGAATCATATTTGGTTTTTCTAAACGGTATTGCAATTTTCGTCCATTATTTGCAGAAATATTCAAGATATAGTTTGGTTGATCTTCTGAATCTAAGACTTCAATCACAAAACCATATTCTTGATCCCCCTTTAGCTCAAACATATCAATAACATCTCGACGGTATTCTCTTGTTACAGAATACTCAACAGTTAATTCAGCTGACACTTTAAAGTTGATTGGTAACTTATCTTCTTTAGAATACGCCCAGCCACGAATTACAGTCTTTTTCTCTTCAACATGACGAACGATGTCATCAATATTAAGTGAAACAAGTGAATCAAATTTACTGATTGTTACTTTTTTATAGTTTGTCATTTGCTTTTCGCTCACCATTAATTCCGTATTTTTTGACTGCTCAATCTCTGCTTGCTGTGCAATTGCATAATCGATCAACCCATGAATCGTGTCCGAAAAATTGCCTTCGTACTTGTAATCAACTGTGATTGTTATCGTTTTACCAGCAATCTTTTGGTCGTTTATTTCCATAACAGGCACTTGATCATCGGAAAAGAAATACCGTGCCTCTTTATTGTAAACGGCATTTGTTGCACTGGGTTGAATGGTCTCTCCATCAACGGTCAAATCTACATTGACTACTACACCTGTTAAACTTGGAAAAATTTTCAATAATTTAATGTTTTCAGGTATATCGATCGTAAATGTTTTATTTTCACCCGACACATTATTCAACTGAACATCGAATTCTTTTTGGTCTTCCTCGCCACAATCATATAAGAAATGAATATTTTTTCTGAAACTTGAGTTTTCAGGTATTGTACGAATTGGATTTTCTACAACTTCAGCAGAAAGTGCGTAAAAATACTGATAGACTTCCCCAAATGGGCGTGCTTTGAATGCAGCACGAACTTCCACCGGCAAGTCTTCATAGTTAGATTCCAGTTCATTATACCCAACTTCGTTGATCGTAAAATCTTCTTTAGCAATAAATAGACCAATTTCTTCAAAAAGTTTTTCAAAACCGCTTTGAACAAAGAAGGATTTGTGTGTTGCATCTAGCAACCCTGTTTCGCGCCAATCCAACTTATTATTGAAAAGATCGATCAAAACAGAATTATGAGCAATATTCGGGAAAGTGATCAAGATTTGACCTTCTGCACTTAAGAAAGGTTTGACTTTCATCAATGCATTCTTTGGATTCATCAAATGCTCTAACACATCCGCAAAAATAATATAATCAAAAGTTTGACCTTCAAAATGTTTCGTCCAAGCTTCTTCATCGATATTTCCATAGAATCCGTCATTAGAAAACTCGCTAACGTGTTCATATAACTCTTTATCTAGCTCAACGATTGCTACATAGCAATTTTTTTCTTCCATCAAATATTTTGTCATCCGACCATTTCCAGGTCCAAATTCTAATACTCGGCTATTCTCTTTAATTTGGGCAACGATTTTACCAACACTGGTACCCTTATCAACTTCCATTTTAAAATCATATTTCATCTTCAACAGTGTCCTTCCATTCATGATCTAAAATGACAATGCCTTCTCCTGCATAGCGCCCACTGATAAACATGTTCAGGTATTTCGTTTTATAGACCAACGGTACTGTGGCGTGTTCTTCAAAGAATGCAATATCAAAGTAATATTCCCCTGTTAATAGAGACATTTTCCCATATTCCAAGTAAAAGACATTTTTACCTTTTTTCCAAGGGATTTTAACACTATCTAGCAATGTGTTTAGTCCGCACACATAATTATTATCAACTGTTCTGATCGCAACCCCACAAACAGGTGATTTTATTGTATCGTTCTTAACCGTGTACTCCAATTTAACAATGACCTTTTCATCTTGTGTAACGATCTCTAATGGTTCCAGTGCATAATTTAATAATGTCGCTTTATCGACCTCAATAATATCAGGGACAGTTTCTTCATTTTGAATTGTTTTTTCACGATCAACTGTTTTGATCGATTTTTTCTTTAAAAAGTTTTCGTAATTTGTGGTAACATCCATCGTATCACCATACTCTACGACTTCGCCATTTTTCAACCAGAATGTCCGGTCACAAAAACGACGAACAGAGTTAACATCATGGGAAACAAAAAGAATCGTCTTACCAGAATTTTTGATTTCAGTAAATTTCTCCATACATTTCAGTTGGAATTCTAAATCGCCAACTGCTAAAGCCTCGTCAACAATCAAAATATCAGGATCGACATTGATTGCTACTGCAAAAGCCAAGCGAACAAACATCCCACTAGAATATGTTTTTACAGGTTGATATAAATGATCACCAATATCAGCAAACTTGATGACTTCGTCTACGCGCTCTTCCATTTCTTCTCTGGAAAAACCAAGAACCATTCCGTTTAGAAAAATGTTTTCATAACCAGAGTATTCTGGATTAAAACCCGAGCCTAACTCTAATAATGCAGAAATTTTTCCGTCTATTGTCATTGAACCTGAAGTTGGAGTCAAAACACCCGTAATGATTTTAAGGATCGTTGATTTACCAGAACCATTTTCTCCAACAAAGCCGATCATTTCTCCTTTTTCAATTTGCATTGTGACATCTTTTAAGGCATAAAAAAGATCATGATACGTTTTTTTCATTGGATTCAGCGCTTCTTTAAAACGATCAGAAGGTTTTTTGTACATATTATATGTTTTTGTTATATTCTGTATATCGATTGCATAATCTGACATTGTTTACTCTCCTTGTGCTTATCAATCCACAATTAATTTTATTTCAGTGCTATGTTATAGTACATCAGAAAAATGTGGTTTCAAACGTCTAAATACAGTTGAACCAATTAATAAAAGAACAATTGTAAAACCCCAGAAATATAAGCCATACTGCCAATGTTCCCAGAACCAAGCGCCACCAGTAAATGAATCACGATAGCCTTGAATAATGTAATACAGTGGGTTCAATTTCAATACTTTTTCGATCCAACCTGAAGGCTGCCATAAAATGGGCAGAGTCCACATGATCGTTTGCATTGCTACATTGATGAATTGCATGATATCTGGCAAAAATGGCTGTGTAGATGAAGTAAGCCAGGTCACACCTGTCAAGAAAATAATCAGACAGAACAGATAATAAATCAACTGTAAACTTTGTAATGTGGGGTAAATACCACTTAGCGAGGTAATACCAAAACCAATCATAATAAAAAATAAATGTGTATATAAGTTTGAAAGAATCTTTGATGTTGGCAAAATCTGCACATTAAACACTACTTTTTTTACAAGATAGCTATACTCTCTAAAAACGTTTGTTGCTGATAACAATGAGTCTGAGAAAAAGAACCATGGAATCAACCCTGTCACGAGATATACGATAAAAGGATATTCTTCGTTAGCCCCTTGTTGTCGTATTTGCGAAAAAACAAACCAGTAAGTCAATACCGTCACTAACGGTGTTATGAAAGCCCAAACGATCCCTAGTGCAGACCCTGCATATTTTGATTTAAAATCGTTAAATGAAAACTGTAATAACAGTTTTCTATTTTCAAAAATATTTTTAAAAATAGATAGTGTTTCTCGTATCATTGATTCTGTTCCTTTCCTATTTCCATTGCATTTTTATTTCTACTAAAAATAAGCTGCATAACATTACTAGTTTAAAGAATATACGCTCTTTTTTCAAGTTATGTAAGTATTTTCTTAAGATTTAAGGAGTAAATGCCGATTTTACAAGGAATTATTTTGCTAACTGGATAATAACGATCCCTAAAATAATGACCCCTGTACCAATCACTGTTCCAAGTGAAACTTGTTCTTGTAAAATTAACTTTGATCCTACTAAAACAGCAATATTCGTAAAAGCAACGCCCATTGGAACGATATAAGATACTTCTGATTTGCTAATGATGACCATCCATAAAACAAAACTAAGCATATAACATACAAACCCGATAATCGTTGTAAAAGACATTGAAAAAGAAAAAACAGCATTCGTGATTTGAATCGTATTTGCTTGCGAACCTAATTTAACTAGGATCAAGCCTGAGGTTGATAAAACGACATATATTAAGAATAAGAACATTATTTTTTCTCCTTTTTCGCTTTTAATATTGAAAGTTCTTGAATTAACAATTTTATTTGGTTTTGTTGCTTTGATAACAAAGCAGAATTTTTGATTTCAATAAACAACAGCACTAAAATTGCTGCAAATAGCAAGAAATTAGAGGTTGTCTCAAAGCCTAGCTGGGTAGCTAGCCATTCTGGTAATCCAGGGAAAACAGCAAAAACGACTAATCCGGCAGAGATAAACAACCATCTAATCGCATTTTTCAACAGAAAAATATTCTTGTTGATTGATCGGATGATATACACAAAAAAGAACAACGAGAAAATCAGCATTTCAATTCTTAGTATCGAACTCATTAATCTCCCTCCCTCATAAAACCTGAAACAATGATGGCAATACTTACTTCAACCATGTATTTCACCGAAGTAAATGAACGAATTGAAGATTGACCACCAGAGCGCTCCATCATATTAACAGCAACTTCTTTAATGCTAAATTTCTTTTTCAATAAATGAACCGTTGATTCTGGTTCAGGATAGCTTGTCGGATATTTTTTTGAAAAATAAGCAATGATTTCTTTATTACAAGCTCTATATCCAGAAGTCACATCATAGATTTTTTTCCTAGAAGATAAATAAATTAAAAAAGAAAGAATCTTGATTCCAACACGTCGCATAAACGTCGTTTGAAAATCGGCTTTTTCGTCTGGTAAAAACCTTGAACCAATCACAAAATCAGCTTCTTTTTTCAAAATCGGCTTTACAACACAATCTAAACTATTGATATCATGCTGCCCATCACCATCAAATTGAACTGCAATATCGTAGTCATTTTCCTTTGCATATCTGTATCCAGTTTGAACAGCCCCGCCGATTCCTAAGTTCATAACTAGATGAACTGAGTTAATTTGATTGTCATCTAAAATTGCTTGTGTTTTATCTGTCGAGCCATCGTTGATCACAACATAATCAATCGTATAAGAATAATTTTGGCTATTGTTTTTCTTAAACTCTTCAATAGATTTAATTGTACTTAAAATATTCTCTTCTTCATTGTATGCCGGAATAATTAAAAGAACGCGCAAAAAAACTCCCCCTTTCACCATTTACTAAGTATTAAGAATAGTATTTCGTTAAAATTTGTATAAAAATAAATATAAGTAAGAATGAAGCCCCAAAATAGACTACACGATCCATTGTTTTTTCACTATATTTAGATTCTAATTTCCTTGACGTCAAACTATACATCGCTAAAATTACCATTGGTGTTAGATACCTCGCTTGATAGCCATCGACTCTATCTGCCCCAACTGGTGTAAATGTGATATATAGTGCGGTAGCACTTAGAATAAGCATACTTACTACAGAAAATCCAACTAACATCTTTTCTTTTATATTGAAATAGACAGCTTCTTTTGTTTGAACCTTTTGATAATCAAACAAACATAAAAATACCACTACACAAATATTTAAAAGAGTAATCAATGGATTAATGACTAACACATAGCCCATTAAACCAAATGTTGACGTTAAATATTCAACGCTGTTAGTTGAGAAAAAAACAACTAACATTTTAAGATAACTAATTGGATTTTTTATGATTGCTAGCATTTGTTTATTAGAATCAACATTAGGTAATTTCCATTGATTGATTCCCATATCTGCTGAATATTTATAAACTGAAAGAGCAACTATAAATAATACTATAGAGAGCACGCTATATAACACCCACTGTGCCTTCTTACTTTTAAAGTTCTGTCTCCCTAATAAGAAAAATAAAACCAGCACAGGTGCGTAGACGACTTTGATAATGATCGCCATACTAAAACAAACTGCAATTATCATAAACTCCGACAGTTTTATATGGGACTTCTCATACCGTATGCGCATAATTTGTGCAAATCCTACTATAACAACACCAACTAACAAGGCATCTACACCTATAGATGCTGCAAGATATAACATAACCGGCTGAACAGCAAAAAATGCTAATAATCGTTTACCATATGGCATTATTTTGATAGCAAAAAATGCTAATAAAGCGTAGGCTAATACATTAAAAATTCTAGCAAACCATACGTAAAATACTACAGGTAGTTGAAGGAGCCTTGCGGTTTTGATACCTATCCCACTAAAGATATAAGATAAAAATGGATAAGTAACTGCAGAAGTTTCTTTCTTTTCTTCAACTGGAATAGAATTTTCTTTGCTACTATTTTTATTATACATATCTCGAAATTCTTCGTAAGCTGTATACGGCTCTTCTATATACATTGATTCAAAGCCTGCAGGTAATTGTAACTTATCCCCATTTTTGAAGAACAGATTTCCCTCAGCTACTGAGATACTTTTTAGAATATGAGCTCGCTCGTCCATTGTCTGTCCAACTGGCATAAGTATAGATAATAGAGAGCCAAATAAAATAATGGCAAAAATCGCAAAATACTCATAGCGCCCTTTAAAAATCCCAGAAATAATTAGAACAACAAAACTAGATAACGATAGAAAAACAATAAAACGAATCCAATTAAAATGAAACTTATTCGTTCTTTTCATATCGGCTAGCTGAAACTCTCTGTCCTCAGCATTGAGAACTGTTAACGTAAGCGGTTTTTTCTTATCAGCGACTTTGATTACTTCTAACGAATCTTGAATCTTTCGTTCACCATAATCTATTCCCGGACTTGAAATCTTTACCTTAGCTTCCGGACCTTGAGCAATAGATAAGATAAACGATAGTTTAGTCGCCCCACTTTTAGTGCTAGGAACGGTTATCTTTCCTGGCGCTGTTTTGTTAATCAACTTATAGGTATTATCCCCAGTTTGCTCAATATTTTCAAGCGTTACATTCGACACGCGTTCATCAACACTACCGTATCTAAAGTAAGAAAAATTAAATACCAACAACTCAAGTAAAAGAACAAAAACCATACAGCTACATAATAAAATCGCCAACTTATAGTAACTATGTTTTTGTTTACCTGCAGAAGTAGCTCCCATTTTACTTCACACCTTTCTGCAAATTTCCCATCAATTAATAGAAATAAAATTCCTAACGTCTTTTTATTTCTAATCTATAACTTAGTTTGAAATTGAAGCCAACATCATTTCCAACGCTTTTTCCCAAGTAGGAATATCAAAACCTAGCGCTTTTGTCTTACTAAGATCCATCACAGAATATTTAGGTCGAATTGCTTTTTGAGGGAACTTACTTGAATCCACTGGTAAAATTTCAACCTCAGTATCTTTTAAAATTTCTCTTGCAAACTCATACCAATTACAGCTATTATCATTGGATAGATGATAAATACCATAAGAAACTTTTTCTTTTATAACAAACACCATAAATTCAGCTAAGGTTCTAGTCCAAGTCGGTCGACCAAATTGATCATCGACAACCGTTAATTGATCGCGTGTTTCAGCTAGTTTTTGCATTGTAAAGACAAAGTTATGCCCATATTGACCAAATACCCAAGAAGTACGGATAATATAATATTTTCCCATAATTTCCTGAACAATTTGCTCACCTAATAGTTTAGTGCGACCATATTCATTTTGTGGATTCGTTTGATCATCTGTTTTATACATCTCATCTTTTTTCGTACCATCAAAAACATAATCTGTACTAATATACACTAACGTTGCATCTACTGCTTTTGCTGCAAGTGCTACGTTGCGCGTACCCTCTACGTTGATTTTCTCGTCTAATTCTTTTCCTTCATCTTCTGCCTTATCCACAGCAGTGTACGCCGCACAATGGTAGATTACTGTCGGTTTTAACGTCGTAATATAAGCCATTGTTTTTTCTGCATTTGTAATATCTAGTTCTTTTGAATCAGTGGAAACGTATTTTGTTCCCTGTTCATCTAATAAATGTCGTAGTTCCGTTCCTAATTGTCCATTACCGCCAGTTATAAGTATCATTTTATTTCCTCCTTTGATAAGCAAACAGCAAGAACTTTATTCTTTCAGCCTGTTATCAATTCGTATTTAGAGCGTGAAGCAAAACCATTTTTTAGTTTTGTTCCACGCTCAACAAGTCACTATTTAATCACACTCGGTTAAATCAGATGTAAGATATTCTCGAAATAGGATAGCGATTATTGACCGTTCTTCGCATAGTTGGCTTCGACAGCTTCTTTATCTGCTTTCCACCAGTCTGAATTCTCTGTATACCACTCGATCGTATCCGCTAAGCCATCACGGAAATTAGTAAATTCAGGAGTCCAGCCTAATTCTTCCCGTAATTTTGAAGAATCTATTGCATAGCGTAAATCGTGTCCTGGACGATCGTTTACATGTTCGTACGCATCTTTTGGTTGACTCATCAGCTCTAAAATCAATTCCATTACTGCTTTATTATCTTCTTCTCCATCGGCACCAATCAAGTAAGTTTCACCGATTTTTCCTTTTGTCAGAATCGTCCAAACAGCAGATGAATGATCATTTGTATGAATCCAGTCTCTAACATTTTTACCAGCACCATATAATTTAGGTGTGATTCCGCTCAAAATATTGGTAATTTGACGTGGAATGAATTTTTCAATATGTTGGTATGGTCCATAATTGTTAGAACAGTTAGAAATTGTTGCTTGTAGGCCAAATGAACGTCCCCAAGCTTTAACTAATAAATCCGAGCCTGCTTTTGTTGAAGAGTAAGGACTTGATGGATTATAAGGCGTTTCAGCAGTAAATTTTTCACCTGCGCCTTCGCCATGTCCTGGTAAATCTTCTCTTAATGGTAAATCACCATAAACTTCATCAGTCGAAACATGATGGTAGCGCACATCATTTTTACGGCACGCTTCGATTAGCGTATAGGTTCCAATGATATTCGTTTGTACAAAGGGAAATGGATCATTCAATGAGTTGTCGTTATGTGATTCTGCCGCATAATGAACAACCGCATCTGTCTTCTTCACTAATCGATCAACTAACTCAGCATCAGCAATGTCACCTACAACTAATTCAACACGATCGGCAGGTAATCCTTCAAGATTTTTTTTATTTCCTGCGTAAGTTAATTTATCTAATACCGTCACATGAACTTCTGGATGGTTGTTTACTACATAATGAACAAAGTTTGAGCCGATAAATCCAGCTCCACCAGTAACAATGATGTTTTTCATCTTCAAGATCTCTCCTAGATTTTTTTAGATTTCACCATAAATAAAAGAATTCTCTGCTTCAAATTCTTTCAATGTCGGGTGATTTTTATCTTTTTCAGACGTAATTGCTTTTTGGATATCGATCGGCCAATCAATCAACAAATCAGGATCATCAAAGGCAATCCCGCCATCTGCAGCTGCATTATAGTAATTGTCACATTTATACATAAAATTAACATTCGGTGTCAATGTTACAAAACCATGTGCATATCCTTTAGGCACCAGTAATTGACGATGGTTGTGTTCTGATAAAATGTAGCCTTCCCATTGACCATAAGTCGGACTCCCTTTGCGGATATCTACGATCACGTCTAATACTGCCCCGGTTACAACACGAATTAACTTCGTTTGAGCGGCTTCCCCTTTTTGGAAATGTAAACCGCGTAATACGCCAGCTTCACTTGAAAGAGAATGATTATCTTGTACAAAATCAAAACTCAAGCCTTGCTCAGCAAATTTTTCTTTTGAATAGCTTTCCGTAAAGAAGCCACGGTGATCACCGAATACATCCATTTCAATGATTTTAACGTCTTGTAATTTTGTGTCGATTACTTTCATTTTGTCTTCGCTCCTAGTCTGTTTCTGCCAATCTTAATAAGTATTGTCCATAACCATTTTTCTTTAATGGCTGTGCTAATTCTATCAACTGATTTTTTGTGATATAGCTCATTCTATAAGCGATTTCTTCTAAACAAGCTACTTTTAAATTTTGTCGCTTCTCAATCGTCTCAATAAAAGTCGATGCTTCTAAAAGCGATTCATGGGTACCAGTATCTAACCAAGCAAAGCCTCTACCCATTAGTTCAACTGATAATTTATTTTTTTCTAAGTAGACTTTATTAACATCCGTAATTTCTAATTCGCCACGATCAGATGGTTTGATATTTTTTGCGATTTCGATCACATCGTTATCATAAAAATACAATCCAGTCACCGCATAATTTGATTTTGGCTTTTCTGGTTTTTCTTCAATAGAAAGAGCTTGCATATTGCTGTCAAATTCAACCACACCAAATCGTTCTGGATCATTCACGTGGTACCCGAAAACGGTTGCTCCGCTTTCTTTTGCGGCAGCACGTTGTAACATATTAGACAGTCCCCCGCCATAATAAATATTGTCACCTAAAACAAGACACACACTATCATCACCAATAAACTCTTCGCCAATAATAAATGCTTGCGCTAATCCGTCTGGGCTTTCTTGTACAGCATATTCAATATGAATCCCAAGATCTTTCCCGTCCCCAAATAAACTTTCAAAACGAGGTGTGTCATCGGGTGTAGAAATAATTAGAATTTCCTTGATACCTGCTAACATCAATGTCGACATTGGATAGTAAATCATTGGTTTATCATAGATAGGCATTAATTGTTTTGATGTTGCTTTCGTTAACGGATATAATCTGGTTCCACTTCCTCCAGCTAAGATGATCCCTTTCATGAAAAAAACTCCTTATACTATTTTTTATTGTCATTTACTAACATTACTAATTGCTATTATTGCATTATTAGCAATGATTGTCATTCATTTTAAGAATATTTTACAAAACTGTAAAATAGCCATTTTCTATGAATTAAAAAAAATTCTTTTGAATAGAACATAACTAATTGCACAGCGCCATTTCAATTGTTGAAAAAAGCTGGCTTTTGTATTGATTTCACTCGCATTATTGTTATGCCTGCGATACAACGTAAGTGTTTGCGGAATCAAAGCACTTTTATTTTTATAGGCTGCAATTAAACCGATCCACATATCATGCATAGGCACTTTAGCTGGTATAGGCAAAATCCTTGATTTAAGACTGCCACGAAAAGCCATCCCTGCGCCAATATATTTATTTTTCACGATGTTGTGAAGAAACCCTAATGCCACCTTTCGATACTCAAAGTAAGATGGTTCAATGACTTGTAACTGTTCATCAACGATCACTAAATCACTAATAACCAAATCGATTTTAGGGTTAGAAGCAAAAAAACTCAAGGTTGTCTGGACTTTTTCTGGCAACCAAACATCATCTTGATCAGCCAAAAAGATAAAGTCTCCCTGACTTTGATTAATTGCAAACTCAAAATTAGCAATCACACCTTTGCCGGGACCTTTAAAAAATTTGATTCGTTCATCTTGCGCTGCATAGCGATTGATGATAGTCATTGTCTCATCCTTAGAACCGTCATCAGAGATGATCAGTTCATCAGAAGCAGTCATTTGAGGTAAAATACTGGCAAGTTGCTCTTCTAAATATTTTTCTCCATTATATGTTGCTATACAAATTGAGATCATTTATTTTCCTTTCATTAGTAATCGATACTCTAAAAACGTACGTCGCCAAATGTTCCGATTCTTAACAAGAAAAAATTGTTTCACCGATCTTAGCAACAAATGTCTTCTGTGAATATAAAATTTATTCTGATCATATTTTTGATAAAAAAGACTTTCAGCTCGAATAATCGATTCATATCTTTCACTACTGAGTGTTTCATAATTAAAAACTGATAGCTCATGTTCTAAGTGATGATCTAAGACACGAATTTTTTTATTCAATTGACAAATTTTCCAAAAAAGCCAATGATCTAAAAAATCTAAAGGAAACTCTTGATTAAATGAACCAATACTTTTTAAGACTGTTTTAGGCAACGCGGTTCCAGAATTAATGCTCATAATCTCTTGTGAGTAGATGCCAGCTTTAGGCAACTCAGAATGACGTCCGATATAGTCTTCTGAAAAGACAGGCGAAATTTGTCTAGCCTGAGCGAAAACCAGTGGAACATAAGCAGCAATCGCTTCATCCAAGGTCAAGGTTAAGAGCGCGGCAAGATAACTATCATCCAATAATGTATCTTGATCAAGCAGTAATAGAAGATCGCCTTGAACCTGACTTAAAAACTGGTTGCCAGCATTATAAGCCTGTGCCAAGCCAGGATTTGTTGCATCATGGATATACCGTACCTGAGCATGCTGAAATAATTCATTAACTTGCGGTTCAAGACTATTATCATAAATGAATAGGTAGACCGACTCATTTTCAGTCAGTGCTTTTTTGATAAGACCGTAACTTGGAGTCTGAGAGAATTCAGTCTGATATAAAACAATTGTAATCACCAACTTATTCTCCACTAAAAAAACCTCCAACCCCATTTGTTGAAAAACTTGATCATCGATTGCATAAATATCTTAAATAATTTTTTGTTTTTATGTGCACCTTTTTCATACAAGTGCGTTACAGTTTCAAAAGGAGTATACAAAATTTTATACCCTACTTTTCCAAAACTCAAACAAAGATCATTGTCTTCAAAATACATGAAGAATCGCTCGTCAAAACCACCGATTTGTTTAAATTTATCGATATCGATGACCATAAAGCAACCGGACCCCATTTTAATATAAGAAGTTTGATCGTCTGGTAAGTCACGACATTCATAATACCTCAGCCGTTTGTCAAATAGCTTTTTGACCGATTGAAATGGAACAAAACGCAACATGTAATCAAATACGTCTAATTTCTGACGGACTAAGTATTGAGTCGTTCCATCTGAGTTCAATACTTTGGGACAGACTGCGGCAAGTGGCTCTTCTTGTATTCGCTGAAGCATCTTATCCAACGCCTCTTTTGTAAGCAAAACATCTGGGTTAAAAATAACAGCATACTGTGTATCAACTATTTTTAGTATCTGATTATGACCGTAGCCAAAGCCTTTATTTTCTTCTGATTTATGCATGGTAATAAACGAACCATACAGTTCAAGTTGGTTTATATACTCTTGTTCAGAAGCATTATCAAATATATGTATATCATAAATTGACTCTAGGCCGAGTTCGAGTTTTAAATTATCAAGCACATCAAAAATATGACGGCTATTGTGAGTAACAATGGAAATTGTTATTCTATCATTCATATTTTTGCACCTCGTTTGAAATAAGATAAATTCAGCCAGTGATTTTAGACTAGCTTCCTTTACCTATGCGTTTAGCTATCAAAAATGTTTTCTAACAGAGAACATTCTATGCATCAATTTTTTATTTGAATTCTAGGAAAGCGGAGCAAAACTTACTGAGTCTTACTCCGCTTTTTCCGTTTACCCAATCAATAAATTATAGCACAGCTTAAAAAAACAGCAAAGATTCTTACGATTTATTTACTTTTTCTTAGAGTGTTTTCCTAATCTTTTTTCTAACTGTTGATGACGAAACTCTCGATTGCCAAACATCCGCAAAATATACATCAACGGCTGATGATTTTCTCCAACTAAACCAATCATTTCAATAAACAATTCTAGCCCAATCGCACTAAAAACAATCAGTAGAATCGAAGCAACATTACTTGCATAGCTAAATAACAATGCGACAAATGAAAAAACCAATGCCAAACCGTAAATTGTCATGACTGCACCTTTATGTGTAAAGCCAAGTGACAACAATCGATGATGTAAATGCATCTTATCAGCGGATGAAATCGGACGTTTATTCATTAGTCGACGAATAATCGCATAGACTGTATCCGTAATTGGTACACCTAAAATAATCATTGGTGTAATAACCGTGATAAATGTCGCATTTTTCAATCCTTGTAAGGACATCACTGCAATCATAAAGCCTAAAAACAATGCTCCTGTATCCCCCAGAAAAACTTTAGCTGGATAAAAATTATACGGAAAAAATCCCGCAATGCTAGCAACTAAGATAAAAATCACAATCGGAATATAAACTGTTTTAGCATGAAGGAAAAAGTAGCCGATCACACCGATCGTTGTTAAACTGATGATTGAAACACCCGATGCAAGTCCATCTAAACCATCGATCAGATTGATGGCATTTGTAATAGCCAAAATCCAAAATAGTGTCAGTGGCAAACTAAGCCAGCGTAAATCAATATGTCCAAAAAACGGCAAAGTTACAGCATCGATCCGAATATCCGCTACAAAATAAATGACTAAAGCACCTAACAGAATCCCTAGTGTTTTTTTCTTTGGCGACAATTCGTAAATATCATCGATCAAACCTGTTGCAACCACAATCCCCGCACCTAAAATAATTGGCCAGATATAATCAACTGGTATAATCGACTGAAACATAACTAAACAAGAAAAGGCAAAGACAAAATAAATGCTTAGACCACCTGCTGTCGGCATGATTTTAGTATTTACTCTTCTTTCACCTGGAGCATCATAGGCGCCTATTCTAAAAGCCAATAATTTAATAATTGGCGTTACAATCAGCGATAAAATAAACGTCAGAAATAGACGAATAAAAATTTCATAAATAAACATCGACATGCTGAACCTACTTTCTTAATGTACATCGTATATTATACCGAATCATTCCACATTTACAAGTTGGAACAGGTGTTTCCACAACTTAGGAAAAGCCTGTGTTCCTAATCATTTATCTGAACCAAAAGCAATCGAGCTATTTCTTTAACTTTTCTTTTATTTTATCAACTAAACGATTAATCAACCCATAGCGATGCTGGATTTTTTCATTTGACAGATATTCTTTGACAACAGCATTGATAATACCACCTAAAATAATGATCGTAGCTGCAAAATTCAGCCATAGCATCAAGATGATAAAGCTTCCTATAATTTGATAACTAGCGATCTTTGAACTGAAATACGTAATATAGAGTCCAAACACTTGAGATAACAACATCCAGCCTACAGTTGCAAATACAGCACCAGGCACGATGGAACGAAAGGTCAGCTTAGCATTGGGAACAACCCGATAAATCAAACACATGATCACTAAAAGAACCAACGAGGTTATCGGCCACTTTAATGCTTGGAAAGTATCAATAAAATCAGTGGAAAAATGAAAAATCGGTTGTAGTAAGTCTAAAATCGTTTTACCTAATCCTAAGACACCAACTACACCTACAATTGCTGTCAAAAATAAGAGAATAACAAACAACGACATTAAACGGACAATAATAAAGTTTTTTCGCTGCTCAACACCAAAAGCCTTGTTCATTGCAGTTTGTAAAGCATTAATACTTTGACTGGCACTCCACAAAGCTGCTAAAGCAGAAATAGAAAGCAAACTGCCAGATCGTTGTGTTAGTAATGACTGAATCGCTGGCTTTAAATCATTGAAAATAGCCTCTGGGATCGCTTCTGCGATATAAGGCAGAACATCATTTGGATCAATATGTAAATACGGTAGGAGATTTCCTACCGCAATCAATAGAGGAAACAAGGACAAAAGTAAATAGTAAGCCACCACAACAGATGTATTACCTATTTCCGAATCGACCATTCGATTTTGTGTCGTTTCTATGAAACGCATCAGGTTCTTGTTACTCTTTACTTTGTTCACTAGTTTCATAAAATTCTCCTCTAATTTAAGTTCATTAGTATGTCAACTCTTCTCCTTGAGAAGTCAAAATTTTCGGACCCTCTTTCGTAATTGCCAACGTATGTTCAAATTGACAACTGAGTCCCCCGTCTAAAGTATACGCTGTCCAGCCATTTGGATCCATTTTCATACGCCAAGTTCCAGTATTGACCATCGGCTCAATGGTAATAACCATTCCTTCTTTTAAGCGCAACCCTTTACCTGCTTCACCATAGTGAGGAACAACTGGACTCTCATGAATCGTCGGACCAATGCCATGTCCTACAAAATCTCTTACAACAGATAAATTTTCACTTTCAACATAGGTTTGGATCGCATGACCAATATCACCAATGCGATTACCGACTTGTGCTTGTTCGATCCCTAAGTACAACGCTTTTCTGGTTACTTCCATTAAATGGTCTAATTCAGGTGTTGAGTTTCCTACAACATAAGCCCAGCAAGAATCTGAAACTGCTCCTTTTAAATCAATACACATATCTACTTTGATCAAATCACCATCTTTTAATGGTTTTTTCCGAGGAAATCCATGACAAATTTCATCGTTGATACTGCAGCAAGTAGCATATTTATAGTCCTCAAAACCAATTTGGGCAGCAATGCCGCCATGACTTTCAATAAAGTCTCTCACAAATACTTCAATATCCCAACTTGTCACGCCAGGTTTAATAAACGTACGTAAATGACGGTGAACATCTGCCAATAACTCTCCAGACTCATCCATCATTTCAATTTCTCTTGGTGATTTTAATGTAATCATTTAATCTCGTCCTCCTAAATTTAAAAGCTGAAAGAGCTCATTCAGCCTTGACAGGAAAATAGGAAATTATAACTGAGGTGTTCTTTACCTCATTTATAATTTATCTTTTTCCCGAAAGGCTACCTCTCGAAGCTAGATAACAATAAAAGTGCAGTGGGCTCGTTCAGGCTCGTAGAAAAATAGGAAAACAGGGTTGTGACGCTTTTTGTCACAAGCATATTTTGTCTTTTTTCATAGAGACTAGCCCACGTAGCTAGATAACACTAAAAGCGTAACGGGCTCGTTTAAACTCGTAGAAAAATAGGAAAAGATAGTTGTGACGCTTTTTGTCACAGATAGCTTTTATCTTTTTTCATAAAGTTTAGCCCGTGTAGCTAGATAACTTACGGTCACAACATTCCGCTTTGCTTCACCTTGTACTTTTCAACATCAGTTCACTTCGTTCACTGTGTTTCAAAGCAAAAGCTGAAAGGCTAGCTCTCGAAGCTAGATAACAATAAAAGTGCAGTGGGCTCGCTCAGGCTCCTAGAAAAATAGGAAAATAGGGTTATGACGCTTTTTGTCACAGGCAGATTTTATCTTTTTCATAGAGACTAGCCCACGTAGCTAGATAACACTAAAAGCGAAGTAGGCTCGTCCAGTTCTGACTGAAAAATAGGAAAAATTGACTGTGGCGCTTTTTGCCACATTCCATTTTTATCTTTTTTCCGAAGAGCTAGCCCACGTAGCTAGATAATCTTTATCTAAGAGTATTTTATCATAATTTGTGAAAATTTCACTGAAAAGTCATTGTTAAACATTATTTTCATCTTTTTTCTTCTTCTGATCCACTACAAACGGTGCTATTAAAGCAACTTCATCATTTTTAGCTTCAATTTTGTAATTTACATGACCTTCGTTTTTCTGATATAATCAAGGTTGTATTATTTGAAGGAGGAAATCTAATGACCTTAGCTAAAATCGTTTATGCAAGTATGACTGGAAATACAGAAGAAATAGCAGATATCGTTGCTGAAGCTTTAGAAAATTTAAATATTGAAGTTGAGATCAACGAATGTACACAAGTGGATCCTGAAGACTTTGAAGATGCAGACATTTGCGTTGTCGCAACTTACACATATGGTGATGGTGAGTTACCTGATGAAATCGTAGATTTTTATGAAGAGTTACAAGAAATCGATTTATTTGGAAAAACGTATGGTGTTTGTGGTTCTGGTGATACTTTTTACGATGATTTTTGTAAATCAGTGGATGACTTTGACGCTGTTTTCACAAAAATTGGTGCTTCAAAAGGCGCAGATAGTGTAAAAGTTGATTTAGCTGCTGAAGAAGAAGATATTCAAAATCTCGAAGCTTTTGCGAAAAAACTAGCAGAAGCTGTAAAATAATTATTGAAACAATTAAAGACCAGAACAAAACTCAATGCGTTTTGCTCTGGTCTTTTCTTTTTAGTAGATCTAACTATCGATATCGATTGGTTCATCACGCTCTAATATCTGATCGATTGACTCTTTCATCAAGTGCTCGATTTGTTGCTCGCTTGGATGAATGATTCCAGATGTCATCAACGCAGCAATCCCCGTTGCGACGATCCACGTTCCCATATGAAGAGAATTGATCTCTGTATCATTTAATTTTTCATAATCCGGATCTTGTTTGACCGCGTTGGAAAAATAACTGTACGAAAATTCCTGCATTCTTTTTCCGCCACCGTACTCTTCCAAATATAGCGCACGATATAGTTTACTTTCATTTTTAGCAAAATGGATATAATTTAAAGCTAAGTCGACAATCGTATTGCCTGTATGCGCGACAGGGAATACTTCTTTTGCTAAATATTGATGGATCTTTTCAAACAGTTCTTCTTTCAGATCATCCATATTTTTGAATTCCAAATAAATTGGTTGTGTTGAGCATTTCATTTTGGTTGCAATGTTACGTGCGGTGAATTTCGAAAAGCCTTCAGTGGCCACTACTTCGTATGCAGCATTTAAAATCTGATCTTTAGTAATCGTTTTTTTTCTTGCCATAATCTTTCAATCCCCTCTACCTATCTTACAACGCTTCCATATAAATACTACAGTTATTGTAACACGATTTGTTTATTCTGCAAAATACTAGTCCTTCGTTTCAAATTATTTTGTTTAATTGATTACACGGGTCTTTCAAGGCATTTTTCTAAGAATTAAATAAGCTCTTAATGCTGTTCGATTGTTTGAGTTCAAGCTCTGTACGTGTTATGATATTCACGATTATACAAATGCAAAACTAGGAGGCTATTCTATGTCATTACCAAATTTTAATGAGATCTTAAAGAAATACGCTAGACTGATTGTTGAAACTGGTGTTAACGTTCAAAAGGGACACAGCATCGTTTTACAAATCAGCGTTGATCAAGCACCACTAGCTCGTTTGATCACAGAAGAGGCTTATAAACTTGGGGCTGGTGAAGTGATCGTTCAGTGGAATGATGATCTTGTGCAACGTGAATTTTTACTGCATGCTGATGAAAAATATTTGGATACTATTCCTCAATATAAAATAGATCAAACAGATGACTGGGTTAACAAAGGAGCTAGCCGTATCAGTGTTGTCTCTGCTAATCCCGATGCTTTAGCAGGCGTTGATGCTGATCGTGTTGCCGCTTTTCAAGCTGCTTCCGGCAAAGCATTGGTCAACTTAAGAAAAGCAACACAAGCGAATAAAGTCAGCTGGACAGTCGTTGCTGCTGCTGGCAAAGAATGGGCTGCTAAAGTTTTCCCTGACCTAACAGACAGCGAGTCTCAAGTAGACGCTCTTTGGGATGAAATTTTTAAAACAACTCGTGTGTATGAAGCAGATCCAGTTGCAGCTTGGAAAGCTCATGACAACAAATTAGCAACCAAAGCGGACGAATTAAATAAAGAACAATTTAATGCTTTGCATTACACAGCTCCAGGCACTGACTTAGTGATTGGATTGCCTAAAAACCATTTGTGGGAAGGTGCTGGTAGCGATAACGTTCGTGGCGAAAAATTCATGGCCAACATGCCGACAGAAGAAGTCTTCACTGCACCTGATAGACGTCGTGTTGATGGTGTTGTCTCTAGTACTAAGCCACTTAGTTATGCTGGAACAACGATTTCTGGTATGAAATTTACCTTTAAAGATGGAAAAGTCGTTGATTTTTCTGCTGAACAAGGTGAGGAAGTATTAGGTAAATTACTAGAAACAGATGAAGGTGCACGTCATTTAGGTGAAGTCGCATTGGTTCCAGACCCTTCTCCGATCTCTCAATCTGGTATTATTTTCTACAATACTTTATTTGACGAAAATGCATCAAATCATTTAGCTTTTGGCTCTGCCTATGCTTTTAATCTACAAGGCGGAACAGAAATGAGTGAAACAGAATTAGAAGCAGCTGGTTTAAACCGTAGTCATACTCACGTTGATTTCATGGTTGGATCAGACCAAATGGATATCGATGGTATTCGTGAAGATGGTACACGCGTTCCAATCTTCCGTAATGGTGATTGGGCTTAATATTAAAAACGTACTGATCAACTCGATCAGTACGTTTTTTTAGAAAGAAGATGTTGAACTATGGACTATCCAACTACATTAGTTGAAGCAGTCTCACAGAAAGTACACGGTCACAACTTAGAAGGCTTTCTTTCAGGACAAGGACCTAAACATGCCCCTTTAATGCTCATAGGAGAAGCACCAGGTGCAACAGAAATAAAAACATCTATCCCATTTAGCGGACGATCAGGAAAAAAGTTAGATAGCTGGTTGGCTGAGGCTGGCTTAGAACGAAAAGAAATTTATATTACTAGTGCAGTAAGAAGCAGACCCTTCACCATAAAAAAACAACTTAACAAACGAACTAGAATCATTGAAACAAAATATCCAAATCGAACACCCACCAAAAATGAAGTTGTCTCTTTCGCCCCATTACTAGACTATGAAATCAAAACGATCCAACCAAAAATCCTTGTACCAATGGGCAACGTTGGTTTACAACGATTGCTAGGACACAGCTATAGGATTTCTGCTTACCATGGCAAGTTACTCCATTTACCGATTCTTACTTATGCAAAAGAGAAAAACCAACTTGTTGCGTCCAGTGATCTCTATACGCTATTTCCAATTTATCATCCCGCAGCTGTTTTTTATAATCAAAAACTTGAAGCTATAATTCAACATGATTGGCTTTTACTAGCTAAAATCATCAAAAAAAATAGGCAAAATAATTAATAAATAAGAAGAAAAAAGTGGGACAGAAGCATTTATTCACACTTAGGGTCCGAGACAAAAGTAAATACCACTTTTGTCTCGGACCCTTTTTTTACGTTCCCGACTGGAATCGAACCAGCGGCCTATCGCTTAGGAGGCGATTGCTCTATCCTACTGAGCTACGAGAACATTCACTTACTTATTTTAGAAGTCTTTTCAGTCAGTGTCAATGGAAAACAAAAAGAAAAGGGATGGGTTATGCCCCATCCTCTTTCTTTTTATTTCTTAACGTTCTTTTTTCCTTTCAACATCTTAACTAAATAGAGCCCACCTATGACCACTGCTAATGTTTTCCCGATTTTACCATTTCTTGCAACTTTTTCTTCTTTCGTTTTGCTCACAGTATTCACTACCTTTCATTTTGCACTTTTATTCGTCTCTTTGTCTTATATTATAAGGAGTTTTCATCCGTTTCGCTAATGATCCGCTTATAGTCAAAAAATTCGCAAAGGCTTTTCATCGATGTTAAGGTTGAGCTATACCATTTATGGTAAATAAAGAGAATACAGAGGTGCTTGGATGAGTGATCAAACAAAAGAAAATGTATTTGCTGAGCGACAAAATAGTTACAAACAAGAAAAAGAGGCGATTTTCAAAGAAGCTTTGAAAGACTATCATGAAGAGCTCTCAGGAGAAACGACGGAAAATGACGAAAGTAAGGGATAAATTTAAATAGGCTAAGTGAGCATTGAAACAACTAACTCACTTAACCTATTTTTTAAAAGTAATCCGCCAAGAGCGGCACGCCTTTTACTAAACGTTGGTCCAATGACTGAATTTGTTTTCTTGATCCTGTCATTTTTCCATAAAAATGTAATTCACTACCCTGACGATACCCCATAAAAAGTTGAGTTAATACTTGAATTGAGCTTACAATCAAGTCTTCTTCTTTCAATAAGTTAGGAATCTGACTAACTTTATTTACGACGCTTTGGCCCTCTTCCGTTATTTGTAACGACCAAATCCCTTGATTCCATGGGCCATAATTATCTTCAACTTTAAGATAATACATTTCTTCCTTCCCAACCTCAAACGGATACTTAGCTAGAAAGCTTTCTAAATCAACAATTCTAGCCATCATAAACGGGGTGGTTTTCATTTCTACTAACGGAGATGACATCAAATAGCTTAAATTTTCACCATCAAACCCTGTCTCCAAACGAAACTCTCGTGATGAACCGTTATGAGAACCGATAAAACGGGTGATCGATTGAAATGCTTGATTCGTCAAATAGCCCCATTCTTTAATGTCAAAATACTCCGCACTAGATTGGTAAATCAAATACCCCTGAGGATTCCCTTGTTCATCTTCGTAAATCGCAAACTGATTCTTTTCTTCCAAACCAAATGTATAATCCAACCACCAAGTCTCTCGAATCACTGCCCCTTTTTGATTACTTGACAACTCAGAATAAATTTTCTGACAACTATTTTTTGCCTCTTCATAGGTGAGCCGTATCATCTTGCCTGAAACGGCTTTGACATTGGGCCAATCTGCCGCTTTAACTGTATAGCTAATTTGCTCGAATAATTGTTCAAAACCATATTTTCTATAAAATGGATAGGAGAATGGCGCCAAGTAAGCGAGCTCGATCCGATTTTCAGCTAACTCTGTTAACAGCTGTTTCATAATAGTTGAAATGCCGCCTTGTCCGCGATACTCAGGGTAAGACGAAACGCAACCAATACCGGCCATTTGATAGCAAGTCCCATGAAACGCTACTCGAAATGGTGTAGAAATAACTTGACTTGTTAAGGCATTCTCTGCAAAATACCCGTAATTCTGGGATTTTGCAACAATCTGATTAAATCGTTCTTTTCGCTCCTCGGTTTTAATTGAATTGAATGCATATGCAGCCAAATCAAACATCTCATCAATTTTTTCTACTCCCATAAGACGTACTTCATTCTTCATTGTTCTCCACCCTAACTAAAAGTAATTTTCTACTTTTCATTGTACTCCAATACAAACGGATGTCCAGAATAAAAACGACCCTTTTCATTACGCAAAAACGAGAGCGAGACAAAACCAAAAATACGTTTTGTTTCACTCTCTAAACCGAACAAATACTTTCGTCTCGGCCTCATTCCATATCTTATTCAGCATTTCTAAATTGAATCACTCTTTAATTCACTAATCATATTCGATCCAACGCTTAGATTTGTTTTTTATTCTTCTGGTTCACCTAAATTAGGGTCCATTTTATTTGCTGCGATGACAAAAGGAGCCCAAATCACGAATGCGACAGCTAAGTTGACCAGCGTCAGAACGATCGCCCGCCAGTCACCCGCTGTTGCTAAGAAACCACTTATGATCGTCGGCATGACCCATATCACATTCACAACGACAGGATTCACTAATCCGGCCATCGTTGCAAAATAAGCGATCGTAGCTGTTGCTAATGGCGCTACAATAAAAGGAATCAACATAATCGGGTTCAATACAACTGGCATCCCAAACATCACTGGTTCATTGATATTGAATAAGCCAGGCCCTATGCCAAGTTTGCCGACTGTTTTATAGTCTGCACGTTTTGATAAAAGTAGAATCGAGATAATCAAGACTAAGGTAACACCGGCACCACCAGGCCAAACGAACGCTTCAAAAGAACCCGCAACCCATTTATAGGGAATTTCTTGTCCTTGTTGGTAGGCATTGGTATTGTCTACCATCGCTACACCATAAATCGATTGTAAAACCGGCGACATGATATTGGTTCCATGCAGTCCGAAGAACCACAAAACATGTACTAACAACACAATCAATAGAACAGCGCCATAACCTTGAGACAAACCAAGCAATGGCGTTTGAATTGATTCAGAGATCCAGTCAATCAATAATTTCCCTGTCAATTGTTCAAATACATGATAAATCAGTCCTGAAACATAAAGAGCTGTTACCCCAGGAATAATTGCGGCAAATGCTTTTGAAACAGCCGGTGGCACTGAATCAGGCATTTTAATAACAATATTTTTCTTTATCAATTTAGCAAAAATAATAACAGAAATAAACCCAAAAATCATTGCTGTAAATAGGCCTGTTCCCCCCATATATTTACTAAACGGGAAATACCCCCAAGCACTAGCATCAACTGCCGAAACACCATCAACTGTATTAACCGTCGCACCAGCATCCGTAAATAGTTGCGCAATATTTTTTGGTAATTTTTCAGCCAAGGTAACAGTCGCTGTTGAACTTTGTGGCAAGCCAATGAAAAAAGCAGCTAATGAGACTAGCATACCTGATAATGCATCGACATCGTAAGCTCTTGCCACGTTATAACCCAAAGATGCGGCAAACACAACAGCCATGATTGCTAGCGTTCCCGTCCAAACCAATCCATTTATCGCAATCACGGGTGTAAAGAAGCTAGTGATTGCATTGCCTTCTCCTAAATACGTATTAGGAAAATCGCGCATAAATGCATTTAATAAAACAGCAATCGCCCCAGCCATCGTAACTGGCATCATACCAATAAAGGCATCCCTTAATGCCACTAAATGTTTTTGCGCTCCAATCTTCGCAGCTACAGGTAAAATATACCTTTCCATCCACGCTGTTAATCCATTCATTTTTTGTCCTCCCAAAAATTTATTTATTTAAAAAGTTTGCACTCTTCAAAACAGCCTCATACCCCCTAAAATAAATCACTTATCCACACAAAATATCGTATCAATATAACCTTACATTCTTATAATAAGCAAAAATCATGCCAAATTGATCTAGACCAAAACCGCACGATATAAAGCGCTTTCTCAACACAGTGTTTTTACACACAAGTTACACTGTGTATTTTGTGTGTAAAAAAACCCAAAAAAAAGAGTGCCTATATGACACTCTCATCAATATGATTCTTCCATCATTTTTAACATTTTAGTAAACTGACGTTTTTTAAAAAACATCAGGATCGTACCCAGTACGGCATCATTCATTTTTTGTAAAAATCCATATGATTCCATTTTCTCGTTATAACGAATCTCACACGATTTTTCATCTAATGGTTTGATATCATATTGAACCAAGAAATCATTTTTCGTTGTTGATGTGCGAAAATGGTAAGATGTATTTTCAACAAGTTTTTCTACTTTGATCCGCGCTCGGCTATTTTTTGAAAATTGCTTAACATATTCAAAGTTATTTAATTGTTTTCTTGTTAAACTTTTGCCCGTATGCTTTCGTATATCAAACAAAACAGAATCCATGACTTGGTCATAAAAAACAGATGCAGGAATATTCATTTTTTTTATAATTTCCATTATCTTTTCACCTCGTTACTCTCTTTCTTATTTTGTTCTTCTTTCTTTCTGCCTTTGAAGAAAAAATACCCTCCAACAACCACTAAGAAAATACCTGTAGTCATACTTAACAAATCATACTTCATTGATGCAGGATTCAGCGCATATAAAATTATAATTAAGCCGATACTACATACAAATAAACCATTTCTTACCATTTTGCATCCATCCAATCTTTTTAAACTGCAGCCGCTTGGAAGAACAAGACACCGCCCCAAGGTTGTGCTTTGATAATTTCTTTTGCTTTTTTTGCTGCTTCTTCTTTATCGCCAGTTACATCAAACGTTAATTTGATTCCTTTTTTTTCTTTGAAAGTGTATGTAAAATCGCCACCGTCATAGCTTTCTAATAAATTCTTGATTTCTTCTTGTTGCATTGCACTCGCAATTGTAATCATTTTAAGCTCTCCTTAACAATAAAGTAGTTGCTCTCACCTTGTCAAAGGTGAAAGCAACTTACTATTTAGTTTTTTTATTCAAAATCAGTTGGTTCCATTCTGTTGGCCGCTATAACAAACGGTGTCCAGATTAGGAACGTTACAACCATACAGACAAGTGTCACGATCGGTGCTCTCCAGTCAGCTCCTGTTGCTAAGAATGATAGCAAGACTGGTGGAACAACCCACGTTACTTGTTGTGAAACTGGTGCTACTAAACCAAAGTATGTTGCTAACCAGCCGATTGTTGTTGCAACAACTGGTGCTACTAAGAATGGTACAAACATGATTGCATTTAATACGATTGGTAAACCAAACATGATTGGTTCGTTGATGTTGAAGATACCAGGTCCTAATGATAATTTACCAACAGTTAGGTAATCTGCACGTTTAGAGAATAGCAAGATAGCAATGATCAAGACGATCGTACCACCTGAACCACCAAACCATGCAAAGGCATCAAATGAACCACGAACCCACATATAGGCTTTTCCATCATCAATGGCTTTCAAGACAGCTGGCGTACCAGTTAAGCCTTTGTAGCCTTTTTGGAAAATATCGATATTGATCAATTGCGCTTGTCCCCAGATACCTTCTAAAACTGGTGCCAATACGTTTGGACCATGAATCCCGAAGAACCAGAAAATTTGAACGAAAATCGTTACGATCAATACGGCACCTAAACCTTGAGATAGTCCCAAGAATGGTTCTGCAATATATTTTTGGACTAGATCGATGATCAATTGTCCACCTGTTAATTTACCTACTACAAAGTTGATAATTGCAATAACATATAATGCGATCGTTGCAGGCAAGATAGCTGCGAACGCTTTTGATACTGCTGGCGGAACTGAATCAGGCATTTTGATTGTGATATTCGCCAACATTAATTTACAGAAAATGATAACAGAAATTGCACCCATGATCATTACGGTGAAGTATGCGTTACCATTTAAGTGATCTAATTTTAACCAACCCCAACCACCGGCTGTTAATCCTTCGGCTGTTGCTGACCAACCACTTGTTGCAGTGTTTTCATTGATTGTGTTCATTAATTCTTTTGGAACCGCTGTTTCTAATGTATTAGAATAAGCAAATGCAATCCCTTGAATCAATGTTGCCAACCCAACGATACCACCCGCTAAGTCATTTACTTTGTATGCTCTTGCTAGATTATAGCCCCAAGAAAAGGCAAAAATCAAGCCGGCAATCGCCAAAGTACCATTCCAAACAAATCCGTTGATACCAATAATAACGTTAATAACTGCAAAAATCCCTTTATCTGCAGCAAGATTGGCTGCATAATCAGAGAAAAATTGTTGCGGCAAGTCACGAATCATCGCGTTGATCATTACGGCAATCGATCCTGCCATTGTTGCCGGCATTGTCCCGATAAAAGCATCACGAAGTGCAACTAAGTGTTTTTGCGCACCAATTTTACCGGCCACAGGTAGAATGTATTTCTCCATCCAGGCTGTTAATCCATCCATTTTTTAATTCCTCCTATAAATAATATTTATTCAAAGAGCGATAAAACTCTTTAAAACAAAGTAGTAGTTAAAGTCCCGTTCAAAAAACTTTAACCTCTATTTTCTTCCGTTCAAAAAAGAAAATGATACAGCTTATTCGTTGTCCATACGACGATACAGATCAATGATTTCTTTTGCTAAATCTGTAAATGCAATCGATGTCATTAAATGATCTTGACTATGAACTGTCAATAACGTCACTTGGATATGATTTCCTTGTGCTTCTTGTGTTAACATACCAGTTTGAGAATGATGTGCTTGGACTAAAGATTCCTCTGCATCAACAATTTTTTGATCTGCTAAGTCAAAATCGCCTGCTTTGGCAGCCGCAATCGCTTCCATTGCATCGCTTTTAGCATTGCCTCCATACATGATAAGTCCCATAACTGCTTCTAAATTTTGTTGATCTTCCACGTTTGTAACTCCGTTCATTGTTTTATTTTTACTGATCCATCAAAGCGATTGCTTGATCTAAGACTTTTTCGCCATTCATCATGCCATAATCAGACATGTTGATCACGTCAAAAGGAATTCCTTTTGGTGCTAATTTTTGCTCAAATTGTGATTTCATGAAACGTACTTGTGGTCCTAAAAGTAATACGTTTACATCTTTAGCTTCTAGGTTGTTGTCTGCATCTGATGCCGATACTGCAAAAATATCTGCTTCCATTCCACGATCTTCTGCTGCTTTTTGCATTTTTGTTACTAATAAACTGGTACTCATTCCTGCTGAACATACTAACATAATTGTTTTTTTAGCCATTTTTTACACTCCTTCTAATAGTTGTTGTACTTACACTTTTATATAAAGCAAGAAGTGTGCCAAATAGATGTATAGACCAAATTCAGTAATAGCACGGTTTTGGTCTATACGTCTTTGTGTACACACTAATAAATCCACAATACACACTATCTTTTGTGTGCGTTTTCTTTACCTTTAAACCAACGTTTGAACCGTTTTCAACATAAAGTGTTTTTTAATTAAAACCATTATTTCTTGTCAGTTCTTTGAACCAGTAGCCACTTTTCTTGATTGTTCGCTTACCTTCTTGTTCTAAATCAACTGCAATAAAGCCATAACGGTTTTTATAAGCATTTAGCCATGACCAGTTATCCATACACGTCCACATGTGATAGCCTTGAACTTGGCTGCCTTCTTGAATAGCTTGATGAACCCATTTTAAATGATCTGTCACAAATTCAATCCGATAATCATCTTCGATCATGCCATCAGCATTTACAAAGCGTTCTTCTCCTTCAACACCCATACCATTTTCAGAAATATAGCAGCGGATATTGCCATAGTTTTCCTTCAAATTTATTAAGGTATCGTAAATACCTTTTTCATAAATTTCCCAACCACGATATGGATTCATCTTTTTACCTGGCATATCATATACATCATAGAAATCTTCTGGTAAAATACTGTTCCCTGCAATTTCCACAGGAGTCTCTTTCGCTTTTACTCTGCGCGGTTGGTAATAATTAACCCCTAAAAGATCGATCGTATTCTTTGCTATTGTTTTTAGATCTTCTGGTGTTGTTATAGGCATTAAATCATTTTCTTTGACCCATTTTATAATATCTTCTGGGAAATGACCTTTAACTGCCGGATCTAAGAATGAGCGATTGAATAAGCCATCGACTAAACGTGCCGCTTCAACATCTGCTTTATTTTGTTCATCTCTTGGGTAAGTAGGTGTCAAATTAAGCACGATCCCTATTTCACCATCTAAATCCAGACTATGATAAGCCTCAATTGCTTTAGCGCTGGCTAGCGCTTCATGATAAGCTACTTGAACACCGTGCTTTAAGTTGACTTCATCAGGATAGTGCCACCCGTATAAATAGCCACCTTCAACTGGTACGATCGGCTCGTTGTGTGTAAACCATTTCTTCACACGATCGCCAAATAATTCAAAACAAGTTTTAGCATAAAAAACATACTGATCAACGACTTCACGATTAAGCCAGCCGCCTTTTTCTTGCATCGTCATCGGCATATCAAAGTGATACAAATTAAAGAAAGGCTCAATTCCATTTTCTAATAGACCATCAATAACCTGATTATAAAATTCAACCGCCTTTGGATTGACTACTCCAGTCTCAGGATCAGGAATCAGACGGCTCCATTGAATCGACGTGCGAAAAGAATTATGACCTGTTTCTTTCATCAGTTGAATATCTTCTTGATACTTTTTGTAAAAACGTGACGTTTTATCTGGCCCTACATTGTTAAAGAATTTTTCAGGTTTTTCTTCATACCAAAAATCCCAGATATTTTGCGCTTTTCCATCACCTTCAAAAACACCTTCTGTCTGTGGGCCACTAGCTGCAGATCCCCACCAAAAACCTTTTGGAAATTGATAATCCATCATTGTCATCTCCTATAAATTATTTTCATTTGAAAATAGATAAAATCTCCTTACGGTTGAGAAAAAATGATTACTCTTTTTCTCTCAACCTCTCTTAAGGAAATTTTATCTATTGGTTACCTGCTTAAGCTTGGTTATTTGCTTTCTTGTGCTTGTGCTGCTGCTTCTTGTTTCAAGAATTGATCCGTTGCTACTTTTACAAACGGAATATAAATCAAGACAGAAATCGCTAAGTTAACTGCAGCTAAGACACCACCAGCAATACTCTTAGTTGCTAAGAATCCGCCAATGATCGGTGGTGTTACCCAAGGTGGCATAAATGTAGCCGCTGGAACTAAACCTGTTGATGTTGCAATATAAGCCGTTGTTACAAGAACCATTGGCGTAATGATAAATGGAATAAACATGATCGGATTTAATACGATCGGCAAACCAAACATTACTGGTTCGTTAATATTGAAAATACCTGGTGCTAAACTTAGGTTTGTAATGACTTTAAATGGTTTGTTTTTGCGTCCTACTAAGAAAATGGCAATCAATAGACCTAAAGTAGCACCTGTTCCACCTAAATTGACAAAAGAATCAAAGAACGGTTTGTTTACGATATAAGGAATTTTTTCCCCTGCTTCTAAGGCTTTGATATTTGCATCGATTGCTGGAACATTGATCGTTTGCATCAAAGGATCCACCATATTCGCTCCATGTAGTCCGAAGAACCATAAGAATGGTGTAATAAAAGCTAATAATAACGCTGAAGGATAGCTATTTGCCAATCCCATAAATGGTTTTTGAACGGCCTCATAGAATGAAACCACAATGTTGTCGATTCCAAGACCTAATAAAATAGATGTGATCAAACTGAACAAGCTGATCGTGATCATCGCAGGCAATAATGCCGCAAATGATTTTGCAACCGCTGGCGGAACGCCATCCGGCATTTTAATAACTAATTTGTCATTCCCAACTAATCTTTGGAATAATTCACCTGAAATAAGTGCAATAACTAATGCAATAAATAATCCTGTAGCATCCATACCACTTAGTCCGCCAACAGCAAAGAATGAAGCAACTGAAACAGTTCCTGCTGCAATACCATCTTTACCATAAGATCTCACTAAGTTATAAGCCACTAAAAAGGCAATTAAAACTGAAAAAATTGCAAATGTTCCGTTCCAAATGTTCCCACCAAAGCTTTTCCAAATTGGTGCATCATTGGCAATCATTGGAAATAGTTTATCCATTAATTCTGGAAATCCAGGAATCGGTAGATTGTTGATCAAAACTGCAAGTGCGCCTAAAATCATTAACGGCATCGTTACCACAAAGGCATCACGAATTGCCACCAAGTGCCGTTGTGCTGCAATTACTGAAGCTTTCGGCATAAAATATTTTTCCATCCATTGAACAAATTTGTCCATCGTTTGTAAATCCCCCTAAACAATATTTATCTAAAAAGCATGCTGCTTTTCAAATCGGTCGTCGTAAAAGCGCTGTTATAAAAGCAGCAACTTTTTAGTTTGTCTCAAAATCCAAGTAATCTTTACTCGTTATCCATGCGACGATATAAATCGATGATTTCTTTTGCTAAATCTGTAAATGCGATCGCTGTCATTAAATGATCTTGACTATGAACTGTCAATAACGTCACTTGGATATGATTTCCTTGTGCTTCTTGTGTTAACATACCAGTTTGAGAATGATGTGCTTGAACCAAAGATTCTTCTGCATCAACAATTTTTTGATCTGCTAAGTCAAAATCTCCTGCTTTAGCGGCTGCGATCGCTTCCATTGCATCGCTTTTAGCATTACCTCCATACATGATAAGTCCCATAACTGCTTCTAAATTTTGTTGCTCTTCCATAATTTTAACGCTCCATTCATTTTTTATTTAAATTAATTACCCATTAAAGAAATTGCTTGATCCAATACTTTTTCGCCGTTCATCATGCCATAATCAGACATGTTGATCACGTCAAAGGGAATTCCTTTTGGTGCTAGTTTTTGCTCAAATTGTGCTTTCATGAAACGTACTTGTGGTCCTAAAAGTAATACGTTTACATCTTTAGCTTCTAGGTTGTTGTCTGCATCTGATGCCGATACTGCAAAAATATCTGCTTCCATTCCACGATCTTCTGCTGCTTTTTGCATTTTTGTTACTAATAAACTGGTACTCATTCCTGCTGAACATACTAACATAATTGTTTTTTTAGCCATTGTTACCACTCCTTCTATCTCAATTTTGCTTTACACGTTTATATAAAGCAAGAAGCGTGCCAAAAAAATATATAGACCAAATCCCACGATAACTGGGTTTTGGTCTATACGTTTTGTGTACACACTATTATTTTTCGGGCTACACACTAATTAATTTTGTTTATATTCTGAGATAGCTTTAATTCTATTTTCTAAAAATAGTTGTGTAAGATGTGCAATATCAGACTCAGTAAAGGCTACACGATAGGCTTTTTCGATCACCATTAAATTGGTTCTAGTTACATCTGTTTCTAAGCGGTTCTTTTTCATAAATTCAGGAAGATGCTCAAATTCTTTTGATTTTTCGCCTTTTAAAATAGCATCGACTAAGAAAGCCAGATGAATCACGATCCCAGCGTCTACACCAGGTTCTACGATAATATGCATATCGGTTTGGATTTGATGAACTGTTTTTTGCAGCATGACAATTAATTTTTGTAATGAATCGACTGCCGTAATCGTGCCACCTAATGATTTTACGATTTTCTCCGTTGGCACCTCATCTCCTGCGATACGTTTTAATACATTTAGTTTTTCATCATCGAAGATATCATAGGCTGAAAAGAACGGAATATTTTGGTATTCAACATCTACCGTTCCTGCAATTGCTTTGATTTCATATTCTTCCATCAAACTGTCGATATGCTTTTTAAATGCTTCACGTTCTAAGAACTGCATTTGGATAATCTCTACTTTGTTTTCATCAATAACGGGTAAAATTCGTTGGTACAGCTTCGCTGCTACCCCTTCACCAGTGAAACAAGTGACTACAACCGCTTTTTTAACTTCATCTCGATTTTGCGGACTCGTTCTAAATTGTTCTCTAATAATACTTTCAAATGACATTTGAATATTTTGATAGATATCCTCTAAGCTACGTCCCACACTAGCCATACGAATAGCTTCTAACACAATCATCGTACTGGTCATAGTGATTGCTTTCGTACGAATACCCGTTTCTTCAAAAATCAGGTTACCAAACGAATTTAATGAACCCATATCCGTTAAAAGCAACATACCATTGACTAATTTCTCACGATGATTCAATACAAAAGTTTTTAGCTGTTCATACATGGTTTGAACTTCCATGGTCAGCGGCATGTTCATCGCCACACCGGTCTCAGTTCCAAGTAATTCTTGCGCTGTTTTTAGCATACTTGAAGCTGTGGAATCACCGTGCATCAAAACGACAACGCCAACATTGTTCTCATGAACTTTTTCTTTACTGCCGACATTGATCGATAAAAACATACTGATAAAACCAATCTCATCAAAAGGAATTTCAATATTATTTTCTTCTTCTATGATTGCAGATAAATCCATGGCAACTTGAAATTCTTTTTTCATTTTTTTACGAACATTGTTTAAGTTAGGATGAACAATTACATGTCCCTCTCTAACTCGCTCGATTGTACTTTGTAAATGGAGTGCAAAAGCAAAACGCGCTTTTTCATTGTAGGTACGCTCTAATCTTTTTTCTGCGATATCATATAATTGATCTGTTAGCTTCCAAATTGGCTCTGGCAATAATTCTTTGTGTACTGGATTTTGAGTCAATTCATCCACGTACGTTTGGAAATAGGCATCCATGTCACTGGAAATTAGTTGTTCCAAATTAACATTTTCTAATTCATTAGCTGATAATGTAGCCACTTTTTCTTCGATTTCATTGTAAACCTGCATATCACGAGCTGGATCTTGAGACCAAACAACTTCATTCGTACCAGGTTCAAAGCTTAGATAATTACTTTTACTATCAACAAAACGATCTAAACGATCAGAAACTTCTTTGATTTTTAATAATCCCTTTTGAACTTGAAGTGGTAAATCTCGTTTTTGGATCACTAAACTAGACTCGTTATGAGTACGATAATGTAGAAAAGATTTTGCACAAACCAGTTTCAAGTCTCGTTTGACTTGTCCAATATTGCCTTCTGCATCATATAACATAAATGCTAGGATCGCTTCTCTTTTAATATCGATTCGTTGATTTAAACGATTTGCTTCTTGTTTGATAAACAATGAAATAATATCATATCGTTCATCAAGTGAGCGTGCATCTAACGATGGTAATGTGATAGCCATCGGAATTCGGCGGTTAAAGGTTGTTAAAAAGCTTTCAGAAGATTCTGTAGTTGCCCCAATAATTTGAACAGATGCTTCATAGGTTTGACCACTTTCACCAAGTGGGCGATAGATGCCTTTATCAATAAAAGTGAACAACATTTCTTGTCCTTCTGGTGGTAAGCGATGGATTTCATCAAGGAATAGAATTCCTCCATCGGCTTTTGACATCAAACCTGGGCTATCTTCATTAGCTCCAGTGTATGCCCCTTTTTTCACACCAAAAATATGCCCAAAAAGCAATTGAGGATTCTGAGCGTAATCAGCACAGTTAAACGAAACAAATGGAGCATCTTTTGCTAGCGTGTTTGAATCGACCGCAAAATGATACATACATTCTGCAAATAACGATTTACCGGTTCCAGTTTCACCAAAGATGATAGTATGTAAGCCACGCGGCGGATATAAAATTGCCGCTTTAGCCTGCTGGATGCTGACTTTCAAAGAGTCTTGCGCCCCAACTAAGTTATCAAATGTTACCTCACTGGAACTGTCCACATGTACTCTGTCTTCTTCTGTTACAACGGAATAGACTACAGGACGGCCATCGCTTTTAATAATTTTTTGTTCTTTGAATAGTTCGCTTAAGTAACGACTCGCGTTACTTCGATCGATTGACAACTCTTTGGCAACCTCTGCTGCCGTCATGCCTTGTGTTTTTAATTCTAAAACTGCTAAAATCTCGTCTTTTCTAGATTTCATGGATAGCCTCCTAAATCATGACGTTCTTACTTGTTACTATGCTTCAGGTTGAGACAGTTTCCGTCTAGCCCCTTTGTTTTTATTGCTTTTTGGCCGTTTTTTAGGTTTAGCCGTCTGTTTGCTTGGTTGTTGTGTGGTTACTGGGTCTTTTTTGTGCGGTAATTTTGTTTTTGAGTGTTTTTTTTCGACTGTATTTTTTTCTTTTCTGTTCAGATGGATTGCACCATCGTATAGAAAAATTTCCTTAGAAGGAAGTTCGATTTTTTTCATCAATCGTTGATAATCTCTCTTCGTCGCATCATTAACAAAGGTAATGACAGAGCCCGCTGCTCCCATTCTTCCAACACGTCCAGCACGATGGATATAGCTTTCTTCTGATAAAGGAACTTCGGCATTCACAACAAATGGAATAGCTTCAAAATCCAAGCCTCTTGCTGCGATATCCGTTGTTAAAAGCATTACAGCTCTTTTTTTAGAAAATTGATCGATCGCCAATTTCCGTAATGTTTTATTTTGATCGGAAGCAAGTCCAACCACTGTTAATCCTTCATAAATCAGTTTGTCTTCAACCGAGCCCAAATCAGCAACTTGATTGAAGAAAACCATAGCTCGAAAATCTGGTGTATAAGCAAAACTTCTTAAATAATCACTTTTCTTTCTAGGTGATAAAGCCATGAAATAATGGTTGACGACGCCACCTGACTGATCTTCATTTGTTACATCAATGATCGTCAGCTGATCCGTTAATTTTTTTGCTTCTTCTACCACTCGATCTGCAGTCGCTGAGTAAAAGACAAGCTGAAACTCTGTTGGCGCACTTGCCAAAATTTGTTTCGTTAAATTCAATTCTCTATCATGAAAGAGTTGATCGACTTCATCCATCACAACCGTCTTTAGCAAATGGCTTTTGATTTTTTTAGTTTTGATCAATTCTAGTACGCGGCCTGGGGTTCCGACTAAAATTTCTGGTTTCTTTTTAAGTTTCTCGATTTGTCGACCAACGTTGGCTCCGCCGATCAGACTTTGAGTTTTTAATTGCAGAAGTGTTGCCCAATCCCGCACAACTTGACTGATCTGCACAGCTAATTCTTGTGACGGTGCTAAAATCAACAGTTGACTGCCATGGTCTTTTTCTACATTTAAAAGTAATGGTAAAACATACGCCAGCGTTTTTCCTGATCCAGTTGGTGAAATCCCCAAGAGGTTTTCCTTTTCTTGCAAAGGGTGGAAACTCTTTTCTTGAATCATCGATGGCTCGCTAAAACCAGAAGCCTGCCAATGTTCTTGCAAGGCTTCTGGTAAATGTTTGATAAATGTCATAATAGTCCTTTCTTGATTAAACTTGTTTATGCTTTGTCCGCATCAAAAACGATGCCAGCACTTTTTCTTAAACTTGTTAATACTTTATTTACGTTGCGTGATAACTCGACCCACTCCTCGTAACGCACACCCATTGTCGAATCGTTAGGATTTTCTAAGATATCAGCAAAATCATTGGCTTCTTCGATCATTGGATTTTCTTCGGTCGTAACAGAGATGATATCACGTTCTTGATGGTTGCGATTGTGATATTCAGCTTTTGAAATCGCATTGACACTATCTAAGATCAACGTACCGCCATCAAAATAAATTTCAGAATCTAAGAAGGAATCTGCATTTTTTCCTGTTTGTAACGTTACATCAAATAAATCATATCTTAAAATCGCTGTGCCAATTCCATCAACAGCTGTTGGGATTTTTCTTGCAAAATAATGACTTTCATTTGGCATACCGAACCACCCCACTGCGGCATAGACTAAATAGACACCTAAATCCGCCATAGCTCCACCTGAAAAATGAGGTGAAAAAATATTTGGTTCTTGACCATCCAACACTTGGTCATAGCGTGAAGAATATTTCATATAGGTGAAATTTGCACCTATAATTTGATTTTTTAAAGGCAATAGCTCAGCAATTTTTTTGAAACTTTTCTCATGGATATTACGAGCAGCTTCAAAAAAGAAGACTTTTTGCTGATTAGCCAACTCAATAATTTCGTTCATTTCTTCCGGTGTTGAGAAAGCTGGTTTTTCAACAATAATATTTTTGCCGGCTAAAATGCCTTGTTTTGCCTGTTCAAAATGGAGTGAATTCGGTGACGCGATATAAACCGTATCCATATGAGCAATCCCAAAAAATGTTTTTAAATCCGTTGCATATTCAACATCACCATACTCTTCACCAAATTTTTGAGCTGTTTCTAACTTGCGTGAATAGACTGCTGTCAAATCATAGCGGTTTGTTTCCAACGCTGCTTTGACAAATTGATGACTAATCCAGTTTGTTCCAATAATACCTAAGTGAATCATCTTTACCCTCACCTTTCTGAATTTGGATCTTCAAACGTTTTGGCAACATCAAACGGTACCTGATGTTCTATTGCTATTGTATCAGGAGTGACACTACAATTGTAAGCAATGACGCTTAATCCTTGTTTTTGTCCTGATAAAATGATTTCTGCTAAAGCTGGCTGCATCGCTGTATGGATCGTTGCTATTTCAACTTTTTCAAATTGAACAACAAACAATACATAGCTTTGATACCCTTCTTTTGTGGCTTCGATCAATTCTGTTACATGTTTTAAGCCACGTAACGTTGGTGCATCAGGAAAGGCGCCTACTCCGTGATTTTCTAAGGTCATCCCTTTCACTTCAACGAAAGCTTGATGCCCGGTATTCGTTTTTACTAGTATGTCAAACTGTGAATGGGCGAAACGCTTTTCTCTTTTTACCGAAATAATTTCGCCATTTAAGTCTGGTAAAACAATGGTACCTGCTTGGATTGCCTGAGCAGCCAGTGCATTTGGAACTTGACTATCGATATTAAACCATACATCATTTTTTTTAACCGCAATTAGATCATACTCTGTTTTTCTCTTTGGAGAAGGCTGATAGGATAAAGCAACTTCAACTTCCGGATGAAATAGTTCTTTACAGCGGCCAGTGTTTTTTACGTGAACCGTTACTATTTCACCGGTCTCTTGTAAGCGACACTGTGCAATAAAACGATTTGGTCTATCAATAAAATACGCTAAATACACATTGGGATATGTAATCATTGTACCACCCTTTCTTCAAAACAATACCATATTTTGAATGAAAAAGCATTGTCAAACTTTTCAGACAAACGTACTCCTATATAACAGGAAACAGAGATAGAAACGCTACTTAAAAATTAAAAAGAATAAGGACTTCATTAAGTTTTTTTATAGGAAGAGATTTTCGAATAGTTTGTTTTTTAATTTCGTGCTATGATTGTTTTAGAGGAGAATGATACTATGAAAAAACATTGGTCATTATTTTTAGGTGCATCACTTATTACGGGGATTGCCGGCTCATTGTTCTTAAAAAAACAACAAGAAAAACAGCAGGCTGATTCAGATATTCCTACTTTATATAAGAGTTATTTGGGCAGTTGGTGGTTCGTTAATAAAGTCAAAGCAACCCAACATACCTTAAAGATCGAAGATGATTTGCAAATCATTATCGATGGTAAAAAATTAAGTTACATGTTAGTTGAATTAACAAATAAACGCTTAGTCGCCCAAGATGAATATGGCTATCATTTAATTGTTCAATGTCTAAATGATAAACCTGCTTCGTTATACGATGAAGCAGATGATGCTACTTATGTTTTAGAAGCAACCAATTCTTTTGATTGCCCAACTGAAAACTAAAAGAAGCGATCCCCGTAATTGTTTTATGTGGGACGCTTCTTTTAGTTTTTGGTTCGTTTAAAGCGTATCAATTTGTTTCCGCTCGGTGGTTTTACTTAGTTTCCCTTCACGCTTCGTTAATTCTGCTTTGATTTCGTCTGGTGAAATGTTTTGTTCAACGAGTAAGACTAACATATGATAAATCAGATCAGATGTTTCAGAAACAAGTTCTGTTTGGTTATTTTTTGCGGCAATGATCACTTCTGTTGCCTCTTCACCAACCTTTTTTAAAATCTTATCTAGCCCTTGATCAAATAGATAATTTGTATAGGAGCCTTTTTTTGGCGTTTTTTTGCGCGCACGGATTTCTTCATAGAGTGTTTCAAGCATGTCTTTTTACCTCCTTTATTTTTTTCCGAGACCTTCAATCCTTGGAGCTTTAGCTCCTAGGAATTGATGAGATCGGAGCAGAGCGTAGTGACTAGCTCACATAGCTAGAGAATTACATTAAAAAAACAACTATGCTGTCCTGTATGACAAGCAGGTCCTGTTTGCTCAACAGTGATAAGTAACGTGTCTGAATCACAATCGGTCACGATGCTTTTTACTTTTTGACTATTCCCACTAGTCTCACCCTTATTCCATAACTGTTGACGGGATCTTGAGTAAAACCAAGTTGTTCCTGTTTCGAGCGTTTTCTCAAAGCTTTCTTCGTTCATATAAGCTAGCATCAAAACCTCGTTTGTTTTTTCTTCTATAATAATTGCAGGTAATAGACCTTTACTAAAATCTAATTTCATCGACGTACCTCCATTCCCTTAAGCGCCAAGGACTCTTTTAATTCTGGAATTTTTACCTCTCCATAATGAAAAATACTAGCAGCTAGAGCCGCACTGACTTTAGTTTGCTCAAAGACTTCTACAATATCTGCTGCGCTACCACATCCTCCTGACGCGATAACTGGAACATTGACAGCCTCGCAAATAGCTTGATTCAATACCAGATCGTATCCTGCTTTAGTACCATCTGCATCCATACTAGTTAGTAAAATTTCGCCAGCACCTAAAGCCACTGCCTTTTTAGCCCACTCTATCACATTTAATCCGGTATCTTCACGTCCGCCTTTAACAAAAACATGCCATGAATCACCTGTTCTTTTAGCATCGATTGCGACAACAATACACTGTGAACCGAATTTCTCAGCCCCTTCTTTGATCAGTGCTGGTCGTCGAATTGCCGCTGAGTTAAGAGAAATTTTATCAGCCCCCGCCTGCAGCATTCTTTTCATGTCGGAAACACTCCGAATTCCACCACCAACAGTCAAAGGGATAAATACTTCTGCTGCTGTCCTTTCGACTACTTCGATCATCGTTTCACGCTTGTCACTCGTAGCAGTGATATCTAAAAAAACTAACTCATCGGCACCTTGTTCATTGTATGTCCGTGCAATCGCTACTGGGTCTCCAACATCTTGTAAATCAACAAAATTAATTCCTTTGACTACTCGTCCATCTGTAACATCTAAACAAGGAATAATACGTTTAGTCAGCAATTTGTTCCACCTCCAGCATATCAGCTAAGGCAATAGTCCCATTATAAAAAGCTTTTCCGACGATTGCACCGTACAGCCCTAATTCTGCTAATTTCATTAAATCAGCTTTGCTACTAACCCCACCTGAAGCAATGATTTGTACATTCGGTACAATCTTTGCCAGCTGTGCATAATCATCAAAAGTTGGTCCTGCTAACGTGCCATCTTTAGAAATATCTGTGTAGATAATTGTTTTGACACCAATTGCCGCCATTTCCTTAGCCATCTGTAAATAATCTGTTTCACTCACATCTAACCAACCACTAACAGCAACTTTTCCATTTTTAGCATCGATTCCGACAGCAATTTTATCCCCATGTTTTTTGACCGCTGCTTTGACTAATTCAGGATCACTTAAAGCTGCTGAACCAATAATGATTCGATCGATTCCCAGTGCCACATAATCGTCTACTTGTTTTAATGTACGGATACCACCACCAACTTCTATTTTTAAGCCAGTTGTCTTTTTCATAGCTTCAATTAAAGGCGCATTGGACGCCTTCCCCATCAAAGCACCATCTAAATCAACAACATGCATCATCTGAATACCCGCGTCTTTAAATTCTTGTGCTTGGGCTGCGGGATCATGATTGACGATCGTTTTTTGGAGAAAGTCCCCTTGAACTAACCGAACTGCTTTTCCTTCTCTAATATCAATTGCTGGTAAAACGTACATGCTCCACTACCTCCTTAAATCCTTTTAAAATCCGTAAGCCTGCCTCACTACTTTTTTCAGGGTGAAATTGTGTCCCATAAATAGTTCCTTTTGAGATCATTGCAGGTATTTTAATGGAGTACTGAGCAATCGCGTCAATCACATCTGGTTCACAATCAGCATAATAAGAATGAACAAAGTAGACATACTCTTTAGCCACATCTTTTGTCAGCAATGTTTCTTCGGTTACTACAAGTTGATTCCACCCCATATGAGGAACAGGTAAATCAGGATCGTCAGGTAGTCTTTCACACAGCCCTTCGATCAAACCCAATCCCTCTGTAAAACCATTTTCCATACTGCCTTCTAATAGTAGCTGCATACCTAAACAGACTCCTAAAATCGGTATCCCTTTTTGAGCCGTTTCTTGGATCACAGTCACTAAGCCTCGTTGTTCCAACTCTTTCATCGCTAATGAAAAAGCTCCGACTCCTGGTAAAATCAAGCCATCTGCTTTTCTTATCTCAGCAGGATCAGCAGAAATTTTATTCTCTAATCCAACAAAATCTAAGGCTTTTTGAACATTACGAGTATTTCCAGTATCATAATCAATGATAATAATCATCTACAAAATTCCTTTCGTCGAGTTGACCCCTTGAATATCAGGATTTTCAGTTAGCGCTTCTCTCAATGCTCGCCCGGTTGCCTTAAACAAGGCTTCTATCTTATGATGTGTATTTTTTCCATGCAAGATTTTTAAGTGTAAATTCATTTGGGTATTGAATGCTAATGCTTGAAAAAATTCTTCTGTCAATTCTGTATCAAAATCCCCAAGTTTAGGATTATCAAATACCGCATCAAACACTAAATAAGAACGACCGCTTAGATCTAAAGATGCCATACCTAAAGACTCATCCATTGGCACAAAACTAGTACCATAGCGATTGATTCCGGTCTTATCTCCTAACGCTTCACGAATACATTGCCCTAAAACAATCCCGACATCTTCCACAGTATGATGACTATCTACTTCCAAATCACCCTCTACTTTGACCTCCAGCGAAATACGACTATGACGAGCAAATAGAATCAACATATGATCAAAAAAACCAACTCCGGTTTGAATCGTAACTGGTTCTTGACGATCTAAATCAAGTTTCATCTCAATTTTTGTTTCTGCAGTTTCTCTTTTTAAACTAGCTATTCTCATTATTTTTCCCCCAGTATAAAATCTTCTTTTCTAGAATCACTTAAACCGATATTCAACTGCTCTTGCATGTGCTTCTAAACCTTCTTTTCGTGCCAGGAGTGCTATTGCCTCCTTCGCTTGCGCTAAGGCTTCTTTTGTATAATAGGTGACTTGGCTATACTTCACAAAATCATAAACGCCTAACGGTGAATAAAATTTTGCCGTACCACTTGTTGGCAACACATGATTTGTTCCTGAAAAATAATCTCCTACTGGTTCTGATGCATAGTCGCCTAAAAAAATCGATCCAGCATTTTTGATTTCATGTAAATAGCTGATTGGATCGAGCAACTGGACTTCTAAATGTTCTGGAGCGATCTCATTCATGATCGTAAACATCGCTGCAACTGTTGAAGCAATAATGATCATTCCATGATTTTCGATTGCTTGTTTTGCAATTTCTTTGCGCGGTAATGTTTCTAATTGTCGATAAATTTCTTTTTCAACTCGCTCTGCAAGCTGGTTTGAATCTGTCACTAGGATCGCTCTGGCAAGCGTATCATGTTCTGCTTGCGACAGCAAATCTGCTGCAATGTATGCAGGATTAGCTGTTTCATCTGCGATAATCCCGATTTCAGAAGGTCCTGCAATCATATCGATTCCGACGGTACCAAAAACTTGTTTTTTAGCTGTCGCTACATAAATGTTACCTGGTCCGACAATTTTGTCTACTTTCGGTACCGTTTCAGTCCCATAAGCAAGTGCTGCAATGCTTTGAGCTCCACCCAATTGAAAAATCTTATCTACACCAGCGATTTTGGCTGCCGCTAAGATTACATCTGGGATGCCGTCAACTGAAGGCGGGGTGACCATGATGATTTCTTCAACTCCCGCAATCTTAGCTGGCAGAGCATTCATCAATACAGAAGAAGGATAAGCTGCCGTACCTCCTGGTACATAAACACCTACGCGGGCTAAAGGTAGCACTAATTGCCCCCGTAGTACACCTTGTTTTTCGGTGTCCATAAAGTCATACTGTTTTTGCTTTTGATGGTAACTCACAATATTCTCTTTAGCCGCTTCTAGAGCTTTGAGGACTTCATCCTCTACTCGTTGGTAGCCCAAATCGATTGTTTCTTTTGATATAAACAAGTCCTCAAGCTCAACTTGATCGAATTTTTTTGAATAGTTTTTTAGTGCCTTATCACCATTTTGAATGACTTGTTGAATGATTTGACGAACTTGTTCTTCTATCTCTTGATTGTCTTCATGGGCTAGCTTTACCTCCGCTTTTAATGCAGTCAAAATTTCTGTGATGCTTCCCGTCAGCCAGTTCATATCATTTCTCCTCCAATCACATTCTCTAATTCATCAAACAGTCGAAAGATTGCTTGACGTTTACGTTTAAGCATTGCTTTATTTACAATTACTCGCGCTGAAACTGGACAGATATCTTCAAAAATCTCTAAACCATTTTCTTTTAAGGTTGTGCCTGTTTCGACAATATCGACGATTGCATCCGCTAATCCTAAAACTGGTGCAATTTCCACAGATCCTTCGATCTTAATGATCTCAACATCTTCGCCTTTTCTACGAAAATGTTCAGAAGCAACTGCTGGATATTTCGTTGCAATCCGTTTTCGTTTATAATCATCTGGTTGATAACTTTTTGTTGATGCAACAGAAAATTTACAAACACCAATCTTTAAATCCAACATTTCATAATAACCAACTGGATGTTCAATCAAGACATCTTTACCAACGATTCCTAGGTCTGCTACGCCATGACGCACGTAAGTCGTCACATCAGCCGCTTTTACTAAAAGAAATTTAAAGCGTTGATCAGGACTAATAAAAATCAATTTTCGTTGCTTGTCCTGTATAAACGAAATGTCGATCCCTGCTTGTTCAAATAGAGCTAGGGTCTGTTTTTCCAAACGCCCTTTCGTCAGCGCAATCGTTAATTGTGTCAATTTTGGTCACCTACCTTTGTTACATGTGTTTTATTTTCTAGCACTTCAATTACCTGTCGATATTGCCATTTCTCAGCATATTCTATCGCTTCTTCCAATGTTTCAAATAACGATAACTGATAATCAGGATACTCTTTTACCAAGGATTCTGCTCTGCCCAATTGTGCTAAAGAACTATGAACTAGCGTTGTGGGCGGTTTTAAAGCAGCAAGCTTATTTAGTTGGTACTGTAACGTAACCAAGGTATCTAAATTGATGCCTAATCCAACTGCAGGTATCATCGGATGATCAAATTGTTCCGCCAAATGATCATATCGGCCACCTCGTAAAAAAATATCTGGCACTAAATCAGCATACCCGTTAAACAATACACCAGTGTAATAATCCATCAATGTTATTAACCCTAAATCTACAGTCAATGAAATAGTTTCATGATAGCTCTTAATAACACTCATTAGTTTTTCTAGCTCATCGATGACTGGGATGATTTTCGACTCATTAGGCAATAATGTTTTAGCGACTGGCAAGACTTCTTCTACTTCACCAAACAATCTGGGAATTGCACAGATAAATGCATCTAGTTCACTAGGATAAATGGCAACGAATCGTTGAAGGTCTGTTAAGCTTTTATGATTAAAATACGTTTGAAGTTCTGTTTTTGCTGTCTCGTCTAATCCCAGTGATGTTACAATCAAACGAAAAATTTGTGCATGACCTAACTCAAAATGAAAATTAGGTATCTCTAGTTCCTCTAAAATTTCAACAGCACAAGAGAGACATTCAACTTCTGCTTTCAAAGAGGAATAGCCAATCAATTCAATACCAGCTTGTGTCAGTTCATTTTGTTCCCCTAACATATCATCGTTTGAGCGGAAGACTTTTCCACTATAAGATAATTTAAGCGGAGGTTGAATTCCTGTTGTGGCAATTACACGCCCTATTGGCATAGTCATATCTGGCCGTAAAACAAGTAAGCGACCTTGTTTATCAAAAAAACGATAAAATTCTTTCTCATTTTTTTCTTCACTATAAAACACATCTTCAAATTCGATCACTGGCGTATCAATACGCTGGTATCCTCTTTTTTTCACGATATCATTAACTTGTTGCTCTAATTGATAGGCACCATTAGCTTCTCGAAATAACTTATCCTTTGTACCTGACGGTAAACTACGATTCCATTTCATACGATTTCCTCCTAAATTTAAAAGCGTAGCGGGCTCGTCCAGCTCTGACAGAAAAATAGGAAATTCTAACTGAGGTGCTTTTTGCCTCATTTAGAATTTATCTTTTTTCCGAAGAGCTAGCCCGCGAAGCTAGATAACGCTAAAAGCTGAAAGAGCTTGTTCAGCCTCGACTGGAAAATAGAAAAAAATGACTGAGACGCTTTTTGTCTCATTGAGTTTTTATCTTTTTCCCGAGAGGCTAGCTCTTGAAGCTAGACAACATACAGTAACAACATCCCATTTCGCTCGCCCTCTATACTTAATAGCCAAAATAAAAAATCGTCCCCTTGGCAAATAAGCCAAGAGGACGAGAATAAGTTTCACGTGGTCCCACCTCAGATTTATTTTTACTTCACAGTAAAAACCTCTGTTAGTTAGATAAACTAAAAAGCGATAACGGGCTCTCCGATTTTTCCTACTGAATTTAGAAAACGAACTTAATTTCGTTAAGCTAAACGGGTGATTTCAGAAAAATAATTCACAGGCGTGTTCAATGATCCTTCGCTATTTCCTCACAGCAACCGGAAACTCTCTAAAACGAAGCAACTCATCTACTATTCTGGTCAGCATTTTTTCATTTTTTTCTCATATATTTTTAAACAATCTATCACGAAAAACAAATATAGTCAATAGTTTTTGCAAAACTTAAATTACGCACAAGAGGAAATCTTTTCCTTGTAGAAATCATGTATACTGTCATTATTCATGAAAAAAATAATCAATAGCGTTCTCATGAATAAGAGTAATGCCTATTAAAATGATTTTCAAGGCTTATTTTAAACCTTTTTTAACTTGCTTCTTATAAATAAAACAGCAACCCCACAGACTAATAATCTGAGGAATCACTGTTAAATGACACTATTCAACTTGATTTTATCAAAGTGCTACTGGAAAATAGATCTCAACTATATTTTTATCAGGTGCAGTGGTATTAGGATCTGTTTGATAGATTTCAAATGGTGCTCCATTCATTGTGTACCCTTGTTCTTCGATCCACTTTAAAATCTTGCTATATACTGAAGATAATTCTGTATAAGGACCAGTATACGTAGACACTGCACATAGGCTCGCAGCAAAAGTTCTCGTTTGCTCATTTTGTTCAGCAATCGGTACGGCTAATTCCATATCGGTATTTTCTGGATCAAAATCTGGACTATGATAAATCGTTAGTGGCGGTCCTGTGGGCGTAAATTTTTCTGCAGTTAGACGACCAAATAGTTCCCCTATATAGTGACCATATTCATTGACATTCATTTGTTTTCTAAGATATAAAAGATTCATTTCTGGTACTTCTGTAAGTTTAACTTCGATTGTATTCAAATAAGACATTATTTTATTTCCCCTTTCTAATATCGATAAATCATCAGTGATACGCTCCAATAATCGGGAATAACTCTGCATCTTTTGGCTGATTTCCTTTTTCTTTTTATTGATCGTTACCTGTAACAATTCTTGATCCTGTTCACTTTCAAGAACCTGCTTAATTTCTTCTAAAGAAAATGTATATTCTTTCAATCTCTTGATCAAAAGAATAATTTCAAGCTGACTTACATCATAATAACGATAGCCACTTTTAACATCTGTAGACGTTGGTTTTAGTAGATTGATTTCATCGTAATAGCGTAGCGTTTTGGGCGTAACCTGGGAAACTTTTGAAAAATCACCAATTGATAACATGATTACCTCCTAATTTAAAAGCGTAACGGGCTCGTACAGTTCTGACAGAAAAATAGGAAAATAGGAGGGTGGCGCTTTTTGCCACAATCAGATTTTATCTTTTTTCCGAAGAGCTAGCCCACGTAGCTAGATATGGTGACAACGTTCCGTTTCGCTTCACCTTGTACTTTTCAACATCAGTTCATTTTATTCACTATGTTTCAAAGCAACTATTTTTTACTGTCTCGAGACAAACTTATCATATAGGTTCCAGCTAGGGGAGAGTCAACAATTATTCTCAACTTTTTTATTTTCTTTTTTCTATCGCCACAACAGCATAGTTGAGCAATTCAAATACTCGTGAAACAAATAACGCTTTTGAAAATGGTTTGTCTGTTGCAACTACACTAAAGGCTTCTTTAAAACGCCGATCAATCGCTTTGTAATGAGGAGATGCTACATGAAAATGACCTTTTTTTTCAAAGATTTTATAATAGTCGGATTCAAAATCCAACATTTTGGCTAATTCTTTTAAATGATCAGCTGACACCATAATCGTACTTTGCACTAGCTCTTCTTCTATTTCAACAATAGAGTAGCCTTCCCCAGCATTTATAAAATAAATATCCCCATACACAATCGGATAAGTCTTTGTACCGATTTTTATCAGGCCATTTTCTACAAACAACTGAATGATCTTGATTTTCTCCTCATGTTCTTGTTTTGACAGACTGAATAAATTTGATTGATATTCACATAAATAATTACTTTTCACATACAGCCACTTCTTTCATCTTCGATTTAATAGTTAATTAATAGCATATATTTTCCAGATAAACAATTGCCATCATAGCAAAAAAAAGAGAAAACCATCGCTAGTTTCTCTCTTCAAAGTAATTTATATAGTATTGATTTTCCCAGTAAACTCAATATAGTCTGTCATTGGTGTAATAAACTTAACGCTATTTTCTGATAGGTAAATATTAGGTTTGCTTTGATCATCGTACACTAATAATTCTAGCTCCATACTTATCGCTGCTGCTAAAGATAGATCTTTCGTAGCAAACATAAAGGCTTTTGCTTGTCCTTCAGTTAACTTACCTAGATCAAACTGTTCCTTGATCAATTGCCATTCGCTCTCTTCCAATCGATCTCGAATCACTGCACCATCTGTGATGATCTGACTTGGTTCCCCTAGTTTGCTGATTACTTGTTCTTTATCGTATTGTGAATAATCTGGAACAAAAGCTGATATGTTCCCATCCCCTGATGACTCATAATAAACCTCTTCATCATCTTCTTCTGGATTAGGCACAAAAAGCTGTCCATTTGCCTCTGATTGTTTCACTGTTTCTTTCTTACTACTTTCAGTTGTACTAGAAGGTGTCCTTACTTTTTTTGATTTACGCTTCTTTGTACTGGTAGTAGATTCCGCTTCCTTATTCGAGCTTTCACTCGTTGTACTGGATACACTTGTCTCTTTAACTGGACTGCTAGATGCAGAGTCAGATTCGCTTTTTGCGGCACAGCCTCCTAATAGTAATACCAATACCCCATAAAATAATACAGTTTTTTTCATTTTTTTCTCCTTTTTTAATCGCTAACCAACCTATACTCAAGCTTATCATAATTTTAAAGTAATGGAAATACTATTTAGGCCTTCAACTACTGATTGATTTGTTTTTTTTTATCAGAAGTAAATCGTTGTAATAAACGTTCATCTTACTTCTCACTCTCAATTTTGTAAGACAATTGTTCGTTGATTCCCACGCAAAAAAAGCTTAATTTTTTTATACTATAAAAAGTAATAAAATAACAATTAATTAGGAGAATAAATGAACGGAAATCAATTAAAACTGATCATGATGGGCTTAATGCTACTTGATCATCTTGCACCACTTTTACCGCCACAATTTGGTACCCCAATCCATATGTTGACCCGCTGCGTTGCTGTATTTTTTGCCTTTATGGCAGTGGAAGGCTTCCATTACACAAGCAGTCGAAAAAAATACCTACTGCGTCTATACGGCTGGGCTACTATCATGTTTATAGGAAATACGCTGATTAACACACTAATCATCACAGATCCATTATATTATGCTTTTAGAAATATTTTTCTCACTTTAGCTGTTGGCGTGACAATTTTAACACTAATCGATTTTTCTAAACGAATAAAGGAACCCTTCTTTAAAATAACATCAACACTTTTAGCAATTATTTTGACCTTGGTTACTACTTTAGGCTTGATTCCCGCAGAAGGTGGGCTTGTCGTTATACCATTTATGCTACTAAGTTATTTCTTCAGAGACAATGCGAAAAAAAGAAATATTTCTTATCTTATTTTGGCAATTCCTTTGATTATCATGCCTCTACTTGGCTTACCAGAATATTCTTTTGAAATGATTAAAGTACAGCTTGAAGGAAATCCAGAATTTCTATTCCTTACAGTTATTCCTTTTATTCATTTATATAATGGTCAAAAAGGGAGCAATAATCCGTTCTTCAAATATTTATTTTATGTATTCTATCCATTACATATTTGGGTGATTACATTAATCAACTTTTATCTACATCAAGGATAATTCAAAAAAAACGCTACTTTTACAGTTAAAGTGGCGTTTTTAACTTTTATTGGTGATACTTCAATTGAACCTTCTTAGGTAATTTTTCAAGAACTAACTGATAAGATTTTTTTAAAAATAGAGCTAATTGTTCTTCGGTAAAAGAAGACTTTTCTAGTAAAAATGAATTCCAATGGGTTTTATTAGCATAATATCCAGGAACGACATCTGAATATTGTTCTCGTAACAATTCATTTTCTGCTGGATCACCTTTAACCGTCATCACCCGGTCACCCGTTTTATTGGTCCCAAGCATACAAAAACATTTCTTCTCAATGCCAAAATAATCGCAATCCCAATCTTCCCGATACTCAACTGTAGCCCCTGGCCATTTTCTTGCTTCATCTTTTAAATACTGAATGTTATCTTGCATTTGCTGCCCCCTTCTACTCATTGCAAAACAGGCTCAATAAATTACCGTCGGGGTCTTTGATAATTGCGTAATATTGACCCCAAAAAGCCTGCCAAGGTTCACGAAAAAGTTCGTAGCCAAACCCTTTCATTTTCCCGCATAATTGATCGATTTCTGCAGGATAATCACAAATAAAAGCTAATTCGATTTTATCCCCTGCACTTTTGGGCGGATAACCATAAATTCCTTCAATCATTTTTTTAGTATTTAATGAGATACGCATTCCTTCGTTATTCAGTTCTACATAAGCAGCCTCTTTTTCTCCTAAAGCTTCAAAACCAAATCGCTCATAAAATAAAATTGCTTCCTCCATCGATTCAACAATGATTCCGACCATATCTAGTTTCATTTTTGATTCCCTCCATTCCTTTTCTCCATTATAGTTTCAAGCTTAAATATTGTCTTGTAAAATTCCGACATGCTGACGGATTGCCTGTGGTGATAATCCCGTCATCTTTTTTAATTTTCGAGAATAATGAGCTTGATCAAAAAAACCATATTTTTCGACTAAGTCCAGATGCTCAATCGTTGGTCGACTGACCAATTCCTGGTAAACCTTTTGAAAACGTAGAACATCAAATACTTCATACGGTGAAAGACCCGTTTCTTCTCTAAATGTACGCTGTAAACTACGTTCAGATAAAGAACTACTCGCAATACTTTCAGGATAGCTGATCCCTTGATAATGTTCTTCAAAAAATGTCTGAATTGGTGCTGAGATTTTTTTTACAGTTAAACGATTCAAACGTTCTAAAAAATAAAGATTTGCACTCTCGATTAAAACACTAAGAGACTCTTGCCCAGATAAACACGTAATCAACTCAGTCGCTATGCCTTTTTCAAACAAAGCTAACTCCAGCAACTGATCTTTCAACCCTTTAAAAGACTGACCCAAAAAAGGATACATGCCGCCTAAATAATACCGAATACCAAAATAAATCAATGGCTGATCCGAATATGAATAAAAAAAGTGTGTACTGGGACCGCAAATATTGACCTGTAAAACATCTAATTCAGTGCTTAGTTGCACAATTAAGTCAGAACACAAATCAGGAATGACTCTACTTGGCGGGCTAGATGAATCTGTATAACTAATCCAATACGATTGTATATAGGAACTTAAACGTAGATCAGGAGCTACTTCTTGATAATCATTTAGAAAATCTTGCCAAACTTTGGGTCGATACATCATCATCATGCTCCTTTCTCACATGCTTTATTCAGTCGGCTTAAAAGCCATCGTTGCCTGAACTGCTCTTTTCCAGCCATCATACAGTTCCGTTCTCTTAGCATCATTGATTTGTGCTTCAAATCGTTTGCCATGATGAGCAAATGCTTTAATTTCAGCTAAATCTTGCCAAAAACCGACGGCTAAACCAGCTAGATAAGCAACACCTAAAGCTGTAGTTTCAGAAAAATCAGCCGCTTCTACTGGTTTGTCAATGATATCTGCTTGAAACTGCATCAGTAAATCATTTTTTGAAGCTCCACCATCCGCTCTTAATCGCTTAATTGTAATCTTAGAATCATTTTCCATTGTTTTGATCACATCAGCGGTTTGATAGGCTATCGACTCCAATGTTGCACGAATCAGGTGTTCTTTTGTTGTTCCTCTTGTTAAACCGAAAACTGCTCCTCTGGATTTCTGGTCCCAAAAAGGCGCTCCCAACCCCGTAAAGGCTGGTACAACATACACGCCATCCAAATCTGTGACTTGATTTGCCAAGGCTTCTGACTCCTCAGCCTTTTCAATCAATTTCAATCCATCACGTAACCACTGAACAGCAGAGCCTGCCACAAAAATACTTCCTTCTAAAGCATAATTGACCTTGCCATCTATTCCATAACCGATCGTAGTCAATAAACCATTGTCAGATAAAATTGCCTGCTCCCCTGTGTTCATCACAATAAATGCGCCTGTGCCATACGTATTTTTAACCATTCCTTTTTCAAAAGCCGCCTGACCAAAGAGCGCCGCCTGCTGATCACCAGCCATTGCAGCAATCGGGATATTTTCTCCATAAAAATGATAGTCTTCTGTATAACCATAGATTTCTGCATTTGAACACACTTGCGGCAACATCATTCTTGGAATACCCAGAATATCCAAGATATCCTGATCCCAATCTAATGAATGAATATTAAATAGCATCGTTCGACTAGCATTCGTGTAATCTGTCTTATGCACTTTCCCACCTGTCAGTTTCCACAATAACCAGGTATCGATCGTACCAAATAATAGTTGTCCAGCTTGTGCTTTTACTTTGGCATCTTTGACATTCTCTAGTAGCCATTTTACTTTAGTTGCAGAAAAATAAGAATCGATGATCAAGCCTGTTCGTTTTTGAATAAACTCTTGATGACCATTTTCTTTCAGTTCATCCGCTAATTCATTTGTTTGCTTAGATTGCCAAACAATGGCCCGGTAAATCGGTTCGCCTGTCTGTTTATCCCAAACAACCGTTGTTTCACGTTGATTGGTGATTCCAATTGCATTGATCTGAGCAGGTTTTAACTTTGCTTCGATCAGTACATCTGCAATCACAGACTGAACTGAATTCCAAATTTCATTAGCATCATGCTCGACCCAACCAGGATTTGGAAAATACTGAGTAAACTCCTTTTGGGCTTTGGCAACTTCCTGTCCATCATGATTGAAGATGATTGCTCTTGAGCTCGTTGTTCCTTGATCTATCGATAAAATGTATTGGTTTTGTTTCATATTTTTTCCGCTCCTCGAAGATGATACTTTCATTATAAAGCAAAGTTCACTTAAAAGTCTTGTTCTATTATATAAAACGTTGATCAACTGGTGTTCTCATTTCCCGAAAATTCTAATTTTATTTTAACAATCCATTTTTTTTATAATCCTGTACTCACCAATTTAAACTAAAACATAAGCCAAAAAGAACCGAGAAAACGTTATCAATCAAGTGTTTGTTCCCTATTTGTAGATTCAAAAAGTCAAACACACATTTTTTTCAAGATTAACATATTATTAAATGGTCAAAAAAACAATTTTCTGATAAACTTATGCTGATGGCTTCTTTGAAAGGATGAACGATATGACCCCAAATCGCGAAGACTACCTAAAATTGATTTTTGAATTAGGTGGCGATGAAAATAAAATCAACAATAAACAAATTGTCGCGGGCTTAGATGTTTCAGCAGCTTCTGTCAGCGAAATGATTTCAAAATTAGTAAAAGAAAAATTGGTCGAACATTCACCCTATCAAGGTGTTCAATTAACCGAGTCAGGCTTAAAAAAAGCCAGTACACTGATTCGCAAACACCGCTTATGGGAAGTCTTTTTGGTTGAGCATTTAAACTATTCCTGGAATGAAGTTCATGATGAGGCAGAAGTCTTAGAGCATGTTACCTCTCAAACTTTGGCAAACCGTTTATCTACTTACTTGAATCAACCGAAATTTTGTCCTCATGGCGGTGTCATCCCCAGAGATGATCAACCTGTTCACGAAGAAAAACGTCAAACATTAATAGACTATCCTGTTGGGACTACAATTCGTATCGCTCGCGTTTTAGATGAGAAAGAATTATTGGATTATCTTGTTTCGATCGATCTGCAAATTCATGAAGAATACACGATCAATGATATTGCAGCTTACGAAGGTCCGATCAGTATAAGTAATGAAACAAAGAAATTATCGATAAGTTATAAAGCAGCAAGCACTATTTTTGTGGATAAATTATAAGAACTGGTGGTTTCAGAAAAATTTCTGTCACAACCTCCATTATGAAAGCGGGGAAATGAAATGAATGAAAAGATAGCTCTATTTACTATATTTGGCGGCACTGGTGATTTAGCCAAAAGAAAATTATATCCTTCTTTATTCCGGTTATATCGTAAAGGCAATTTGGCTGAACATTTTGCTGTGATCGGCACAGCAAGAAGAGAATGGTCTGATGATTACTACCGCGAAATCGTTCGTGAAACGATCAAAGATCTAAATCCAACAACAGAAGAAGCCGCTGCTTTTTCAAGTCACTTCTATTATCAAGCTCACAATGTCAATGACTCTGAACATTACGATACGCTAAAAAAATTATCAGATACTTTAAGTGATAAATACGAATTAGGCGGCAATCATATTTACTACCTAGCTATGGCTCCGCAATTTTTCGGTACGATCGTTCAGCATTTAAAATCACAAAAAATTCTAACAGATAATGGTTTTGATCGTTTAGTTATCGAAAAACCATTTGGCGCTGATTATGCTTCTGCCTATCAGTTAAATGAAGAAATTCGGGCCGTTTTCCCTGAAAAAGATATTTTTAGAATCGATCATTACTTAGGCAAAGAAATGATTCAAAACATTTCCGCAATTCGCTTTGCTAATAACATTTTTGAATCTCAATGGAATAATCGCTACATCGATAATGTTCAAATCACTTTTGCAGAAAGCTTAGGTGTTGAAGATCGTGGTGGCTATTATGATCACAGTGGTGCCTTAAAAGACATGGTTCAAAACCACATTTTACAAGTTGTCTCATTATTAGCCATGGAACCACCTGTCGCTTTTTCAGAAGCAGAAATCCGCGCAGAAAAAGTCAAAGCATTACAAGCAATCCGTCTGTATTCAGAAGAAGAAGCTTTGGAGAATTTTGTTCGTGGTCAGTATGGTGAAGGAAAATTAGATGATCAGCAATTTATCGGTTATCGCGAAGAACCAAATGTTGATGAACACTCACAAATAGAAACATTCGTTGCGGGTAAATTCTTGATCGATAACTTCCGCTGGTCAGGCGTTCCTTTCTACATTCGTACTGGGAAACGTCTAACTGAAAAAGGAACACGAATCAATATTGTCTTCAAACAAGTACCAGTCAATGTTTTTAAAGACGACATCGACAAATGTGGTGAAAAAACAGATTTGCCACCAAACGTCTTAACAATCTATATTCAACCAACAGAAGGATTTTCTATGACATTAAATGGAAAACAGATTGGTCAAGGCTTCACGACGACACCTGTCAAATTGGATTATCGTCATAGTGCAGAAACAACAGGAAATAGCCCTGAAGCTTATGAAAAGCTATTATTAGATAGTTTAAACGGTGACGGGACAAACTTCTCTCATTGGGACGAAGTTGCTCAATCTTGGCGTATCGTTGATATCATTCGTCAAGCTTGGGATAAAACCTCCGTTGATTTCCCTAATTATGCAGCAGGATCGATGGGACCTGATACTTCATTTGATCTGTTGGCAAAAGATGGATTTACCTGGGATTGGCAACCAGATATCTGGTATCGTGAACGTGGAAAATTAGATTAATAAAAAGGACTCTGGATAATTTCCAGAGTCCTTTTTATTAATCTTCAAATCCTTCTGCCACAGCTTCTGGATAATTTTCTTCAACAATTGTAGCGCAACGCGCACATAAATGTGGTAATTTTTCATCTTCACCAACATCTGTACGTACAGCACGACAACGGTCACAGGTTTCACCCGCTGCTTTTTCCACAAGAATCGACATATCATCGAATTTTTCCACGTTTTCAGGAACTTCTGCCGTTTTAGCCGCAACCTCAAAACCAGAAACAATCAATAATTGAGCAACATCAGCATCAACAGCTGTTAATAACTCATAGATTTGTTCATTAGGATAAACCGTCACTTTCGCTTCTAATGATTTACCGATCAATTTAGAATTACGTGCTTCTTCTAACGCTTTTAGAACATTATCTCTAAAGTCCATAAACGCTGCCCAAGTGTCTAATAACTCTTGTTGATTGGCAAACTCAGCATAACCTGGGAACTCAGCTAACTGAACATAATCTTCGTCTTCTTTCAAGAAGCTCCAGATTTCCTCAGAAGTATGAGGGATAATTGGCGTTAAAAGTTTTGTTAGAGCAACAGCCGTTTGATAGAACACAGTTTGCATACAACGACGTTGATAGTTATCTTCTGCTTCGATGTAGACAACATCTTTGGCAAAATCCAAATAGAATGAAGATAGATCAACTGTTAAAAAGTTCATTACTGAACGATAAATTTGCATGAAATTATATTTTTCATAGCCTTTTTCACGAATTTCTTGAATCACTTGATTTAAACGGACAACCATATATTTATCCACAGAACGTAATTCTTCATAAGCAACAGTGTGTTCTTTAGGCTCAAAATCACTTGTGTTTGCTAATAAGAAACGCATTGTATTGCGGATTTTACGGTAAACTTCTGAGACTTGGTTCAAGATGTCCATCGAAACACGCACATCCGCTTCATAATCCACACTACTTACCCACAGGCGTAGAATATCTGCACCCATTTGTTTGATTACTTTATCTGGTAAAATCGTATTCCCCAATGATTTACTCATTTTGCGACCTTCACCGTCCAAGGTAAATCCTTGGGATAATACAGCTTTATAAGGCGCTACTCTGTTGATCGCTACACTTGTTGTAATACTTGAATTAAACCAGCCACGGTATTGATCAGAGCCTTCTAGATACATATCAGCTGGGAAAGTTAGTTCTGGACGCTCACGCAAGACAGCCTCATGTGAAGAACCAGAATCAAACCAAACATCCATGATATCATTTTCTTTTGTAAATTCACCATTTGGAGAACCTGGGTGTGTGAAACCTTCCGGCAATAACTCTTTAGCTTCACGCTTAAACCAAACATTTGATCCATGTTCAGCAAAAAGATTCGCTACATGATCAATTGTTTCCGGCGTAATGATTGCTTCGCCATTTTCAGCATAGAAAATCGGTAATGGTACGCCCCACGCACGTTGACGAGAGATAACCCAATCGCCACGATCACGAATCATGTTGTATAAACGCGTTTTTCCCCAAGGTAGGATCCAATCGACTTTTTCAACTTCATCTAAGATGTCTTGACGGAACTTATCGATTGAAGCAAACCATTGTGGTGTAGCACGATAAATCACTGGTTTCTTTGTACGCCAGTCATGTGGATAACTATGGGTAAAGAAATCTAATTTTAAGAGTGCATCTTTTTCATCAAGTAGTGCCGTAATCATTGGATTTGCTTTATCATAGAAAATCCCTTCAAAACCTGGTGCTTCATCTGTAAATACGCCACGGTTATCCAGAGGTGAAAAAACATCTAAATTGTATTTTTTCCCTACAATATAGTCATCTTCACCATGTCCAGGAGCAGTATGAACTAATCCAGTACCAGCGTCTAAAGTTACATGGTCCCCTAACATTACTAGAGAAGTGCGATCATAAAATGGATGCTGTGCTGTCATATATTCTAGATCTTTACCAGAAATCGTTTCTAGAATCTCGACTTCATCCCAGCCAATTGCTTCCTTAACGTTTTCTAAAAGATCTTTTGCCACAACATATTTTTTGCCATAAGCATTTACAAGGACATATTGATAGGTTGGATTTACCGAAATTCCTGAATTCGCAGGTAGTGTCCAAGGTGTTGTCGTCCAGATCACAAATGAAGTCTCTGTATCTAATATTCCTTTGCCATCAACTACTTTAAAAGCTACATAAATAGAAGGTGATTTAACATCTTTATATTCAATTTCAGCTTCTGCCAATGATGACTCACTTGAAGGAGACCAGTAGATAGGTTTTAGACCTTTATAGATATACCCTTTTTCAGCCATTTTTCCAAACACTCGAATTTCAGCAGCTTCGTATGAAGGATCTAATGTAATATAAGGATGTTCCCAGTCTCCAGCAACACCTAAACGTTTAAAATCAGCTCGTTGTGTATCTACTTGTGAACGAGCATATTCTTCACATTTTTCACGATACTCAGCTAAAGTCATTTCTTTTCTTTTAACACCTTTATTGGTTAACACTTGTTCAATCGGCAACCCATGCGTATCCCAGCCTGGAACATATGGTGAACGAAATCCTGACATAGATTTTGAACGGATGATGATGTCTTTACTGATTTTGTTTAATGAATGACCCAAATGGATATTTCCATTTGCATACGGAGGTCCATCATGAAGGACAAATGTTGGTTTCCCTTCATTTAATTCTTGACGTTTTTCATAGATTTTTTGTTCTTCCCAATCTTTTTGCCACTCTACCTCGCGGTTTGGCAGATTCCCACGCATTGGAAAAGCAGTTTTCCCCAATTGTAATGTCTCTTTCATTTTCATTTCTATTTCCTCGCTTTCTTTTGTAACGATTGCTTAATAAGTCATGCTGCTAATAAATGAAATATAGTCTAAACTGGATCACTTGCTTTGTTTTTCATCAGAAATTTTGGTGAGGTTACTTCGCTCCTTGCAGTCGCTAAGTACTGTTCATCATCTACTCTGGCGGAGCCAGTCGTAGTGATGAACAGCAAAAAGTACCTTCATCCCAAGGGACGAAAGTACTCGCGTTACCACCCAAATTTAAAATAATCGATCAACTCAATTATTTCCTCTGTTAATTGTTAACGAAATCACTCGTCAAGTTTTACTTGATTCAAACTTGAGTAAAATAGAGGATCTTTTCAATACCAGGGTCTGTCAAACTTGCACTATCATTGACTCGCTAAAAGAATGGTTATTGACTTTTCTGTTCTATTTATTTACAAAATTATTTAGGATCTTTATTTAATAGATCTAACATTGCTTTTGGATCCATAGCTGCTTGTTCTAATGTTGGTTCATCCACTGTAGTTGGTTCTTCAGTTAGTGTTGTCTCAACAGCTACATCATTGCTACTATCAAGTTCACCTGCTAAGACTTCTTTGATAACAGTATGTGAGTCACTTACGTAACTTGAGAATGGTTTTAATAATTCGTTCCATTCTTCACTTTTCACTTGCTCTAATTGTGCTTCTAACATTAAGCTTAAACGTTGATGGAAGACACGTGTTTTCTTCTTCAGATCATCTGTTTCAGCTGCTAATTGACGAGCACGATCAGTTGCATCTGTTAAAATTTCTTTGGCTTTTTCTTCAGCAGAAGTAATTAAATTGCTTGAACGTTTTTCAGCAGAAGAAATCATTTCATTTGCTGTATTTTCAGCAGAAGTTACGATTACCTCTGATTCTTTGTTCGCACTTGTTTTCACTTTGTCTGCAGTATCTTGAGCCACAATAATTGATTGATTCAACGCATCTTTCAATTCATTGAAATATTGTAATTTTTCTTCAGCATGTTTTAATGATTTTTCAAGCTCACGTGTTTTTTGAAGTGAATCTTCATAATCTTTTGTTACTTGATCTAAAAAATCATCGACGTCGTCTTGATTGTAACCTCTCATTTTCGTAGAGAAATTCTTATTTTGAATATCTAATGGAGTTAATGCCATATTCCTTCACCTCTTTGGATTATTTTCGTAGAACTCCCAATAACAAACGAAACTTGTCCTTTTTCGTCTTACCCTCTAACTCTTGGATTTGAATTCGGCCAAAACCTCTAATCGACACGATATCTAGTAAGTCTACTAAGAAATCTGGTCTGATATTCTCCGTCCAATTCACTTTAACTTTTCCAGATTCGATCAACTGTTTTGATCTCTGTCTAGATATATTATATACGCTAGAGATTAAATTATCCAGACGTAGTGAACTTATTGTTGTCCGCTCATGTGACCAATCATCTTTTGGAAGAATGATCTCTGTATAGTTTCTTTTTTCTAGTCTTACTGAAATTTTCCCGATTTTCTCTACCTGAGTTATGACAAAATTTGCTACTTCTTTCGCAACAAATACTTGCCACCTATCACCATCAGAAATAATATCACCAAAATATTCACGCTTGATCCCTGTATTAACTAGGGTTCCTAGTACTTTACCGTGAGATAAGGTAGAAAATTTTACAGGATAAACAATTTCAAGTAATTCTACTTCAAAATCCTCTTCTTTTGGTTCATAGTAATCTGGAAAAATCAGACAGCGTCTCCGCTCAGCTTGTTCGTATCCACCGTAAAATTGGAACTCAAGCTCACTATTTTGCCGTATCAATGTTTCTAAAATATAAGCTTGCCTAGGATCTAAAAAGTCAGATAAATAAGGAGCATACTGACTTTCAACCTGTTCCAACCAATCTCCAACAGAATCAATAAAAGGATGCTCATCTTTTCGAAAATGTTGGTACACATTTGCGTTCACAGATAAATCATCCTTTCTTTTATTAATACATGATTGATTGTAAAATCCGTCCCAGTGCACTAGCAGCTAAATTTAATACAATGATTGCAATCATTACATTAAAACCTACCATGCCTATTCTCAAATTTAATCGGTCAAATATGCTTAAGTAAGGTTCACAGATTCTTGCAATCAATCGACCAAATGTAGAATCGTAGGCTCCTGGAAACCAAGATAACAATGCATAAATGATTAAAAGTCCTGAATAAATTTGAACAGCCTTATATAATAAATATATAAATAGAGCGATAATCATTACCTCCTGACTAGAAATCAAACATTTGTTTCTTCGCTAATGATTGAGCCGTTGCGCTATCAATTTCAATGTTTGATGGTGTACAAAGAAAAATTTCATCGCCTACACGTTGAATATCTCCATCTAATGCATAAACCGTTCCTGTTAGAAAATCAACAATTCTTCTTGCTTGATTTTCTTCCACTAAATGAAAATTAATCAATACAGCATCACTTGCAATAATATGTTTAGCAATATTCATTGCTTCAGAATAAACCCTCGGTTCAATAATCGTTATTTTTCCTGGTCTACCTGCGCTATGTGTATCTTGCGAACGTTTTGAACTTGAGTTATTAGAACTACGCATGGAGACAACCTTTTGTTCATTAAATGCTGTTTCCTGACGGCTTTCTTTCTTATCTTGATGCGTTTCTGTTGAACGATAACGAGCAGATGGTTTTTCGGTTAAAGGCTCAGTCGGTCTTTGTACCTGTGCTTGTGTTTGTCGAACCGTCTGTCTTGGTTGTTCATTCACTACCTTTTGCTCTTCATATTCATCATAATTATCATATTCATCTTCACCAGATAATCCAAAAAAGCTCGATAACGCATTTTTACTAAAAATTGACATAGATTCCCCTCCTTTACGCACCTCTGAATAATGCTGTTCCGATTCGTACAAAAGTTGCACCTTCTTCAATAGCAATCGGGAAATCGTTACTCATTCCCATGCTAAGCTCTGTACATGGTGCATATGACAGATGCTGATTATTTATTGCTGATTGCAGTTTTTTTAGCTTAGAAAATACTTCATGAAGAACTGGTTCAGAAGCATCTAACGGAGCCATAGTCATTAATCCTATGATTTTGATTTGATCAAACTCAGCTAGCTGATGGATAAAATCGAGTACTTCCTCTGATTTGAATCCATGTTTACTTTCTTCACCGGTTACGTTCACCTCAACAAAACAGGAAATTTGCTTTTCTGCTCGTTTTTGGATTTCTTGTGCTAATTTCAAACTGTCCAAAGCATGAAAATAATCTATCTTATTTATTATTGATTTTACCTTCCTACGCTGTAAATTACCAATCAAATGCCACTTAATAGATGAAAAATTTTCAAGTGCCGCTTTTTTTTCTAGTAATTTGTCGACTCGGTTCTCAGCCATATTCTCAACACCAAGTTCAGCAAGCTCCTTGGCGATCTCTTTTTCCACTGATTTAGTCACAGCAATCATTGTTACATCATTGTCTGACCTTGAAGCTTTTTGGCATGCCAGCTGAATTTCTTGATTTATTTTTTCTAAATTATCAACTAGCATGATCAAAAGTCGCTCCTATCTTTTTCTACGGAAAAATGGTGGTGTGTTTAACTCATCGTCATTGTTTTGTGATGGCTCTTCACGATGAAATGTTTCAAAATCTTTCTTTTCAACATTTTCAAATGTTGTATCTTCGACTTTAGGTCGTACGTTTTGCTCACGTCGGATATCCCAGTCACCAAAAGCGCTTGTTTCTTCTTGAGGTTGTGGTTGTGATGGAGCTGGTTTTGATTGCTCCATATCCAATACTGGTGCTTGTTGTACCGTTTGGATTTGAGTAGGTCTATGTTGACGTTGTGATTTGCGATCTTTTTTAGAAGGATCGATTCCTGTTGCAATAACTGTAACGCGAATTTCATCCCCTAAATCTTCGTTGATAGAAGTACCTAAGATAATATTTACATCACCAGTTGCTGCACTTGTTACGATATCTGATGCATCTTGTGCTTCAAATAAGGTCATGTCTAGTCCGCCAGTGATATTTAACAATACTTGTTCTGCACCATCAATAGATGTCTCTAACAATGGAGAAGAAATAGCTTTTTTAGTTGCTTCGATCACACGGTCTTCACCACTAGCAACACCAATTCCCATCAAAGCAGTTCCTTGGTTTTCCATAACTGTTTTCACATCAGCAAAATCCAAGTTAACATACCCTGGTGCTGTGATCAAATCTGAAATCCCTTGTACACCTTGACGTAAAACATTGTCTGCTTCACGGAATGCTTCTAGCATTGGTGTTTTTTTATCTACAACTTCTAATAGACGGTTATTTGAAATGATCAATAACGTATCAACGTTTTCTTTTAAAAGAGCAATTCCTTCAGCAGCAAAGCGTCCACGTTTTGGTCCTTCAAAGCTAAATGGTCTCGTAACAACACCTACTGTTAAAGCGCCTAGTTCTTTGGCGATTTTAGCAACTACAGGGGCTGCTCCAGTTCCTGTTCCGCCGCCCATACCAGCTGTGATAAAAATCATATCTGCACCTTGTAAGGCATCTGAAAGAACTTGTTCACTTTCTTCTGCTGATTTTTGACCGACTTCTGGTTGAGATCCAGCACCTAAACCACGTGTATATTTAGGTCCAAGTTGGATCACTGTTTCTGCTTTTGAGTTTTTAAGGGCTTGTACATCTGTATTGGCCGCGATAAATTCTACGCCTTTAACGTTTTCATCGATCATACGGTTAACAGCATTACCACCGCCGCCGCCTACACCGATAACTTTGATGACAGCGCCATTGTTAATGTTATTGTCTAAAGAAAATTCCATAGTATCGTTTCCTCCTGTTTTAATTGTTAGTCAAAAATGTTTGAGAAGAAGTCTTTGATCTTGCCAGTAACTTTTTCACCAGATTCATGTATTTCAGAATCATCGTAATCATCTTGTGGTGTATCTGCATAAGTATCATATTGTACTTCTTGTTGAATGGCGATTGGTTGGGATGATTTGATCTTCTCACCAGGAATCGCACCTTTTGCAATATGATAAATGTCATTTAGTTGAGCAGAATATTCTACGATACTGATCACATTTGTAAATACTGGGTTACGTAACCCCATATGATTAGGCACATATAATTTCACACTCGCATCAAAAATTTCCTGTGCTAAGTCAACCACACCTGGAAGGCTTGCGCCGCCACCAGTTAGGATCACTCCGCCTGGAAGTTCTAAAGCATCGATTTCGTCTAACACTTCTTTAGACTTTTTAAAAATTTGTTCAACTCTTGCTTCGATTACTTCTGAAAGATAACGTTCATCCACTTTTACAGGTTCTGATTTACCAATCACATCAACCGGAAATTCTTCACTAACTGATGTTCTTTCAGGATAAGCATCACCATAGTTGATTTTCAATGCTTCAGCGTTATTGAACGATGTATTCAAAACGATAGAAACATCTTTAGTGACAAATTCGCCACCTTCTTGATTCACGTGTGTAAACTTCAATTGTTTATCATGCATCACAGAAGTCGTTGTTTGTCCGCCACCCATATCGATGACGATTGTTCCAAAGTCTTTTTCACCGTCTGAAAGAACTGTCTCTGTTAATGCTAACGGCATAATGACTAATTCATTCACCGTCAAACCAGCTTTTTCAACACATTTTCTTGTATTATGGATAATTGTTTTCGGACCTGTGAAAACTACTCCGAACATTTCTAAACGAACGCCAATCATTCCTCTAGGATCTTTGATCCCTTCAAATCCATCTACCGTAAACTCTTGTGGTAAGATGGCCACGATTTGACGTTCAGGAGGAGTTGAACGAACCAGAGCTGCCGATGCTACGTTTCTTACATCTTCATCAGTGATTTCTTTTGACTCACTACTAACAGCGATCATCCCTTGACAATTTTCAACTTCAAGTAAGTTTGCTGGTAACCCCACATTCACACTTTTAATTTGAATTCCCGCTTTTTCTTCTGCTTGTCTTACTGCTCTTTGAATCGCATTTACTGTTTTATCGATATCGACAATGATCCCTCGATTTAATCCATCAGATTTTGCGTTTCCTACGCCAATGATATTCATTTGACCTTCAATAAACTCAGCCACTACAACTTTTACTGACGTTGTACCAATATCAAGGCCTACATACATTCCTGTCTTTGCCATGAATGGGGTTCCTCCTCCTATTAATTCCAATATGTATGCGGGCATCAAATGCCCTTTTACATATATATTTTTTATGAATACTCACTTCTTTCAATTTTACCATAAACATAGGCTTTTTAGAAAGCAGATTCTACTATTTTATTCTTTTATTTTTCTTAACTTTATTCTAACGCCTGTGAAGATTCTTCTACACTTTCTTCAGTCGCTTCATTATTAAAAGGATATGAGAAAATACCGACTTCCATATCGATGATTCCCGGCTTCTCCATTTGACTTGCTACCTTGCTGTAATACGCCATTTTCTCCTCTAATTGAGAGATATTTACGATCACTTCATTTGCGTCTTTCATGTGAAGATTAATCAATTCTTTGTTTGCATTAGAAGGCGCATAACGAATTTCTGAGATATTTTGCTTCAAATCCTCAGGCAGTTTATTATAAGAATTCATTAAGTTTTTAATGATCGATTGGTCTTTAAAGTTTTGAAAAACAGGCATACCACTCACAGGTGCTTTCATTTCTTCTGGTAAAATTTTTCCATTTTCTAAAATTGGATGGTAAACATTGTTAACAGATTCTAAAGCAACTACTTTATACTCATCGATTTTGATATTGAATGAATTGATTCCGTTCAATGAGATCGAGGCCTTTTTCACACGTGGTAGTTGACGCTCAATTTTTTCTTCATAAATTTTTCTGTCGCCAAATTGCTCCCACAAGCTCTTACCTTTTTCTAGCTTAGATTGCACAATAATCTTCTGGCTATCTACAGCTTCACTTCCCGTCACGCTAATATTCCCTAACTTACTAAGTGGCGAAACAAAATAGAGCACAATGACTATTGCAATCAAAAAGACGGAAACGATCAATGTCAGTCGTCGATACAGTCGTTTATTGCGCACTTCTTTTATTTTTGGTAAGCGGTCTGCAAAAGATTCGTAAGTTTTCTTTTGTTTCTCTTCTGTTTCGGGATTTTCCGAAGCAGATTCTTCTGCTACTGTTTCGTTTTCTTCCTCTTCCAACGCTGTCTCTGTTTCATCAGTTTCTTTAGAAGAATTCCATATCGGCTGATCGCCTTGTGTTTTTAAATACTCTAAATTTTCTTTTTGCCAAGGAGTCAGGTTTTGTTCATCTGGAAGTTCTACAGGATCGACCTGTGGCTCTTCTGGTCCTTTTGAAGCATCTTTTTTCTTACTAATCTTTTACACCCCCTATCAAATAATTTCTTTTACCACTTTATAAAGTCTTTCAGCAGCATCAGGAATACCTTCTTGTTTAGAAGCTGTCGCCATCGCTTGATGACGTGTTTCATCCAACAAAATCCCATCGACTTCAGTCGCTAATTTAAGACCAGTAAGTTCTTGATCAGCAATCATTTCAACCGCTCCAGATTTAACCAGACTTTGAGCATTCTTTGTTTGATGGTCATTTGTAACATACGGACTAGGAATCAAAATTGCTGGCAACCCCAACGCTGTAAATTCTGCTATAGATGTTGCTCCTGCTCGGCCAACCATCAAATCGGCAGCAGCTAAAACTTCTGCCATTTTATCAATATAAGGCCGAATGCTTATGTTTGTCAATTTCTTTTCGGAAAGATTTAATGTTTCTTGTAATTCTTTATAATATCGCTCTCCTGATGCATAAAGCACTTGGTAGTCTCTTTGTTCAAAAAGAGGCAATGCTTCAATAAATGCTTGATTGATTTTCAGAGCACCACGGCTTCCACCAAAAATGACCACAGTTTTCTTGTTAGGATCCAAGCCATATTCTTTTAGAACATCTGTCTTTTCAATCATCACAACTTCTTGTGCTCGTGGATTTCCAGTTAAAACTACTTTATCTTTAGGAAAATAGTCAGCCACATCTGGAAAGCAAATAGCAACTTTAGTTGCATACTTACTTAAAAATTTGTTTGTCATACCTGGTATACTATTTTGCTCATGCACAATCGTTGGTATTTTCAATTGTTTTGCTGCATATACAACTGAACCTGATACATAACCACCCGTTCCGATCACAACGTCTGGTTGAAAGTCTTTAATGATTTTTTTTGCTTTTCCAATACTATTGAGAAAAAGATAGACCGTTTTAATATTTTGCGGACTAAGCGAACGACGAAACCCTTGGATTTTAATCGTTTTAAACGGGATGTTGTATTTAGGTACAATTTGACTTTCCAAGCCTATTTCTGTTCCCACATACATGAATTCAGTATTTGGTTCGATTTTTTTTACATAATTAACGAAAGCCAAAGCAGGATAGATATGTCCGCCTGTTCCGCCGCCAGTTATTAATATTTTCATAATTATCTCACTTTTCTATGTCTTTTAGCTGGTGTATTGCTTGAATAAACGCTTCTCCGCGCAACTCAAAATTAGGATATTGATCCCAACTGGCACACGCAGGCGATAATAGAATAGTATCATCTTTTTCGGAAAAATCATAGGCTTCACTCACTGCTGTTTGGACATTTTCTGTTAATTGTATTGTTTGGATTCCTGCTGCGATTGCTGCTTTGTATAATTTATCTTTTGTTTCTCCGAAAAGCACGATGGCTTTGAGCCCTTTTAATGAAGGAACTAACTCGTCAAAACTATTTCCTCGATCTAAACCGCCAGCTAATAGAATCAGTGAAGAGTGATCAAATCCACTTAAAGCCATTTCCGTTGCAAGTATATTTGTTGCTTTTGAATCATTGTAAAATTTACGTCCTGCTAATTCGCCAACATACTGTGTACGATGCGGAACTCCAGTAAAAATCATCAATGTTTGCCTAATCACTTCGTTTGAAACACCTTTTAATTTTGCCACAGCGATTGCTGCCAAGGCATTTTCAATATTGTGACTTCCTGGTACACCCAATTCATCTGCTTTCATGATTGCTTCATCTTTGTAATACAATTGTCCATCAGCAAGGTAGGCGCCAGTAACTTTTTCTTTTGTTGAAAAAGGAATAATTGCAGCTTTCGTTGTTTTGCTTAATTCTTGTAGTTCTTCTTGATTCCAGTTTAAAACGATATAATCATTTTCCTGCATATTTTCTTGAATAGCCCATTTAGCTTTTACATATTCTTCCCTTGAACCATGATAATCTAAATGTGCTTCGTAAATATTCGTGATCACAGCAATTTGTGGACGGAATGTTTTAATGCCCATCAATTGAAAACTCGATAATTCCATAATAATATCATCAGCAATACTTGCCTCTTCAGCAACTTCACTAGCTGGATAACCAATATTCCCTGCTAAACGAGCAGTTCCTGCTAAGCGATCAGCATTTAAAAGCAACCCGATCATTGTCGTTGTCGTGGTCTTACCGTTTGTTCCAGTAATACCAATGATAGGACATTCAGCAATTTGATACGCCAACTCCACTTCAGTGAGCACGGGCAAGTTCAAGCTTATAGCTTTCTCTACTAAAGGATTCGTGTAAGGAATCCCTGGATTTTTTACAATCAAAGAAAAATCTTCATCTAAAAGCTCAATTGGGTGCCCACCTGTAACAACACGAATACCCAAGGTTAATAAATCTTGGGCTTCTGGGTTTTGATCAAATTGTTTAAAGTCATTAACTGTCACAAATGCACCTAGCTCATGCAACAACTTCGCAGCACTAACACCGCTTTTAGCTAGCCCTAAAACAAGGACTTTTTTATTTTCATAATCTGTTATCTTTTTCATTCTAAATTCTCCTTATCTTTAGAAAAGCTGAAAGAAGCGGTTAGTCTTGTAAAAAAATTAGGAATCTGAGAGTGGGACGCTTTTGGCTCCATTCGAAGATTATCTATTTTTCTAAAGACTGCTTCTGGATGCTAGACACATAGAAAAGCTGAAAGAAGCGGTTAACTCTGTAGAAAGTTAGGAAATTTGATATGGAACGTTTTTGGTTCCTTTTCAAATTTATCTACTTTCTAAGAGTTGCTTCTGGATGCTAGTACCACTTTAACCCTTTAATCATATCTCTAAAAAATAATCCACAATGTAATAGCTGAACAAACGGCACCTGTCAACCAGAAAACAATATCGATTTTCCATTCAGACCAGCCACACATTTCAAAATGGTGATGGATCGGCGACATTTTGAAAATTCGTTTGCCGAATAATTTAAATGATGTAACCTGTAAAATAACACTAGCTGTTTCACACACATAAACGAGACCAATCAATAGTAAGGTCCATTCTTGTCGTAAAATAATAGAAATAGCTGCTAATAATCCACCTAAAGCAAGTGAACCGACATCACCCATAAAGATTTTAGCCGGTTTTTTATTATAAGGAAAGAATCCTAATAAACCACCGATTACACTCAAACAGATGATCACAACATCAAATTGTTGTTGTTTCCATGCAATAATTGCATAAGTAGCAAATGAAATTGTCCCTAATCCTGCAACTAATCCGTCGATTCCATCCGTTAAGTTTACTGCATTTGAAAAACCAACTAACCAAAAAATGACAAATACCCCATAAAAAATCCCTAATGGCAACGTCACAACACCGAATAAATCTAGTGTATCTGACAAGCCTTCAGAACGATAAACAAAATAAAACACTAAACCGCCAATGATTTGACCGAACAATTTTTGACGAGAATTTAGACCCATATTTCTTTTTTTAAAGACTTTGATAAAATCATCTAAAAAGCCTAATAACCCATACAGTACTAAAATGAATAAAATAATCAGTAAAGACGGAGTGAGTTCTTGTTTCCATAGCCCTACTAATAATGCCGTGATAAAACTTGCAACTAGAAATACTAAACCGCCCATCGTTGGCGTGCCTGTTTTCACATTATGCCAAGTTGGACCATCTTCACGCGTTGTTTGTCCTTGCTTTTTCATTTGGAAATAACCGATAAACATCGGCATCACCGCCACTGTGATAGCAAAACTGCATACTATGGGAATAAAAATTTGTGTCCACTCCATGATATCTCTCCTAATTATTCGACTCGTATTGGTCTACCTGTTATTCTACTAAACTTATTTATTTTTCTGGTTCTGCTATTTTAGTTGATTCACTATCCATTGACTCCATAACCAATTTCATCAACGGATTGGCAATTTTTGCAAGAGCTTCTCTCGTATAAGTTTGTGGTTTTTTCATGGTTAGATACAAAATATATTCTGGATTATCAGCAGGAACCATTTCTACAACAGAGTAAGTATAATCTGTTAACCCAGCCATATAACCATTTTCTCCTGTAATTTGCGCCGTCCCAGTTTTTGCAGCTACATGGTAGCCTGGAACTTTATAAACGTCATACGCAATACCATAATTGGGATCTTCTACTGTATCGACCATGTAAGTCCGTATATCGTTAGCTGCTTGCGGAGTGATTACTGGTTGTCCCACTTTTTCAGTTTGTGTGACTTTTTCTTCCCCAGTATCTTTATCAACGATTTTACTAATATATTGTGGTTTCACCATTGAACCGTCATTCGCTATTGCTGTATAAGCTTGCATCATTTGAAAGTTTGTAACAGAAACCGCTTGTCCAAATGATGACATTGCGATATCGACCCAGTTATCTCCAGGAAGTTCCCCAGCAGATTCACCTGCTAAACCTGAATTTGTTGATTTTCCAAAACCAAATTTTTCTAAATAGCTTTTCCAAATTTGACCTGTCGGATCCATTGCCTGTTCTAATGTCAGCATCCCGACATTACTAGACCAAGAAATCGCTTGACGGAAAGTTAAAGGTCCAACTGCTCCAAAATCATGATCATTTACTGTTCGATCATCTAATTTATAACCACCCGCTGGATACGCGAATGTTGTATTTGGACTAAATTTGCCTTCCTGGATTGCTGCTGCCGCTGTAAAAAGCTTCATTGTAGAGCCTGGTTCAAATTTATCTTCGACCAATATATTCCGCCAGACAGTCTTGTCATTTAGCCCTTCTTTTGTTTCGGGATTGAAGGAAGGTCTTTGAGACATCGCTAGTATTTCACCTGTTTTGGCTTTCATCAACATTGCCGTCATATCTTCTGGTTTAAACTCTTCTACAACTGGATCTAACAGTATTTCTAACTGACTTTGAATCCGAGAATCTAGGGTTGTGTATATATCTTTTCCATCAACCGCTTTTTTTTCATTCGCCACAGTTCCTGGTAACGGATTGCCGTAGACATCTTTTTCATACTCGATCTTACCGTCTTGACCACTCAAAATATCATTATACGATTCTTCTAAACCCATTTTCCCTATGAGGCCTTTTGAATCGTCCTCTGCATCAGCTGAGTCAGTATACCCGATAAAGTGAGAAGCAAAAACACCATTCGGATAAATTCTTGCTGGATGACCTTCAAAATAAAGGCCTACTACTTTATTTTGCTTGAGCTCTTCTTCGATTTTTTGTCTCGTCTCTAAAGTGATATTTTTTCCTTTATTACCAAACTCCACTTGGAATTTGACTGTCCCATCCTCATTAACACCTTTATTGAGGAATCCTAAAGCTTCATCCTTCGTAAGCTCAGTATTTCTATCTAAAATTTCTGCTAGTGTTTGGAAATCTTTTTTCTGTGCATACAGTTTTTTGTTTTCTTCACCTAAGTATGTTTCAGACAAAATCGCATAAACAGAATAAGATGTAGCATCTTCTGCGATAACTTGTCCATTTCGATCTAAAATGGACCCTCTTTTTGCTTTGACCACACTACTGCCTTGATAAAGATTCGCTGTCTTTTCTGGCAATGAAACTCCTGCAACTTTCCCAACAGCTACTATGTACGTTAATCTAAAGGCAAATAAAAAGAACAATCCAATACTCGTAGCAAATAAAATAATGCCTACTTTTTTACGATTGTTCATTGGATTTAAGTTCTTCTTTTTGACAAAATTCTTTATTTTATTTTTTATGCTCATTTATTTCACATTCCTTATACTATCAAGGTTATCTGAAAGCCCTTTGCTTTTTGCAACGTCCCTGATGCGATCTGCTTTTGATAGTTCATTTTTTTGTTGCTCTAATTTTAAGGCAGATTCTTCTTTCTCTTGGATCGTCGCTTGCGTTTCAGTAATTTCGTTTGTCATTTGTGTAATAGAAGTACGGACTTGAATGGTGAGAACAGCTATTCCAATAATCGCTACTAATAATAAAAAGCCGATTGTCTTTTCCAAAAGTGAGATATTTCTCAACTTCCTTTTCGGAGATTGGGGTAGGTCTAGATTTCTCTGAACTTTAGGTTTCTGTTCAGCTTCTGTGACTGGCTCCTCTATTACTGGAATGTCATATTGGAAATCTTCCACTTTTTTTAACTCAGCCATGTCGTTACCCCTTTCTTTATAAGTTTAATTTAACTTTTTCGGCAATTCTTAATTTAGCACTTCGTGAACGATTATTCTCAGCCAACTCAGTCTCACCTGGTAAAATTGGCTTTCTTGTAATTACTTTCAACTCTGGTTGAAACTCTTCCGGAACTACGGGTAGTCCAGGTGGTAGATCCTGCATAGTACTATATTCTTTAAACATGCTTTTGACAATTCGATCTTCTAAAGAATGAAACGTGATCACACTGATCCGACCATTTTTATTTAATAAAGCAATAGCTTGTTCTAACGATTCTTCTACAACGCCAAGTTCATCATTTACCGCAATTCGAATGGCTTGGAAAATCCGTTTTGCTGGATGTCCACCTTTTCGCCTTGCTGGCGCTGGAATTGCTGCTTTGATGATTTCTACTAACTCACCAGTTGTTTCAATAGGAGTCTTTTCACGTACTCGCTCGATTTCTCTGGCAACTTGTTTAGAGAATTTTTCTTCTCCGTAACGAAAGAAAATCTTCACTAATTCATGATAGCTGTAATCATTGACCACATCATAAGCGGATAATGCTGCATCTTGATCCATCCGCATGTCTAACGGTGCATCTTGGTGATAACTGAATCCGCGCTCAGCCTCATCTAACTGAGGTGAAGAGACACCTAAGTCGTACAAAATCCCATCGACTTGATCAATCCCATGATTCGCTAATTCTTCTTTTAAATGTCGAAAATTCGACTTGATAAAGGTCACCATGCCTTGATCAACATATTTTTTTAATCGTTGTGCTGCAAAATCCAATGCTTTTTGGTCTTGATCGAACGCGTACAAATGTCCTTGTTCGCTTAATTGAGAGAGTAGGTACTCGCTATGACCTGCACCGCCCAATGTGCAATCGACATAAATGCCGTCTTCTTTCACATGTAAGCCGTCAACTGTCTCTTTTAGTAAAACAGTATAGTGCTGAAACTCTTCCGTCATAATGCTCCTCTTTCTAAAAACCAAAATCAATCATTGTCTCTGCAATTTCATCAAAATTCTCTTCAGCTTCTGTAGAAAATTCTTGCCAACGGGCTTCATCCCAAATCTCGATTCGATTTGAAACACCGATGATCACACAAGCCTTCTCCAAACTGCCATGTGTTCTAAGCGCAGCAGGAATGTTGATCCTACCTTGTTTATCTATTTCACATTCAGTAGCAGCCGAATAAAAAAAGCGGACAAACGTACGGGCATCCTTTTTGGCCAGAGGCATTTCTTTTAACTTTTCCTCTAATTGTTCCCATTCGGACATCGGATAACCAAATAAACAGCCATCCATCCCTCTTGTTACCACAAACTTCTCACCTAATTGGTCACGAAATTTAGCTGGTACGATGAGTCGGCCTTTGGCATCTATATTATGTTGAAATTCACCCATAAACATAGCCAATATTCCCCACTTTTCCACTTGATAGAAATAGTCTACCACATCCCGCCACTTTCTACCACCAAAAACAGTGAATCTTCCCTCATTTAATGGTTATTTAAAAAGTTTGTAATATTTCAATATGTTCCCACATTTTAAAAAAAAGCGGTATCAACAGCTATGTAATTGCTTTTTAAAGGAATTTCCCTACGTGTTTTTATGTTTGATTTCTCATAAAAATATTACAAACAAAATAGGTGGGGAGTAGTGGGGAGTATCCGCCCACCTATTTTGTTTTTATGAAAAGTAATGGATGATATTTAACAAAACAAGTACGCCATATAAAATTAAACTCAGTAGAAATACTAAGCGCCAAAACATTTTAAAATATCTACCATAGAGGATCTCACCATAATAGTATGCTTGAAAAACAGCAACACAAATACCTAATAGTAAAACTGAGATAACCATATAAGGCACGATCGATTGTCCATAACTATCTTTTGACAATTCATTTAATCCTATAAACAAAAATGGAATTGAAATATCCGGCGCTTTTACTTTAAAACGTTCTGTAAGCGAGAATGTTGAAATAATAAAATTGCACGCAAATAAGACAATAACTGGAAAAACATACCAAAAGAGCATAATGACTGAAAACGACACCATTTCTTAACAATTCCTTTCGTAACACACTTTATTAACTATACTTTATTTTCTTTACACAGATGTTTCATTTCGTTTAAAACTTCGTGCCTAAATAATACTATTTTCCAAGGGCTTTATTCCCCAAAAATAAGCCAACTCCATTATAATAGAGTGAAATAGATTCTTAAAAAAATGAGGTGACCTTTTGATCAACTATTTAAAAATAGAAAACGGATTATTTACCCCATCTAAAACCGATACAGACGACACAATCTGGTTGGCTGTTGAACAACCGACGGAAGAAGAGATTGCACACTTAGTCACAACTTACAAACTCCCTAAAGATTATATCACAGGTGTCTTGGATGATGACGAAAATTCTCGTTTTGAGGGGCTTCATCAAAACGTCTTGGAAGAACCAGCCTTGATGCTTGTTCAATATCCTCACGCTACAATCAGCCCAAGCGGATACACGCAATTAAATACATTTCCGTTTGGCATTATTTTAACCACAGACGGAAAAGTGATCACAGTAATCAATAATTCAGCGGATTTCTTAAAAAAAGCTCTTTCCACCCCAGTCCCGGATATCGAACTGCCAATTCAAGAAACCTTAATATTATATTTAACTTGGCATATTTCAACTTGTTACAATCGTTTTTTAAAAGAATTGATTAAAGAAACCAATAAGCTAGAAGGAGAATTAAAAGTTTCCACCGAAAATAGCCAACTTTACCAAATCATGGATATCCAAAAAAGTTTAGTTTATTTTGAATCTGCCATCAATTCTAATTTAGAAGTCTTGAATATGCTTTACAGTGCTAGTATTTTTAAAGATCCTAGAGCACATCTACCACGACTTCATGATATTCTGGTTGAAACAAAACAAGCAGCGACCACAACTAAAATCCAACTGAAACTTGTGGATAAAATTAGCGACACCTTTTCAGCAATCGTTTCAAATAATTTGAATAATGTCATGAAAATTTTGACTTCGTTAACGATCGTCTTGACGATCCCTACGATCATTGGTGGAATCTTTGGTATGAATGTTAAACTCCCCTTTGCCAATCGAGAAGATGCCTTTTTCTGGATTTTCATTATAACAACAGGAACCTGTATCTTTGTGATTCGACGGCTAAAAAAACGAAACCTTTTGTAAAATTTCTAGTTGCTGATTTTAGTAAAACGATGTAAACTAGAGAAAGTAAAGAATAAGGATGTGTATAATCAATGAACGATAAAAAGACAAGTACTTTTTCTAAAGTCACTAAAATCGTTGTTTGGTTGATGCTAATTGCCATTGCTGGCTCAACAATTTTGACAGCTATCATGAGTTTACGATAATCAACTAAATAAACAGCAGAGAAGAAAGATTGATGTTAAACATCGTTTTTCTTCTCTATTTTTTCATTCATTTTCACGTAACAAAACTCTCGATTGACCGCTATTTAACAGCAAGCCTCATCAAGAGTCAATTTGTTCACTTTGTTAATGTCTGCGTTCATTCTCCGCCATGTTCAATAGTTCTTTTGCATGCTCTGTTGTTAATTTCGTAATCTCACTTCCAGAAAGCATACGCGCAATTTCTGCTACGCGTTCATTTTGTTTTAGCCTGCTAACTTTCGTCTCTGTTCGCTCGCCAATGATTTCTTTTTCAATAAAATATTGATAATCTGCTACCGCTGCGACTTGAGGAAGATGCGTAATACATAGTACTTGAGAGTTTTTGGAGATTTGATAAATTTTATCTGCAATCGCTTGTGCAACGCGGCCGCTCACTCCTGTATCAACCTCATCAAAAACGATACTAGTGATGCCTTGTGATTTAGAGAAGATTGTTTTCAACGCCAACATCACTCGAGAAAGTTCCCCGCCAGATGCCACTCTAACTAGAGGTTTCAGCGGTTCGCCTGGGTTTGTTGTGATATAAAATTCAACTTGATCTAAACCTTCTTCAGTAAATTGTTCTTGCGCTAATTCAGTAAAACGAATATCAAACACTGTTCGTTCCATATACAACTCTTTTAATTCCCGTAAAATATTTTTTTCCAGTTTTTTCGCAATTTTTTTTCGGATATCTCGTAGCTTCAAACCGTTTTCGACCACTTGATTCCGCTTTTCGATCAGCAACGTTTCCAGTTCACCAGTCCGTCCTTCCAAGAAATCAGCATCGGCTAGTTCACGAGTGATTTCTTGATAATAGTCTAAAATAGATTCAATAGATTCTCCGTATTTTCTTTTCATTTGTCGAATCAATTCCAACCTTGTTTCCACATCATTTAGTCGATTTTCATCTAACTCTAAACTATCAATATGTCTTGACAAATCGCCGCTGGCTTCTTGTAAAAGGTAATAACTATTTTGAACAGCTTCTGATATTGCCTTGTATTCTGGATCTAGCGTCTCGATTGATAACAGCTCATTCATAGCATATCCGATTTTATCTAAACTACTGTCACTATCTCCATTGATTGCACTATAGCTTGTCGCTAAGGCATCAGCGATTTTCTGAAAATTTCCCAGCTTGTTGCGTTCTTCAATCAATTGTTCTTCTTCATCCAAAACGAGTTCAGCCGCCGCAATTTCATCACTTTGGAATTGCAACATATCCATACGCTGAGCAAATTCTTTTTCATTTTTTTGACGATTCCTGACTTTCTTTTCGATCATGCGGTATTCCGAATAGCTTTCTTCATACTGCTCTTTTATTTTTAGTAACTCTTTCCCACCAAAATCATCTAACATGCCTAGGTGTTTCTCACTTTGCATTAGTTCTTGGTGTTCGTTTTGACCATGGATGTCAACTAAAAATTCACCGACTTTACGTAAATTCGCAATATTAATGATCCGACCATTAACTCGGCAAACATTTTTTCCTGAAGTTGATATATCACGTTGAATCACGATCGACTCTTCATCTGTTTCGATCCCTAATTCATCTAAAAGAGCAATCAATTCTTGGTTTTTAGGCATCGTAAACAACCCTTCCAACGTGCACTTAGAAGCACCTTGACGGATATAATCACTTGATCCTCGACCACCTGTCAGCAATCCCATTGCATCAATTATGATTGATTTACCTGCTCCGGTTTCCCCTGTTAAAACCGTCATACCCATCTGAAATTCTAATTGCAGCGAAGATATGATTGCAAAATTCTTTACAGAAAGTTCTTGCAGCATTTTTATTCACCTCCGTTTTATAAATATCGGAAAAATTCATTTTTTAAAAACTCAGCATCTTTTTCAGTTCTAGCAATAATCAACACACTGTCATCATCGTTGATTGCCGCAAAAACGATTTCTTTGTAATGCTTTTCGATTAGGTTAGAAGATGCTGCAGCATTCCCTGGTATAGTACGCAAAATAACCTGCTTTTCCATTTGATCAACTGAAACAAATGCATCTTTCATCAATTTTTCCAACTTTATCGATGTATCTTCTTTAGTTTCAGCTGGAATACTATAACGATAACCACCATCTATCGAAGGCACTTTAATCAATTTCATTTCCTTAATATCACGAGAAATCGTTGCCTGAGTCACTTCTATGCCTTTTTCTTCCAGATATGTAACAAAATCTTCTTGTTTTTGGATATTTTTATCAGCTAATAAACGAGTAATCAGACGATGCCGATCTTTTTTCCTCATAATAATATGCCCCTTTTTCGATTGATTTCCATTTTATCATAGCGTATTTTTATTCATTTTGAAAGTCTAAAAGCTAAGAAAACAACATCCTCACATGCACTCTTCACCTTAATGCTAAATAAAAAATCGACTGAAAGCAAATTACCTAGGACTTATCTACATCTAAGGCACTTCCAACACTTAAAGAAACGCTTAAACTTCCCCAGTAAAAATAGTTCAGCTATTGACAAACACAACCAGAAACCGCTAACATTAAAAATAGATTAAAGAGAGGAAGCGAGTTTTATGAAGAAAAAAAGAGTGTTTGTTACGGGTACAACAGGAACAATGGGTGGCGAAACTATGAAACAACTTTTAAATCGATCAGAACGTTTTCAAGTCGTCACCCTTGCAAGAGATTCAGAAAAAAACCGTACATTTATGCAACAGTATATTGATAATCCTGATTTGGAAGTTCATTGGGGCGACTTAGTAAACTATGATGACGTCCTAAAATGTGTCGCTGGCTGCGATTTTGTTATCCATTGTGCCGCTTTCGTCTCGCCTTCAGCTGATCGCTATCCGGCTGAAGCAATGAAAATCAATTATGGCGGAACACTCAATTTAATTCAAGCAATTTTAGCTCAACCAAACAAAGATGACATTAAATTAGTGAATATCGGAACAGTAGCGGAAACTGGCGATAGAATGGCCCCTATTCATTGGGGACGTGTTGGCGATCCCTTAAAACCTAGCGTTCATGATTATTACGCTGTTTCAAAAATCGCTGCTGAACGTGCTGTTATCGAATCCGGAATCAAGTATTGGGTATCTTTGCGTCAGACTGGGATCATGTCGATCAAAGAATTCAGTTTAAATGAAGGAATCGCTTTCCATCAGCCTTTAAACAATGTCTTGGAGTGGGTCACCGATCACGATTCAGGTGTCCTTTGCGCTAACGCCTGTGAAGATTGGGTCGATACTGACTTTTGGGGACATGTTTACAATATCGGTGGTGGTGAGGATTGTCGAAATACAAGCTATGAGTTGATGTCAGCCATGATGAAGGAAATCGGCGTTAAACAGTTTAAAGAAGTTTGCGAGCCTAATTGGTATGCTACCCATAATTTTCACGGTCAATGGTATTTAGATTCCGATAAATTAAATGACTTCCTACATTTCCGTTCTCAAACAACAAAAGACTTTGTTCGTTACTATGGAAAAGTTATGCGAGAGCAAGCTGCTCAGCAAACACCTGAAAACACGCCCGTTATGAATAGCAATCAACTTGCTGCCATGTTAAAACAAACAAATGAACAAGTTGCATTAACAGATACAGGAACCTTGCATTGGCTGATCCATAATCAAGAAGAACAAGTGGATCCATTCTTTATCTCAAAAGAGCAGTGGGCTAAAATTCCTGGTTGGGATCGTTTTGTTCTATATCGACCAGAAGGAGAAGCTATTTGGTTGGATCATGGTTATGATGAATCAAAACCTAAAACAGAATTATCTTTAGCTGATTTACAGCAGGCTGCAAAGTTTAGAGGCGGAGAATGTTTGTCAGAATCAATGACAGCTGGTGATTGGACGACTAAATTAGACTTTACATGCCATTTAGGCCACCATTTTTCAGCCAGTCCACGTTTGGTTTTAGAAGGTGGGCATTGGTGCGATGAATGTGAAAGAAGTAGCTGGAATTATCACGAACTAGCAAAGCAGAGTCCTTTCTTTGCTCAAGTTTGGTACCCTCTTCACGATAAATCTGAGCAAACACATGAGTATAAAAAATATGTAAAAGATACTGATATAACAGCTACTTCTAAATTTTAGATAAGAAAACTCTGGCACACGATAGAGATTCGTTGCCAGAGTCTTTTCATTTTTTCAATTGCTGATGTGCGGTCGCAACAACTTCTTCGATATTTACAGTATCTTCAACGACCCCTTCACCTTCTACCGAAGTCAAATAAGCTAAAAACTCGATATTTCCTTCTCCACCAGTAATCGGCGAGAAATCCAATCCACTGATAGTATACCCGTGCTTTTGAGCAAACGAAAGAATTTCATTTAAAACAAATGTATGGGTTTCTGGTTCACGAACGATCCCTTTTTTCCCAACTAACTCTTTACCTGCCTCAAACTGAGGTTTGATCAGTGCAACTACCTTACCGCCTGGTTTCAAGATTTTGTGCAATGGAGGTAAAATCAATTTAAGCGAAATAAATGATACATCAATGGTTGCGATATCCGGCACACCTTCATTGAAATCTTCTGGTGTACTATAGCGAAAATTGGTCCGTTCCATAACCACCACTCGTTCATCCTGACGAATTTTCCAAGCCAACTGATTATAGCCGACATCTAGTGCATAGCTCAAACGAGCACCATTTTGTAATGCTACATCAGTAAAGCCACCTGTTGAAGAACCGATATCTAACATCGTTTTGCCCGATACATCTAATTCAAACACCTCTAAGGCTTTCTCCAATTTCAAACCACCACGAGAAACATACTGCAATGTCTGCCCTTTTACTTGAAGCGGTGTTTCGATCAAGATTTTTTCACCTGGTTTGTCTAATCGCTCATTTTTATCGTTATAAACCAATCCGGCCATCACTGCCCGTTTGGCTTTTTCTCTTGTTTCAAATAATCCTTGAGTAAACGCTAAGATATCTACGCGCTCTTTCTTCATAAGTGCCTTCTTTCTATCATAAACGCAATTGTTCTACTAGTTCTTGTAATAATTCTGAATGAAATTCTGAGCTTGTTTGCCTGATTAACTCTAAAATATCGCTTCCCATTGACAATTGCTCTTTCAAGGCTTCTTTTGCACCTGCTAATCCAAGCAGGCTAGGATAAGTGCTTTTGTTTAAAGCTTCATCCCGTCCAACCTGTTTACCTAACGCTTCTTCTGAACTCGTAGCATCTAACAGGTCATCTTTGATCTGAAATGCTAACCCTAAATGCTGGGCAAAAACACCTAATAAATCGACAACTTCTTCCGGTTGATTTGCTAGGATTCCACCAGCTAAAAGAGCAAACTCAATCAAAGCACCTGTTTTCTTTTCGTGAACTGCTGCCAACTCGCTTAATGTTAATAAACGATCCTCGCCTTGCAAATCACCCGCTTGTCCAGCAACCATTCCTTGTGTGCCTGAAGCCTTGCTTAATAGTTGGATCAATAGGACTTTCTGATTCGCTTCTATTTGGCTAAGAGCTAATAATTGAAATGCTGCAGTAAGCAAACCATCACCTGCTAAAATTGCATGGGCTTCGCCAAATACTTTATGATTCGTTGGCTTGCCTCGCCTGAGATCATCATCATCCATTGCTGGCAAATCATCATGGATCAACGAATAAGTATGAACCATTTCCAACGCTGCTCCAACTTGATAATCGTGGGTTTGTGCTTCTTTATTAAATGAACGGAGAACTGCTAAAACAAGCAACGGGCGAAATCGTTTGCCCCCGGCTCTAATTGAATACAACATAGCCTCTTTTAAGCGTTCATTTGCAGTGTAATCATCGATAAAGTTTTCCATTTCCTTTTCAATAAGCGGTAAACTCTGCTTACGAAAATCAGTGAAAGCCTCCATCAATTTTCCTCACTTTCTTCAAAGGCAACTTCCTCATTATTTTCAGTCATCACTTTCGTTAATGTCTTTTCAGCTTTTTCCAAAGTATCTTGACACTGTTTACTTAAAACCATCCCTTCTTGAAAAGCGGCTAACGCCTCCTCTAAAGGTACATCGCCACGCTCTAGACGTTGAACGATTTCTTCTAACTCAGTTAATGATTCTTCAAATGTTTTTTCGACTGCTTTTTCTTTAGCCATCTTTTTACTCCTCTTCAGCAGGTATTATTTTTTCAATCACCGTATCTACAATACCATCTACATAATGGATTTGAATTTTTTCTTTTGTCTTCAGTTCATTGACGGACTTCACTACTTGTTGTTCTTTCGTTGTATAACTATAGCCTCGACCCATGATTTTTAACGGACTTAGCAAATCCAGTTGTTGTATAGCAGAAGTAAATTGTTTTTCTTTATCTTTCATGTATTGTTCCATACGATCATGAAGTGTTTTACTCAAAAACGTTAGTTGCTGCTGTCCTTCTCTGATTTGCCCCTGAGGTGTTTGCTGTTTGAACTGCGCAATGATTTCTTGAGCTATCCGTTGTTTTTGATGATAAACGGTTTCCATTGATTGCGTCAAGCGCTGCGTAATCCGATCCAGTTTAATTGTTTGCCCTTCATATAGACGATCAGGCTGTTTGAATACATATGAATTTTTCAAACGTTGGTAACGCTCATTTTTTTGTTGTAGTTGGTAAAGGAAACTTTGTTCTAAACGTGTTTGCCGTTCTTTAATTTTCAGTAGTTCTTCGTTTAAAACAAGTACTGCCAACTCTGCTGCTGCAGTTGGCGTTGCAGCTCTTACATCTGCGACCATATCAGCAATCGTCACGTCAGTTTCATGACCGACTGAAGAAATGATCGGTGTTTGTGCCTGATAAATCGCTCTGGCAACTCGTTCCTCATTAAATGGCCACAGGTCTTCAATCGAACCACCACCTCGTCCAATGATCATCGTATCAAAATTCCCGAGCTCTTCTACACGCTGAATATTGCGGACAATATCATCTGCTGCTTTATCACCTTGAACTAAGGTTGGAAACAAAACAAGTTGAGCGATCGGGTATCTTCGTTTGACTGTGGTAATAATGTCTCGGATAACGGCACCACTAGGGCTAGTAATAACTGCAATCCGTTTAGGATAGCGCGGCAGTATTTTTTTAGGTCCCTCAAATAAGCCTTCTTTCCCTAACTTCTCACGTAATTCAGCTAACGCTTGGTACAGCGCACCAACTCCGTCTGGCTCCATGTGTTCTACATAAATTTGATATGAACCGCCGCTTTCATACAACGAGATCCGACCAACTAGCAATACTTTCATACCTTCTTTGGGTTGGAATTTCAATTTTTGAAACGCTGATTTAAACATGATCGCAGAGATTTTTGCACCGTCATCTTTGATACTAAAATATTGATGAGCATTTGGCCGCATTCGAAAGTTAGAAATCTCACCCGTTAAATAAACCCGTTCCAAGTATGGATCAGCATCAAATTTACGTTTTAGATATTTGGTTAAAGCTGTCACTGTTAAATATTGCTGCTCCATCTTCTCACCTTACTTTTGTTTTTTAGCGGCTTCTACCGTTTGATACATCAACATTGTGATAGTCATGGGTCCAACACCTTTTGGTACTGGTGTAATGAAACTTGCAATCGGTGCAACCTCACCGAATTTAACATCACCAATCAACTTGCCATTAGCATCTCGATTCATCCCAACGTCAATTACAACTGCACCTGGTTTGACAAACTCTTTTGTCACAAAATGACCGCGACCAATTGCCACGACTAAAATATCCGCTTCTCTAGCGACTGCAGGTAAATCAACCGTTTTTGAATGAGCGATCGTAACAGTCGCATTTTTCATCATCATTAATTGTGCCATTGGTTTTCCCACAATATTACTACGCCCAATTACAACTGCTCGTTTGCCCTCTAAATCAATGTTATACGCTTCAAACATTTTCATGATGCCATATGGCGTGCATGGAATCATTGTAGGTTCACCAATAAATAAATGTCCCATGTTCATGGGATGGAACCCATCAACATCTTTATGGGGGTCAACAGCTAACAACACTTTTTCTTCATCAATATGCTTTGGCAATGGTAATTGAACCAGTATTCCATGATAATCTGAATCATGATTATATTGTTCGATTACAGCTAATAGTTCTGCTTCTGAGATCGTTTCAGGTAAACGCTCAATTTTCGAGCGAATCCCGATTTTAGCTGCGGCTAAATCTTTATTTTTCACATATGTTTGACTTGCTTGATTTTCACCTACTAATAAAACGACTAAACCTGGACGAATGCCTTCTTTTTCAAGTTCTTGCACTTCTTCTTTGATTTGCGCTTGCATTCTATCTGCTAGTTCACGACCGTTGATTAACTCTCCCATAAGTTCACTCCTCTTTTTTGCTTACATTCTTTTATTTTAGCATAATTCAGTTAGTCTTAACACTCTATAATCTTTATCTCCTTGAATTGTATACAAATGAAACTTCTCTCCCTTTGTACGCCTTGTATTGTTCATCATCTACTCTGGCGAAGCCAGTCGTAGTCCTTCAATTCTTAGAGCTTTAGCTCTTAGAAATTGATGAGATCGAAGCGCAGCGTAGTGATTCACTAGTAAGGTTACTTCTCTCCCTTCGGTCGCCAAGTATTGTTCATCATCTACTCTGGCAAAGCCAGTCGTAGTGATTCACAACAAAAAAGATTCAAAGTATTTCTACTTTGAATCAATATCTTTCATTATATTGGCTAAAACACCATTAACAAATTTTCTTGAACGATCATCGCTATATTTTTTAGCTAATTCGATCGCTTCATCTAAAGCAACCGTGTTAGGTACATCCCCAACATAAAGCATTTCAAAAATAGCCATACGTAAAATAATCAAATCCATTTTAGCAATACGAGTGATCGACCAGTTGTTTCCTAAATGTTTTTTGATGATCTCGTCTAGTTCTGCTTTTCGATCACAAACGCCGCCTACCAATAAATCTAAGTAAATTGGTACGAATTCTTCCCCATCTTCACTAATGATTTCTTGATTATCTAACTCTAATGCATAAGAAATTGCATCTTGCTTTGTTAAGTCAACATTAAAATCTAAAGGAAATAGCGCTTGTAGCGCCTTTTCACGAATCTCGTGACGAGTGAAACTTGGCTTACTCATTTTCTCCCTCATCTTCCGGGAATAATTCATCAAAATCTGGTTCAGGAAGTTTTTCAGGAACCACTGCTACAACATGAATATTCACTTCTACCAAATCGATATCCGTCATAAACAGCACTTGCTGTTTCACACGATCTTGCATCTCTAATGCTACTTTAGGTACTGAAATACCATAATTTAAGTAGCAATAAATATCGACTTTCAAGCCTTCTTCTTCTGCTCTTAAATAAACACCTTTACCATGAGCAGCACGGCCTAAAAATTCTGTTACATTATTAGCAAATGTCCCACGCATACCATAGACACCTTCTACTTTAGATGCTGCAATACCAATAATGACTTCAATTACTTCCGGCGCAATGACGATTTCGCCTAAAGAATCTTTTGTATTGATTACTAGATTTTTTTCGTCAGTCATTTTAATCCTCCTTATAATATAGGTAACAATGTTCCACTTTTAGCTTTTTTCCGAAGGCTTTCAAGCCTTTGAGCTTTAGCTCTTAGAAATTGATGAGATCGAAGCAGAACATAGTGCTAGCCCGCAAAGCTAGATAACACAACGATAACAATGTAAGAAACATTCACTGAATCATCAAGGTTTCCACTCATTTACCTATCTAAGTTTACATTCACACCTAGTTTATCATTAATTAGCTTGTTTCGCTACCAAAAAAACTATGAGAAAATGCGTCGAAAACGGTTTATGTTCAAAATCTGATTACAACTAAGCGCCCACCGTTTTTTTCACTGATCTAGCATTTTTTATAAGATGATCAATTCTTTAGGTGAATGCGTTAGTACACGGTTTCCTTCTTCCGTTATCAATAAATCATCTTCGATTCTAACACCACCAAGTCCAGCTAAATAAATACCTGGTTCATCCGTAATCACATTTCCTGGCACAAATTGTTGATCTGCTCTGAAGGAAACATTCGGACCTTCATGGATTTCCAAGCCGATTCCATGCCCTGTACTATGTCCAAAGGCTTCACCATATCCATAAGAAGCAATATGATCACGCGCAATCCCATCTAGCTGAATACCAGTTAAACCTGGTTTTGCTTCATCGAGTACCTTTAATTGTGCCTCTAGAACGATTTGATAAATATCTTTTAATTTACTATCTGGTTCGCCAATGGCAAACGTTCTTGTCATATCTGAAACATAGCCTTCATAATAACAGCCAAAATCTAACGTGATCAAATCCCCTTTTTCGATGACCTTTTGACTCGCCACACCATGAGGCATCGCAGAACGAATTCCACTTGCAACGATTGTTTCAAAAGAGACACCAGAAGCCCCTAAAGAACGCATGTAAAAATCTAATTGGTTGGCAATTTCAATTTCTGTCATTCCTGGTTTGATCACCGTTAAGATATGTTTAAACCCAAGATCTGCAATGCTACACGCTTTTTCGATGATTGCAATTTCTTCTTCATCTTTAACTTCACGCAATTCTTCAATCAAGCCAGCTACTGGAATCAAGTCGCAAGGCGTGATCTCTTCTAATAAACTGTATTCTGCAAAACTCACAAAAGCTTCTTCAAACGCAATATTATCTAGCTGTTCTTTTTCAGCAATTGCTACGACTTCATCATAAATCGGACCAGAATTTTGAATGATTTCAAATCCTTGTGCTTGTGCCGTAGCTTGTTCTGTATAACGAAAATCAGTAACAAAAAAGGCTTTATCTAGGGTAATCACAGCTAATCCTGTCGTCCCAGTGAAATTCGTTAAATAACGTAAATTGTACGGACTTGTCACTAAAAATCCTGAAAGATCATTTTTTTTCATTGATGCTCTTAATTTATTTACTCTTACCATCATTTTTTTCATCCTTCTTTCCAAAATAAGTTCTTCTTTATTATAGCAAATAATGATTTTGAAAAACACCGAAGACACACAACCTCTAAATTATTTTAAAGTTTCTCCATTTACTACTCGATATTTACCTTTTTTTAAGCTATATCCGTTATAGTAAAATTCGAAAGTGAGGTCAACAATGAAAAAAAGATCTATTGTCTACTTATTTTTATTCGCCATTATTGGTATGGTCCTCTATGCCTTTTTTATAGAACCAAAAAGAATCGTTACCCATCATTATACAGTGGGGACTAACGATGGACAAAAACCTGTCAAAATTGTTCAGCTCTCAGATATTCACATTCAAGAAAACTATTCTACGACACAATTAGAAAAAATCGTCACAAAAGTTAACAATGAACAACCTGATATTATTTTATTCACCGGTGATTTATTTGATAACTATGCAAAATACGGACCTACCGAAGAAGTTATTACAGCACTCGACCGCTTGTCAGCCCCTTTAGGAAAATATGCAGTTTGGGGAAATCATGATTACGGCGGTGGGGCCGCTCACGCTTATCCAGAAATTTTAGCGGCATCTGGTTTCCAATTATTGGAGAACTCTGGTGTCAATGTTCCTTTATCTAATGGAAAATCAGTCTATATCGGCGGTTTGGATGATTCTATGTTAGGTAATTCCTTGATCGAAGAAACATTAGCTGGCCGACAAAGTGACTACACTATTTTAATGAGCCATGAACCAGATAAAGCTGATGATGTATTAGACCATGATATTCAGCTAATTTTAGCTGGACATAGTCACGGAGGACAAGTTAAACTACCTTTTTTTACAATCAAAAATGCGCTGGCCGAAAAATATTATGATGGCTTTTATAGTTTACCTAATGAGACAAATTTGTATGTTAATACAGGTTTAGGTACAACAAAAATTCCGGCACGTTTTAGAGTACCGCCGGAAATTGCAGTTTTTGATCTTTACGTTTAATTTTTACAAACGAGTAGCCCAAATGCTATAACATTTGGGCTACCCGTTTCCTGTTAATGTATTCATTTAGCTAAGCATTTTTACTCGACCGCCGATTTTATCAGCAAATTTTTCTGCATAATGTTTGTTTGGAAAGACGCGAACACGATTTTTATCTCTTGTACGTTGTCCGTCCTTACCGATATATCCATGTAATACTTTTACAGCGTACATAACCATTCCTTCTTTGCTTTATTATTAAGTGATGATAAAACTATACTCAAAAGAACTTAACTCAAACATAAAAATCTGCGAAGAATGTATGAAGATGTATTAAGAAAAAGCGAAGAATATCTATATTCGTTTAAGAAGGACGCTTATACTGGAAAAACAGAAAAAAAGTTGAGCTATTACTTCACTCAACTCTCTATATAACATTATGGTCCTCACAAGTTGAAAATTGCTCTTTACCTTTAAACGATAATGTCTTTTGTTTTTTTATCCATATGTATCCTAGCTGTCCATGTTTCAAAATTGACCAGTACAGGTTTTACATGATTCAATTCTTTCTGATATGCTGACAACTTGGGTTCGATTTCGTCTAACGACTCAATCTCTTCAATGATAAACTTCCCTTTTAAAAGCAAACTTTCATGTTCAATTTCTTCATAGCAACAGACAGAGCCGTTTTGATTACATCGAATATTTTTAACGGTTTCACCATTTCCATCCAAATAAAATTGTAGCTTTAATAGCCCTTCTCTCCATAACGGTTCAGAAACAGTAATAACCGTTGGAAAATCACGCTGATCAATTGTTGAAATCAAAAATACGGTACTTGAATTTAATAACCTGACAATTCTCTCATGTATTTCCATCGCTGAGGTCCCCCTATTGACCAAGATTCTACTAATTATAACAACAATATTGCTTTATTGGAAAATTATATCTTTTTTTTGCTAGATTTTCTCTTTACTACTCAAAAAGTAGGACAGAACGAAGTTCCGTTCTGTCCTACTTTTTATTTAGTCATCCAATTCATTGCTCTCTTGCAACCAATTACTTTGACGACTTACACTTAAAATCATTCTACAAATCGGTCCAACTATAAGTAATTGCAATGGCAAAGCCATAATCAAATTTTTAGCAAACGCACCAAGATAATAGTTCAAGAAATTTTCTGTAAAGCCAAACTGCATAATGACACCATACATTGACATAAAAAAGACCATTCCTAAAACCATACAGCTAGAAACAGCAATGATCATTTGGATTTTTCTCTCTTTATTGACTGGTAAGGCAAAGGCAATCTTTTTAGCTGGTGCCGAAACGACTAAGACATCAAATAAAAATGCAACAATAAATCCTGGGACTAGTCCTCCAAATAAATTGCTTAACGAAAATTGCCCATGTAATAAAAGATTGTAAGCACTCATTATACTCATCATTGAAAAACAGACAATCGTCGTGAAAAACAAACCTTCTTTTTTGTTTTGCGGCATAAAACACTCTCCTTTATTTTTTGTAGCAGAGTTTATGCTATCATAGAAAAAAAATTCTCGTAAGTTAAATTTTTTTAATCATTTCCTAATAATATCTCTTGAAATAACCATGTACATTTTTTCCAAATGATTAAAACTAAAAAAACATATTCTAATTTTTAAAAAAATAATAATGACTTATGATATAATCAATTTGTTTAACAATATTATGAATAAGTAAGTAATTAAAATGAAGAAGACATTTGTTTTAAGTTTGGTCGTATTATCAAGTATCGTATTAGCATCATGCGGAAATTCTGCAAGTAAAGAAGACTCCACAAAGCAGGAAACTAAAACATCTCAAAGCAGTACATCCAAATCTACAGAAGAAAAAATGGATGAAACAAGTGGAGATTTTGTTAAGACTGCAAAAGATACTACTTTTGATGGCAAGATGCTCAAGGGAAATTCATATAGCGTGAAAATTACTGATACTAAAGTTATTCAACCTGGTGAAGCTGGCAATGAATACGGTAATAAACCAGTAATCGCATTCTGATATGATACTATTGTTTCGCCTGACTACAAAGATGATCATGCAATAAATCCTAATACCTCTTGGATCATGAATTTTTAAGCTGTTCAAGATAATGATCCAAATAAGGTCAACGAACTACAAGTAGCGTCATTACCTGATTCTCAATATTTAGAATCCCAAATAGCAGAAATCAAGCCTGGCGGAACCGTTTCAAATGCTACCACTTACGAATTGACTGATACTGAAACTCCAGTTACATTAATTGCTAAAAGCATTATAGGAACAGAGTATGGAAAAGCAGATTTTCCAGTGAAATAATACCACTCACGTTTCCATCAAAATTTGCAATTCAGTATTCCGATGGAAATTAATTTGATTAACCTTATCTTTTTAAAATCAATTTTATTACAACCGTTTCTGACATTAAAAAGTATCTCTACACTTGTTTGACAAAGAGTAGAGATACTTTTTAATAATACTGTTGAGCTACTGGACATAACCTGTGAGCTATCAACTAAATGAAATAGATGGTTTCTTTCATTTAATAATCTAGTTGTGTCCTGTTAACATCTACTATACTAAACATACCTAACATAAAAAATACTCCTAGCAACATCAACAAACAGCCCACTTTAAATTTACTCCTATTCTTCAATATGATAATGGATTTAGTCTACTTAATCTTACATATTTGCGCGCTTTTTGTGCACTCTAAATTCAGAAAAACTGAGACGCTAATCAAATTTTTTTCTGATTATTGCCTCACTTTTTTTAAAGCGATTGTCAAAATTTTTTCTGTTAATATTTAAATGATTTTACTGCAAAAGCATTTGCTCCAGTTTTTCGAACTTCTGCTTCAATTTCATTTCTTACGATAGATGTATCATGGTCGTTAAACCCTTCACCTTTTACGCGAACATCCCAAGTGCCATACGAATTTTCTTCGCCATAAGTTTGACCGTCCAATAAAATATCTTTTAAAAAGCCTCTCATATGTGAATCAAAAGGTTTATTTCCTGTAAAAGCAGAAGCTGGCATATTACGTGCTTCGATACGAGCACTGTTTTTATCCCCATCTAAGATAGCGATATTTTGTTGCATATACCCAGGATAGTACGTTCTTAACTCTTGCTGCAATCGAGCTAGTGAATTATTCAACCGTTTACCTTGCCCACTTTTAATCACTAGTTTATATCGACCATCACTTTGCTTATGCGCTTTGACTTGATCACTTAATAATGTCCAAGAATATTTAGTTTGAATCCAAGCTACCATATGTTTGGCTTGATCGAATGAAATATTGTCAATTGCAATACCATTTCTTCTTGTTTCTGGTGTTGGACTTCCACCTTTTAACCGGTAAAAATCATTCGGTGGTCCACCCAACCATCCACCTTCTATTGATGTTTCTGAAATTCCATTCGATCCGTAATTACAATGAATAATTCTGCTATTACTTACAAATACTCCTGTATGACCATTTGCTCCTAAACTAGTCCCTTTGCCTCCTGAGATAAAAATATCACCTCTTCGCACCTCTGCACGTGAGATAGGCTGTAACAATGATCCGTCTAACGCATAAAGAGTTTCAGTGTTTCCAATCGCAGTTCCTACTGGCAGAAAACCTGCTTCAACTAGGGCATTATACACAGCTGAACTACAATCATAGCTATAAGGACCATAACGATTTGTCATGCTATATGTTACCTTTCCTTCCCTTGCTCGAAACCAGTTTATTACTGATTCAATATTTGCCATACTTTTTACCTCCCGATAATAACGTTTTTGTAAGATCTTACATCGTTAGTATAAAGAATATTTATTCTTTCAAACTATCATTATTCTGTCATTATCCTCCCGAATACAAAAAGCCACCGCACAAGCAATGACTATATATGATTAAGTAGCCAAAACTCAATTTAAATGGCATCAAACTCATGCTGATTAAAATACCACAGGCTATCATTACTTGTGAATAATATAAACTCTATACAACTATGTACCTTTAAAGATCTGATATACCCACATTTAAAACTTTGTATCTATTTTTTAGAACAATTTTATTATTTTGTACTGTTTTACACATATCCTTTATGCTTAATCGTAATCTTCACTTACGAACTTTTTACTTAAAGCTACCTCACTATCTATAAGTGATTAGTTTTAACTCGTAATGCATTGATTTTAGTAAGAAAAGACTAAAAATTATCAAAACGCTAGCTAAAACTAGAGATGGTTCCTGCCGTATTATCTGTGAGAACAAAATCATCTAATAAAATAATATCCCTTTGATAATAAAACATACAAACTCTTAGAAAGACTGCTCAATTCGCTCATTTTTAATAGATGTATTCAAGTTACTGTTTATTTAAAATAAAAAAACTCTATCCCTTAATTAAAAGGGATAGAGCCATTAAGTCGATTATTATTGAGCTACTGGGTAAACAGACACTTGTTTTTTGTCGCGGCCTTTACGTTCGAAACGTACTACACCGTCAACTTTAGCAAATAAAGTGTCGTCTCCGCCGATACCTACGTTTGCTCCTGGGTAAATTTTAGTTCCGCGTTGACGGTATAAAATTGATCCACCAGTAACAGTTTGTCCATCAGCACTTTTAGCGCCTAGGCGTTTAGATTCAGAATCACGTCCGTTGGAAGTAGAACCTCCACCTTTTTTGTGGGCGAATAATTGTAAATTCATATTTAATAACATAGTCTGCACCTCCTATTTTTCATTTATGGTTTTGACTTGAATAAATTCAAGATTTTCTTGCTCGATTGCTTGGAGACCTAATAAAAGATTTTCCAAGATAATTTGGGCAATGTTGGTTTGTTCTTGATTGGACTTTGAAATCACTTCAACATAAAGGTAACCACCTTCATCTTCGTTGGTTTCAACAATCGGTTCAAAACCAGCTAATGCATCGATGCCATTGACAGTACTGATCGCTAAAGCAGACACTGCTGCGCAAACGATATCACTGCCATAAGGACCCGATTCAGCATGCCCTGAGACTTCAAAAGAAACAATTTGACCTGAGTCATTTCGTTTAAAAGAACTTTTAATCATTGATAGGCCTTCTTTCCTATGCAACTTAAAAGAATTATGCGTTGATTGCGTTGATTACAACTTTTGTATACGGTTGACGGTGACCTTGTTTGCGGTGAGTGTGTTTTTTAGGTTTGTATTTGAAAGTTACGACTTTCTTTTGTTTGCCGTGTTTTTCTACAGTTCCTTCGACAGTTGCACCTGCTACAGTTGGAGCTCCTACTTTCGTAGATTCGCCACCCACTAAGATAACTTCGTCAAAAACAACTTTTTCGCCAGCTTCTACGTCTAATTTTTCAACGTAAATTGCTTGACCTACCTCAACTTTTACTTGTTTACCACCAGTTTTGATAATTGCGTACATGCTATACAGCACCTCCTTCTTCTAGACTTAGACTCGCCATCCCAAGTGACAACAAGATGATTGTCATACTTAAAAACTTGTTCTGTGCGGTTGTAGCTGTGGAGTCCACAATTACAACATTAATACTATATCAAAATAAGGAACGAGAGTCAATAAAAACTTAGTCATTTAGCTCTAAAAATCACTTTTCGAAACTTTTTTGTTGTTATTTCTAAATTATGATTGACTTTGTTTTCCATGTTCATTATAATAAATTCTGTTGCGTTAACATTTTGCGCCAATAGCTCAGCTGGATAGAGCACTCGCCTTCTAAGCGAGCGGTCGGGAGTTCGAATCTCTCTTGGCGTATTATTTTAAACGTTTATATCAAGAAAACACCAACTATTAGAATTTTTCTAACAGTCGGTGTTTTTTTATTTTCTCTTCTCAAATCTATGAAAGCTCTACTTTTCCTGTATAGAGTTGATGGTAAATACCTTTTTCTTCAAGCAAATCTTCATGGCTACCCCGTTCAATAATCCGGCCATGATCCATTACCATGATCGCATCTGAATTTTGAATCGTCGATAAGCGATGAGCGATAACAAATACGGTTCTGCCTTTCATCAAACGGTCCATTCCTGCTTGCACATGCTTTTCTGTTCTAGTATCAATGCTAGAAGTTGCTTCATCCAAAATCATTACAGGTGGATCTGCAATCGCTGCTCGTGCGATGGACAATAATTGACGTTGTCCTTGTGACAAGCCTTCACCATCCCCTGTGATCACCGTATCGTATTTATTCGGTAGATTATTAATGAAATCCTCGGCATTGGCCAGCTGTGCCGCGTTAATCACATCACTATCTGATGCATCCAGCTTACCATAACGAATATTTTCCCGAATCGTTCCGGTAAACAAATGAGTGTCCTGCAAAACAATCCCTAACGACCTTCTCAACGAGCTCTTCTTGATCTTTTTCACATTGATTCCATCATAGCGAATTTTGCCTTCTTGAATATCATAAAAGCGATTGATCAAGTTGGTGATTGTCGTTTTACCTGCCCCAGTAGCCCCAACAAAGGCGACTTTTTGTCCTGGTTCTGCATAAAGATTGATATCTTTTAAGACACGATTTTTTTCTGTGTAACCAAAAGAAACATCTTCAAATCGCACATCTCCAGTTAATTCAGTATAGGTGACAGTACCATCCGCATGAGGGTGTTTCCAAGCCCATATTCCTGTTCTCGCTTCACTTTCAACAAGATCCCCAGCTTTTCGCGTTACATTCACCAATGTTACATAGCCATCATCTACTTCCGGTTTTTCATCAATTAAACTAAAGATGCGATCGGCTCCTGCTAAAGCCATGATCACAAAATTGATTTGTTGAGAAACTTGACTGATCGGCATATTCAACGAACGACTTAATTGAAGAAAAGACGCAATCATCCCAATGGTTAGACCTGAAACACCGTATACTGAAAAAATTCCGCCAACAACCGCTAAAAGTACATACTGTATATTTAGCAAGTTCATCATGATCGGCATTAAACTATTCGCGTACTTATTTGCTTTAGTAGCACTTTGCCGTAATTCTTCATTGATTGCTTTAAATTGTTTGATCGTTTGTGGCTCATGATTAAATATTTTCACTACTTTTTGACCATGCATGATTTCTTCAATATAACCATTAACACTGCCAAGATCTCTTTGTTGTTTGCCAAAATAACGGCTACTACGTCCAGCAATCATCCGAATTGTCACGATCATGATAGAAACAGAAACAATCACAACCAAAGTCAAGGGAACACTGATCGTAAACATCGCAATAAAAACACTGACAAAACTAACCACGGCCATCACTAAATTCGGAATACTTTGAGAAACCATCTGTCGTAAGGTATCTGTATCATTCGTGAAATGACTCATGATGTCACCATCAGAATTTGAATCAAAATAACGGATCGGTAAAGTTTCAAGGTGGGTAAACATTTCATCCCGAATCGTTTTTTGGGTTCCTTCACTAATTCGCACCATGATCAAATTAGAGCATAGATTCGATATGATCCCAACAACATAAATCAGTGCCATCGTTGTGATTGCTTTTAACAATCCAGAGAAATTGGGGTTGCTTTGTCCAAGTAGCGGAGTAATGTAATCATCGATCACTACTTGTAAAAATAAAGAGCCTCGAACATTGGCAAACGTGCTTAAGAAAATGAGTAGCAGCACTAGTACCAGAAGAAACTTATTTTGTCTAAACATATAGGCAAATAAACGTTTCAACGTTTTCAAAGGATTTTGATTTTTACGAATTCCTTTTTGTTCATCACGCATCCTCTTCACCAAATCCTTTCGCTTGAGATTCATAAACTTCTTGATAAATCTGATTATTCGCTAATAATTCGTCATGCGTTCCAATTTCATTGATCAACCCTTTATCCATCACAATGATCCGATCAGAATCTTGAACAGACGACACTCGTTGTCCGATGATAAACGTTGTTGTTCCTGGAATCTCTTGACGCATCCCTTCACGAATCAACCGATCTGTTTTAGTATCAACCGCACTTGTTGAATCATCTAAAATCAAAATTTTTGGTTTCTTCAATAAGGCTCTGGCAATACATAAACGTTGCTTTTGTCCACCAGAAACGTTATTTCCCCCTTGCGAAATCAACGTATCATATTTATCGGGAAACTCCTGGATAAAACTATCCGCTTGCGCAATCTTACAGACTCTGATTAAATCTTCATCTGTAGCATCTTCATTTCCCCAACGTAAATTTTCTTTGATCGTTCCTGTAAATAGCACATTATTTTGCAACACCATGCTGACTTGATCACGCAATGATTTCAGATCATAATGCCGTACATCGTGTCCGCCAACTTCGACTGATCCTTGGGTAACATCATATAGTCTTGGGATCAGCTGAACCAATGTTGATTTAGAACTCCCCGTTCCACCAACAATTCCGATCACTTCACCCGATTTGATTTTCATATTTGCATGCATCAAGGCTAGTTTTTCAAGATCATTAGCATAGCTAAAACAAACATCATGAAAGCGAACCGAACCATCTGGAATTTCATAAAGTGGGGTTTCATTATTTTTTAAATCACTTTCTTCAGATAAAACTTCTGTGATCCGCTCTGCAGAAGTTCGTGCGATCAGCACAATCACAAAAACCATTGATAACATGTTTAAGCTCATCAAAATCTGCATTGTATACGTAAACATGCTGACCAATTCACCAGTAGTCAACGTACTGCCAACGACAAATTTTGCCCCTAACCATGATATCAGCAACATGCATGTATAAACCGCAAATTGTAAAATAGGGTTATTAAACGCAACAATACTTTGGGCTTTTGAAAAGGTTTTGTAAATGTCTTTAGAAACAGTTTTAAATTTCTCGTCTTCATGTTCTTCTCTTACATAAGATTTAACAACCCGAATTCCTTGTAAGTTTTCTTGAACTACGTTATTTAATTTATCGTAAATACGAAAAACTTTATTGAAATTAGGATGAGCAAAATAAATAACGAGCGCTAAACCGATCATCAAAAACGGTACAACACCTAAATAAATCAAAGACAGATCCTTGTTGATACTATAAGCCATCGCTAATGAAAAAATCATGATCAATGGACTACGGACTAAAAGTCGAATAATCATTTGATACGCATTTTGGACATTGGTCACGTCTGTTGTCATTCGTGTGATCAAACTTGAGGTAGAAAAACGATCAATGTTTGAAAAGGAAAAACCTTGGATTCGAACAAACAATTGATCTCGTAAATTTTTCGCAAATCCAGCTGAAGCAACGGCCGCATAACGACCTGACATCGCACCAAAAAATAACGCAATAATTGCACAAATAAATAAAATCGCTCCATACATTAAAATCGCTTTGGTGTCTCGTTTTTCAATCCCATTATCGATCATCATTGCCATGACTACAGGGATAATGATGTCTAAGATAACTTCCCCAGTTACGTACAATGGCGTAATGATGCTTTCTTTTTTATAAATACCAATATTGGCAATCAGTTTTTTTTTCACGTAATCAACTCGCCTTCTTTATTTATTTTTTTACTGTTCTCAGATAGTTTTTCCAACAATTTAAAAAAGATTGCTAGCTCTTCTTCTGGGATCCCCTGAACAAGTAATTCATCGAATTTATGTAGCTTCACGATGTTTTCTTTGACTTTCTGTTGCCCTAGTTCAGTTAAGATGATTGTTTTATAGCGATTATCATCTTTACAACTACTTCTTTCGATAAATAAGCGTTTTTCCATTGTTTGCAACACACCTGTCGCAGTAGAGCGCCGAATGTCAAATTCTTGTTCTATGTCTTTTTGGTAGACCGGTACTTGTTGGCTATTACGGCGATGAATAAAGTTGAGGATGCGCATTTGGATACTTGAGGATGCTTCGCCATCATCTTCTTTTAATATTTCTGCCGCTTTGCGGTTAAGTTCGTTGGCTAAAATTCTAATTTTTAGACCGATTTTTCTGTCCATGATTTACCTCCTTATTTAATAGTTCGGTTCCTAACTATTCTAAGGAAGAAGTGTTGAAAGGTCAAGAGAAAAATTTTGGATAGTAACTTATTTACTTTGTTAATAAATTACAAATAGCAGTTCTTTGATTACCTGAAAAAAATACCGTTTTGAACATAACTTTCAAAACGGCACTTTATATTATTATCTTGTTATGTCCATTCTACTTAATGAAATGACTAACTAAATATAGGCACAAAGAATGACATTCTGACACCAGTCCATTCACCACTGGCATTTATTGACGTAGCACCATCACGTCCTAAACTAAACATTGCACTCACACCATTTTCCAAACACGATACTGGGGTTTCATACATATATGGAAGTGTGTTCTCATGTTTAACAAAGGGATAAGCTGTTTTAGGGGATCCTTTTGCCGTTCCTTTCCATTTGACAATACCTTTACTTTGTAAAAATTTCAATTCATTGATTGTTATTATTCGCCACATAGGTTTGTAGTTTAGCGAATCATCATATTTTTGGAAACTAGTCCCTAAATCCCAATCTTTCCAAACACCAACTTGGACTGGTGATTGCAAGTTAAGTTCTTTCCCATTAATTTGAATACCATCCTTAAAGTTTTTAATTCCTACAATCGTTTCATCACCAGATTTTTTTACCACAGTAGTCTTGAATTCGTCAAAACCATCAATCGCACTTGTATGCGTCTTCGGATATAATAAATTTCCTTTTTCTTCTAATTGTACAATATCTGCCATTATACTGCTCCCACCTTACTAAACGTTATTGTTGGTAATGTATCTAATTTTTTCTTATCCGTGGCACTCATTAGTCCATTGACTGTTTGTGTTGCTTCAGCTGTTGTTGTAGCATTTGTTCCAGCTGGTCCCTGTGGTCCCGTTGCCCCTTTTAGACCTTGCGGACCTGTTGCACCAGTGGTTCCAGTTTGACCTTGAGGGCCTTGTGGACCTGTGTCTCCTTTTTCACCTTTGATCGTTGTGATCCCTTCAACTGCACTGACGTGTGTTTTAGGATAAACAACAGCTCCATCACTTTTTAATTCAACGATATCTGTCATACTGTTCCCACCTTATCTATTGTGATATTTGTGCCTTGAACTCCTAAGTCCTTGGCCGTTAATGTAATATCGCCCGTTTTTCCGTTGATCGACGTTACGCCGGCTCCTACTGTTTCGATTTTATCTAAACCGAGGATTGCACTAATATGCGTCTCGGGAAATACTTGACGTTGTACACCTGCTTTATCTGTTTCCATGACTTTTTTGATCTCTACTTCATGAGCCATTATACTGATCCCACCTTTCGAATAAAGAACGTATTTTGCTTTTGACTATCGATCTCAGCTATAACCAAAGCCGATGCTTCTTTTTTATGAGCAACAGTTTTTACTTTAGTTACAGTATGATTCAAGCTAAACTTATCATCGCGAATTGTTCTAAGAACACCAGTCTCTCCACTTTTCAACGTAAAATGTGCTTGTTTTAGTTCTTCAATCAAATTTAAAAGGTTTCCTGCAGTATTTTCGTCTAGAATTCCTTTGATTGTCGCAAACCATTGATCAAATGCAGCTCGTTGAATTTCCGTCCATTGGTCATAACGTTGTTGACTGGTTGTAATCCATGTTTGAAACTCTGTAATGATGCGCTGTAATTCTTCTTGTGCCACTAAATACCAATCATCATAAACGTCTTGACAGGTTTTTACCCATTCTGTGAAATAGCGCAATATTTCTTCAAATGTCCAAATATAGTTACTATCTTTGATTCCTTCATCGTAAATACTTTCTTTAACATGGTAAGCAAAATCTCGTGTGGAAAATTGTTGACGCCAACTTAGATCTTTTTGAAGTTCCCTAAAACTGAAATAGGCTGTATTTTCTCCTATATTTTGCATGTCGTAATTAGTTAATGTGTATTGTAGTTTCCCTTTTTTTGCATCAATGATTTTCGTGACTTTTTGCTCAGATAAACCAAGTCCGGCATGGTGTCCTTGTTTGACGCAGAAAAATGGGGTTAAATTTGAAATGTCTTTTGGTTTACCGTGTTCCGTGATCGTCACATCCAAGACTTGAGTTCCTTCGTCAAATTGACGAATCATGATCGATGGAATATTGTCGTTTGGCTGTGTGATCGATAAAAAAATTGGATATAGAATTGACATTTGCTCACTCCTTTCTAAAAATTGCTTATTTTGGCGGGATGACGATCGAACTGATTTCGCTTGATCCAATCCATGTTCGCTCATATTTGCCGACCACTTGCCCTAATCCGATATTTTGTTCATAGGTTTGGAAACCACCATTTGTTAAACCTCGGATAACGCCAGTGTGCCCATAGGTATAATCGACATTAAAGCCACCTATATTGCCACCACGCTTCCAGTTGATGATTGCTCCTTGTACTAACTGTTCGTACGATGGGTTATAAATAACTTTCCAGCCGACTGCGGCCCAATTATATCCATTACCAATTTCAGCTGCTGCTTCAGTATTTCCAATCACATGGCTTAAGGGATAGCCTGTATTTGCACCTAAACCACAGCCACCTAGAAATCCAGAATACTCTGCTGGGACTGCATAACATTGTCCATTGCCTAAAGGCTGTTTGTATAATGTCTCTAAATGAGCTAAACCAGCAGCGCCTGTAGTTGATCCTGGCTTCAAGTCTCTTAATTTGTCATACCAGTATTGAGCTTGCTGCGCTCTAATTGGTTGATTGGGATATTTAGGGTGTTCATAAAATGCAATAAAATATTCTGCTGCTAGTCTAACATCTGACAATTTTGTAAAGTCGCTAAATGATATAGTTGATAAATCTGGACGTTCATAATTTGGAAACCATTGTTGATTATTTTCCATTTCCCATTGGATTCGTCGGCATTGAGTATCAAGTGTTCGATAATCCAATCCATATTCATTACACCAATTAACAAGCTTAGATTTAGGTGTCCATTGCGTCAGACCATAGCCACCGCCACCACTCAATTCATCAATATCAGGCATGATTCCTGATTCTGATTGGATATTACCAAGCATTCCAGCGATAGATTGTTCCGTCCAACCTTTATTTTTAAAGAACTGCCAAATTCCCCAAGCATTTTTTTCTTGATCCGTTGTTAGTTCAGGCGGTATTCCTCCACTTCCACCAGATCCTCCGCTACCGTTCCCTGTAATTTCTTTGCCATTGAGGAATAGTTTTCCATTTATATTTAACTCACCTTTTAGGGCAACTTTTCCATAAATCTCTAACTTAGGATTAGCAGCTGTACTATCTGGCGGAATACTAATTACATTGGCATGCGTTTTTGCATCTGTTGATTGAGTCGCAATATTGATTGAATAGCCAGTTTTTTGGATAATGGTGTATCCTTCTAATTTTCCATTTGAAAATGCTGGACTAATTGCGCCCAGTTCTTTGCCTGTTTTTGAATCAAGAAATCGAATCTTGCCATCAATGATATGAACTTTAAATCCATTACTATCTGACTCAAATTGAGAACCGTAAATGTTAACACCTCTAATGTCGATTGCTCTCAATGTTCCTGTGTTGATATAATCTGCATTAAACTTTCCATCAATCGTCCAAGCAGTTTTAGGTTGGTTAGTAAACTTATCTTTAACAAAACCAATTCCTTCAGAATTCATTACCAAAAAATGCTTACTATTTTCTAACGAGTTTCCGTCCATGAATACTTGTTGGTACGGCTCACGACTATTAGATTTTCCAGTTTCAATACCATTCATCAATTTGATAGAACCACCTTTAGCGCCACGAATAATATCATCTTGCCATTTAGATATTTCTTCTGAATCATAAAAAGTCATCTTCTTCTCTTCTAAAGAATCAACATTTCCTTTTAAATCAGAAGTCGCTTTTGAAATGCTTTTCGTGATGTTATCGCCTAGTCCTGTTTCAACTTTTCCTGTTAAACGATCGATTTTGACTTTGAAAATCCGGGTTTGGTAATGATAATTTCGATCATGTCGATGAATCGTTACGGTATTCCCGATCGTATCACCACCTATAACCTCCGTTTTAAATTGAACAAGTGGACGAGAATACTCGACAAGTGAGTCATAGGTTTTTTGTAGGAGTTTTGCTGGATCTTCTTCATCATCAAATGTAATAACTTTTTCCCGTCTCCGCATCCCACCATTTTTTAGCGGAATACCATATTGTTTGGTCATCTCGGGAAATTCTAGCCAATTTTGTCCTTTGGGTTTATTCAAAGGCTTGCCATTTGTTTTTTTCCACTCTACATTCGTGAATTCTATCCGTTTGCCATCGCCATCACCAACTTCTTCGCCGCGACCACGTCCAATCAAACTTGTATAAACTTGATTCCGATCTTGTTCTTTCACAATACTTAACGCCTTTTCACCATACGTAAAGCGTTGCTTGCTTTGTTCCCCAATTTCACGATAGACCTCTAGCCATTTATCGGTAATACCGATTCCGTCAATCTTATATTTAAACAAGATTTCGCAGCCTTGTGCTTGAATATTTTTTAAGGCATCCCGCACAGACAGAAAACGAAAATCCTCTGTTAGTAACGGTAAATTGGACTCAATTTTCCCCAAACGCCATTCGGTTTCTGTCAACAATTTTTGAAGCGTGTTTTTAATCGATTCATTTTTAACTTGGACATTTTTAACCACGTAGGAATCTAACTCATCAGTTGCAAAGCTAATTCCCACAAAAGATAACAAGTTTTCCTCTTCACTATCTAAAATAATTCTATATAAACTATATGAAGCGGATTCTTCCTTCACAGCCATATAAGCAGCTTGCTTTAATTCTTCGTCATAGATGGTTGATACATTCAGCGTATCATTCATCAACTCAGCTTTATTTGAAGTGATTTCTTTTTCCTGAATCACTTCGACTAATTCCTTTTCTTTAACGATTCGAAGTAAATGTTGCCGCTCATCAAAAAAATAAACGCTCTTGTTCATAGTTGTACCTCCCGATAAGAAAGAATCATTTTACCGTTATTACAGTGAACGGATTGACCTTCTTTAATCCTAAAGTTTTCAAAGTCACTTTCTAAATCGAGTAAAAAAGTTTGATCCAATTCATTTACAAAAACTATTCCTTTTAAGAAATCAAACACAACTAGATCACCTGCGCTTAAATTGTAACTAGTGATTTTGATTGTTTGGCCGCCGTTTGTAATCTTTAAAGGACCAAAAGCGGCAATCCTTACTGTAATTTTTTCTGGTGTCGTTTGATAGGGTAAATAGGTTGTGATGGTTTCATCGGTTTGCAACAAAACAGAGTATTTTTTCGGATCTGTGCACAGAATTTCAAAGCTTGCAATAATGCTATTGGTATCTCCTCGTACCTCATCTGTCGCAATATATTGTCCATAATAGTGATAATCCAATTCGTCTTTAAAACGAATCTCAATCGCAGACTCTTTATAAAGTAAACGCATCAATTGATGGTATTTTTTCTGAACATCTTTGGCGTCTTTTCCAATCAATTGATAGGTTACTTTAAGCGTTCTGGCGGGTAATTTTTGATTTAGTTTGATACTTCCAACCTGAGTTTCTTGCGTGTCTAACGTAAGTGATAGCATTTCTCTACCTGTTACCGCTAAAGTACGATAACCATCGATCATTTTTTCGAGATAAACACCGTCATACATCATGGCCGAAGAAGGAAGGATCAAATCATCTTTGTGGACTTTTTTAGTTGTGTCTTCAAAATAATACATTTTTTCCCTCCTTCTAAAATGCTAGATTGATAGCAGAATCTTGTCCCATTGCTTCTGAAATATCGGAAACAAAGGCTTTGAATTGTTGATTGCCGAGTTTGATGTTGAAGGTTGCAGGTTGTTTAGTTTGAACCATCATTTGTTTGCTACTTGATTGAACGGATACATCTTGAACTGTTTCTAACTGCTGATCTAGACTGTCTAAGCTTGGCAGCATGATTTGAGAAGCTAATTTATCCATTGGTTGATCAACTACATGAGCATTTCTTTCAATACCAATAGCTAGACCCGCTGGTAACATTGCTCCGATTTCATCTCGCATCCAGCGAGATGGTGAATGGATTTTGAACTTGCCAGTAAAGAAATTTTTAATACCATCACCAATATTGCTCAAAGTTTTAAAAAGCCATTTCACTCCTGCCTCGATACCATCTATCAAGCCTTGGATTATATTGCCACCAATTTCAAATAAATCTACTCCTGTAAGTTCTTTGATTATTTCGTTACCCATTCTCAATCCTGCACTAGCAATATCTGGTAAAAGTCCAATAATCCCTTCAACAAAAGTCCCCAACAACTTACCAGCTGCTGATAAAATTTCTGGTAGATTATCCCATAATCCTTTGCACAACGTTGCAACAATTTTTATTGCTGCATCAATTAATGTTGGTAACTGCTCTAATAGTGTTCCTACTAAAGTTGCAATTGCTTCTATAGCGACTGGTATCAAAGTGGGTAATACAGAGGCAATCCCTTCTGCAAGTTTTGTTAAAACCTCGACACCTTTTTTAATAATTTCTGGTAATTTATTCGTGATATTTGTGGTAAATGCTTCAATAATATTTGTTACAGTAGTAACAATCTGATCCTTATTCGCTAAAATCCCATCAACTAAAGCAATCAACAAATCTAGTCCCGTCAATAATAGTTGTGGTGCTGCCGATAATAAACTAGTAGCTAATGATTCAATCAACATCAGTGCTGCTGGAATCAAGGTAGGTAAGGTTTCAATTACACCTTGAACTAGTGCGCCAATCAGATCAACTGCACTTTGCATGATTACAGGTAGATTTTCAGAAATTGCTTTTGCTAATCCTGCAACTATTTGAGCACCAGAACTAATCAAATCTGGTAATTTAGTAATAATTCCAGCTACAAATCCTTGAATGATTTCAGGCCCTTTGGTTGTAGCAGTTTCAATCATACTACTAATTTGACCACCCATCTGACCGTCTAACAAAGCTAATCCAGCTAATGCAACACCTAAAATGGCCGTAGGTGCGATAGCTTTCATGGCGATCCCCATAACTGACACTAATCCTTGAACCATTCCACCTAAAGCTGTTGTTCCGATTTTCATCGGTACTTGTATTGCTTTAGATAATCCGGTACCTATTACACTGAACTTTGAAAGTTTCTGTTTTATATCTTCTAACCCAAAATCTAATGTAGATCTGAGCGCTGCAGTTGGATCTAATTCCCCACTAGCATATGGGTCTGTCAATTTGGGCGGAGCAATCTTCGCTAACATTGAAAATCCTGTATTACTCATTGTTTCCTTGACACCACTTATTTTTTTCTCCAACTCAGAAAATCTTTTTACAGATATTTGTGACGCCTTATCGAGCTCCTTAAATGCATCATCCCCAATTTTTAGTTCTCCCTTAAAAACTTTCAGACCATTTTTGGCATCTGAAAATCGTCGAACTAAATTTTGTGTGCTTTCATCCATTCGATTAAATTGGGAGTCATCAATTTCCAATTTCCCTTTAAAAACATTTTTTAACAAAGAATAATTCTGACTTGTTTGATCCATCGATTGATTCATATTTTGAAACATTGAACCACTTTTAGAAGTAACTGTTTGGAAGGCTTTTCCAATGCCTATGAGAGAACTTTGAAAATCTGGCAGCCCAATGTTCCCTAGATTTCCATCCAAACTACTTATCCTAGCTTTTATTTCATCAAATGAGTTCCCTATACTGGAAGTATTTTCTAGTGGCTTAAAAAGTCCTATTAAACTTATTTTTAACTTTTGAAAACTATTTTCTGTACTTTTTATTTGCTTTTCTGGTTCCTTTATAGCATTTGTCAATGTACTATTTAGTTTTTCACTCGTTACTATCAAACTAGAAACTGATGCATCAATTGATGCTATCGTCGCGTTAATTATACTGCTAAAAGTTCCAACAATTGGTAGGCTGCTCGTAAATGTTGTACTGAAAGCATTTATACCTTGGCTCATACTAAAAAATTCGGTTGTTATTTTTCTTCCGATATCAACTAATTCCTTAAGATTTGAACCATCCAGAACTAACTCGTTTTTCAAGCTAGTTAGAAGAGTTTGAAAGCTGACAAAACTTTGAATTAAAGTTTTTGTTTGGCTATCCAGCGAAATTAAACTAGTGTCATCTATACTTAGTTCCCCATTGAAAGCTTTACTAAGCATTTCATAGCTCTTACTTGCTTGATTCATTGAACGAATCATCTGAGAACTTTGATTCGTTACCTCAGAAAAGACCACTCCGATATTTGTAAGAGTTGTTTGAAATTCTGATAAATCGTTCGCTGAAATTGCTTTGTTTAAAGATTCGATCTGCTTTTCCATATGAAGAAATGGTTTTGATAGTTTTGAAGTTTTCGATAGCGGTTTTACAAAGTTATTCAAATGCTTAGTCGCTTTAACTATTTGTTGATCCAACCCCTTAGTAGCCTTGATTGATTTGTTTATGGATCGAGCAAATTGTCTATTTGTTGTTGGTAATATCTCGTCTGTCATCTTCCTCCTCCTTTCCTATGAATTAAAATTGGCAATCCAATTTTGAAGTTTTTCTTTATCAGGAGAAGTACGTTTTTGTCTGCCTAATAATCGCTCTTCTGCTTTACGATAATCGAAGAATTTATCAAAGGTTCTAAAAACAGGTTTGCCTTTTCGTGTTTGCCCCGCCATAACCGTTGCCCAAGCTTGTAGATGAATCTCATATTGTCGATCCAACTGTTTTAATTGATAGGCCTTCATACGTAGTTCGTAATTTGGAATCGTCAAACGATCTATTTCATTAAAATCCTCGATCTTCAAGAAACGTAAACAGTTTAAGCGAACTTGCTCGTATACTTCATCAAAATCTACGGTGGTTACGCTTGTGCTTCTTCCAACATCTTGCTGGTCATCATCCCGGTATATTCCGACTTTTTTAGCTCATCAATCACTTCTTCAAACAAATTTTTCGTACCTTTTTGTTCAACGTAATCTTCTAAAAATTTAACCGTCATCCGAGGTTTCTCTGTCATATTTGCAATCAATAGAACTTCAAACAGAGTATCCACATCAGATAAAAGCAGATTTGAAACAATTGCTCCTACACCTAATTTCAGTTGCATCCCACCACGTTCTACTGAATAACGTTTATTGATTTCTTTTAAAAAGCCATAGCCAAATTTACAAGCAAATATTTTTTCGTTCATCATTAATTCCATATTATTTTCCTCCTAATTTTAAAAGCGTAACAGGCTCGTTCAGACTTGACAGGAAAATAGGAAAAAATGAAGGTGGCGCTTTTTGCCACAATCAGTTTTTATCTTTTTCCCGAAAGTCTAGCCTGTGAAGCTAGATACTGTTAAAAGCGGAACAAATCGATTAATCCTGTAGAAAATTAGGAAATTGGCATTGAAACGTTCCTATGTTTCAATGATGATTTATCTATTTTCCTAAGGTAACAACGTTCCGCTGCACTCCACCTTGTACTTTTCAACATCAGCTCATTTTATTCACTGTGTTTCAAAGCAAAAGCTGAACAGGCTCCTTCAGCTCTGTCTGAAAAATAGGAAAAATTGCTTAAGACTCTTTTTGTCTCACTCCATTTTTATCTTTTTTCTGAAGAGCTAGCCTGTGAAGCTCAATAACATTTAAAAACGACAATAATTGTCTCGCTATAAAAAACTATGTGAAAGAGGCTAGAATCTAACCTCTTCTAAATAGTTTATTGTGAATTGATTATGCTTTTGTTTCCACTTTTACAGTGTCTTTAAACTCATAATCGCCACCTTCTGATGTATCCAGCTCTAATGCCGCAAAACCATTCTTACCTGCACCTTCGATCGCCCACTCCAAAGAGTATTCAACTTTATTTTCTGCTGAATCAGTTTCTTCAAATGAAGTAAAATAGCCTTCAAAATATTTTGCTTTAAATTTGCCTTCATCATTGCCAGTACCAATTTCCTTGGTATTAATACGCCAAATCTGAACACGCTTGTTTTCATCCATTGCCGTTTCCAATTTGTCGATTTGAGTTGAACCGATTTTATACAATGTTGTTGCCGTCACTGTTGTTTCAGTCGCTCCTGGTGTGACCACACTGCCATCTTTCGTGACAGTTGATTCACTTTCTTTTGATTTGGAATAACCATTCTCTGTGCTGTATGCTAAGCCCCACGCACGTTCATTTCCTTCATCTTCGGCTAAACGAAAACGCCATACTACATCTACTCCACTTAATGCTGTCATCTGTTCATTTCCTCCTTGTGTTTTACTGCTGTGTTAATTTTTTTAATTGAGATGCCAGTTGATTTTTCCGTCGTTGTTCTGCCTTTACTCTTCGTTGCAGCTTTTCGATAATTTTCAACTGTTGTTTGATTGCCTTATCTTGCTGTTCAAAAGTTAAGTACATCTTATTTTGCAAAGCAACATCCTCTACTTTCACTTTGACATCTCCTCTCATTTAAAGTCACGGGCGACTCTGTGAATCGACTGTTTACAGCAGTTATTACTTGATGAACCTAGTATACAAAGAAATAGTAAGTTCAAACTCCCAGAAGTCTGTTAAAATCATCCCAAGATACTGTTACATTTCTTTCACTATTTAGAGGGTTAAACCTTCTTTTTTTCTGATAAAAGCCGTTACTATGGTAAAATAATGGAAACGACAAAAAAGGATGTGCTGAATCATGTTCTTACAAAAATATACCAACGATTTCTCAAAGATGATCCAGCAATACCAATTAAATGACGAACAATTGCGCTATACGGGAACGCCAGAAATGCCTATCAAGATTTCTTTGAAAAATCCGTTCATCCATCCGATAATAGGAATTGCTAATGATCGCTTGACGAATTTTTTTGTCTTGGATGAAAAAAAGGATGTTGCTTTATATACAAGCAATGAGCAGGCACTTTTACTTAGAACCTTCTCCACGGATCAAAGATACCAAGGACAAGGCTATGCGAAAAAAGCGCTCCAGTTATTACCGGAATTTGTTCATCTACATTTTCCAAATGCGAATGAAATTATTCTTGCAGTAAATAAACAAAATATAGCAGCGCAACGTCTTTATGAAAAAACTGGGTATCAACGGTTAAACAGAATCGTTGATGGAGAATATGGACCTTTATATATCATGAGTGTAAAATTGGACTAAAGGAGACAAGTAATGCAGAATAGAATAATTGAAAATGATCAACTCTATTTAAGAGAACTCACATCTGATGATTTCGAGGATTTAAGTTTGATTTTACAAGATGAAGAAACGATGTATGCCTATGAGGCAGCTTTTACGAAACAGCAAGTAAGTGATTGGTTAAACTGGAATTTAAAAAGCTATCAAGAAAACGGCTTTGGTTTATGGGCAATCATCGATCAAAAAAGTCAGAATTTTATCGGTCAATGTGGGATTGTTTATTCTGATGTTGAAGATGAATCGCTCTTAGAAATCGGCTATTTAGTAAACAAGCAATACTGGAATCAAGGCTATGCAAGTTCCGCCAGCCAACTATGCATGGCTTATGCTAATTACAAATTAAAGGCTGGAAAAATTTGTTCAATCATTCGAGATACAAATCTGTCCTCTCGAAAAGTTGCAGAAAAAAATGGTATGACCATCATCAAACAATTTGATAAAGATTATTCTGGACGACCAGTCGGACATTTTGTTTATAGTCTTGATCTAAACTGACAATATTGGAGGGATCAAATGCCTTTTTTAAACGTTTCTGGTGCTACTATTTATTTTGAATCGAAAGGTCAAGGAAGTCATATTTTATTAATTCACGCTGGAATCGCTGATTCACGAATGTGGTATCATGAATTTCATTCTTTGGCTCAGCAGTTTCAAGTCACTCGATTCGATCTTCCTGGCTTCGGTCAAAGTTCATTTACAGGCGGCTCATTTTCTTACACAATGATCATTAATGAACTTTTAGACCATTTAAAAATCAAACAAACATACATCTTCGCAGCCTCTTTTGGTGGAAAAGTAGCATTAGATTTTGTACTTGAAAATCCTAAGCGCTGTTTACGTTTAGCATTAGAATCTTCCACTATTAGAGAATGGGATTTTTCTGAAGAATTGCAACAATATGATGAAAAAGAGGAACACTTATTAGCACTAAATCAGTACGAACAAGCAGCCGATTTAAATTATCACACATGGGTTCTTAGAGACCGTGATCCAAAATATTTCGATTCTAACATAAAAAAACTAATACTTGATATGCAAATGACAGCTTTTACTAAGCCAGAGCCACTATCACCCATTGAAGAAATTCAAATGGCTCAACCACTATCTACAAAATTAGATCAGCTCACATGCCCAGTGTTGATTATTATTGGTGATCATGATGTTGATGATTTTCAAAAAATTTCTGCTTTTTTACATCAAAAAATTACTCATGCTGAAAAAGTAATTATTCCTAATGCTGCTCATTTAGCTAACTTAGAATGTCCAGAATTAGTTGAGCAACTGGTAACTGATTTTTTTCTACACTAAACAACTATTAATTATTCAACAAAGAAAGTAGTGGATATCTTGTTATTCTTAGATCACAGTCCAGATTTAAGTCCTATCGATTTAGAAATTTATAAATATATTACGTCTCACTTAGATGAAGTGGTTTATATGCGAATTCGTGAGCTAGCCAAAGAAACCCACAGCAGCACTGCCAGTATTTTACGCTTTTGTCGAAAGTTTGGTTGTGAAGGGTTTTCTGAATTTAAAATCAAATTGAATTTATATCGAAAATCATTGACTGAACCAGTCACCACACATGCCGTGGATGAAACGTCATTTACTAATTTTATCCAGCGCTCTACTGAAGCTTTTTATCAAGAACGGATTCAGGCTGCAGCAAAATTATTGTCCGAAAAAGATCTTGTATTGTTTATCGGAACCGGCTCATCAAATATTATTGCTGAATATGGTGCACTGTATTTTTCTTCTATTTTCAGTATGGCGTTTCATATCGAAGACCCAATCAATCATCCAGTCAATTTTTTCAATAAAGCGATGGCAAAAAATGTGTGCGTGATTGCTCTTTCTGTTAGTGGTGAAAATGAGGCCATCATCAATTATCTAAACCATTTTATTACAAATGATAGTTCGATTATTTCGATTACTAATAGTGAAAAATCACCGATTGCAGCCCTTTCAGACGTAAATATTCCTTATTATATTTCAACAGAAAGAATTGGCGATAGTGACATTACTTCTCAAGTTCCAGCGCTTTATACGGTAGAATATTTGGCAAAAGAAGTCCAAAAACAAAAAAGAGTAGAACCTAAATAAACGGCAAAAAAACGTTAAACTCCTTATTATATTTCGGAGCTTAACGCTTTTTCTTGATTTCTTTTAATTATTTTCCTTCTTTAAAGAAAGCTGGTAAATATTGTTTATGTGCTTCTAATAGTTCGTCCATTACTTCTTTCGCAACATCACCACTTGTGATCAATGGGTTCATTGTAAATGCTTGTAGTAATGTACCATAATCACCTGTAACTGCTGCTTCGATCGTTAACTCTTCCATTGATTTCATCACTTGTAATAAACCACGTTCTTGTGGTTTAAAGCTACCGAAGTTATAGGGTACAGGGCCTTTTCCAGTGATCGTACACGTTACTTCTACTGCACTTTCAGCTGGTAGATCCGTGATCGTACCGTTATTTCGAGTGCTAACAGTCATTGTTGTGCGTTTGTCATTATGGATTGAGTTGATGATTTCACACGCTGCATCACTATAACGTGCACCGCCACGTTCTGCTAATTGTTTTGGTTTGTAATCTAAATTAGGATCTTTGTATAGTTCAAATAATTCATGTTCGATTTCTTTGACTTTTTCAGCACGTGTTCCATTGTTTTTAAAATCTTCTAATTCTTCTGCTAACATTTTATCTGTGTAGTAATAATAATTGTGGTATGGACAAGGAACCATGTGTAGGTTTTCGACTTGTTCCCAAATCAAATTATTATCTTTGATGTTTGCTACGATCGATTTGGCATCGTCTTGACCATACATGACTTTGATTAGCTCGTCCGTACGATCTTTGCCATTTTTATCTGTAATCGTATGCCAGTGTAAATGATTGATCCCAGCAAATTGGAAGAATAAATCGCGATTGTCTTCTCCTAGCAATGCTGCTTCTTCAAATACCGCATTAACTGGAATATTACACAAACCGACAACTTTATCCCAATTACCATAACGTAACACAGCTTCTGTTACCATACCAGCTGGATTTGTAAAGTTGATCAACCAAGCGTTTGGACAGAGCTCTTTCATATCTTCTACAATATCTAAAATTACAGGAATTGTTCTCAACGCTTTAAAAATACCGCCAGCACCATTTGTTTCTTGACCGATCAAGCCATGACTTAGTGGGATGCGCTCATCTAAAATCCGTGCATCTAAAAGTCCTACACGTAATTGTGTTGTAACGAAATCAGCGTCTTTCAATGCTTCACGACGATCTAGAGTTAAGTGAACTTCGCAATCTACGCCAGCTGCTTTGACCATACGTTTGGCCATTGCACCAACGATTTCTAATTTTTCTTTTCCTGCTTCAATATCAACTAGCCATAACTCGCGTACTGGCAATTCATCATATCTCTTAATAAAGCCTTCAACTAATTCTGGTGTGTAACTTGATCCTCCACCGATCGTGACGATTTTAATTCCTTTTGACATTTCCTTCAGCTCCTTAAGCATTTTATCTGACTTAAGTATAGCCTTTTAACAAGTCAGAATAAATAGAAAAGAAGAAAGTGGTTACATAGTAAAGGAAGAAGTAACCTGTAACATTTGAGTAACAAGAAGTTACAAAAAAAGTATTGAACATACTTTCTTGTTCAATACTTTTTAACTCAATCAATCATCATACTCATCAAATGAACCTCTAAAAATTCTCCATCGTCCGTCTTCGCACCACGATCCATGATCGTTTCTGTTTTAAACCCGATTTTTTCATACACATGAACCGCACGCTGATTGCGGTGTTGGACAGTCAATTCTAGACGACGGATCACCTTACTTTCCTTAGCCCATTCAATTAGCTCTTCCATCATCAAACTACCTAAACCAAACCCCCAATAATCTTTTAAAATGCTGATACCGATCTCACCTATATGCTCCATGCGTTTTTTCGCTGATGCTTTGACAGAAGCCGTGCCAATGACTTTTCCGTCTGCTAAAGCCACCATCAACACGTTATTGGGAGATTCATATAAGTTCGCCAAGTTTTCACTCATCTCGTCTGGCGTCATTTCCATACCTTTTTCATCCATTACAAGATAGGGGGTCTCTCTTCCAACAATTCTTAAGGCTTGTAAAATATCTGCAGCATCAGCTGGAATAGCTTCCCGAATTGTAAATTCAACCTCTGTCATGTACGTTCCTCCATTTTTTGCTCAATACGTCTTAAAAACTGTTCTGATTTTTCCCCAAAAGCTTGCATTAGTAGTTTTCTTTTTTCCATGTCTTCTGGATCTTTCTCAATCGTGATATCTAAATAGTCAGCCGGCAAAAATTCTCCTAATAATTTTCCCCATTCAACAACGGATAAGCCATCGCCTTCAAAATATTCATCTAATCCAAGATCATCTGCGCCATTTTCGATTCGGTAGACATCCATATGATACAGTGGCAAACGTCCTTGTTGATACTCACGAATAATTGTATAAGTAGGACTTTTGATCATTTGACCGATGCCCAGACCTAAGGCGATCCCTTTGGTCATTGTCGTTTTCCCTGCACCAAGATCGCCAGAAAGAATGATTGCATTTCCTGGATCAGCAACCAAACCAATGATCTTCGCTATAGCTTCCATCTCTTCAAGATTGTTGATCATCATTTCCATTTTATCACCTGCCTATTTAAACAATTCATGTTTCTATGTACTGTAGTATACCGAATTATCGCAAAAAAAACTAGGGAACTGAGACAAAACGCTGAGCGTCTAGTTCCGGTTTCCTAGTCGTTTTAATTAGTTCATTAATGTTTGGGCAGCAGTAATGATCGATAATTTGTAAATATCTTCTTCATTTGCACCACGAGATAAATCAGAAACTGGTTTGTTCAATCCTTGTAAGATTGGACCAATTGCTTCAAAGTTACCTAAACGTTGTGCAATTTTGTAGCCAATGTTTCCTGATTGTAATTCTGGGAAAACAAAGACTGTTGCTTGGCCAGCGACTGGTGAATTTGGTGCTTTTAATTGAGCAACTGACGCTACATATGAAGCATCAAATTGTAATTCGCCATCGATCTCAAGTTCTGGAGCTAAGCTTTTCGCAATTTTTGTTGCTTCGACTACTTTGTCTACTTCTGGCGCTTTAGCAGAACCTTTTGTTGAGAAGCTCATCATCGCTATTTTTGGCTCGATATCGAATAATTCAGCTGTTTTTGCACTGTCAACAGCAATCTCAGCTAGTTCTTGTGCTGTTGGGTTTACATTGATTGCACAATCTGCAAAAATGTATTTTTCTTGATCGCGACCACGAACCATGATCATCGCACCACTTGTACGGCTAACACCTGGTTTTGTTTTGATGATTTGTAATGCTGGACGAACAGTGTCGCCAGTTGAGTGGATCGCGCCACTAACCATTCCATCTGCAAGTCCCATGTACGTTAGCATTGTGCCAAAATAGTTGACGTCTTTCAAAATCTTGCGTGCATCTTCTTCTGTGACTTTTCCATTACGGCGTTCAACAAACGCTGCAACCATGTCTTCCCAGCCATCATAATTATCCGGATCGATAATCGTAAAGTTAGATGTCTTGATTCCACGAGCATGTGCTGCTTCTACAATGGCTTCTTGTTTCCCGATCAAGATCGGTTCCATTAATTCTTCTGCTTTCAAGCGAGCTGCAGCCCCTAAAATACGAGGATCTGTTGCTTCTGGGAAAACAATTTTGATGTTACGGCGAATGACTTTAAATTTTAAGCTATCGAATAGTTCCACGATATACCCTCCAACTGATTATTTATACAAACTTATCATACACCATTCTTCAAGAAAATAACAGTTATTTCTAGCTGTATTAGTGTAAAAAATGCTGATTCTGATATTGTTTTCACAAACATGCCCTTCTGCACTATAACAGAGAGAACTGTTTTAGGACACTGTATCAGGCAACTGCCAGTTGATCGGCGCTTCTCCTAATTGCTCTAAAGCTTGGTTTGTTTTTGAGAATGGCTTAGAACCAAAGAAGCCTCGATGAGCTGCTAAGGGACTTGGATGCGGTGATTTAATGATAATATGTTTACTTGTATCAATCATTTTGATTTTTTCTTGTGCGGGTTTGCCCCATAGGATAAACACAATTGGTTTATCTCGATCGTTCAACTTCTTAATAATAGCATCTGTTAGATTTTCCCATCCTTGTCCTCGGTGAGAATACGCTTGACCATTACGCACCGTTAAAACAGTGTTCAGTAAAAGGACTCCTTGCTTTGCCCAGCTTTCTAAAAATCCGTGGGCAACTGGTGGATAACCTAAATCAGCTTGCAGTTCTTTATAAATGTTCATCAAAGATGGCGGTGTTCTCACACCTGGTTGCACAGAGAAACTTAACCCATGTGCTTGATTCGGACCGTGGTAAGGATCTTGCCCAAGTATCACCACTTTTACCTCTTCATAAGGGGTCAATTCCAAAGCAGAATAAATATGATACATATCTGGATAAATCGTCTGCTGACTATATTCCTGTTTCAAAAAATCCCGTAAATGCAAATAGTATTCCTTTGTAAACTCTTCTTTTAAAACATCTTGCCAACTATTATGAATAATTGCTTTCATTTATTGTCCTCCTTAATTTAAATGCGAAACGGGCTCGTCCAGCTCTGACAGGAAAATAGGAAATTATGACTGTGGCTTTTTTTCCACAAGTCATTTTTATCTTTTTCCCGAAAGGTTAGTACGTGAAGCTAGACAATTTCGATCGGTACGCTATTTTTTAATTCTAACTAATTAAAACTACTATTCTGACAGCTTTCTTTTACACGTTAAGCATATCTGATTTTTTAAGAAGTGACAAGAACATTTTTTCTGCACTGAAATGGAAAAAACATGGTAAACTATAGATAAGTTAAATAAACGAGGTGTAGAAAATTTTATGATTAAATTGATTGCTTCAGACATGGACGGAACATTACTCGACTCAAAAATGGGAATTTCTAAGAACAATGCATCTGCTATTCGAGAAGCGGAACGACGTGGCATTGAATTTATGGTCGCTACAGGACGCGCTTATACCGAAGCAAAACCTGCATTAGATGAAGCTGGGATCGAATGTGCGATGATTACCCTAAATGGTGCGAAAGTTTTTGACAAAGCCGGGAACTCGCTCTTTACAGCTGGGATCGACAAAATTACAACACTTGAAATTTTAGATATTTTAGATGCACATGATGTGTATTTTGAAGTTTCAACGAACAAAGGTATTTATTCTGAGCGCCAAGAAAAAAGAATTGAAAACTTTGCTTCGCATATCGCTACAATGATGCCCCATTTGACTTATAAAGTAGCAATCGCAATGGCGGCAGCTCATCTGTCTTTACTAGATATCACTTACATCAAAGACATGCGGACATTGATCCAAGAAAGTGATATCGAAGTGCTAAAAATCATTGGTTTCAGTATGGATGGTCCAAAGGTTTTAGGTCCTGCAAGTACTGATATTCGACAGTTAAACGATTTAGTTGTCACATCATCTGCCCAAAATAATATTGAAGTCAATCATAAAAATGCTCAAAAAGGAATCGCAGTTGCTCATGTTGCGAAAGATCGCGGAATTTCAGAAAAAGAGGTCATGACGATTGGAGATAATTTTAACGATGTCAGCATGCTGCAATGGGCTGGTGTTAGTTTTGCCATGGGAAATGCTGAGCTAGAAGTTAAAGACCACGCAAAATACGTCACATCGACGAATTTAGAAAACGGCGTTGGCGAAGCAATCATGCGAGCAATCCGAGAAAATTTGTAATATCCAAGTAACTAAAACGCTGAAAAGAGGTGAAATATGGTGTCTGAGTTTTTTATTCAAGAACAACAATTGAGCAATGTCACAAGAACCCTTGTCAAAGATGAGGACGGTAAGTCCATTTTCTTACTTGTTGGACGCTGGGGTACTCGTGGTGACTCGCTTTCTTTGTATGCAATGAATGGCGAACTAGTTGCCAGCATCAGACAGACATCTTTTGCTTTTGGTTCACGTTTCGAATTGTATAAAGGATTTGAAAAAGTTGGTGTTTTAAGAAAAATCTTAAATTTAAATGCTGATTTTTATTATATTCAACACTTGCATTGGACTGTTTTAGGTGACATAAAAAATCATCATTATTCTATTTATCAAGTCAATCACAACAAAATCATGGAAATGAGTAAAGCGACTCTCTTTTCAGGTAATTATTTTAGTTTAGTAGTTACTAATGATGAAGATGCACCACTATGCATTTGTGTTGCTGCTGTGTTAGATTACTGGTTATATAATAAGAAGAAACATCAAAATCATAAACCAATCATCGGTTGGGGAACTTGTTAAACAAATAAAAAATCAGCGTATGGTTATTCGCTGATTTTTTTCTGCATATGGTCGTATAAATGTCCGCTGATCATCATCTCAGCAACATCTTTAAACCCTTTACGGCTATACAATTTTTTAGCATTAGGATTCCCTTTGTCTACACTTAAACCAATGACTTCTTTACCTGATTTTTTAGCCATTTTTGGTAAAGCATCTAATAATTTAGAGCCAATTCCTAAACCACGATATTTCTCATCCACAGAGATCGAATCAAGGTACCATTCACCAGGTAACGTTTCTGGATCGATAAATATTCTGATTTCTTCATCCAAATTGTATTTCCGCAATACTTTTTTTAGCGGTTCATCGATGATCGGTTCATCCTCATTAGGGTAGCCAAACGCAATTCCAGCAACCTCGCCCGCTTCTTCATAAACCAGACCACGTTGATAACCATAACGATAGGTAGGGTCTGCAACAGCTTCAGCTAAAACAGCCAAAAGAGTGTCTTCTGGTACAATTTCTAATAAAGGTAATTCCATATCTTTTAAAATAACTAAAATCAACGGAGCAATAGCCTCTCCGTCTTCTTTTGTTGCAAAACGAATCATTGTTATTCCTCACTTTCTATTCTTGAAGTGTACCATTTATTGTTTATTAATGCATTACATTCCTTTGTTTTTTAATTTGTTTTAATAATCGTTTGAGGAAACAACATATGTAACAAAAAAAGACACTCAGATGAGTGTCTTCGTTTTCTATTGAATCGTAACTTTGACGTTATTTCTACGTCCCCAAGTTAAACATTGGTCAACTGTAGGGAAATGGACGTCAATGATATTTCCGTTGATTGCGCCGCCAGTATCACCGGCAACTGCAAATCCATAGCCTTCTACCTGTACAAGCGATCCTAGTGGAATCACGCTTGGGTCAACTGCAATCACATTACTTTGTGAGCGAAGATCGATTCCTGTTGCTGTAATGAAACCAGAACCTGCTTCTCTCCATGAGTAAGCTGTTGATTGCATGTAAAGAACACGACCATTTGCTCCACCATTACCCGTTTCTCCGCCAGTGCTTGGTACTTCTTCTGGTTGAGATGGCGGTGTAACGACTGGTTGTTCTTCACTGCTAGAACTAGAGCTTGAACTGTCGCTTGATTCACTACTTGATGAAGAACTGCTACTTGAGCTAGACGATGAGACAACGTCAGCTTTTCTTTGAGCTTCTTTAGCTGCCTCTTGTTGTTTGCGAGCTTCATCTGCTTTTTTCTCATCTGTGATTCGTTTTTCTTCTGTTTGTTTTTGACTAGCGATTTGTTGTAACGCTGTTTGATTATCAGATAATTGCTGTTTTAATGTTACAACTTGCTCATCCATTGCTGATGCTTCATCCTGTAATTTCGTTTCGTTGGTTTGTAATTCTTCTTGTTTACTTTTTACAGTTTCTTTAAGGTCAGACAATTTTTCTTTATCTTGAGATAGTCTATCGATTTTTTCTTTTTCTGCATTTTGTAAGATCGTCATCGCATACGCTTTATTAAAAAAATCTGATACACTTTCAGCATCTAATAATACTTGCCATGTACGCTGTTCCCCACTTAGCTGGACATCTTTCATACGATTTCCAACGACTTCTTTACGGCGTGCAATACTTTGCTCTGTTACTGTGATTTCGGCTTCAGAGTTCTTGATTGTTTCTTCAGCTTTTGAAATATCTGCTTTAAGTTTTTCAATTTCAGCGTATTTTTCATTAACATCATTCAGAGCTGTATTGATGTCTTCGCTAAGGGATGCTCCTGTTTGTGCGGCTTGTGCTTCTTTGTCCTTCAGCTCATCTAATGACTCTGCTGCAGCGCCGATTGGTAGAGCAACATTTATTAGCAAGACAGCAGCTAAAAATGGTATCAATTTTTTTACTTTCACTGAATCCAACACCTTTCCTAACTAAATCCAACTCCACCTATTATACTAATCTATAACGCTCATTTTATTTCAATAGCGTTACAATTTATTACGTTTTAACGAAAACAGCCCTTTTTCTGTAACATTGCTTTGTTCTATCTAGTTCGTTCTTTTTAAAACAAACCTTTAAAAACCTTTATATAATAACGTTTATGACTCTTATAAGACACTACGAATGACTGTTATACTTTATAGATATTATTTACTATTTTTCTTGTTTTTATCGATGATTTGTTGAACTTCAGAAGGGTTTTTAACATTTTTCAACTTCAAATTAGGATAATTTCGAATCCAACGTTTTTGATTGTAACTCATATGACCTACTAATTTTTTAATTGACGGTGTGTTTTTGAACTCTTCTATCAAGGAAGTTCGTTCCATTTTTTTTGATTTTTTTCGCTCGTTGATTTCATCAGAAACAGATTCTTTAAGCTCAGAAATACTTGCTGATAACTCATCACGTTTTTCATTTAAGGTTGCAGCTAATTCTTGTTTACGTTCTTCAACGGCTGCACTAAGTTGAGTTGTGACTTTTTTGAATGATTGCATATTAACTAATGTATAAATTAAATCGCTAGTAATCAGTAATAATAAAATAATCGGCAGAACCAAGCCAAATTTTTCAGATAAAAAGTGCTCTAACAACATCACTTTAGGATGGATAACGCGGACAATCAGCACACAGCCGACACCCCAAAAAAGTGATACAGGCAATGCGACACGGCCATTGATATTTAGTGGTACATCTTTATAATCCCACCAAGAAGCATGGAACAACTTTTCCAATCCATAACTTGTAATATACTCTAGAATCGTAACCAAGATCGTCGATAATAAGTATAAAACAACAATATTTTGTCTAAGCGGCTCTAAAAAATACAGGACACCTACTATACCAAAACCATAGATTGGACAATACGGACCTACTAAAAAACCACGATATACAAATTTTCTGGCCTTCAATGAGCAATAAACAGTTTCCCATAGCCAGCCAATAAACGAGTAGATGAAAAATAATAAAACGATTTTAATAAATTCATTCATATCTTTTCTCCTTAAAATAGCATTTACTAGCTATTGTATCAAATAACCACAGTTTTATGCGAGTATCTTTATTCTGTTGGAAAAGTGATATACAATAGAAGAAAGGTTTTTGCTTTGAAATTTGCCGAGAAACATGCCAAGAAATACAACGAAGTCATGAGTTGATATTGATTGGTACAAGGTGACTGAAAGGAACGTTGTTACCATATCTAGCTACGCGGGCTAGCCCGCTGCGCTTTTGCTTTGAAACACAGTGAATAAAATGAACTGATGTTAAAAAGTACAAGGAGTAGCGAAGCGGAACGTTGTTACCTATATATTAAGGAGGATCTCATGATCAATTTACTCAAGTACGCAAAGAAATACCGCAAGCAAATTATTCTTGGGCCATTTTTCAAGTTTTTAGAAGCTTGTTTTGAATTAGTGCTGCCCTTATTTATGGCACGTTTGGTTGATCAAGGAATTCGTAATGGTGACCGAGCTTACGTGATCCAAATGGCCGGTTGGATGTTTTTGATGTCTGTTATTGGTCTGATCTGTGTCATGATTTGTCAGTATTATTCTTCAATTGCCTCCCAAGGTTTTGGAACAGAATTAAGGAATCAGCTGATGAAAAAGATCAATCAACTTTCTCATGCCGAGTTGAACAGCTTTGGAACAGATACATTGATTACCCGTATGACAAATGATATTAATCAACTTCAGTTAGCTTTGGCAATGTTGATTCGACTAGTGATTCGGGCGCCTTTTTTAAGCATTGGTTCTGTCATTATGGCTTTTTATATTAATGTACAAATGGGCTTTATTTTTCTTCTTATGTTGCCAATTTTTTGTATTATTCTTTATTCTATTATAAAAACAACCGTACCATTATATAAAAAAGTTCAAGAAAAACTAGATTTACTAAATCGTCAAATCAGTCAAAATTTAAGCGGTGTTCGTGTGATTCGAGCTTTTGCTAGGAAACAGACAGAAGAAAAACACGTCAACAAAGTAACGGACGATCTATCTTCTATCTATATTCGAGTTTCAAATATTTCAGCTTTACTGACACCTGCAACGACTTTAGTCATGAATCTTGGGATTTTAGCACTCCTTTATCTTGGTGGAATCAAAGTAGAAATCGGCGGGTTGCAACAAGGTGAAGTCTTAGCTTTGATCAATTATATGAATCAAATGTTACTTGCCTTGATCGTTGTCTCAAACTTAGTTATTATCTTTACACGGGCCTCAGCATCGGCTTCAAGAGTTAGTGAAGTTCTAGCTGTCGTTCCAAGTATCCAATCAAATAACACAAAGCCTCCTCATAAGGAACAAACAAAAGGAATCGTATTCGATCATGTCTCTTTTCGCTATCAACCAGAGGCTGGGCTGGCTTTAACGGATATTTCCTTAACTATTCCTGCAAGCTCAGTCTTAGGCATTACAGGTCCTACAGGTGGTGGAAAAAGCACCTTGACTCAATTGATTCCCCGTTTTTATGATACAAGCCAAGGAAATCTATTCGTTGATGGTATCAATGTTCGTGACTGGTCTATAGATAAACTACGCAAAAAAATCGCCATTACACCTCAAACTGCCGTTTTATTTACAGGAACGATTCGAGAAAATCTTCAGTGGGGAAAAGAAGATGCCACTGATGAAGAATGCTGGCAGGCTTTGGAAACCGCTCAATGTAAAGATTTCGTTGAAAACCTAAGCGACGGTTTGGATACACAAGTGTATGAGGGCGGAAAAAATTTTTCTGGTGGTCAAAAACAACGGTTGACGATTGCTCGCGCTTTGATTCATAAGCCTGATGTTTTAATCTTGGATGACTCGTTGAGTGCTTTGGATTATCAAACAGACTTAAACTTGCGAACAGCTCTCCAACAAGACTTAAAAGAAACGACACTGATTCTAATTTCTCAACGAATCAGTTCGATTCAACAAGCTGATCAAATTTTAGTTTTAGCAAGTGGAAAGCAAGTTGGTTTAGGAACCCATGAAGAACTATTGCGACATTCTCCAGCATATCAAGAAATCGTCGCTTCACAAGAGGAGGAAAACGAAAAATGATGGACAAAAAAGTGGCAACTAACTCATTTAATCGTTTCATGCCTTATCTGCTCCGCTATCCAAAAGAAATGCTCGCCGCTATTTTTCTCGGTATTTTGAGTGGATTGACTACCGTTTTGATGACTTACTATATGGGGAAATCGGTTGATACGATGATTGCTAAAGGAAATGTTGATTTTATACTTCTTGTGCAGTTGCTTAGTACATTAGCCGGTATTTTAGTTATTACCGTTATTAGTCAATGGCTGATCCAGCGCTTAGGCAATCGAGTTTCTTATCTTTCTGTTGCAGAACTACGTAAAGATGCTTTTGCTCATTTAAATCGTTTACCTTTAAATTATTACGACCAAACTTCACATGGAAATATCGTCAGTCGTTTTACAAATGATATGGATAATATTTCTGTCGCTTGTTCGGCTGTTTTCAATCAGCTGTTTTCAGGACTATCTGTTGTAATTATTGCTTTTTTCTTTATGCTAAAACTCAGCCCGATTCTTACAGCAGTTGTTCTAATCGCTACACCCATTATTTTTTTAGTCAATTGGTTGGTTGCGAAATCATCTCAGAAAAATTTTTCCGCTCAACAAAAAATCGTAGGGGAAATTTCAGGTTTTGTTTCTGAAATGGTTGGAAATCAAAAAATCGTCAAAGCATTTCAACAAGAAAATGCTTCTCAAAAACGGTTTGAAGCTTTGAATCAAGAATTATATGTTCGTGGTCAAAAAGCCCAATTCTCTTCTTCATTAACAAATCCATTATCTCGTTTTGTTGATCATTTAGCCTATTTATCGATTGGTCTTGTTGGTGGATTATTATTATTAAGTGGTAATCAGACGATTACAATTGGCGTGATTTCAAGTTTTACGATCTACTCTAGCCAATTTTCTAAACCATTTATTGAATTATCAGGAATCACTACGCAAATCCAAACAGCCTTAGCTGGATTAGATCGCACCTTTGAAATTATCAGTCAGCCTGAAGAAAAACCAGATGGTCAACATGCGTTTGTGTTAAATGATGTTATAGGAGAAGTAATTTTTAATCATGTTGATTTTGCTTATACGCCTTCAAAACCATTGATTCAAAATTTTAATTTAACCGCATTACCTGGTGAAACAGTTGCAATCGTTGGAAAAACTGGGGCTGGTAAATCAACTTTAGTCAATCTATTGATGCGTTTCTATGAAGTAGATAACGGTCAAATTTCGATTGATAATCATAATATCACCCAAGTCACACGAGATAGTTTACGAAAAAACTTTGGGATGGTGCTCCAAGATACTTGGTTGTTCGATAGTACGATCCGCGATAATCTAACCTATGGCAACCCAAACGCTACCGATGAGCAAATTGAAACAGCTATGAAAAAAGCCTATATTTTTGATTTTGTGACTCGTTTGCCTAAAGGCTTGGATACATTGATCGGTGCTAGTGGTATTAAAATCTCTGAGGGACAAAGGCAGCTAATGACCATTGCTCGGACCATGATTAGTGATCCACCAATGTTAATTTTAGATGAAGCAACTAGTTCAGTCGATACATTGACCGAGAAAAAAATTCAAGATGCCTTTTTACAAATGATGGACGGCCGGACAAGCTTTGTGATTGCCCATCGCCTTTCTACCATTAAAAATGCGGATAAAATTTTAGTGATGGAGCAAGGCTCTGTCGTTGAGATTGGTAGTCATGATGAACTGATCGATAAAAAAGATGGCTATTATCATGCGTTGTATGAAGCGCAATTCAAAAATCAATTGTAATAGAGAAAAGACCTCGACTTTCCATGGGATGTTAGAAAGTTTGAGGTCTTTTTTTATTTTAAATTGGTCAATGATTTATTTAAAAATTGCTTATAAGGAACTTTATTTCCTAAATAGTATGTGCCAATTACTTGTACTGGGAAAAAGACGATATTTTTCACGATTCTAGGCGCCCACCAAGCAAGGTTAGAGATATTCACACCGTACATCAATCCTAGCCATAGCGGTGTTAAAAACATATGAATAATCAATGTAACAGACAATGTCGCCAAAATTACTCGTTGCCAAGTTAGCTCCCTTTTATAATAGAAAAACCCATAAATGGCACCAGAAATAAAGGCATTTAAGGTAAATCCAGGAAAATAAGGCCCTTTTGGAAATAACAGCATACCGACTGTATCAGCTACCGCACTCCCGATCCCCGTCCAAAATGGACCAAAAAGAATCCCCATCAATGACTCTGGAATAAAAGTCAAACTAACTCGTAAAAATTGGGTTTCAAACGAAATAAAACGCGTGAAAACCACCATCAACGCAATCAGTAAACTCATCAACGTAATGGTTCGTGTATCAATCTTTCTTTTCTTCATTTCTAGCATCTCCTCTAAGAGCTGCTACACAAAAATATGCAGCGAATGCGAAAACAAAACCGCGAATATAAGAAAAGCGGAACGAACTCTCTCAGCTTCGACTGAAAAATAGGAAAACATGACTAAGGCGCTTTTTGCCTCATTCAAGTTTTATCTTTTTCCGAGAAGCTAGTTCGTGCAGCTAGATCACAAAAAAGTGGAACGAACTGTCCTAGCTATTTCACTACTCTCATATATTCTTCGTCCAAAAGGCAACATCCCATCCTTTCAGCACTTAACGCTTTATTTCCTACTCTGTTTTTATTAGGCCTAAGCCTAAATGAAATATAACATACTCCTTACCCAGCCGCAACAAACTTTAATCGGAATAATCAAAACGATAGCGGTTTATTATCCGTTTCATGAACCACATTTCTAAAGTCCGCAAAACCAGCTTGTAAGCCTCTTAATAAAATTTCAGCAGTCCCAATATTTGTGGCTAAAGGAATCTCGTAGACATCGCTCAAACGAATCAATGCTGTCACATCTGGTTCATGAGGTTGTGCAGCTAAGGGATCTCGTAAAAAAATCACCATATCTAACTTATCCTCGGAAATCATTGCACCAATTTGCTGATCCCCGCCTAATGGTCCTGATTTAAATCGATGCACGGGTAATCCAGTTGCTTCTGATATTTTCAATCCTGTTGTTCCAGTTGCAAATAGTTCATGTTTTTTTAAAATCGGTTGATAGGCCAATGTCAATCTAACCATCAACTCTTTTTTCCGATCATGCGCAATCAATGCAATTTTCATCCTTGCTCCCCCAATTGAGTTCTTTTCATCATTATAACAAAGTCTTTCACTATAGAGTAAAAAGAATGACTGGACCTTTGTCACTTTGACGAAAAAAAGGATTTTTCTTGTGCAACCTTCCGTTGAGAATGTATAGCGCTTTCATTTATACTAAGGTTACACTAAAAAAAGAAAAGAGTGACGATAATGGTAGAAATGGCATTAAAACATATCTATAAAAAATACGATAATGCAGAGAATTATTCTGTAACAGATTTTAATTTAGAAATTGCTGATCGGGAGTTTATCGTTTTTGTTGGGCCATCTGGTTGTGGTAAATCAACAACTCTACGGATGATCGCTGGTTTAGAAGATATTACAGAGGGCGAACTTTCGATTGGTGATAAAATAATGAATGATGTTGCACCAAAAGATCGTGATATCGCGATGGTATTCCAAAACTATGCGTTATATCCTCATATGACTGTGTTTGATAATATGGCTTTTGGACTAAAGCTTCGTAAATATGACAAAGCAGAGATCAAAAAACGTGTAGAAAATGCTGGGGAAATCTTAGGATTGACAGAGTATTTACACCGTAAACCAGCTGCTTTATCCGGTGGACAACGACAACGGGTTGCTTTAGGTCGGGCAATCGTTCGTGATGCGAAAGTCTTTTTGATGGATGAACCTTTATCTAACTTAGATGCAAAATTACGTGTAGCAATGCGTGCTGAAATCGCTAAGTTACATCGTCGTTTGGAAACAACTACAGTTTATGTAACACATGACCAAACAGAAGCTATGACCATGGCAGATCGAATCGTTATTATGAAAGACGGTTTTATTCAACAGATTGGCTCGCCAAAAGAAGTCTACAATACACCAAACAATGTCTTTGTTGCAGGCTTTATCGGCTCTCCTGCTATGAACTTCTTTAATGTTACTTTAAATAACGGTATTATCCGTGATGGACATGGTTTAGAATTGATGATTCCTGAAGGGAAAAATAAATTATTGGTTGAAAAAGGCTATGAAGGAAAATCGGTGATCTTTGGTATTAGACCTGAAGATATTCATAGTGAACAAGTGGCTTTAGATACCATGAATGATGCAGTTGTTCGTTCTGAAGTTGTTGTTTCTGAACTATTAGGTGCAGAAACAATGCTTTACACAAGATTAGGTGATACAGAATTTATTTCAAAAGTTGATGCTCGTGACTTTCATAAACCAGAAGAAATGGTTGATTTAGCGTTTAATATTAGTAAAGCCCATTTCTTCGACCCAGAAACTGAACAAGTCATTAAATTACCTTAAACAATAAAAAAGCTGAGTAGCGTATTTAGACGCTGCTCAGTTTTTTTATTGTTGCGGCTCAATCTCTTGGGGAAGAATGTCCGTTTTTACTTGTTCCAATTTTTTAGCCTGACTAAATACTGGAATATCAAATTGTTTGCTTAATGCATTCGCTACAAAATAGGCAATGTTGTAATCAATCAAACTATGGATCAGCCCACCAATACCCATCAGCAAAAAGATCGAATACATATATCCTCGCGCGTAGTATGTTTCCGGCATATTTCCCATAGTATAAAAAACACTTACTACAGCTAATTCTGCCGCAGAATGTATTAAGCCAATAACAAAATTAAACAGTTGAAAACGGCCGTTGAACAAAACGAATTTATGCTTAGTTAACACGATTGTTGGATATTTCTGTAAATAAAATGCTCCTATCAGTGCAAAAAGTAAATGAGACAATGCTCTTAAGGCAATGATCGGTGTCGCCGACAGAAAGAAACCAAAACCAGTACCTAAACTAACCGCAACAGCTACTCCTGGTGAAAAAAACATTGCTAAAAATAATGGCACATGACTAGCTAAAGTAAAAGAAGCAGGTCCAATCACGATCCTTGGCATAACCATAGGAATGATGATCCCCATCGCTACTAGCAATGCCGCAATTGTTAAGTGCCTAACTGAATTCTTTTTCATAATCTCCTCCGATGTGTCTTGACATATACGACATCACCTATTCTACGAGAAAAAAAACTATGTGTCAAGACACATAGTTTTTTTTCATTATTTAATGAAACTTAGAATAATCCCGTAATTTTACCATCTGAATCAACATCAATTTTTTCATACGCTGCCTTTTTTGGTAATCCCGGCATCGTCATCACGCTACCAGTATAGGCCACAATAAATCCTGCACCAGCTGAAATTTTGATATTACTGATTGTTATCGTAAAATCAGTTGGTCTTCCTAACTTTGTTTGATCGTCTGAAAATGAATATTGTGTCTTTGCCATACAAATCGGTAAGTTGCCAAATCCAAGTTTTTCCAGTTTAGCAATTTCTCTTTCAGCAATCGGTTCATAGCGAACAGCGGTTCCACCGTATACTTTTTCGACGATTGCGCTGATTTTCTCTTTGATCGGCAATTCATCTGGATAGGCAAATGAAAAATTACTTTCCTGATCGGCTAAACGAATAACCTCTCTTGCTAACTCTTCACCACCAGCACCACCGTGCGCCCAAACATCGGAAAGAACAACATTTACATTGCGTTTTTGACATTCTTCTTCTACGAGCTTCAATTCTGCTTCGGTATCTGTTGGGAATTTATTGATTGCTACAACCGTTGGTAAACCAAAAACAGTCGTTGTATTTTCGATGTGTTTTAAAAGATTTGGCAAGCCTTCTTTAAGGGCACTGACATTTTCAACACCTAACTGATCTTTCGGTATACCACCATGCATTTTCAAGGCCCGAACTGTCGCTACTACGACAACGGCTGAAGGACGAATTCCAGATTTCCGACATTTGATATCAATAAACTTTTCTGCCCCTAAATCAGCTCCAAAACCACCTTCGGTTACAACATACTCCGCTAGTTTTCTAGCCGTATTTGTAGCAATCACACTATTACAGCATTACAGCCGTGAGCAATATTTGCAAATGGTCCACCATGGATCAAAGCAGGGTTATTTTCCAAGGTTTGTACCAGATTGGGTTTGATCGCCTCTTTCAATAAAGCGGTCATTGCACCTTGAGCATTTAAATCGCGCGCTGTAACTGGTTGATTGTCATATGTGTAGCCAATAATGATGTTGGCTAGATTTTCTTTCAGGCCATCAAGGTCATTAGACAAACATAGAATTGCCATAATTTCTGATGCAACCGTAATTTCAAAACCGTCTTCTCTTGGAACACCATTAACTCTGGCTCCTAAACCATCCACAATATGTCTCAATTGACGATCATTCATGTCCACAGCTCTTTTCCAAGTGATTCGACGATTATCGATCCCCAGCTCATTACCTTGGAAAATATGATTATCAATGATTGCCGCAAGCAAATTATTTGCTGCCCCAATTGCATGGAAATCACCTGTAAAATGAAGATTGATATCTTCCATAGGAACCACTTGAGCATAACCACCTCCAGCGGCACCACCTTTGATTCCAAAAACTGGTCCTAAAGAAGGTTCCCTTAAGGCAATGATCGCATCCTTACCAATTCGATTCAAAGTATCACCTAGACCCACAACAGTGGTTGTTTTCCCTTCACCAGCTGGCGTTGGCGTAATTGCTGTCACTAGAATGACTTTTCCATTTTTATCAGCTTTAATTTTTTCAACAGCGATTTTTGCTTTATATTTGCCATAAAGCTCATATTGTTCTTCATTCAAACCAATTTCTTCTGCTACTTTAGTAATCGGCAGTATCGTTGTTTCTTGCGCAATTTCAATATCTGACTTGACCACTTCTTCCCCTCCACTTCACCATATTATGAGCAGTATCAGCCTTTTTTTAACCAAGACATTGCTGTATCTGCATAAACTTGGGCACCTTCAATCAAGACAGATTCATCAAAAACAATCGCTGGATTATGAAGATTGATATTTTCTTCAGATGCTACTAATAGAACAGTCGTTGTTGGAATCAACTGACTGATTTCACCAAAATCTTCACTTCCCATAAGTGGTGTTGATATAGGAATGGTAACGATTCGCTCAGCACCAAATGTTTCCGTTAATGATTCTTTAGTAAATGCTGTCAATGCTGGATCATTCACATTTGTCGTACATCCATTAGTGAAAACCACTTCCGCTTCAGCCCGGAAAGCTTTCGCAATATTTTCAGCCATTACAGTCATTCGTTCTTTAACTTGTATGCGGACATCTTCTTTTAATGTTCGTAAGGTTCCTTTCATTACGGTTGTTTCTGGAATAATGTTTGAAGCGCCAGGAGTTCCACCAGTAAATTCACCGATCGTTAAAACAAAACGCTCTTCTGAACCGATTTCTCTTGCTGAAAGTTCTTGTAAAGCGGTATAGATATGAACTGCTACATTAATTGGATCGATCGCCGTCTCAGGTTGTGAGCCGTGTCCGCCTCGTCCTTTGATATTGATTTCAAACCAATCGGCACTGGCCATAAATGTTCCTTCTGGTGTTGGCATGATTTGACCTGCCATCATCCCTTTAAATGGGAAAACATGAATCATCATTCCAGCATCTACTTTAGGATTTTCTAAAACATGATTTTCAATACAGACTTTTGAACCTGAAAGAATTTCTTCGCCTGGTTGAAATAGTAATTTTACTTGACCATCTAACTCATCTTCAAACTCTTTTAAAAGTTTAGCCGCTCCAAGTAACATGGTTGTATGCATATCATGACCACAAGCATGCATATAGCCATTTTCGGATTTAAATTGCAAATCGGTCAACTCTCGAATCGGTAAAGCATCCATATCACCACGTAAAAGGAACGTTTTACCGCTCTTTTTACCTGCCAATACGGTAATACCAGACTCTCCGCAGGATTGAGGTTCATAGCCATATTCAGTCAATTTTTCTTTTACAAAAGCTACGGTGTTTGGCAAATCCAAGCCAATTTCGGGATTTTGATGTAGATGTCTTCTAATTTGAATCAGTTCTTCTTCTAGACTTTCGGCAAACCTTTTTTGTTTTTCTGTTAGCATTTATTTTTCTCCTTTTCCTTTAAAGCTAAGTGACTTGTGACGACTCTGTATCGGTTGATCGACTGTTGCAGTTGCTAAATTTACCAACAGTGCCTCCAAAGCTAACACCCAAGAAACTTTTCTACTATTATATATAGTACCAAACATTTCAGAAAATTTGCCCTATTTCTGTTATTTTTTTGGAATTGTATGAATGCCAAGTCCGAGAAGATTTTCGTAGGCTTCACCCACACCCTCATTATAGGTTGGATGGGGATGAACGATCGAGGTCACTTCATGAATCGATAGACCGTTTACGATTGCTGTTGTAAACTCACTGACCATATCAGTTGCGCGAGCACACATTAATTGAGCACCGATGATTTTTCCGTTTTCCGCATCAGCAATCACTTTAATGAAACCTAATCCAGTTCCAGCAATCATTGTTTTTCCATTACCCGCCATATTAAATTTCCCAACTTTTACTGAGAGACCTAAATTTTTTGCTTCGATTTCTGTCATACCAACAGACGCTATTTCTGGTGATGTATAGACACAAGATGGAATGATCTCTAAATTGTATTCAACTGGTTGTTGATTCATCCCTAAAACTGCATTTACTCTTTGAGCTGAAGCTAGATGTGCTAATTGCGTTCCACGGCTAGCTAAATCACCGATTGCGAAAATACCTTTAATAGAGGTTTCAAAGGTTTCATCTACCCAAATTGTCTGATTCTCTATTTTCAGATCTAATTCAGACTCAAATAAATTGGCAAAACTGGCTTTTCGTCCTGTCGCAATCAAGACCACATCACTAGTGACAGTTTCTTCCTTTCCTTTAGTAGCGTAGGTGCAAGTCAACTGTTGATTTTTAGAAATATCGGTAACGATCGACTTTGTTGCAATCTTGATCCCTTGTTTTTTTAGAGTCATTGCTAATTTTTTAGATAGCTCCTTATCAAAATTTGGAAGCAACGTATCTGCTGTTTCGATAATTGTCACAGCGCAACCTAGTGCATTAAAAATCGTTGCAAATTCTACGCCAATCACACCACCACCGATAATAACCAAACTTTTACAATTACTTGGCTCAGCTAAAAGCTCATTACTTGTTACAACACCTGGCAAATCACTACCAGGAATCGGTGGAATCATTGGTCTTGAACCAGTTGCAATCAGAATCTTTTTCGTTTCATATATTTCCCCAGCTATTTTGATTACGCCAGCTTTGATAATTTTAGCTTTGCCAAAAATCAACTCAATGCGATTTCCTTTGACCAATCCTTCAATTCCTTGTACAAGACTATCAACAACTTTATTTTTCTTTTCATAAACCTCTTCCATATTTATCTGTAAATCCTTAACATGAATTCCCTCAGTGTTGGCATTTTTTATTTCACGAACAATTTCTGCAGAATGTAACAACGCCTTCGTCGGAATACACCCACGATTTAAACAAGTACCACCAACACGATCCCCTTCAACCAAAGCAACCTTCATTCCCAATTGAGCCGCTTTAATCGCAGCCACATAACCACCTGGACCAGCACCAATAACAATTAAATCATAACTCATACCTTTCCTCCTTTCTTTAAAAGCTGAACAGAACCGACCAGTTCCCGAACAAATTAGGAAATCAACTTAAAGTTGCTCTTTAACTTTCAGATGATTTCTCTATTTGTTGAGGGAACTGTTCTGTGAAGCTAGATAAATTTAAAAGCTGAACTGGCTCGCTCAGTCTCGACAAGAAAATAGGAAAAAATAACTGAGGTGTTCTTTTCCTCATTTATTTTTTATCTTTTTCTCGAGAGACTAGCCAGTAAAGCTAGATAGTTTAAAAGCTGAATGAGCTCATTAAGCTCCGACTGAAAAATAGGAAACTATAATTATGGCGCTTTTGGCCATAATTATAGTTTATCTTTTTTCCGAGGAGCTAGCTCATGAAGCTAGATAGTTTAAAAACTGAACAGAACAACTAGTTCCTAATTTCTTTCTCTCCAAAAACCTAGCTATCAGCACTTCCAAAATCATACCGAACAATTGGTTTTCTTGCTGCTCTCACTTCATCAACCCGATGGATTTGAGCATGTAGCGGATAGTCATGAAAGGCTGCTGGATTTTTGTACGCCTCTTCATAAAGGTTACGATAGACCGCGATTGCATCATCCAGTCTTTCTTTTGATTCCGTTTCAGGCGGTTCAACCATTAAAGCTTCGGGCACCGTTAATGGGAAATACATTGTCGGTGGATACATTTGATGATCTAAAATCCCTTTAGCCATATCTAAAGCTGTAACACCCGTTTCTTTTTTTAATTTGTCTAAACTGATGACAAATTCATGCATACAGGTCTCGCCGTATGGCACTTCAAAAATATCTTTTAATTTATGAAGCATGTAATTTGCATTCAGTACAGCACTTTTAGATGCTGAGGCTATCCCTTCAGAACCTAAAAATAAGATATATGTCAAAGCTCTCAAGAATACTGAAAATTGACCATAAAAGCCTTTGACCATTCCAATTGAATGTTCAGGTTTAGTAAATGAAATTTCTGTTCCTTCTTTGACTGGATAATAATCAGGGAGAAACGGTTTTAGTAATGTTTTACAACCAACAGCCCCGGATCCTGGTCCACCACCGCCATGAGGCGTTGAGAATGTTTTGTGCAAATTCAAATGAATAATGTCAAAGCCCATATCACCTGGGCGAGCCACACCCATAATGGCGTTTAAATTTGCGCCATCATAATAGTTCAATCCACCAGCGTCATGAACGATTTTGGTAATGTCTAAAATATTTTTATCAAAAATCCCTGCTGTATTCGGGTTCGTCAACATTAGCCCCGCTGTATCTTCGCCAACTGCTGCTTTTAAAGCTGTAATGTCCACACAACCATGCTTATCTGAAGGAATATTAACTGTGATCATTCCTGTCATTGCCACACTTGCAGGATTTGTTCCGTGAGCTGAATCGGGTACAATAATTTTATTTCGTTGCGGTTGGCCATTTTTTTCATGATAAGCTTTGATCATTAGTAAACTGGTAAATTCACCATGTGCGCCAGCTGCAGGTTGAAATGTAATGGCATTCATTCCAGTGATTTCTTTTAATAAACTTTCAGCCATCGTGAAAACTTCAAGGGATCCTTGGACCGTATGTTGTGGCTGAAGTGGATGGATATTAGCAAAAGCTGGATAAGCCGCCATTTCATCGTTGATCTTTGGATTATATTTCATTGTACATGAGCCTAATGGATAAAAACCATCATTGATCCCAAAGGTTGCATTCGCTAACTCCGTATAATGTCTGCTGATTTCTGGTTGAGGAAGTGTTGGTAAATGGAGCTCTTTTTGACGTTTCATGGTTTCTGGAAGTTTAGTAGTTGGTACATCACATGGGGAGATCATTTCATTGTAATACCCGTCTACACTGCGTTCAAAGATTAATTTCATTATTCACACGCCTCCTTCACCAATGCAACTACTTCATCGATTTGTTCTTTTGTATTCATTTCTGTCACGCACCATAATAATCCTGTGTCTGTAGGATAACCGCCTAAGATATCGTGCGCTTCTAATTTCGTTAATATAGCTTCATTTGAAACAGGAAAACTCATAACAAATTCATGGAAAAACGGACTTTCATTGTTTCGTTTTACCCCTTTGATCTGACTTAGTTGATCCGCTAAATAATGAGCTTTACTATAACATTGCTCAGCTACCTCCTGAATCCCTTGCGCCCCCATCGTACTCATATAAACAGCATTCGTTAATGCGCATAGTGCTTGATTTGAACAAATATTAGAGGCTGCTTTTTCTCTACGGATATGCTGTTCACGAGCTTGTAAGGTTAACACAAATGCTCGCTTACCTGCTTCATCCACCGTTTCTCCAGCAATCCTACCAGGTAATTTCCGCATCATTTTTTCTTTTGTGGCAATAAATCCAATATAAGGTCCGCCAAAAGCTAATGGTAAGCCAAATGGCTGTGAGTCTCCTACTGCAATGTCGGCCTCAACTTCACCTGCTGTTTTCAAAACGGTACTGGCTACCGGATTTACACCCATAATAAATTTAGCTTTCGCATTATGAACCAATTCTGCTATTTCCTCGACTGGTTCGATCCCACCATAATAGTTTGGTTGTTGCACAATGAAACACGCACTTGTTTCATCTAATTTTTCTTGTAAGACAGCTAAATCTGTCAGACCGTCTTTCTCTGGAACTATGATAAATTCAATTTCTCTAGAACTAAAATAAGTCAATGCTGTTTGAATCGTCATTGGATTCGTTGTTTCTGAAATCAGAACTTTCAACCGTTTTTTCTCTAAACACATATTGATGGCTTCAGCCGCAGCAGTTGGTCCATCGTAAACTGAAGCATTGGTCGCATCCATTCCAGTGATTTCACAGATCATGGTTTGATATTCAAAAATCGACTGTAGCAGCCCTTGACTGATTTCAGGTTGATAAGGGGTATAGGATGTCATAAATTCTTCTTTTGCTGAGATTTGCTTAACAATAGCTGGAATATAGTGATTGTATGCTCCTGCACCACGGAAAATGCTTGAGAAGACTTTGTTTTTCTTTCCCATTTTTTCTAGAATACGACGTACTTCAAATTCTGATTTTCCCGCTGGAATATCAAGTTTTTCTACAATCATTTCTTTGGGAAGTGTTTGGTAGAGATCCATACCATCCGTTAATCCGATTATTTTCAGCATGTCTTGGTATTGTTGTTCTGTTGATCCAAGATAATTACCCATTCATTACGCCTCCTCAGATTCTTCGCAGAATTTCTTATATTCGTCAGCAGTTAATAAGTCTTCGATTGCTTCGACTCCCTCTACTTCGATCAACCATGAATCCAATGGTGCAGAATTAATCAACTCTGGACTATCCATCAACTCTTCATTGATTGCTGAAACCGTCGCTGTGATTGGGGAATACGCCTCTGAAACGGCTTTAACTGATTCGATGTCCGCAAATGATTCACCTTTTGTGACTTCATCTCCTTCATCTGGTAAATCAATAAACACAATATCGCCTAACTGGTCTTGCGCATAATCAGACAGACCAATCCTAACTTTATCTCCATCAAAAAGTACCCACTCATGTGATTTAGAAAACTTCAATTCTTCTGCCTTTGCCATAATAAACGACTCCTTCTTTTCCAATTATTTTTTTACAAACGGTATTGTTACAACTTCAGCCGCAATTTTCTTACCTCTAACTTCTACTTCGATTGGTGAACCAATTTCTACGATTCCTTTTTCCACTAAAGCCATTGCACAAGCTTTATTGATAAATGGACACATCGTACCTGAGGTTGTTTGGCCAATCTTATCCCCTTTAAAATAAATATCGGCTCCTTCACGAACGATCCCACGATCCGTTAACTGTAAACCGATCCGAGTAATTTTAGGTTCTCCTTTATCAAGTATGCCCTGTTTGCCAATAAAATCTTCTTTTTTCATTTTGACCGCAAAACCTAGATCTGTTTCAAGCGGTGTAATTTCTTCAGACATTTCATGCCCATAAAGTGGCATTCCTGCCTCTAAACGTAGCGTATCACGTGCACCTAAACCACAGGGGATAATACCGTATTTTTGACCTGTTTCTACTAACCGATTCCATAATTTAAGTCCATCTTCCGGTTTACAGTATAACTCATAGCCAAACTCCCCTGTATAACCCGTTCGAGATAAAATACAAGTTACACCGCCAACATTGGCTTGTTCAGTAAAACTATAATATTTTTTTGGAATTTCTTCTTCTTTCGTTAATTCCGCTATAATTTCTTTAGCAGAAGATCCTTGTAATGCGATCTGAACAAACTGATCGGATTGATCAGAAAATTCAACTTCACCGAATAAGTGCGCTGTCATCCAAGCAACATCTTTAGCTCTATTTGCTGCGTTGACTACCAGTAGATATTTCTCTTCACTACATTTATACACTAATAGATCATCGATTACCCCACCATTTTCATTACACATCAAGGTATATCGAACACGACCTATTTCTAAATTGCTAAAATCATTTGTTAATAAATACTGCAAATTCGCTAAAGCCTCTTTTCCCTCGTAAACAACTTCCCCCATATGGGAAACATCAAATAATCCAACTTGATTGCGAACAGCTAAATGTTCTTTTATCACACCACTATCTTTATATTGGACAGGTAGCGTGTAACCTGCGAATGGAACCATCTTCCCGCCTGCTTCAAGATGTGCGTCATATAAAGGTGTTTTTAGATCCATCTTCTCTACTCCTTTGCTTCTTTGTATTTTTATTTCTTCGTTTTGATGACACCTCCAAGCAAAAATAACTATATAAAAACAGAGGAACAGGCATCTTAAAGAAATGCCTGTTCCTCTGTACAAAACCTGAGAGATTCGTCTTCATCTTGAAGAGTTGCTCCTTCGGTGCTTCCGCTTTCCAGAGTAATGTCCAACTACGGTCCTTTTACCTGAGATCTTCATGATCAATGTTTTGCGTCACTGGTCATTTATTCCTCGGTGCTATGACTAGTCTCTCCCGTAATTCTCTTTCATCTAATTTAAATTAAGTCGATTCTATTCTTTTTTAGGCATTGAATAATACTGTTGTTCAGTCTTCAATTCAAAATATTGAGGTTCAGAGCTGTCCAATATTCCAGCATTCAAAGACAATGTCTGGATCATACGATTCTCGTACAAATGAATGTACATTTGCTTTTCTTTACTGTCATAAGCACTAGTATATTGCGTATATTGTACATCTGTATCCGAACTAACTTTAACAACACCTTTTGGAATATCAAAACTATCTAAAATATGAAAAATTTGTTCAACTGCTTGTTCATCTTCGACTTTTTCTGAAAAATGCTTCAAAAATGCCGCTCGAATAAACCGTGATTGGGGTGTGAAATCTCCCGGAATCCCGCGTAAACCAGAACCTTTACCATTTGAAAAAACATGAAGTTCTTCCATCTGAATATCAGGTGCTATTAGATCACTAAGCCCGACATAATTCTGAAGATTCGTTAAATGCCAGTCAAATTTTGGGCTATTGGTAAACACTCCTACTGGATTTTCATAAACTTCATAGCCACCATCGATTGAAGGCTCAACCACAACCGATGCACCTGATTCATCTTGAAATACATAATGCTGGGGAATTCCCATCTGATTATCAACAATAGCAATCGCCGTATCCTGATTTACCCGCTCTTTGATTTCAGCCACAGAAGCATAATTCGTCAAGGCATAGGTTACAAATTCGGCTCCTGCTAAAGGTAGTTTACCCTTAGCACGAATTTTTTCTGATTCAATATAGCGATTATAATTGCCAAAGTAAAACGAGCCACCCATCAATCCTTTTTCGTTAACACCGTCTACCAATAATGGATGTCCAGCAAGTGCCACGCCCATTGCAGCATATTGTGTTAAGAAATGATCTAATGAAACATGTAAGTCATAGCTCCTGGGAATAATTGCACCATCATATTCCATTAATAAATTAAATTCTTGGGTTCGCCCCCAATAACTATTGCCTGCTTTTGACTTAACTGTGATACCTGTACACATTTTCTCACACCCTTTTTATTTTTTCAAAACCCTGAACTAGGATTCTTTCTTTTTTTGAACCAGTAAGGTGATAGTTCCTGCAACTACAAATGAAATGCCTATAAATAAGAAGGAACTGAAGAAAGCACCATTTGACAATTGAATCAGGGCTCCAATAATCGTTGGAGCAACAAAACCGCCTGAAACACCGATTGCATTAATCGTTGCATATTTTGCAGAAACTTCATCTGATGGAAATAGTTTCAATGGAATACTCATCAACGTTGCAAATGCTAAACTAGCACAGGCAACAGCGAGTGTTAATGCGATCATACTCAATACAAATGTGCCGACGACTGAAACCAACACAGCAAAAATCCCACCGCCTACGGTTGCCACAAAAATAACATTTTTCTCTTTACCAATGAAAAATTTATTTACCATAACACCGCCAACCATCGCTGCAACCATTGTGAAAAAGCCAATGACAGCTGTTACGTAAGCAGTTTGAGATAAACCAAGACCATGAGCTTCTACAAGATAAGTCGCCATCCACCCATTCAGCCCATAAATCGCCGCATTGATGAAAAAAGCGGCAAAAATCAAAATCCAGACATTTCGATCTTTCAATACTTCTCGAAATGAAATCGCCGCCTTATTTTGCAGATGTTCCTTTACACCGCCAAATTCTTTTGGAATCACAACGTACATTAAAACAGCAATCAATAATACAGCCGCTCCTAAAAAATAATACGTCTTATGCCAGCCCACCTGAAGCAACAATGGTGCAATCAATAGTGGTCCTACGATTGCCGCAAAACCTGAGGAAGCGATCATCGTAGATTGCGCCGGACCTCGTTTTTCCATTGGTAACTCTTGTGAAATAAAGGTACTTACAGAGGATGGATAACCCGAATGCGCAACGGCTCCTGTCATAAAGCGAATAAAAATCAAATATAATAATGAAAAGCCAAAACCAAATAAAAAAAGGAAAATTCCAACTAAAAAAACAGAAGCAATCATCATTTTTCTTGTCCCGATCTTACTGGATAAATACCCAAATGGAATTTGAAAAATCGTATAGCCTAGAAAAAAAGCACTTAATATCAACCCTTTTTGCTGAGGGTCGAAGCCTAAATCAGTTGCAATAGTCACTAGAGACATGCCAATTGTCGTTTTATCTACATAAATACAAGTGTATCCTAGAAAAATAGCTGCCAACATCCAAGTAACATTTCTTGTTTTTTTATTTTCCACGGTCTCACTCCTAACGATAGAAAGCGCTTTCTAAATGTAATTATGCTTGATATTTTGAAAAAGTCAATAACCCAATCCAATAATTTTACATAAAGTCAAAATAAATTAGATTTTCTTTCTGATTCCAAGTATATCCCTTCACATTATGCATAAGGTAAAAAATAGACTGAGAAAAGCATAGAGCTTCTTTTCTCAATCTATCTTCCAGTTAATGATTTTTTTCTAAGGTATTACTCAAACGACCAAATTCTTCCAAGGATAATGTTTCTCCTCGGCGTGATGGATCGATTTCTGCTTCGGTTAAGCTTTCTGTTAACCAAGCTTTTGTTTCCTCGTCTTTACCATAAAAATGAATCAAATTGTTCCATAATGTTTTACGGCGTAATTGGAATGAGGCTTTGGTTAATTTGAAAAACTCTTTCTCATTGGTTACAGCCACAGCAGGTTGCTCTCGTTTCGTCAGTTTGATGATTGCTGAGTCAACATTCGGTTGTGGAATAAACACAGTTTTGGGGACAATGAACGCAATGCTCGCTTCCATAAAATACTGAACAGCAATCGATAACGACCCGTAAGCTTTTGTTCCTGGTTTTGCAGATATTCGATCCGCAACCTCTTTTTGCATCATCACGATCATTTCTTCTATTTCTAAATCAGATTCTAAAAAGTGCATCATGATTGGTGTAGTGATGTAATAAGGAAGATTAGCTACTACTTTGATTGGAAGCTCTTGCTCAAAGACTTCCTTTGTAGTGCCCACTAAATCGGCTTTCAATACATCATTATGAACCACTGTAACATTTTGATACGGACTCATTGTATCCTCTAAGACTGGGATCAAGCGATCATCGATTTCAAAAGCTAAAACTTGTGCCGCATTTTTAGCTAATTGTTCAGTTAAAGCACCAATTCCAGGTCCTACTTCTACAACATTCGTGTGGGTATCTATTCCAGCTGTTTCAACGATTTTACGTAAGATATTCGGTTCTGTTAAAAAGTTTTGTCCTAAACTTTTTTTAAATGAAAAGCCATGTTGCTTCAAAATTTCTTTGGTTCTTGAAGGGGTGGCTATTTCTTTATACTCTGTCAAATTGATTCCTCCGATTTTTCATTAGGTGTTTCATTTATACTATTCATTGCCTCTATCAGTTCTTTTTCTGTAATCCGAAACATTTTCAAGCGTTTGGTCAATTGCTTACTATTGGTGTAGCCAATACGCAATTCGTCGCCTAATTTTTCACGACGTTCTTTTGCACGAGCCCCAGCTATTAAACCATACTCTATCAAGGTTTGTCTAGGGATTTCTTGATAATCATCTGCCCCATTGACTGGGGTAACTATTTTCTCTAATGCTTCCAAAATCGCTTCATCACTAGCATGCTCCACACCTAAACTATTTCCTCGTTTCTTAGGTGCAGCAAGCTGACGAGAGAGAAACGCATGCTTGGCATCGGGTATAACTTCCATAATTGTTTTACGAATTTTTTCCCCTGAAAAATCTGGATCAGTAAAAATGATGACACCACGCGTTTCTTGTGCATGTTCGATTTGTTCTAAAATATCCTCATTGATCGCTGAGCCGATTGTTTCAATCGTATCAGCATCCACAACTTCTTGAATACGTCTAGTATCGTCTTTCCCTTCAACGACAATAACTTCTTCAATCCTCAACTTATCTGTCATTCAGCTAACCTGAATAAGCGATGCGCATTAATAGTTGTTTGCTTCGCTATCTCTTCAAAAGGAACTTCTCTTAGTTCTGCAATTTTTTCTACTACATAACGAGTATAACCTGGTTCATTGCGTTTGCCTCGATAAGGGACTGGGGCTAAGTATGGTGCGTCTGTCTCCACCAATAAACGATCCAAAGGAACAGCTTTAGCTACTTCTTGAACCTCTAATGCTTTCTTAAACGTCACAACACCGCTTAAAGAAATATGCATCCCCATATCTAGAAATTTTTCCATCCATTCAGGATCGCCACTGAAACTATGCATGATTCCGCCAATATCCCGAATATCTTCTTCTTTTAAAATTTTATACGTATCTTCCATTGCATCTCGTGTATGGATGCTGATTGGCAGATTCATTTCTTTGGCAATTGCGATTTGACGTCTAAAAACACGTTCCTGAACTTCTTTTGGATCTTCCATCCAGTAATAATCTAAGCCGATTTCGCCAAGTGCTACTACTTTTGGCATTGTTAGTAAATGCTGTAGTCTTTTCTCGATATCAGGCGTATAACTTCCGGCTTCTGTTGGATGCCAACCGATAATACTTTGGATTTCTTTATAGTGTTGGCTAAGTTCCAGAGACTTTTCGATCGTCGGTGTATCAAAACCAACTACCGCCATTTCGGTTACACCTAATTCTTTCGCATGTTCAATTGTTTCTGGAATATCTTCGTTAAATTGTTCTGCATTTAAATGAGTATGAGAATCAAAAATCATGTTCATTCACTCCTTAATATAAAAGCGTAGTAGGCTCGTTCAGCTCTGACAGGAAAATAGGAAAAATCGATTGTGGTGCTTTTTACCACAAACTATTTTTATCTTTTTCCCGAAGAGCTAGCCCGCGTAGCTAGGTAACAATAAAAGCGTATCAGGCTCGTTCAGCTCTGACAGAAAAATAGGAAATTATGAATGAGGCGCTTTTTGCCTCATTCATAATTTATCTTTTTTCCGAGGAGCTAGCCTGCGTAGCTAGATAACATATGGTAACAACGTTCCACTTCGCTTCACCTTGTACCATTCAACATCAACTCAGTTCTTCGTTGTGTTTCTTGGCATGTTTCAAAGCAAAAGCTTATTAGGCAGTCCGCATAGCTAAATAGTGCAGCATCCTAATTCTACTATAATTGCTTGTCTATCTTCTATACTTTATCACATTTTACCCAAAAGCTGAATGGACAGCTCCGATAAATTATCAGCTTCTTATAATTGCATTATCAAAAAAAATAGCTTATACTATTCGGTCACGGCAATTTATGTCAGGAGGAATCAATATGTCAAATGATCACACACAAGAAACCCAACATTTGCAACAGGTTTATGAAGAATTAAGTCAAGCCAGAGAAACATACCAAGCTGCTATTGACGAAGTTAGCACTACAGGAAAATCAGTATTGGAGCAATTTGGTGGTGATACAAAATTAAATTTTGATAGTTACTCAGATAATCTGGAAACATTTGCCATGATGGAGATGAAAAATAGAGAAATCGATCAGTTGAACATCCAAAATGCAACTGCAGCTAAGCAACTTGAAAAAGTCGAGCGTTTACTAAAAGTTCCTTATTTTGGAAAAATCGATGTAACATTTCTAGATACGGATGACGATCGTGATGTGTTTTATATTGGCATGAATGATTTTACTAATTTGGATGGAGATTCACGAATCTATGACTGGCGTTCACCTATCGCTTCTCTTTTTTATAATAATGTTTTAGGTGACAGCAGTTATTTAGTTAATAAAACAGAGATTCCTGTAGCCTTAAATCTGAAAAGACAATTAATCATCGAAGAGGATCGTTTAATCAATTTCTTTGATACGAGTCTAGCGATTCAAGATGATATTTTGCTCCATTCATTGGAAGCAGATTCTTCTCAATATATGAAAGATATTACAACAACGATCCAACAAGAGCAAAATGAGATTATCCGTGATGAACGTCATCCACTGCTTTTAGTCAACGGGATTGCTGGTAGCGGCAAAACATCTGCTATCATGCAGCGAATTGCTTATTTACTTTACAATCATCGGACACAAATTACGGCCGATGATATTTTACTACTTTCGCCAAATTCGACATTTATCGATTACATTTCCCAGGTATTACCAAATTTAGGTGAGCGAAACCCTTTAAATCTAACCTTACTGCAATTTCTAAAATTTACCTTTCGTGAAAAAAAGCCGATCGAAAGTGAAGCCGCTTATTTCAATCGGATCACAGCGGAACAAGTGAATTCTCAGCAGAAAGTCATCCAATCTCAAGCATTTACTACATTTATTCAGTCATTCGATGATCCAACGCTGATTCAACAATCTTTGTTTCAACCAATTTTATTCAAACGTAAACCAATTTTTTCCGCTGAACTGATTTTTAATTTATATCAAGAAACACCGAATACTTTATCGATCAGAGACAGATTATCTGCAACAAAAGAAAAATTATCCAGCTTATGGAATCGTTATCTGATTAAACAATCTAAGTCCAAAAAAATGATCGATCAAATGCAAGATCTGACTGAAGCGGAACAGTTGCGTTATTTTGATATGATATTTACCGAAGATGATGAAGAACAACTGACGGAATTTGCATTGCAACGGTTGCAAAAAAAATACCGTAAAGTTGCTGATGTAATTGCTGATACGTCGTGGTTTGATCAATGGTTACTCTTTGAAGCGTTGTATCAACAATACACACGCGTACCTTATAAAAGAACCTCGTCAGCTTATACTGCAGACGAAGTCGTAAGCCTACTACTGATCAAAGATAAATATATTGAAGATTTATCTAATCGACAAATGGCTTTTATTTTAGTGGATGAGGTCCAAGATTATACTGAAGCTCAAATTCTTCTACTGCTAAAACTATTCCCGCAAGCTAACTTTACTTTGGCAGGAGATGAAAATCAGGCTATCTTCAATACATCGATCAGTTTTATGGAATTGAAAGAGTTATTATCTGCTTCTAGCCGTTCAGTCACTTCTTATCAATTATTGAATAGTTACCGTTCAAGCAAGGAAATCACGCAACTTTTCCAAACTTTAGTAACAAATCATGAAAAGCTCAAAATCGTATCGATCCGAAAAGATGGTGAGAAACCTAAGTTTATTCCTTGTGAAAATCAAGATACTTACTTAGAAACGCTCACTTCACTTTTAGCTTCCTTATCTCCTGAAGAAGCGACCGTGATCATTACAAAAACTGGAATAGAAGCAGAAGAATTAGAACAACAGCTGATTAAAGAAAACATCACTATTAAGGCTCAAATTCTTTCCATCGATATGGCAAAAGGACTTGAATTTGACAATGTGATCATTCATGACCCTTCAACCGTACGCTATGGAACAACGGAACGAGAAAAAAAGATTCTTTATACAGCAATTTCTCGTGGTATGAAACAGGTGTTTTTGCCTTATGTTAGAGAGCTTTCTGAGTTGCTTAAAAATAAATAGTTATTGAAGATCATTCAAAAAACAGACTTTAGTCCGATGTTATTATCGTTTTTCAGCAGTAAACTTAATTCCAGTCTGGTTTTTAATTTGATAGGAGGGAATGCTGTTTGAAAAATTTCTTCGAAGAATCTGACTTTCTCAAAACAACGATCCGAAAGAACGTAACGATTAATCGAAAACCTCAAGTTAATACGATTTGGCACTGGGTATTACTGATTCTATTTGGTTTATTAGCTTATGGATCAATGACACAACAGCTTCTTCTGATCGCGATTTTTATTGTTATTGCGGCAATTGTCAAAGGTCCCCTAATGCTTTTATGGAGCGCTGTCTATTCTGCTTTGATCGCCTTTTTTCCGCCTCTTGGACTCTTATTGTCTATTGCATTTTTCTTGATAAATCTTGGAACAGTCGCAAAAAGTTGGCGGATTTCCTTAACCAGTGCCTATTTTTATTTGGTTCCTCTAGTTGGCAGTATTCTTAGAGCTATCATAAAGAATGAGCCGAACTATACCGTTTTGATTTTTGTCGCCTTTAGTATCTTAGGGTTACATTTTTTACTTCATTGGCTATACAAAAATAACAGCTTGAGCCGAAGCCTGACTTGGTCGATCATTAGCGTTCCTTATGCCATAATGATCATGTTGTTACCAACTCGTTTCCATAGACTTAAATCAACTAAAAAATTAAAATTTTAATACTTTTCTCTGCTCATGTTTTGCTTCAACATTATGAGTGGAGTTTTTTTATCCACATTCATATGACATAAATCCTATTTCAGATGACAATAATCCATATCTTTCTTAGAATAGACCTTCTATAATGAAAACGTAAACAAAATTATCGAAAGGAGCATTATCATGAATAAAAGAACTGTAGCGATAGCTGGAACCTTTGATTCCAAATCTGAAGAATTCCTGTTTATCAAAGAACAGATTGAAAAAACAGGCCTAAATACTTTTTTGATCCATACAGGTATTTTCTCCCCTGCATTTGAACCTGACATTACCAATCAGCAAATCGCTCAAGCAGCTGGAACTGATCTCACAGAAATAGCTGCGAATAGAGACCGAGCCCAAGGAACCAAAGCAATCGCCCAAGGATTAGAAGTTTTACTGCCACAATTATATAGTGAAGGTAAATTTGATGGAATCATATCTGCCGGCGGCTCAGGTGGAACGTCAATGGTCGCACCAAGCATGCGAGCCCTACCGATTGGTGTTCCTAAATTGATAATTTCTACAGTAGCTGCTGGTGATGTTAGTGGCTATGTAGGATCAAGTGATATTTTCATGTATCCATCAATTGTCGATGTCGCTGGTCTCAACTCCATTTCCAAGAAGATTTTTACCAACGCAGCGAATGCGATTAGCGGAATGGTCATTAATTTAAGCACTGAACAAGTGTTCGAGAAAAAAGTCATTGCCGCAAGTATGTTTGGTGTAACAACACCAAGTGTTGAAGTTGGTAGACGCTTGTTAGAAGAGCAGGGTTATGAGGTACTTGTATTCCACGCTACCGGTGCTGGTGGCAAGTCTATGGAAAAATTGATTACAGATGGTCATATCGCTGGCGTACTAGATCTGACAACAACTGAATGGTGTGATGAATTATTTGGCGGTAATATGCCTGGTGGAGAACATCGTTTAGAAGCGGCGGCCATAACTGGAATTCCTCAAGTTATATCTTTAGGCGCACTTGATATGGTAAACTTTGGTGCAGTAGACACTATCCCTGAAAAATACCAAGATCGACTTTTTTATCAACACAATCCCATGGTTACCTTGATGCGAACCACCGCAGAAGAAAATAAAAAGCTTGGTGAAAAAATTGCTGAAAAATTAAATCAAGTAACAAGCAAAAGCATTTTGATGCTGCCGCTAAAAGGTCTGTCTAGTTTGGATAGTAAAGGCCATGAGTTCTATGCTCCAACCATCGACCAAGTCCTATTTGATACCTTAACAGCGAACATCAACAATCCTTTAGTGGAAATCATTTCACTAAATTACACTATCAATGATCCGCAATTTGCAACAGCTGCTGCGGAAAACTTAACTCAATTAATGAATACACAAAATCATTATCTCTAGCTTCAAGAGCTAGTCTCTCGAGAAAAAGATAAAAACTAAATGAAACAAAAAGCATCTCAGTTATTTTTTTCTATTTTCTAGTTGAGACTGAACGAACTCTTTCAGCTTTTAAATTTAGGAGGAACGAACTCATGAGAAAAACAAGAACAGAAATCTTAGCCGACTTTCGTCAACAAATCGCTGCAGGAAACATTTTATTAGGCGTGGGAGCAGGAACCGGGATCACCGCCAAAAGTTCTGAAGCAGGTGGAACGGATATGCTGATTATTTACAATTCAGGACGTTACAGAATGGCTGGACGCGGTTCGCTCGCTGGATTATTATCTTATGGCGATGCCAACCAAATCGTCGTGGAAATGGGTGCAGAAGTCCTTCCAGTCGTCGAAAAAACACCAGTTTTAGCAGGGGTATGCGGGACTGATCCATTTCGTGTAATGGATGTCTTCTTGAAACAATTAAAAGAACAAGGTTTTTCTGGTGTTCAAAATTTTCCAACCGTAGGATTAATTGATGGCGTCTTCAGACAAAATTTAGAAGAAACAGGTATGGGGTATGATTTAGAAGTTGAAATGATTGCGAAAGCTCACGAATTAGATCTTTTAACAACACCATATGTTTTTGATCCTGAGCAAGCACGAAAAATGGCACAAGCCGGTGCAGACATGATCGTAGCTCACATGGGACTAACAACTAAAGGAAGTATTGGTGCCCAAACCGCTCTAACGTTAGAAGAATCTGCCAAACGTGTTCAAGAAATTGCAGACGCAGCCAAAGAAATCAACCCAGAAATCTTGGTGATCTGTCATGGTGGACCAATCGCAGAACCAAAAGATGCTCAATACATCATAGAGCATACAACTGGTGTTCATGGCTTTTTCGGCGCTTCAAGCATTGAACGATTTGCTGCTGAAAAAGGAATCAAAGAACAAACTCAAGCATTTAAGAACATTCGTTAAATTTAACTGAAAAAAAATGAGGTTGGGACAGGAGTGTTTAACCCCGAGAAATAAGAAAGAATTCACGAAAATTGCTCTTCAAATTTTTGTGAATTTCAGCTTATTTCCGAAGGGGTTGCTTCTTCTCCCACTGTTTATTCGTATTTAGGGTGTGAAACAACAGTGTTTTTTACTTTTGTCCCACTCCCATTCTTTTATAATGATTTCCGTTTATAATAAAGAAAAGCTTACAGGAAGGGTTGCTTAAAGTGGAACAAAAACAAATGACTCAGCTTAAAAAACAGGTTCAAGCTGGAAAACGAGTTATCGGCGTGGCAGCGGGCTCAGGTTTAGCCGCAAAAGTGGCCGAAAATGGTGGTGCTGACTTCATTTTAGCATTGAATTCTGGAAAATTTCGACAAATGGGGGTTAGCTCCTTGGCAGGCTGGCTGCCTTTTTCGAATGCTAATGAGATGGTGATGGACTATGGTCGAAGAGAGATTTTGCCTAGAGTAAAAAATAGTCCAGTCTTCTTTGGCTTTAACGGAACTGATCCTACAATCAATAAAAAAGAATGGCTACTGGCAATAAAAGCAAATGGCTTTGCTGGAATCAATAACTTCCCAACTGTGGGGATGTTTGATGGTCAATTTAGAGAATGGTTAGACGAAAATAATTTAAGTTACGACCAAGAAGTTGCCTCTATTAAACTTGCACATGAATTAGGGCTACTGACAATCGCCTTTGTCTTCAATCAAACACAAACAAAACAAATGTTAGCTGCAGGTGCTGATATCATTTGTGTTCATTTAGGCCTGACTGGTGGTGGAACAGTTGGTGCAAAAAAGATTCTATCTTTAGAAGCTGGAAAAAAAATAGCCAATGAATTATTTGCCATCTGTGAAAAAGTCGATCCAAAAGTCATTCGCATGATTTATGGTGGACCTGTGGATAGTCCGTTGGATGCAGACTATATGTTTAAACAAACTACGGCTCACGGTTACATCGGTGGTTCTTCATTTGAGCGAACGCCTGTTGAAGACAGTATTGGGCAAATCACTAATAAATTCAAAACAGCTGGCATTCTTGAATCTAATAAAAAGCTTTATCAACTGTTGGAGGAATTAGAACAACATTACGATTATATTGATTTCACTCAAAAATATATTGCCGATCACTATATGGATGAAATCAAATTAACGGAACTTGCAGACATCATGCATGTCAGCCGCCAACATCTAGGGACTTTATTTAAAGAAAAAATGGGAATTACTTTTTCTGATTATTTAACCAGTTATCGACTCAATCAGGCTATCACTATTTTAGAAAATAAGACGGTTTCTATCGGAGAGCTAGCTCAAATGGTTGGATATACTGATGCAGCTTATTTTAGCCGTGCCTTTAAAAAATATACTGGATTTTCGCCAAATGCGTTCCGCTCCTCTAAAAATATGGTGGAAACAGAAGCGGTTGATCCCTCTAACTAAACAGGAATTTCTTCTGTTTCAACCCTTTACTCGCTATTTTTTGCCACTGCTAACTCAATCCAAAATCGCTGAACTATGGTTCCTTCAACCAAATATTCAGCGGATAATATACCTCCATTTTTTTGGATTGTTTTTTTTGAGCTCATATTTATTTTGTCACAGGTAAGCATTACTTTAGAAAATCCACGCTTTTGAAAAATTTCTAGTGATTGAGCAAGTAGCACATTAGCATACCCTTTTCCCCGTTCAAAAGGCACGACACCAAAACCAATATTACCGCCAATTTGTACTAGTCCCTCGGTCAACTTGTATCTTAATTGAACAGCTCCAACTAATTTGTTCGCTACTTCCAGAAAGAGTGTCTCTGCTGGAACAAAATCGTTCTGTTCACTAAGTTTATCTTTTTCAAGTTTCACTAGCCACTCTTGAAAGGTTAGCCCATTTAAATGAACAGAGGATGGTGTTATTTTAGAGGCTCCTGCATTTGTCCATTCTTTGACAAATGCCAAATACTTTTGTTCATCTGTTGAAGTCAACTCTCTTAGAATCATTCCACATTCCCTCCATTTTTAATACTGTTGTTTTGATGGGATCACGCCTCTTACTCCACCTTTTGGATTTGTCATGTCACCAACATATCTAGGAATCAAATGTATATGACAGTGCATAATACTTTGACCTGCATTGATGCCACAATTTGTCCCAATGTTGAAACCATCTGGTCGATAGCTTTCTTCTACTATTTTTTTAGCAACTTTGAGTAATTCGTCAATTGCACCCTTTTCCGCTATAGATAAATCGAAATAGTCCATTTTATGTTTTTTCGGTATAATTAATAAATGTCCTTTACTAACAGGAAATCGATCATAAAAAGCACCAGCTAAATCATTTTCTATCACAAAATCTGTTACGTCACAAAATACACACATGTTTTTCTCCTTTACCCGATAGATTCTTATTACCTATTATAGTCCAATCAATTGCATCTGAATATACAAAAAAAGATGCTCTCTGCGCTAGTCAGTCTAGACTTAGCTGCAGAAAACATCGTTTTTATTCTTTTTTTAAATCGCTCCACCTTTTAATGCTTTATCCAAGGCGTCGTTTAATTTTTTCATTTGCTCTTCATTGAAAATTTCTTTAGCGCCTTCACGTGCTTCTTTCGCATTTTCTTCTGTTACGGCACTTGGGTTAGCTTCGATTTGTTTGATCATTGCATCTAATTGCTCATCCATCAATTTTTGAATTTCAGGATCATCTTTTAAATCACTATAATCAATTGAGTCATCCTCTAAATCTAGCTCCGAATCATCTGTTGCTGCTCCAGTAATATTAGACAAAATAGCTTCTAATTCATCTTGACTGATGATTTCTTTTTTACTTGGCATCTTGATCTTTCCACTATTTTTTTGTGGTGTAACAGCCATTGTCATCACAATACTCATTTTAGCATCGTCTTCATCTGTTGCAGCTAATACCATTTCCATATCAAGTGCTTTTGTTTTTTTGTTGATACTGATCTTGATATCCATTTTATCCAGATCATTTTTTAAAGATTTGATCGCATCTTTCATTTCTTTGGCATCGCCTGATTTTTTGTAGTCTTTATCTTCTTTGGCAACTTCATCGATTTTCTCTAGCATTTTAATAATTTCTTTTTTGGTGAATGTATGTGTCACAACATCTTTATCTTGTGTAAATGATTTTTTATCGAAGCTTTCGATCAGCTTCTTCATTTCGCGACCCATTTTAGAATCCTCAGCATTTGTAAAGGTTTTGTTCTTCAATGGATTGGCTTTTTTGTCCAATTCACCTGAAGTAAGTGTATCGCCAGCTTCAGCAATATCGATATATTTTCCTTTTAATTTATTCAAATCGCTTTTACTTAGTTCTATTGGATAATTAAATGAATTGGCTATATCCAGCATTCCTGAAACAAAACTAGTCGACATGAAGTACTTGTCTTTATCTCCAACAAATTGGAATGGTAATTTTTCGCCAAATAGATTTGCTGTGATTTCCATTTCCATTGCATCTGTTTTTTCATCGATCGCATACTTTCCGTCGATACTCATATCTTTTAATTGGCTAGCGAACATTTTGACATACGCGCCGCCTTCATCACCATCATACTCTAAGTCTTTAATCTTCATTTCAAAACTAGCTGCGTTATACTCGTCTCCCTTAGAATTAAGAAACGCATTAGTAAATTCTTTTCTTGGATCCGATCCACAGGCTGCTAATAAAAAAATCGCAACTCCTGTTATAATCCCCAACATGTACTTCTTCATCTTCATCAAACATTCTCCTTGTTTAGTAACTCAATTTTTTTGGTTCTATCATAATGATACAATAAAATATATCCTTTTGATATAAATTTTAGCGATATTTTCCAAAATATTCGATTTATCTAAAAAAAACCAGAACATCTGCCTAATTTTGTTATTAGACAAATACTCTGATTATTTTTGGTTTAATGATTTTCACACCTCAACTATGCGATACTTGCTCCGTTTGGCATATCTTTTGGTGCATCAATGATTTGTAATTTACCGTCTGAAGATTCGGCTGAAAGAATCATTCCCTGACTGATCTGTCCACGCATTTTTCTTGGTTTTAAGTTTGCTACAATCACAACTTTTTTACCAATCAAGGCACTTGGATCTGGATAAAATTCTGCAACCCCAGAAAGAATTTGACGATCTTGTTCATCGCCTGCAGCTAAGCGGAACTGTAGCAATTTATCAGCCCCTTTGACTTTTTTACAATCAATGACTTCTGCTACTTTTAATTCTACTTTATCAAAATCTTCATACTTGATTTCTTTTTCTTTTGTTGAAATAAGCTCTGTTTCTTCTGGGTCCCATTTGATTTCTTCTGTTGTTGTTTGGGCATTTTGAGCCATCTTCTTTTGAATATATAGCACTTCAGTGTCAATCTCTAAACGAGGGAAAATAGGTGTTCCTTTCGCAACAACTTTAATTTCTGTTGGAAACTCACCGAAATGGATTGCTTCCATATTCATTGTTTCAGGATCTAACCCTAATTGTTCAAAGATTTTTGTCGGAGTCTCTGTCATCACAGGCTGTAATAAAATCGCTACGATACGTAAGCTTTCAGCTAAATGAACCATAACACTGTCCAACTCATTTTTCTTTTCTTCATCTTTCGCTAAAACCCATGGTTGTGTTTCATCGATATATTTATTAGCGCGCGAAATCAATGTCCAAACTTCAGCAATTGCTGTGTTAAATTCCATTTTTTCCATTGCTTCATGATATTTACCAATCACATTTGCAGCGGTTGTTGATAACTCGCTATCAAATGGCGTCACTTTTGAAGCATATGCTGGAACATGTCCCTCACAATATTTATTGATCATAGCAATCGTACGGTTTAATAGATTACCTAAATCGTTCGCTAGATCATAATTTAAACGAGAAACAAAATCTTCTGGTGTAAAGACTCCGTCACTGCCAAATGGAATCGCACGTAATAAGTAATAACGTAGCGCATCTAGACCATAGCGATCAACAAGGATCTCAGGATAAACGACATTCCCTTTAGATTTAGACATTTTTCCGTCTTTCATCAATAACCAACCGTGACCGAAAATTTTCTTCGGTAATGGTAAGTCTAAAGCCATCAACATGATCGGCCAATAAATCGTGTGGAAACGAACGATTTCTTTTCCGACCATATGAACATCTGCCGGCCAGTATTTTTGGAATAAGCTATCATCGTCTGAACCATACCCTAAAGCGGTGATATAGTTTGATAAAGCGTCGATCCATACGTAAACTACATGTTTTGGATCATTTGATAAAGGGATTCCCCATGAAAATGTCGTACGTGATACAGCTAAATCTTCTAGACCAGGTTTGATAAAATTATTGATCATTTCATTTTTACGTGATTCTGGTTGGATAAATTCTGGATGTTCATTGTAATATTCCAATAAACGATCCGCATATTTACTCATACGGAAGAAATAAGATTCTTCTTTAACTAGCTCAACTTCGTGACCACTTGGTGCTTTCCCACCGATTACTTTGCCTTCTTCGTCACGGTAAACTTCTGCTAATTGTGTTTCCGTAAAGTATTCTTCATCTGAAACAGAGTACCAACCTTCATATTCGCCAAGGTAAATATCCCCTTGTTCTAATAAACGATCAAAGATTTGCTGCACTGCTTTTTTATGGTAATCATCTGTTGTACGAATAAATTTATCGTAGCTGATATCAAGTGTTTTCCATAATTTTTGGACATCTGCGGCCATTTTATCAACATATTCTTTTGGTGTAACGCCTAATTCTGAGGCTTTATTTTCAATTTTTTGTCCATGTTCATCCACACCTGTTAAGTAAAATACGTCAAAGCCCATCAATCGTTTGTAACGAGCCATCGCATCACAAGCAATCGTTGTATAAGAATTGCCGATATGTAGTTGTCCACTTGGATAATAAATCGGGGTAGTGATATAAAATGTTTCTTTTTCTGACATGTAGAAACATCCTCCTTTTAGCATTCTCTTGAATTTACTCCTAGATAGTATACCATACTTGGCTTTATTGAACTAGAAATCCTTGTATTTTCTCTAGATAAAAAAGCTGCTGCCAACTCCACATTGGCTCAGCTGGCAGAAACTCTCTATTACTTGTACGCTGATGTTCGAATAACCCCATCTTGAACAGCCGCTTCAGCTACTTCTCGAATGATGACATCTACCACTTCTTGATTGAAAGGGGATGGAATAATGTACTCACTGGTTAACTCTGATTCTGGGATGATTTCAGCAATGGCTTTTGCAGCAGCTAATTTCATATTTTCCGTAATTTTCGTAGCGCCTGCCACAAATGCCCCTTTAAACAAACCAGGAAAGGCTAGTACATTGTTAATTTGATTGGGATGATCAGAACGTCCTGTTCCAACGACCGCTGCCCCTGCATCGATCGCATCTTGATAGTCAATTTCCGATTCAGGATTGGCCATTGGAAAGACGATTGCACCAGTATTCATAGATGCTACCATTTCTTTAGAAACTAATTTAGGTGCAGAGACGCCGATAAAAACATCTGCGCCGACCATTGCTTCTTCTAGTGAACCATTGAAATGTTCTTTGTTAGTAATTTCCACGATTTCTTTTTCTAAAAAGTCCATGGGTCTTTCCATCGTTTTGGATAATGCACCATTGATATTAAAGGCAATAATATTCTTAACACCAAAATGATGAAGCATTTTTATGATAGCACTGCCAGCAGCACCTGTTCCCGACACAACAACGTTGATTTCCGCTACATTTTTATGAACAATTTTTAATGCATTGATCAATGCAGCAATCGTAACGATTGCTGTGCCATGCTGATCATCATGAAAAACTGGAATATCTAGCTCTTCGATCAATGTACGCTCAATTTCCACACAGCGAGGTGCTGAGATATCTTCTAAGTTGATTCCGCCAAATGTGGGCGCCATCGCTTTGATGATGTTGATGATTTCTTTAGGGTCTTTAGTATCTAAACAAATTGGGATCGCATCAATTCCAGCGAATTCTTTAAATAGCAATGCTTTGCCTTCCATAACTGGCAAAGCAGCTTTTGGTCCTATATCCCCTAAACCCAAAACGGCTGTTCCATCTGTTACGACTGCTACAGTATTGCCTTTCCAAGTATAATCGTAAACAGAATTTGGACTCTCATGAATTTTTCTACACGGTTCTGCAACGCCTGGTGTGTAAGCCAATGATAGATCCTCTTTTGTTTTCACTTCGACCTTTGAATGAACATCGATTTTTCCGCGCCATTGTGCGTGTGCTTTTAAGGCTTTTTCATAAATGTCTGGCATCTTTTCTCGTCCTTTCCAAATGAACCACTGTTTATTTTCCTAGCATCTGCTCTGGTTTGACCCAAGCGTCATAGTCCGCTTCTGTCACTAATCCTAACGACAGTGCTGCTTGTTTTAGTGTTGTATTTTCTTGAAATGCTTTTTTGGCGATTTGCGCACCGTTATCATAACCGATATGTGGATTTAATGCCGTTACTAGCATCAAAGATTGCTCAACATATTGAGTCATTTTTTCTTGATCCGCTTTCATTCCAACTAAACAGTTTTGATTAAATGAGCGCAATCCATCCGTAAGCAATTGAATACTTTGAAGTAAGTTGTAAGCAACGACTGGCATATAAACATTTAATTCAAAATTTCCTTGTGAGGCACTGATGCCAATGGTCGTGTCATTGCCCATCACTTGAACAGCGATCATTGTTAACGCCTCACATTGAGTTGGATTGATTTTCCCCGGCATGATGGAGCTTCCTGGTTCATTAGCCGGAATCGTGATTTCTCCCAACCCACTACGGGGACCACTTGCCATCCAGCGAATGTCATTTGCCATTTTCATCGCATTTGCCGCTAAAGCTTTTAAAGCACCCGATGTAAAAACAGCCGCATCTTTACTTGCTAACGCATGGAATTTGTTGGGATCTTCAGAAAATTCACTATCAGTCTCTGCATTCAAATAGTTAAAGAACAACTCAATGTACTCGTTTGAAGCATTTAGCCCGGTTCCAACTGCTGTACCGCCAATTGCTAACTGTTTAAGCTCTTGTATCGCCAATGCTAACATCTGGAAACTATGTTCTAGTCCCGAACGCCAACCGCTGATTTCCTGTGCAAAGGTTACGGGGGTGGCATCTTGCAAATGAGTTCGACCGATTTTTATAATTTTTTCATTTTCATTTTCAAGTCTTTGCAACGTTTGAATCATTTGTTTTATGACTGGAAACAACTGTTGTTCGATCAACTGCACAGCTGCTATGTGAATCGCTGTCGGAAAAACATCGTTTGAGCTTTGTGACATATTGACATGGTCATTGGGATGAACTGTCACGCCAGTATTAGCAGCTAAATGGGCAATAACTTCATTTACATTCATATTCGTTTGTGTACCACTACCTGTTTGCCATAATGACAAAGGAAAATGTTGATCAGCTTCACCCTTAATAATTTTATCGGCTGCCATTTGGATAGCCTCACTGATCGAGGTTTCTAATTTCCCCGTTGTTTCATTTGCTTTAGCAGCCGTTTTTTTTATTAAAGCAAGTGCTTTAATGAGGGCGTTAGGCATTTTCTCGATACCAATGTTAAAATTTTGACGACTACGTTCGGTTTGTGCACCCCAAAATGCTGACTCTGGTACTTGAATTTCTCCCATAGAATCTTTTTCAATTCGGTAAGACATTCTTTGAATCCTCCCTTTTTTTATTTACTATCACTATACTTTAAACGAATCACGATTTACAGTGAAATTCATTTTTTCTCAAAAAAGAACTCAAAAAAATCAGTAACCACTACGATCACTGATTTCTACTCTTAATTATTCGCCTTATTTTCATTACTATGTTTATAACCATAACCAAAATAAATCAAAAAACCTAAGACTAATGCTACCGCAAAAGCTTTCCACGTCGCTGCTTGCAACTGTAACATCAAGCCAATACTAACAACGACGAGTAAAATTGGGACAAACGGAACAAATGGAATTTTAAATTCCCCTGGTTTGGGATCGCCAGCGACTTTTCTTAAGCGAATAATTCCGATTGCCATCACGATCAAGTACATCAATGTCACAATATTCGTCAACTCCGCTAATAACTCCATCGGTACTAATCCAGCAAAGATCATTGTACATACACCTGCAACATAAGTAGCATTTTTCGGTGTCCGATTTTTTTTATCGATTTTACTCATAAATTTGGGTAGTAAACCATCTTTACTGATCGCATAAATAATTCTAGCTAAACTATACATCATCGAAATCGTCACAGTTAAAAGGGTTAAAATTGCGCCAACAGAAATGACACCAGCTACGCCATCACGTTGAACAAAACGCATTGCAAACGCGACTGGATCTTTCACACCAAGTGCATCAAATGGAACGATCCCAGTTAAAATCAAGGTCACGATCACATACAAAACAGTTGCAATAATAATCGACCCAATAATTCCTTTTGGGATGTCTTTTTGCGGATTTTTTACTTCTTCTGCGGTCATACTTACAGCATCAAAACCTAAAAAGGCAAAAAAGACTACTGCCGCACCACTAACCACACCTGAAAAACCAAAAGGTATAAAGGGTTGCCAATTATCTGGTTTCACATAAAAAATACCAACAACTAAGAACAACGCAATGATTCCAAACTTCACAAATACCATCATATTATTCAAACGCAAAGCGGTTTTAGCTTCCAATGATACCCAAAACATCACTACAAAAAGCACCAAAACAGCAATGATATCAATATATGTTCCTTTGGCTGGGTTGTACGCTCCACTCAAAGCTTTCGGTAAATCAACCCCAAGACTGTTCAAAAATCCATGAACATAACCAGACCATCCTGAAGCAACAGACGAAACCGCTAAGAAGAATTCACAAATCACTAGCCAGCCTGTCATCCAAGCAACTAATTCTCCAAAAACGACATACATATAGGCATAAGGACCGCCAATTGCCGGAATCCTTGAAGCAAACTCGGTATAACATAACCCTGCTAAAACGATGGCTCCTGCTGCAACTAAAAACGAAAGTGACAACGCAGGACCTGCATATTGTTCAGCTGCAACACCTGTTACAACAAAGATCCCTGTCCCGACAATTGCACCGATCCCTAGCAAAATCAAATCCATTGTTTTTAAATCCTTTTTCATTGCACTTGGCTCACTTGAAACAGCTGTCAGCTCTTTTTTCCGAAACATCGACATTTCTTTTCCTCCAGTAAATCAATCCATTTTCTAGTATAATCATTGCAAATTTTTTCATAAAAAGAAGCGTAAATATGACATTTACGCTTTCATATACCCTAAAAGGATACCACCTAAAATGACGAATAGGCAACCAATTATGACATATCTCATTTCTTTTTTAGACTTGGTTTCACCTAAAATATAAATACCGCCTAATGTAGAGATAATGATCCCCATTTGAGATAAAGAGAAACTGATTGCTAAACCAAGTTGTCGCATCGTTAACAACATACAGATATTCCCTAACCCCCACAATAGACCACAGCTCATATTACGCCAAACATACCGATCCAACTTAACCTTTTTAAAAGCAAAGAAACTGGCTCCAATCAACATACCGATACTTTGAGGTAAAATAATCCCCATCGGATCAAGCCCAGCTGCATTGATAATAATCGTATACGCGCCATAGCCAACTGTTGAAAAGATCAGTGCTCGTAATCCTTTGTTAAAATCCAACATCGAATTTGTTGTTTTTACACCACTATCATCATCTTGGCGAGCTGTTAGATATACGCCTAATACTAATAAACCAAGAGCAATAAAGCCTAAAATATAATCTCGACTGCCTTTCCATTCGTGAAAAAAGACTGCTCCAGCAATCGTATTCACGATCAGCTGCATCCCCGTTGAAACAGGTAAACCTACTGATACACCTAAATATTTCATTCCATGGAATTGCTGATTTTGCCCCACACTCCAGAATAAACCAGATAAAATACCAATTACAACCATTTGAATAGTGATCACAGGTTGAACAATGAAAAAGATGATCGTCGAAAAGAATAAGGCCCCAATCGTCATACCTAATGTTTGCTGATTCGCACTACCACCGATTTTGCCGCTGACAAGACCAATGCTACCCCAAGCAAACATCGGGATCAACGCTACTAATATCTCCATAATAAGCTCCTATCAAAAGTTTGATGTGTTAAGTCTAACAATAAAAGCGTTTGCTATACAACTATACGAGAGCAAAAAGTTTACTAAAATTCCTCTCATTATTTGTTTTATGGAAAATAAAAGAATATTGACTTGAAGGAGCGTACTCTATTTAACAATAATGTATACAAAAACCTTTATAAATTCTATATTTTCTAATGGAAGAAGAACAAGCAAAAATAAAAAAGCTCACGTTGAGAAACAATGATTCCATTTCTCAACGTAGCTATCTATCTTCTTTCATTGAAATAACTTAAAAACGGAAACAACAATTTCATAGTCGTGCCGTCTCCTTCAACTGACTCCATTGTCAATTGATGGCCTAACTTATCCGCCAGGCTTTTAGCTAAATACAACCCTAAACCAGTGGAATGCTGTTCACTAGTCCGACCATTTTCTCCTGTAAAGCCCTTATCGAAAATCCTGTGCTGATCTTCTTTAGGAATCCCGATCCCAGTATCCTTCAAGGATAGCCAAGCCCCTTCTTTGGTTCTGGAAATAATGACCGTGATCTTACCGCCTGCTGGAGTATATTTGATGGCATTACTAACAAGTTGTTTAAAAATAAAGGCCACCCATTTTGCATCTGTCAGCACCATTTGATCGTCACCTTCAATAGAAAACTGTAAACTCTTTTGAATAAAATAATTCCCTTGTGTCCGAATCACCGACTGAACAATTTCCTTCAACGAATATTCTTGGATCAAATAATCTCTAGAAAAACTATCCAATCGTGCATAATAAAGAACTTGCTCCACATATTCATCGATTTTACTTAACTCATTTTCGACTAAATAATATTTCTTTTCTGGAATATCATCTTCGATCGATTGCAAAACTAAATTGACAGCCGCTAGCGGTACTTTGATTTCATGAACCCAAGAGTCGATATAATCTTTTTGATCCTGTTGATTGTTGATTGCCTGCTGCATAACTTGCTGGTGCTCCACCAACAAACCGTTAATATAGTCTTGAGCCAATTTTTCTTCTGATTTTGATGCTTCACCTAGATAATGTTGCAAAGATGGCGGATGTTCTGAAATATCTAAAGAACGCCACCAACTTTTTTTTAATGAATAATCGATTGTTAAAAATAAAAGTAAAAACAACCCTTGTAATAAGACCAAATACCCAATAATCGATGGATTCACGACCATATCTGGAGAAAGCCATAAAATAAAACAAGTCACCCCAATAAAAAATAACCAGCCGATCAATAACAACCAATGATCTTTTAAATACTTACTAATTGTCATTTTATGCTCCTATTCTATGGTACGATATATCCTTGTCCCACTTTTGTTTCAATATATCCTTCAAGACCTGCCTGTTCAATTTTTTTTCTTAAGCGATTGATGTTGACGGTCAATGTATTGTCATCCACAAAGCGTTCGTCTTCCCATAAAGCCCGCAATAGTTTTTCTCGTGTTAAAATCTTGCCATGTTTCTTGATCAAAATATAGAGTAAACGGTATTCATTTTTACTTAAATCAATCACTTCACCATTGATTTCCATACTGCCGTTATCAACATTTAGGGTAATACCATTATGTGACATGATCTCACTGCCGACTTCGGAGTAATTATATGAGCGACGTAAAAGTGCATTGATTTTCGCAATCAGCACATCGATTTGAAATGGCTTTGTGACAAAATCATCCGCCCCCATATTCATCGCCATAATCATATCCATATTGGTACTTCGGCTGGAAATAAAAATAATCGGAATTTTGGAAATTTCACGGATTTTCTGGCACCAATAATAACCATCAAATACTGGGAGATTGATATCCAACAATACCAATTGCGGATCTTCTCTTTGAAAATCTTCTAACACATGATTAAAATCTGTCGTTCCGAATGTATCAAACTGCCATTTTTGCAACTCTTCGCTGATTAGCTCACGAATCGTTGTCTCATCTTCTATGATCATGATCTTTGCCATTTGCTGACCCTCCTGTTGTTTCTTTCTATTGTACCTTATCAGAAAATCTGCGTCATTCATATAGGACTTTTAGCCGAATTTTTGATAAAAAAATGAATGAAGGGAAACTAATTTTAGCTTTCCTTCATCCTTCTAGCACTTACTCCAAAACCGCAACGCCGCTATCCGATATCGCTTTACCAATAAACAAAAAGACCCCATCTAAAAGTAAAATCGTCATATTTACACCAAAAAAGATCGATAATTTTTCGATTCCTTGGATTTTTTCTTTCGTCCTAAGAATCAGAGATAAGATAAAGTTACTGCCGTATGTGAAAACCGTCAGCACTAAAACAAGTTCTATTAACATTGTTTTTGCTCCCCACAGCTTCATTATATTTTTGGATGCACTTACATTTTACGCTAACTAATGCTTTTTTTAAAGTAAAGAATGTCTACAGTATTTGATTAATTGGTCAGCTACAAAAAGTGTCTGGATAAACAGTGGGAGCAAACGGTCCTCCACGCTTCAAGGATCGGAGTGAAACGAGAACCGTAAATGCAGAAGCAATCCCTAAAAATGATAGTCTCTTGTATCATCCTTACGTCTCTTTTACTTTATAAATTAATGTCATTATCCCACTGATTTTGTTCAGCACTCATTAAGTCATTAGTTACGCCACATTTACTTTAGTTTTTGGTAGATATATTTTCCAGACCTATTCACAACAATTTAGCGATTCACGTAACTTTTTTCAAACCCTTTATTGACCCTAAAAGGGTTTTCCTATAAAATGGGGATAGATAGAAATGAATAAGATAAAAAAAAGCACTTCATGATTTAGCTACCAACTAAATCATGAAGCCCTGAACAGTCAGTGAACACCTGACCAATCAAGTTGCTTGAGCCAATATTTATACATTGACATCTTCCATTTTACTCAATTTTGACTGAAATTTCTAGAGGTTTATACTAGTTTTTTCTGACTTGAAGGTGTTTATGCTTATTTATTGAACTTACAATGGCGTTGGATGTGTGTCCGACGCCATTTTTTTGTGTATTCGTTTCTATCTAAAAGAACACTTGCTTACTTTTTAAATATTAACATATAATTGTCAACCAACCATTGACTATATTAAACGCTGATCCCAACCAGCTTTTACCCATTCTCCTGGATGATTTATTAAGTAAGCAGTGATTCTTTACCTAATAGTCAGTTACTACTCCCAAGTATTCTTTAAGGAAACACAATAATCAACATCAACGTAATCTTTTTCGATACTTCCTTTATACGAAGATGATTGTTTGTATTTTCTTTACTGATGACTATTAAAGCAAGAAATAAGCTTTGTTGCTTGTTTCTTGTTTTTTGTTTTTTTGTCTACGTCAGTCAAAATAAAGCTGTTGCAATAACATCACATCACATGTGTCGGTTAAATCAATAAAATAAGGACTTTGCCACTGCTGGGTTTTGCTAGCTGTTTTATTCAACCCTATGACCCAATCCGGATAAAGGCGCAAAGCCATCTTTCCTTTGATTGATCCGGTTGTCAAAATGTGTTGTTCAGCTAAAATTGCCTTGGGAAATATAAACTGCCCGACTTTCTCTTGATCGAAGATTGTGATGATTAATTTTTCTGGTGCAGAAACACTCTCATAGGGCTGATTTTTATTTGCCCTATCTTTTTCCCAAAAAGCAACAAAATAGCCTAATTTTTTAGGCGTTATTTTAGCTGTTCTACTTCTGAATGTTTGTTGACCGATTGAAAAGGTTAGGCCTTGGTAGTCTTTATTTTGTTCCTCAACTTTGAGATTTTCTAAAGGTAGATCACTAATTTGGTCTACTATTTTTAGTAAATAATTCAATGATTCCATTATTGCACTCCTTTCCAAGAAATTTTATTGTATCATGTAGATTCAAAGAAAATAAAGGATTCCTGCAAATAATATTTTTAAGTCATTGAAAAAGTGACTGAGACATAACCCTTCGAGTTACAGCCCAGCCACATGGAATTAGAGTAAACAGTGAAATCAGAATCTATCACCACACTTCATTTCGATTACATTGTCAAAAATCACCATGAATGGATGTGTGGATTTAGAGTAGTACCTACTTGGTGAAGGCTTCAGAAATAAGAAGATTCTGTCCCAACCTCAAATTTCATTCTTCATATTCTTCTTCATCATCTAGTTCAGGAAGCTCGATTTTCTCCACGGCATTTTTACCTATATCAGATAAATAATCGACCAATTCATCGATTTCCTCAATTGGTGAGACTGCAGCTTCTATCACCATCGCTAAGTTTAAACCAGATAAAACACGTAGATTTGGTCGAGCGTTCATTTGCATCAGCGCTACATTGCACGGCGTTCCACCTTTTAGATCAGCTATTATCAACACTGGATCATTGCCTAACGGTTCAAGCAGCTTTATCAATTTATCTGTTGTACCAGACATGCCATCGACTTCCGTCATAGAAACAACCGTTGCTTCTATTAAATCACCAACGATCATTTTGGCTGATTGTACGGTTTCAGCTGCCATTTTACCGTGGCTCATTAAAATTAATTTTGGTTTCATTCTTGTTCCTCCACTTAAGTATCCTTCTTAGTTCTTGCCCTCTATTTTAGCCATTAGCCTATCTCACTAAGAACATCAGAAATACGCCGATTATGTTGATTCAATAGCGCTTGTGCATCAGCTAATCCAATTTGCCCTTGAATCATTACAATAGCTTCTGCTACGTGATTATGTGCCAAACTCAAATATTCCTGTGCAGTCGTTTGCTCAACACCTGTTGCTTCATGAATAATCTGGATCGAACGCTGAATCAATTTTTCATTTGTTGGTTGAACATTGACCATCAGATTCTGATAAACATTTCCTACTTTGATCATAATCCCTGTTGAAAACATATTTAAAACCATTTTTTGGGCTGTTCCTGCTTTCATACGAGTTGAACCTGTGATTACTTCTGGTCCGACCACAGGAGCAATACCAATTGCCGCCAATCGATTCATTTCACTTGCTTCATTACACGTAACAGCGATCGTCAAAGCGTCCACTTTTTCACCATATTCTAGCGCACCGATTGCATAAGGCGTTCTTCCACTAGCTGCAACTGCAATTATTACGTCTTTATCCGTTAAGTTACATTTTTTTAAATCTGCTTCTGCTAGTTCTTTTGAATCCTCGGCTCCTTCTACTGCGTGAAACATGGCTTCTTTTCCACCTGCAATCAATCCAAATGCTTTATCAGGTGACACGCTATATGTCGGTGTCAGCTCAATTGCATCTAACGTTCCTAAGCGGCCAGATGTTCCTGCACCGCAATAAATCAAACGCCCGCCATTTTGATAACGCTCAGCAGCTTGATCGATCGCTTGGGCTAGAACGGGCAAGACTTTTTCCACGGCTAATGCAATTTTTTGATCTTCCTGATTAATGATTTTTACCATTTCAAGTGTTGATAATTGATCGATATTTTTACTTGCAGCATTTCGTGACTCAGTGGTCAATTCATCCAACTTCATCCTACATCCCTACTTTTCTTTCAGTTTCTCTACCAATTTTCTTGTATCCGTCATATTTTTTTCAATTGTCGTATCTAAATCATCTTGGATTGAGCCTAAATATAAAACGTCTCCCACAGCCATTGTAGAAGCAATCGAAGCAATTGCGCCTACTCGTAGTAGATGTTCATTGGCTGGTACAAGTAATACTTCATCGCTTAACTTCATGATCCGTTCACTTTCATTTCTAGTAATGAAAATGATTTTTGTTTGATTTTTCTGGGCAATTTCACAAGCAATCAAGACTTCTTTGGACATGCCACTATACGAGATTGCAATCAAAACATCCTCTGGCTTAGAGTAATTTAAAAATTCAAATTGCATATGCACATCATAATTAAAAACTGCTTTTTTCCCAGCTCGATTAAATTTATGATATAAATCGTAAGCCGTTAAAGAAGACGAACCAATTCCAATCAAATAGACTGTCTCTGCTTGCTTGATTGCATCGATCGAACGCCTTAAGGACTGCTTATCAACTAACTCAAATAAATCTTCGATCGTTGCATTTAGTAAAGATTCTACTTTTGCACATAATGTATCGATTGAGTCATCCACGGCTACGATCGGATCAATTGTTTTTGGCGCATGTTCTGCACCTTGTTTTGTTGCAATCGACAGTTTTAGCTCTTCCCAACTATCAAACGTCAATGATTTAGAAAAACGAGTCACAGAAGCTGGAGAGGTGCCGCTATTGGATGCAATTTCATTTGCGGTCAAGGAAAGAACCAAGGTTGGATCTTTCAAGATATAATCAGCGATCTTTCGATTGACCTTAGAAAAGTTTTTGTATTTTTGTCTGATAATTTTGATTGCATCCATGCATATTCAGCTCCCATTGCTTATTTAATAAAGTTTAAAATTGTTTCATCAGATTCTGAAGGAATCATTTGTGCTGTGATTTTTATGCCCAATTCATCTAAACGTTTAATTGTTTGGACATCTGTTTCAGTAACAGCCACTGATTTTTTGATTGGTTTACTGTCATCTTTTTGTGAAATGTTCCCAACGTTAAAGGCTTTTAAGGGAACACCGCTATCGATCAAATCAGCCATATCTTGAATATCTTTTGTAATCAAAAAAACTTTTTCGTCATCATAATTACCAGCTAAAATTTTCTCAATTGCTTTTCGTTTAGAAAGGATCGATAATTTTACTCCAGCAGGTTTAGCCATCTTCAATGCCCCAATCTGCATTTGATCTTTGACCGCTAAGTCGTTGACTACCATAATTCTTTAAGCGCCTAACGTATTCGTCCAAACTGTTGCTACTTGACCATGGATCAAACGTTCATCTACACGTGCATGTTCAATTGTCATTCTTCATCATCCTTTTTTAAAATAGATTTCCGATCCAAGCAGTGATTCCTTGTAAATTACCTAAAACCATTCCAAGTAGAATCAATACAAAAATCAAACGCGTTGAATTCATTTTTTTCTTCCCCAACAGCCAATAAGACATCATAACGATCGACAGCGGAATCAAGGCTGGTAGAATTTTATCCAGCATCTCTTGAATGGATAAGGTCACCTCTTCCATTTTATAGGTCAACTCTAGTTTATAAGTTATGACCGAAGGAATCAATCCTCCAACTACTGTTAATCCAAGAATTGCAGCAGCTTGTGTTAATAGCTTCATTTTATCCGAAAATTCCGTGGCAATTTTTTTCCCTTGATTATAACCGATCCATGTAAATTTATAGCGCACCCATAAAACAGCTAAGCCTGCAATAATCGGGATTGCCAGACCAAAAGCTTGTCCTCCTTGAGCCATGTATGCGGCAATTGAAAAAACAATTGCTCGGTAGATTGCAGTAAACAGTGTATCACCTACACCCGCAAATGGTCCCATCAGTCCTGTTTTTAATCCTGTGATCGCCTGATCATCTTCAATCCCGATCTCCTCTAAAGCCATATCTGCCCCGATGATCAAATGCGACATAGCTGGTATTGTATTGAAAAAGCCCATCTGGGTTTTAAGCGCCTTTTTCATCTTCTCGGGATCATCCCCGTATAATCGTTTTAAGGCAGGCATGATCACATAAGAATACCCTAGACCTTGCATTTTTTCATAATTCCAGCCCCATTGTAAGCTAAATAAATTTCTCCGATAGACTTTATTGATGTCTTTTTTCGTTAGTTTGTTAGTCATCGATTTCTACCTCCTCATCGTCTTCATAGACAACTGTTCCAGCAGACGTTGCAGAACCTTTATTATTGTTTTGATTCATAACATAAATTGCTGCTAACGCTAAACCAACCAAGGCCACTCCTAAAACAGAGAAGAAGGCCGCACCATAAGCCAATAAGACAAAACCAATAATGAAATACGGCCAATAGGGTTTGATTGGTAAGTAACGCATCAAAATAGCGATCCCCATAGCTGGTAAAATGGCACCAGCAGCTTTCAGACCATTCATGACCCACACCGGAATCCATTCATTGATCACCGTTACAACTTGCTCACCAAAAGCTAACCCGATAAAGACTGGGATCACTCGTGATAATGTCCAAGGAAAAATCCCCAAAATATTACAACGTTCAACTCCTTTATAATTTCCTTCTTCCGCATATTTATCTGCTTTATGCTGGAAAAATGTATTGGTCATTCTACCGAGAATATCTAGTTGCGTTAATAATAAGCCAATAGGCACTGCAACTCCGATGCCATACTCAGCACCTTTTCCTGAAATAATCGCGTAGGCCGTCCCCATCACTGCACCAGACAGAAAATCCGGAACCGTTGCTCCGCCATAAGTTGCCACACCGAGCGTCATCAATTGCAATGTTGCCCCAATCATCAAACCAGTTTGAACATCCCCTAAAACCAACCCTGTAAACGTTGCAGCAAATAATGGCGTATATGGCCCAATTTGAATAGAGATCTGGTCTAAAACACCTACAGCTGTGTAAATACATAAAATAAGAATAATGCCGATAGAAATTTCCATTTTGATTCCTCCCTTAAATTGTAAGTGAAGCGGGCTCGTCCAGATCCGACAGGAAAATAGGAAATTTTAACTGAGATGCTTTTTACCTCATTCCATTTTCATCTTTTTTCCGAGAGACTAGCCCGCGTAGCTAGATAACACACAGTAACAACGTTCCCCCTCGCTTCACCTTGTACTTTTCAACATCAGTTCACTTCATTCACTATATTTCAAAGCAAAAAAGAATGCGTTTTCTTTCTACAAACAAATCACACCATGATTGAAATCTAATTTCAATAATTAATTTTATTTTTCCAAAAAAGAAATATTATTTCTTTTTAAAAGACAAAAAAACACAACTAACCCCATTGGCTAGTCATGTTTTTCCAAAATAACCTCAATATTTTTTTTACACTTCACTTTAGTACGATTCATCGAACTCCTATGTAATAATAAATAGACCGTTTAGATAATTCTTTGAGAAATCGACCAAGTTTCATATTCCGGCATATCAAAAATGTACTTTTCTCTATGTGTTTTTTTGCATTCTTGTTCGATCAATTGAATCGTAGCATTTGCCGTATCCTCTGCCAAAGCATAGCCATTAAAGATATAAAAAATAATCAATGTGCATTTTTCATCGATTGCCATTAATTTTGGTAACGTTAACGCTAGTGTCTCAGCATTTATTTTCTCAACGAGTTGATTCGCTTCTTTAGATAGCTTGCAGTAATAGTCGATGTATTCTTGATCAACTTTTATTGTTTGATCTACAGTTGCAACATATTCTTCTAGCTGAATATTCCATAAAAATGTTTCCACAAGGTTCTCTCCTGGCCTAGATATACTCTATTATGTTTTTTACCGCGAAATACCTACACAAAATATACTGGTTATTTTCTGAATAAATAATCTCTTATTAAGATAGCACAAGGTACCCGTTTTGTTTCATTAAAATGACTATATTATGACACAAAAAAAGTATACTAGCTTTTTTCTATTTTTGAACTAATTTTCCTGATAGTATTGATGAATAAAACACTCGATTTCACGTAACTGACTAGATTCAATATGTTGTCTTTTAATAAAGTAAAAATTCCTCTTATATTCTTGCCCTAGTGAGCGCCAGTTCAAGTTTTTGGTCAACGCTCGTTTGGAAATAATTGACTGGCCGATCCCCTGCTCTAAACATCTAACAATCATTTCATTATTTTTGATGATCATTTTTTGAGGATTTAAGTTATGTGCCAAAAAGTAGCGATCAGTATAATGAAATACTCCAGAATTTTCCTCTCGAACTAGCCATAAATCTTTTGAAAAATCACCAGCATGCACTAATTCATCAGCCAAAATCTCTTGACGAATGATTAAATCGGTGATTAGAGGTTTTTCAATAAAACCAAAATGGGCTTGGTGCTTCTCTATTCCATCTAGTACACGCTCAGAATTATCCATATCCAAAATAAATGAGACTTCTGGAAAGCGCTGGATCAATTGATTGATCAATTCTGGTAGATAATAAACTGCAAATGTATTTGAAGCAATGATCCTACAAGTTTCTCTAGGATTTGTTTGCACTCGTAAGGCTTGCACAACGTCTTCCCAATCGTCAGACAAATTAAGCAAATGATTGTATAAAATATCCGCTTGTTTGGTCGTAATGATTTCTTGCCGACCATTTCGTACAAACAGCTGAATATCAAGCTCTTCTTCCAATAATTTGATTTGATTCGAAACAGCTGGTTGTGAAATAAATAAACGTTCTGCAGCTTTTGAAAAATTTTTTGTTTCATAAACAGCACGAAATGTTTTCAGTAATTTAAACATAGAGACCCTTTCCATTCATTTTCATTATAGATATTATTTTAACTATTTATTTCTCAAATGCAAATAATTTCGTTATACTAGATTTGTAGAGAGATAAACATGGAAAGAAGATGAATATTTTAGTGAAAAATAATAATGTTACAAGAACTTATCTAACAAAAACAATGGTCATTTTACCTGGATTGCTCACCGCTTTTGTGGTCGCCGTTATTAGCAAAATCATTGCGATTTGGCTACCGACTTTAGGTGCAGCAACGATTGCGATCTTGCTGGGTATCTTACTTGGAAATACTTTTTTAAAAAATCCAGTATTGGAAAAAGGGACGAAAATTGCTGAAGGCAAGCTATTAGAATTCTCAGTTGTTTTATTAGGTGCCACAGTGACGTTTCAGACCATCGCACAAATCGGGATCAAAGGAGGTATTTTTGTCCTTTTACAAATGGCTTTAACGATCATTGCTTCTTATTTTCTTGGTAAAAAAATGCAGTTTTCAGATAACATGTCCTTATTGATGGCTGGTGGAAATGCAGTTTGTGGTTCTTCAGCAATTGCATCGATTGCACCTGCGATTCATGCAAAAGAAGAAGAAAAAGGACAGATCATTACCCTAGTCAATTTACTAGGAACTATTTTAATGCTACTGTTACCAATTATCGGCTCCATTGTCTACGGGACTGACATTCTGACAAAAAGCGCGTTGATCGGTGGGATTCTACAATCAGTTGGACAAGTCGTTGCAAGTGCCAGTATGATCAACGGAGAAGTGGTAGAGCTTGCTATGTTGTTCAAAATCATGCGGATCATGATGCTTGTAGTCGTTGTTTACCTTTTTGGTCGATTTAAGCAGCAAAGATCACCGATTACTACAACTACAGAAATAGCACCTAAGAAAAAAAGCTCCGCCTTACCTTGGTATGTTGTGGGATTCGTACTATTTTGTGTGATCAATAGTTTGATTCATTTGCCTGTAGAATTAAGCCAAACAGCCCATTTCTTTAGCGGTTGGTTTGAAATCACAGCGTTAGCTGCAATTGGTCTACGTTTAGATTTTCAAAAATTCTTCAAAGAAGGAAAACGTTTTTTGATTTACGGTCTATCAGTTGGTGTTATTCAAGTGGTTTTAGCAATTGCACTGATCTTTTTATTAGGAATTTAAATAGTAAAAAGTCACTCGAAAAGCATTCGAGTGACTTTTTTTACTGGATTATTTTATTTCCTGTCTATCATCTGCATGGGATTTAAATCCAACATAAGATTTGTTACCACTTAAATTAAGCACAAATAACACAATAACCAGTGATAAAATCGATACTGATAATAATAGCGTCTGTACAGCATCACCGTGTAATACCATCAATTGTCTTAAAATAGCTGTAATACAAATCAGGATCAAATACCGGATTGGAATATGATGCCCTTCTTGAATATAGCGGATCACCATCATAATAAACTCAAATAACATGAAAAATGCTACAACTTCCTGCATGACGATCGATAAGTTTTTAGGCGTCATCGGTTTATTGATAAACGTACCGATATCAATCAATTGACGTATCATAAAAATTAAAATAAGTAGTGCTAGTACGCCCAAAACAATATCTAACACCCAATTAACATATTTTTTCATGATGCCGAATCTTTGTTCTTCTTTCATCTTCGTCCTCCTTTCATTTCAAGAGCTAAATAGTTTTGTTCAAAGTCTAACTAAAAACAGTGGCTACTCTTCCTTTATAAGAATAATATATCATTCTTTTTACACGATGTAAAAATCTAAATCTGAAAAAAGTGCTACATAACAAGCAGTTTAGAGTATTCTACATAAAACAAACGCAAAAAGTCTGACTGAATAATCCAACTAAAGTCCCACTCTTTTTCAAATTACTTATGTTATTTTTGAATCATAAAGTTTGGGGGAATTATTTTATGAATAAAAAATTAGATGCATTTCACTTAAAAGTGATTGCGATTGTTGCTATGTTACTTAATCATATTGGAAGTGGTTTTAGGGTTTATGAGTATTCAGACCAACTATTTTTCTTTACAGAATTTATTGGAAAGCTGACGTTTCCTATCATGGCCTATTTACTCGTCGAAGGGTTTCATTATACGAGAAATATAAAAAAATATGCCGCACGCTTAGGCTTATTTTGGCTTATTTCAATCTATCCATTCCACGTCTTATTTTATCCAGGTTACCCTTTTGCTTTGACAGAATTAGTCAATAATATTTTCTTTACACTTTTAATGGGACTTCTATTGATTACTTTATACGATCGAACCAAAAATATAGCTATTCACGTCTTATTGGTGATCATCTTTTCACTTGCAACGATCATGTCTGACTGGAATTTAATTGGCGTTTTGATTATTTTTGGATTTTATCGTATTCAAGATGTTAAATTAAAGAAAATCATCCCGCCTATTTATGCTACAGGCTTCTTATTTTTATTGATGTTGATCGTTTACATGATTGCACCAAGCTCCGTTCCTTGGTATGAATTACTTTCAGGTCTTGGTATTCTGATGACTATTCCATTGCTTTTAAATTATAATGGACAACGTGGTTACTCTCCAAATTGGGTCAAATGGGGGTTCTATTTATTTTATCCAGTACACATGATCCTGCTTATCTTAATACGCGGAATCTTGTAAAAATTGTGCATTTCAATACAGCAGTGTATTTAAAAAGGCGAGTTCTTTTTAAATACACTGTTTTGCGGTTAACACAGAGTAATCTGAAATAAATAAATCTTTTTATCTAGATAACTGCTCAAATTGAGTTGATTTTAACAAATCTATCCGCTAGAATAAGGTTACCCCTCTTTATTTTTACTAAAAGGCGAGGGAATTGTTTTTTTACAAAAAAATGTAAGGGTTTTCAAATCAACTAGCGTAAAATAAAGGAGGAGTAGTATGAATACTTTCTTAGAAAAACTACAAGCTAAAATTGGACCGGTCGCTTATAAACTTGATTCAAATCGTTATCTTTCTGCCATCAAAAACGGTTTTTTTGTGGCCATGCCATTATTAATTATTGGTTCGATGTTCTTACTTGTTACACAATTGCCAATAAAGCCCTATATTCAGTTTATGGAGTCCGTTTTAGGTAAAGATTGGATGTCTTTGTTTCTTCAAGTCAACAACATGACGATGAATGCGATGACCTTATTTGTTATTTTGGGTATTGCGAGTGAAATGGCAAAATACTACTCTGTTGATAGAGGTTCAACTCAAGCAATTGCTCTTGTTGGTTTTCTGATCTTAACACCGATCACAGCAACCGAAAACGGTTCTTTTTTACCCTTAAGTAACTTCGGGGCATCTGGTCTATTTGTCGGTATGATCACAGCAATCTTAGCGGCTGAAATTTTCCGTTGGGTCGTTCAAAAGGGCTGGACGATCAAGATGCCGGAGTCTGTTCCCTCAAATGTGGCAAAATCGTTTTCTGCATTGATTCCGGGATTTTTTGTCGTAATTATATTTAATCTGATACGAATTGGTTTTACGTTTACATCATATGAAACGGCTCAAAATTTTATTTTTGAAGTTTTGCAAACGCCACTCTTGGCATTAGGCAGTTCACTTCCAGCAACGTTGATTATTTTATTGTTTGAAGCATTACTATGGTCATTTGGTATCCACGGTTCGAATATTGTTGGTGCTGTAATGCAGCCAATTTGGATCGCGCTGACTGTAGAAAATGCGCAAGCCTTTGCTGCTGGTGAACCATTACCAAATATTGTCAATTATCAGTTTTATAGTAATTTTGTCAAACTTGGTGGCTCCAGTGCAACGATTGGATTGGCCATCGCTTGTCTCTTCTTTGCAAAGTCAGTTCAGTTCAAAACTTTAGGAAAATTGTCATTTGCGCCAGCAATATTTAATATTAATGAGCCTTTGGTTTTCGGGATCCCGATCGTGCTAAATCCAATGATGCTAATTCCCTTTGTGATTGCACCACTGTTGATGTGTATCCTTGCGTATACAGCCATGGCCACTGGAATTGTCCCATTGACCAATGGGGTTAATCTACCATGGACCATGCCACCTGTGATTGCAGGATTGATGGTTAGCGGCTGGCGGGGAGCTGTTTTGCAAATCGTTCAAATTTTGTTGAGTTTTGGATTGTATTACCCGTTCTTTAAAATGGAAGATTTAAAAGCTTATAAGGTTGAGATGGAAGGAGTAGCAACTAGTGATAAGACATTAGAAATTGAAATTACGGAAGGGGTTTAAATAAGTACAATCAAAAAAGCGAAGAATCAATTCCTGATTTTTCGCTTTTTTACTATCTTTATTCCTCTAAACCATCCCAAGTGCTATCACAATCGCTGCTAAAATATTATTTAAAAAGTGAATGGCTATACTGACTTCTAACCGTTGCGTTTTGTAATAAGCCACCGACATGATCAAGCCCATCAATCCATAAATCAAAAAGCTAATTAGGTTTGTCGGTCCGTGAACCAAACCAAATGCAATCGAACTAATCGCAATAGCAACTACTGGAATTTTTTCTAGCCAATAGCCAATGATTCCGCCTCTAAAAACAATTTCTTCCATAATTGGTGCTGAAATTCCAAGCAATAATATGATCAACAAAGGATTTTCTCCGGTAAATATCATTTGAATCGCTGCGTCATTTGCAGTTGTTTCTGATCCTTGGGTATTTAATAAAAGTGTTCCTCCAATTGCAATCACTCGTGCTAAAACAAAGCCGCCTAAAATAATCCCAACATTTTTCTTAGTAAAAAAATCAAATTTTAAGTTTAAAAAACCTAACTTTCCCCCTAAAAACACCAGCAGCCAAATATTCCCAATAATTACCAACATCAGTACAATCGCTGCAAACAATGATAACTGGGCATTGCCCATCGCTAAGGAAGCTCCTTTAGCAAAACTAAATATGAACATCCCCATTTGGCTTACTAAAAATAGCCCAACTAAAACAAAAAACTTTTTAACATATCCCATCTCATTACTCCCTTTTTTTAACTATATTTTTACTGATTTCATTCATCATACCAAACTATGAGGAAGTAGTAAAATAGAGCAACAAGAAGGTTGCATGTTCCTAAGACACTCGGTTATATAAACAGGTCATTCTAATTAAACCCATAAATTCTTTGACACGTTTTATAAATCCGCAAAACAAAGTAGCGAATACCAAAGCCCTTTCTTGATAGTAAAGCACCTAAAAATCGCTTTCTTAACTGAGCATACAAATCAGGATCAAGTATTTCTATATAGTTCCATAACATTTCTTTTTTCCAAAGATCCTCTTCGGTATTACTCTTCAACGCCAAAACAGAAGAAACTGTAGTGACGATTTCTAAAAACTGGAAAAGATACTGTCGACATGATTCATCTTCTACCTGATTAGAGCTATATAGTTCAATCATTTTTTTATTGACAAAAAGTTGCTGATCGATTTGTTCAATCATTTTGTTTTCATTCACTGATTGATCTTCTCTACCAATAAAATAACGATAAAAATCAACGTTCAAATAATAAATTCTTTTAACATAGTGCATCGGCTCAAAAACAAATAAGTTATCGACATAAAAAGTATGTCGAGGTAAATGAAGATTGATCCGTTTTAATAGATCTGTCTTAAAGATAATCGAGTGCACTAATAAATAGTTACCTTGGCGAAGTTTGGTCTCATTCCAACCAAACACTTTATTTTCCGGGATAGCTCGTTTATAGGTCACTCGTTTTTTGTGGAAAGCTCCAACTTTTTCATAAACATAGTTCGTTACCAACATATCGACTTGTCGATTATTCGTTAATTGTTTTAATTGTTTTATAACGCGTTGATAGGCTGATTCATTGACCCAATCATCACTATCTACCACTTTAAAATAACGACCCGTAGCAGCATATAATCCAGTTGTTACCGCGTCTCCATGTCCACCATTTTTCTGATGAACCACTTTGACTGTATCTGGATAGGCTTCCTGATATTGATTGGCAATTTCTTCTGTTTTATCCGTTGAACCATCATTCACAATAATGATCTCTACATCGCCGGCTCCACTTAGTAGCGAATCAACAGCACGATGCAGATAATCTTCTGAATTATAAGCTGGGACAACTACACTTAATATTTTCATTTTTATTCCTTCTTCATTATCACAAATTTCATCATTGGGTAAATGATCACCACTTGGATGATGATATTTACAACATTAGCAATAGTCGGTGCAAAATCTCCCACTACAGGTTTTATTGACCCTATCACATGGGGTGGCAGCCAAATAGAAATAATTCCAGCCACAACAACTATTAAAACATACCACGGTAAAGACTTACCTATTTTATTCGTAGAGCCAAAAACAACGTTTCTTTGCACCACGAAATTCACGATTTGTGCACAAACATAGGCAATTAGAAAACTGACAAAACCAACTCGTCCACCTTCAGAAGTTGGATAATCAAAAATAAACCATTGAAAAGCTGTATTTTCAATGAACAGTGGCAACAGTCCGGAGCTCGCCCATAATACAGCAAAATTCGTAACAGTCGCAACATTACTCATTATATTAAACAAGAGAAACTCATATATTTCAGGATACTTTGCCTTCCATTTTTTGAACATTTGAACTATTTTATTTTCTTCTCTCACCTTCTAAATTCCTTTCAAACTTGGTTAAATCTTGTGATTTTCTCACTTTTTTATTAAGAAAAAAACCTTTCCATAATTGATTTGCCCCTTTAAATCATATAATTCTAATCCAGATTTTTTAAATTTAATCGGCTCAGCTTCTTCTTCCTTCACACTTTGATCTTTCAAGGCGTTCAATAGCTCTTCAGAGGCAACTCTTGGTTTTGCCATTTCTTTTGGCATCGTTCCTTCCCAATCCCAACGAGAAACATATTGAACATCACCTTTGGCCTCCTCAAACTGGTTTGTTGCTGCAAGCTGGTCACTTTCACGTTTATTTTCTTTATTAAAGACAATATCTTGTGCTACTTCATACTTTTTTGAATCAATGATATCATGCGCATTATTCATCAAATGAATGTTGTACGTTCCTTTTTCAAGCACATAGGCTTTATTTTGTTTTTCATCATAACTTGCCATATCTTCTACATCAAATGTTAAGTTAAGCTCTTCTGATTGATTTGGTTCTAATTCTTTTGTTTTGGCAAATCCAGATAATACTACATGAGATTTTTCAAGTCCGCCAACAGTATACGGTGGCGTGTAGTACAATTGCACGACATCTTTGCCTGATCGCTTCCCAGTATTAGTAACTTTTACCGTCATTTTGATTTCCTTGCCATCTAGTTTGAAATCGGAAATTTCTTGTTTAAAATCTGTATAGGACAAGCCATAGCCAAACGGATATTGGACTGCTTTATCATAGGCGGCTTCATCCATCTTACCAGTTTCATTATTGATGTAACGTGTTTCATAATAGCGATAACCTACATAAATTGATTCAGCATAATCTACATATTTATAATGCCAAGTATCTTTTTCGTAATCAAATTCTGAATTGGAGTACGGGAATTCGCCAATGTTATTAAAGGATGGGGCGCTTGTTTCGTCATAGGCATACGTATCAACTAAGCGACCAGAAGGATTGAGCTGTCCAGCAAGAATTTTTCCCACTGCATTAAAGCCCGTTGAACCAGGTCCGCCGATCCATAGAGCACCATCAATCTTTTCATCTTCTAAAAAGCCAAGTTCCATTGGAAATGATGAGTTTAGAAGGACAACTACTTTGTCAAAATTTTCTTTAGCTAAATCAAGGATTGCTGTTTCATCATCAGAAAGTTCTAGGTAGTGCTTGCCTTTTGTACCACCAGTATACTCTTTCATTTCATTGATAATATCAGCACCCTCACCACTATTTCTAGAAAAAACGACTAATGCTGTATTACTAAATTCTTTTGCTGATTGTATAAATGATTCACTATATTCACTCACTTTTGGCTCATGAATATTAAAATCGCCACCAACCAATTTATGAATGTTGACCTTTTCTCTAGGAACATAGCGTTCATCATAGAATTTAGTTAATTGGTCATTTACTTTGAATCCGGCATTTTCTAGTTCTTTTTGTAAATCAATATTGTTATCTTCTTTCCCACCGCCAGAACCTGTTCCACCATAAACCACGTTTCTAGAAGCATAGCCAAATACATTTACATTTTTTTCTTGTAAGGGTAACGTTTCATTTTTGTTTTCTAAAAGAACAGAACCTTCTCCTGCTACTTTTTCAGTTAAGGCCATAGCTTGTTCTTTTGTTTTCTTTACTTCGGATTGATCGATTTGGGAAGCTGAAAAATAAGTATTGATAATCATTGCATATTGATTGACCGCTACATTGAAGATAACTAGTACCACTAATAATAAGCAGGATAAAACATATAAAATCTTCCTTGTTTTGCGAATCTTGACAATTCTATAAATAGAATAGACGACTAATGAGAAGGCTAATACGATAATTATTTTAGTTATCCAGCCAACTAAAAATTGTACATTGATCCCAAATGATGGATTATCGCCACTCGTCTTGCCATGATTGAATAGATAAAGATAAATTAGTGCGACAACTGCAAGCCAGCCTCCTAGTAGTGCAAGTTTCTTTTTAGTCATTTTTAGCTTTTTCACATTTTTTCCTCCTTGCTCTTTAGAGGATACTGATTTTTATGATCAATCGTTCCCCTAATCACAACAAGATTATATCTAGTGAAGCATCTAATGAAAACGTTTCCTGCGCAGACTGTAGTATTTCATTCATAACTTGTTTAGAGTATGTGAAAGGATAGAGTATCTTGGGGTTAAAGAATGGAATCATAAAAAAATCCCTACTCAAATGAGTAGGGATAAACATTATTAGGTAATTGTTTTAATTATTTAGCTAAAGCACCTTTAGCTTGGTCAGCTAATGCTGTAAATGCTGCTGCATCGTTCACTGCTAATTCTGCTAACATTTTGCGATTGATATCAATCTCTGCCAATTTCAAACCGTGCATCAATTTAGAATAGCTCAAGCCATTCATACGAGCTGCTGCGTTGATACGTGCAATCCATAATTTACGGAAATCACGTTTCTTTTGACGACGATCTCTGTATGCATAACTGTATGATTTCATTACTTGTTCTTGTGCTGTTTTAAATAATGTATGTTTTGATCCATAATAGCCTTTCGCTAACTTAAGAATCTTTTTACGACGTTTACGGGCTACTACGCCACCTTTAACACGTGCCATGGTTAATTCCTCCTAAATATCTGTTGTCTCTTTGAGTTATTTTAATTGCTAAGTTGTGACAAGAATTTTTTCAGCGTTCTCAAGCTACCTTCATGAGCTAGCTTTTCGGAAAAAAGATAAAATCTGATTGTGGTATAAAGCTCCACCCTCCTATTTTCCTATTTTTCAGTCAATGCTAATCAAGCTCATTCAGCTTTTTACTTCATTCTTGCTAATTGTTGACGAATACGTTTGAAATCGCCTGATGAGACCATTCCTGCTTTACGCAATTGACGACGTTGTTTTTTTGTTTTACCGTGGAAACGGTGACTTGTAAACGCACGGAATCTTTTTAACCCGCCGTTACCAGTACGTTTGAAACGTTTTGCTGATCCGCGGTGTGTTTTTTGTTTTGGCATGACTAATTTTCCTCCTACATTTTCATTTCGCATACAGTTCAACTAAATTAGTTGAAAAAGTTGAACAAGCATCCTAAAAAATTTGTTTCACTAGTTATCAGCTTGTTAGCTTAATTTTCATTCTTCGGTGCCAGCGTTAGAAACATGCTGCGTCCGTCCATTTTCGCTTTTTGTTCCACTGTAGCGATATCTGCAGTTTCTTCAGCTAAGCGATCAAGAACTTTCTGACCAATTTCTTTGTGGGTAATGGCACGGCCTTTGAAACGGATCGAAGCTTTCACTTTGTCGCCTTTTTCTAAGAATTTACGCGCATTACGAAGTTTTGTATTAAAGTCATTTACGTCAATTGTTGGACTTAAACGAACTTCTTTAACGTTGATCACTTTTTGTTTCTTACGAGCTTCACGCTCTTTCTTTTGCGTTTCAAAACGGAATTTACCGTAATCCATGATTCGCGCAACAGGGGGTTTTGCAGTAGGTGCTACTAGAACTAAGTCCAAGTTGGCCGTTTCAGCGATTTGTAATGCTTCCACTTTTGTTTTCACACCTAATTGTTCACCGTCTTGTCCGATCAAACGTAACTCGCGTGCACGAATGCCGTCGTTCACCATCATATCCTTTGCTATGGTCATTCACCTCCAAGTTTTTTAGAGAAAATCAATGCTGAAACTCTTTTTATCAAAGTCTGTGCTATTGTGAAAACACAATAAAAAACAGGCTCTGTATACAGATCCCGCGATTTTCAGACTCATATCAATCGATATATAGAATCCAATATCCAGCCCAGTGACACTGTCAACTAAGGCGAGAAGCGGGTGCTTCTGCTTTCATTTCTCAACTTTAATAGTATATGCTATTTATTGTTTTTTGTCAATACCTTTTTTAAAGTTAAAGCAGAAGTGCCGAGCTCATCATTTCTGCTTCAACTCTATTTATTTTTTTTAGTTTTCAATTAGTTCAGCTATTTTTATGAGTACACCATTTTCATCATTCGATAAAATAATTTCTTTGGCTGCTACTTTTACTTTTGGCTGACCATTACTCATCGCATAACTATAATGCGCATGTTTTAACATTTCCAAATCATTCCCACTATCTCCAAAAGCAGCTATTTCATGATTTTTTATGCCCCATAATTCTTGAAGTTGTAATAATCCATGGGCTTTGTGAATTCCAGGGATAATCAAATCAACATCCCCATGACCACTAGAAACAGGGATAACTTTATCTCCTAAAGCTAGATGCAACTGTTCTAGCACCGCGCCTACTTGTTCAACAGGGAAACTCAAAGCAAACTTAAACAAGGTATCTTCTCTAACTTCAGTTAAATTTGCCACTTTTTTCAGTCGATGATAATATTTTCTACCATGTTCAACAAAAGTATCTGGTTCAGATGCCGCAACATAGGCACTATTTTTACCGCAAAGAATGGTATGACCTTCTTTAAAACCAGCTAAAATAGTTAATACTTCTTGGATCACATTCGGATCAATTTCACCTGTGAATATTTCTTTCCCTTCACTAACCACATAAGCGCCATTTTCTGCTACAAATGACAATTCCTCAGCAATTTCTGGAAAGAAAGATTTAAGCTGGTAGTATTGGTTCCCGCTAGCGATAACAAAACGGATGTCTTGCTGCTTCATTTGTCGGTACAACTGATTAAACGTTTCGCGATCGTAATCTTGTTGACTGTTCAAAAATGTTCCATCCATGTCTACTGCAATCATTTTTACTGTCATTTTTTTACTTCCCTTCAGTCTAGTAATCCAAAATGAGTTAATCCAAATTGAATCCCATTATCCACATGAGATTTTGTGATAAAATCTGCTTGGCTCTTTACATATGTCGAAGCGTTGTCCATTGCAATTGCTGTTTGCACGGCTTCAAACATCCCTAAGTCGTTTTCACCATCACCAAATGCATACGTTGGCACATGGCTTAACTTTAAGCTTTCGATTACTTGATAAATCCCAGCTTTTTTCGACTGACCTTTTAAGACAACTGCCATTGAATAAGGGCTATCTCTAAAAAAAGTTAAACGTTCAGCAAAAGCTTCTCGGTACAACGCATCCTTTTCTGGTTGTTCTGAAAAAAGATACATCATATAAATCTCATGGGTCTTATGAAAATCAGTTGAAATTTGCGGCATTGGTGCATTATCCAAATGATATAATTTTTTCATACTATTATCTGAGTAACAAGCCGCATATTCCGCTTCGGTATAACAAGCCAAAGAATGTCCCATCTCCTCCGTAAGCGCCATCAATTCTTGAATCAGCGTTAGTGAAAATACGTGTTTTGAGACAACCTGATTTTCCGCAACATTAAATTGACCATTTAAACTTACATAAGAATCAATTGGAGTCCCTTCTATGATTTGCTTGATTTCCTTTGGCGATCGTCCACTAGCAATAATTGGTAAACTATTCTTTTTCTTTAGTTCCAAAATGGCTTCGTGATTCTCTTTGGATATTTGTGACTCTTTATCTAGTAGCGTTCCATCTAGATCAAAGAAAACAAGTGCTTGATAATCCTTCATGTTTCCCTCCTTTTCACTTCTATTCACTATTAGTGTACTATATTTTTGAAGAACACATCAAAAAACTTTATTCATCTTATCCAAACCATTGACTGGCTAAATAAGAAGAATAAAGTTCAACTTTTTATTTTTCATTAACTAATAATTAGTGAACTATTTCTATTAACTAGAAATTTCCTAGAAAAAGACAAATGATCGACTAAACGCTATATCTATCTTATATGCCCTAGGCTATCCCTGTAGTCCCTACAGTTCTTTACTTGTTAATTGCCTGTTGTTTTTTTCAATCCTTGGATCAATACGTTGATACTAGCAGCGGTCTCAGGATCTTGCAGTCCTTTTTGCTCATTGATATCTTGAGTAAAAATTTGACTCACCCTATTTTCTGAATGTTCAGAACATTTTCCGCAAGCTAAAACCTTGATTACTCTTTTGTTATACCATGTAGCTTTATATTCAAGCTTTGAGACAAATAAAGCCCAAGAAACATCTGAGATACCACGATGCAGCTTACTATTTCTATAAAAATCAGCTTGATGAATATCTTCTATGCAAATCAAATCATACTTTCGAACGATTTCTGTCGTAATCTTATTAAGAAAATCGATTCGCTGATTCATCAACTTCTCCCGCATTTTTGCTACTTTCAGCTTTTGTTTCTGATAATTTTTTTGTTGCGAAAGATCAGTTCCTTTTGCTTTTGCAATTTCTTTACGCCGTGTCAGTTTTCGTTCCTCTCTAGTGATTCGCTGCTCAAATTCTTTCGTAAATTTATCATTGTCGATACGTCTACCGTTTGATAATACCGCAAATTCAGAAGCACCTAAGGTTATGCCAACCGCCGAATACGTCTTCTCGATCGTTGGAATTTCCTCTTCACACAAAATTGAAGCAAAATACTTATTACTAGGAGTCAAAGAAATCGTTACTGACTTTATTTTCCCTATTACCGGACGATGCATTTTCATTTTCACTAACGATTTTAACTTAGGTACTTTCAAATATTTTTCATCAATAATTTTTACTGTACCATTTTGATTGTTCGTCGTATAAGAGGAAACGGAATCTTTCTTCTGTTTCAACTTAGGAAAACCAATAGACTTTTCTCTATGAAATTTTTTAAATGCTCGATCCAAATAAACTTGTGCGTTCGATAAAGCTAAACTATCCACTTCCTTTAAACAAGGATACTCTTTTTTATATTGAGCAGGTGTTGGCAACTTAACTTTTAAATCAGGATTTTCCTTCAGCTGCTTATATAACTGAATCCGTTCCTGCAACAAAAGATTATGCACAAGCCTTACACAAGAAAAAGTTTTTTTAATAAATTCTTCCTGTATTGAAGTAGGGTAAAGCCTATATTTATACGCTTTTAACACCTTCATTAAAATCCCACCCTACCAATAAAAAGCTGAATGAGACGTCTAGCTCTTGAGCAAGTTAGGGAATATATTTAAAGATGGTTTCTATCTTTCACTATATTTATCTACTTGCCGAGAGAGCTGTCTCACGAAGCTAGTTCAAAATGATTACGTCACAATGAAAACTTGTTCATTCATCTGACCTTTTAAAAATGCTAGCTAAGAAAAACAGATTGATTTTCTTAGCTAGTATTTAGTTTGCCAAACTACTCGTGATTCGCTTGGGCTTTTTTCTCTTCAATTTTCTTGCGATAAACGTCAACTTCATCTTCTGAACAATACACATAATGCTCAGGTGTGATTTCTCTTAGTTTACGTTCTTTATTGTCTTCTGGTTGCGGCTTATAGACGATCCGTTTACGCGTCCGTTCATAATCTGGATCAGGTAGTGGGATAGCGGATAATAAACTTTCTGTATACGGATGTACACCAAAATTATACACATCATCACTTGAACCCATTTCCAATAACCTTCCGCTATGCATCACACCGATACGGTCACTAATATGTTTAACCATTGATAAATCATGGGCAATAAACAAGTAAGTCAGACCAGCATCTTTTTGCAAGTCTTGCAATAAATTAACTACTTGCGCTTGGATTGAAACGTCCAATGCTGAAATTGGCTCATCACAAATGATAAAGCGTGGATCAACAGCCAATGCTCTGGCAATCCCGATACGTTGACGTTGTCCACCTGAAAACTCATGTGGATAACGTGTACCATGACTCGGGTCAAGACCAACAACTTTTAATAATTCGTTGACTTTTGATTCGCGTTCAGCTGCATCTTTCGCTAAATGATTGATGTCGATTCCTTCAGCGATAATATCATTGACTTTCATTCTAGGATTCAACGAAGCATATGGATCTTGGAAGATCATTTGCACTTCACGACGAAATGCTTGCATTGCTGATTTTGAACGAATTTTACTGATATCATCTCCATCAAAAATGATTTCACCATCAGTAGGATCGTATAAACGGATCACGCTACGGCCAGTCGTTGATTTACCACTACCAGACTCGCCAACTAATCCGAAAGTTTCTCCTTCATAGATATGAAAACTAATATCATCAACCGCTCTTACTTCGTCAGGACGACCAACGTTAAAATATTGTTTTAATCCTTTAACATCTAAAAGTACTTTTCTTTTTTCACTCATTATTTAACGCCTCCTGCAGTCGTATTATGACGTTCAGCGTAAATCGCCCAACGTCTTGCAATTTCAGCTGGAGGGGTGATTTTTGGTGCTTGTGGTGCTAATAACCACGTTGCAGCTTTATGAGTTGGTGATACTTCAAAATAAGGTGGTGCTTCTTCTGCATCGATCTTCATTGCAAATTCGTTACGAGGGTAGAAAGCATCCCCTTTTGGTGGATCTAACAAATCAGGAGGTGAACCAGGAATCGCATATAGCTTATCTTCGGTTCCTTCCATTGTTGGCATTGATCCAAGTAGCCCCCACGTATATGGATGTTGTGGATTATAGAAGATTTCTTCTGATGTTCCCACTTCTACTAAACGCCCGCCATACATAACTGCTACACGATCAGCAACATTTGCTACAACCCCTAAATCATGAGTGATAAAGATGATGGATGTGCTGATTTTTTGTTGTAAGTCTTTTAATAATTCTAAAATTTGAGCTTGAATCGTTACATCCAAAGCTGTAGTCGGTTCATCCGCAATTAGAACTTCTGGGTAACAAATCAATGCAATCGCGATCACGATCCGTTGACGTTGTCCACCTGAAAATTGATGTGGGTAATTTTTCAAACGTTTTTCAGCATTTGGAATTCCCACTAATTTCAATAATTCTAATGCTTGATCAAGACCTTCTTTTTTCGATACTTTATTGTGTTTGATCAACGATTCAGCTACTTGCTTGCCGATCGGCATTGTTGGATCCAATGATGTCATTGGGTCTTGGAAAATCATCGCAATTTCTTTCCCACGAATGGTTTGCATTTGTTTTTCCGTTTTGTGTACGATATCTTCACCTTTAAACAGAATTTCTCCATTATCAATGTTTGCATTACTGCTCAATAATCGCATGATACTTCTAGTAGTCACTGATTTACCACTACCAGATTCTCCTACGATTGCAAGAGTTTCCCCTTTGAACAATTCAAAGCTCACACCACGAATAGCATTTACTTTTCCAGCAAACGTATCAAAAGAAATCTGTAAGTCTTTTACTTCTAATACTTTTTCCATAGTCATTCACTCTACTCTTTCATCTTAGGATCGAAGGCATCACGTAGTCCGTCAGCTAACAAGTTGAAACAAATCATTACGACTGACAAGGTTACGGCAGGAATCCACATCAAATATGGAAGGAAACGGAACGTTTTATACCCTTCATTTAATAATGTTCCAAGTGAAGCGGTCGGCGGTCTTAATCCTAAACCGATGAAACTTAGAAACGCTTCGAAGAAAATTGCTGACGGGATACTGAACATCATTTGAACAATAATTACGCTGGAAATATTCGGTAAAATATGTTTAACAGCGATCTTCAAACGAGATTCTCCTAATGTTTGGGCAGCTAAAACAAATTCTTGATCTTTTAATTTCAAGGTTTGAGCCCGAACGATTCTGGCCATTGAAATCCAGTTGGTAATCACCATCGCTAATACGATTGACAAAATACCTGGATCAAAAACAGTCAGCATCAAAATCATCACAACAAGGTTAGGAATTCCTGAAAGAACTTCCAAGATACGTTGCATTACTGTATCGACACGTCCACCTAACAATCCTGAGATCAAACCGTATGTTACACCGATCGTAATATCAAGTAATGCTGCGATAAATGCAATCAATAATGAGATACGAGTTCCCATAAATAAACGACTCAATACGTCACGACCTAAACCATCGGTTCCAAGGTAAAAGTTGACGTTATCCGGAACATTCGCTTGAGCGTATTTATCTACCATCTTACCTGCAACATTTGCTGTTCCGTTAAATCCATTGATACTATCTAAAAATGGAATACGCGGTGGTAAGTTGATGTATGCTACATTTTGTTGGGTTGGGTCATGAGGTGAAACCCAAATTGTTATAATTGAAATAAAGATGATGATTCCGAGTAAAATCAACGAAATTACAGCAGCTTTATTCTTTTTCAAACGACGCCAAGAATCTTGTAAAAAGCTTAGTGACGGCGTTGCAATTCGTTCACGTTCCTTGGTTGTTGATGTATCCAAAGGCTGGAAGTCATTTGCAGGTATGTTTTTGATTTTTTCTGGGACATTGTTTAAGTCAACTGTTTCCATTAACCTTTGGCACCTCCTGAAACACGAATTCTTGGATCAATCAATCCATAAAGTAAATCAACGATTAAGATTACAAATACTAATAAAGCAGAATATAAAATCGTTACAGCCATGATTGTTGGATAGTCATTGGTCATGATTGATTTTACGAACTGTTCCCCAATACCTGGGATAGCGAAAATATTTTCAACAACTAAAGATCCTGTCATCAAGCCAACAGCCAATGGTCCCAGTAAGGTAATCAACGGAATCAAACTGTTTCTAAGTCCATGTCTCACGGCTACTTGCCAACGGCTCAAACCTTTAGCACGGGCTAACTCTACATAGTCACTATGTAAAACTTCAACCATTTCCGTTCGAATAAACCTGGCGGAATCAGCCATCGGGCTCATTGCCAACGCAATCGTCGGTAAAATCGTATAAGCAAAACCATTCCACATTGCGATTGGTAATACTTTTAATTTCATGGCAAAAATATACTGCAACAATACCGCAAAGACGAAGTTAGGAATGGAACGTCCTAAGATTGCCATCAACGTAGCTAATGTATCAACCCATGTATTTTGGCGCATTGCTGCAATGATTCCTAGTAGAATACCGACTAGCGTACCAAAGACAATAGCTTGCGCACCTAATTGGACGGATGGTCCAATACGACCTGCTAAAAGTTTTGCTACAGGTTGGTTTTTAAATTGGAACGAAATACCAAAGTCACCAACTAGAAGGTTCTTTAAGTAAATTCCATATTGAACGATGACTGGTTTATCTAACCCAGACTGCTTATTCAACATAGCGATTGTTTCTGGACTAAGCTTTTCTTGGTTGGTATAAGGAGTACCTGGTAATAATTGCATTAAGAAAAACGTAATCGTTGCGATCAACCACAATGTGATGATCATAAAGAAGACCCGTTTAAGAAAATATTTTCCAAAACTGTTCAAGAATGACACCTCCGAGATTATTTTGACTTCATCAGCTTTTTTCGATAAAGTAAGGATAGAAAATTAAGTAAGGATGAGCACATGAAAAACTTTAAATGGCCTTTAATCACCTCAGCGGTCTCAAGCATCGGCATTTTCACTTACCTATTGATAAATCAATCGCTGACTATCCGTTCCGTATCTGATACCTTCTTCATTGTTTCATTGTTCTTTCTGATTATCGGTTTGGCCTTATGGATTATGTCCTCAGGATTTTTTGATAATTCCCAACGTTTTATGAAAATGCATTTTCGTTTTAAAAAGAAAAATGAACCGAAAGAATTCATTCCATTTTCTGAAATCGGCAAAGCACATCAGCTTTACTGGCTTGAAACTGGTGGTATGTTACTGATTGTCTCTATTGTTTCTTTATTATTTTACTTTTTATGAGCACAGATAGCAAGAGGACCGTTGCCTTTTTATTCAAAGAGGGCAAAGGTCCTTTTTGCTATTGACTATCCATTTTGATTATTCTGAGATATACGCCCATTTGTAATCAAATTTTGGTCCAGCTGGGTGGAATGCAATTCCTTTAACTTTTTCAGAACGCATACGAGCTTGTGCTCTTTGGTAAAGTGGAACGACACCCATATCATCCATAATAACTTTTTCAGCATCGATCATATTATCCCAACGTTTTTCAGGATCATTCGCATTGGTTGTCGCTGCTGCTTTAACATTTTTGTCATATTCAGGACTACTATAGTGACCACGGTTATAAGAATTTCCTGTTTCAAACAGATTCAAGAAGCTACTTGGATCAGCATAATCTGCTCCCCAACCACCTATTACAGTCGTAAAGTCTCCTTTGTTTGAACGATCTAAACGAACAGCAAATGGTACCGGACTAACAGTCACTTTTACGCCATCTAAAGTATCTTGGATAGCTCCTTGCAAGTACTCTACTGTTTTCTTAGAAGAGTCTGTATCGGACGATAGGATGTCCATATCCAATTTAGTGATACCCAATTCTTTTTTCGCTTTTTCCCAGTATTCTTTGGCTTTTTTCTCGTCGTGAGCAATTTCATCGCCTGCTTCATCAGCAAAATCTTTATCTCCTTTAGGGCTTGTTGACATATCTGCTGGAACAAGTCCTTTTGGTTCTACTGAACCATCTCCTAAGATTGACTCAACTAATGATTTACGATCGATTGAATACGAAATTGCTTTTCTTAGATTTTCATTTTTAAATGGTGAATTATCTTCACGTTGGTTTAATTCCATGTATTGAGTTGATGCTTCTTTTTCGATAACAAATTCTGGATCACTCGCCATTTGTTGTGCTAATTCTCCGCTCAATACAACTTCATCCACTTGACCATCTTGGAAAAGATTCAATGATGTAGGGGCTTCTTTCACTACGCTTACTTTAACTTCGTCTAATTTAACTGTCTTATTATCCCAGTATTCTTTATTCTTTTTAAGAGACCATTCTGTATCTGTTCCTGGTCCATCAAAATCAGCTAAAGTAAATGGTCCATTATAAACGGCATTTTCACTATTAGCAGCAAATTTAGCACCATATTTTTCCACAACATCTTGTCTTTGCGGGAAGAATGATGGGAATGCGAATAAATAATCCATAAATGGTGTTACTTGTTGTAAGGTCACTTCTAACTCATAATCACCGACTGCTTTGATTCCTAATTCTGATTTATCTTTTTTGCCATCCATGATTTCTTGGCCATTTTTAACGGCACTATATAGGGATGCATATTCTGAAGCTGTTGCTGGATCAACCGTGCGTTGCCATCCATAAACATAGTCTTCTGCTTTTACAGGTTTTCCATCAGACCATTTAGCGTCTTCGTTTAACTTGATTTTGTAAACAAGACCATCTTCACTCATCTCTGCTTTTTCAGCAGCACCTGCTGGTTGTGGTTTATTTTTAGCATCTAAACGGTAGATTCCTTCATAAACATTATTCAGTGCTGTAAAACTAACTTCATCAGTCGCTAACGAGGGATCCGCACTTGGCATTTCTTGTTGTTCGTTGATACGGAAAATTTGCTCTCCGCTCGCTTTGCCGTCAGCCTCTTTTGAGCTGCCTGAATCGTCTGTATTTCCACCGCCATTACCACACGCTGCGAGTGTTAAACTAAATAAAGTGATGAATCCAAAAGCAAATGATTTTTTTAACTTCATTCTTTTTTCCTCCCTGATAAGACCTTGATTATTTTCTGAAAAATCAGAATTTAATAATTATTTATTGTTCTGAGCTATAGTTTACAATTTTTAAATTAAAAAATCAAGAATAATCTTATTTTTTTTTAATACATCCATCATTAAATTATGTCTACATTAGAAGTAATTTCTTAGAAAAGGCTATAGAAGGCTGAATGAGCTGTTTCAGCCCCGTTTAAAAAACAGGAAAATATGAGAGCCATGTTTTTGGTTACATTCAAGTTTTCTCTTTTTTTCGAAAACTAGCCCGTATAGCTAGATTAAAGAAAAAGCGATTGTCTTCTTATAAATAAATATGTTAGATTAGTAATAGAGGGAATGTATTTTGATAATCACAGACAATGTTGATTTATTTTTACAGCTTAGCATCAAGTAATTTGAGTGCTATTTTTCATATTATTAAAAAGGAGTGATCAGATGCACCATTCATCTTTTTTCAAAGAATTAACTACATTTCATAAACCACAAAAAGCACCTTTTCGCCTGATTGGCGCAGGTATTTGTATGGCTGTCCCCTTATTCATTGGTTATTTTTCCAATAATTTATTGATTGGTAGTTTTGGTTCATTAGGGATTTTTACGTTCCTTTATTATCAAACTCTTCCATTAAAGGAGTTATTGACCCTTTTAAGTTCTGTTGGTGGTTTTTTACTTTTTGGAAATCTTGTGGGCGTTCTTAGTACCCATATTCCTTGGGTCATTCCAATTGCCATTGCTTTGGTCAGCTTTAGTGCCCGGATCATTTTTAGGCTATATAGGATCGCTAAGCCAGGGGCTTTTTTTATTGTCATGGTAACGGCTATGGGAAGTGGTACTAAGATTCCTTTAGATAGAGTTCCTACTATGATGAGTTATGTTTTACTAGGTGTTTTGACCTCTCTTGTAGTTGCGTTTATCTTATACTTTATTGAAGGTGAAACCCCTGTACCACAAAATAAAATTTCTTTGCAGGAACGACTCTATACTGATCCCGCTGCCCTACTTGATGCTCTACATTATGCTGCTATTTTATTTTTGGCAACTTATATCAGCCAGTCATTGCATCTAACGAATGCATATTGGATGATTGTTTCCTGTGCTGCAGTTTTACAAGGTGATAACTTACGTGCTGTGATGCATCGTAATATTCAGCGGATTTTGGGTACTATGATCGGTTTATTGATTGCGGCTCTTCTATTAAGCATTTCATTTACTTCATTAGAAACCATTTTTCTAATTTGCTTTTTCTTTTTGACTGTAGAATTTTTCATTAAACGAAATTATACGATTGCAAACTTTTTTACAACACCTATGGCTTTATTATTGGCAAATTTAGCCCGTCATCAATATTTAGTTAGCTTGCTGAATTATCGTTTGATTGGGATTGTTTTAGGAAGTCTTTTAGGACTTTTAGGCGCTTTTGTACTGACGACTTGCTTAAAGTTCTATAATCGTGCTTATCAATTAAATGAAAACTTAGATAAAGAAACAGAATAATGACACTCAATCTATCATATAAAATTTGGAGGTTTTAGTCATGAAACTCAAAAAACCCGTTGCCCCTTTATTGCCTCAGTTAACTGAAACTGATTTCATTTCATTAGATGATGAAGTCATTATTGAAGGATTGATATTAAAAGAACAAGATCTTAGTTATCAAGATGTACGTAATTTAGTTTTTAGAGAGTGTCAATTTGAAAAAATCACGATGAATCGAAATCACTTGGAACGTTTTGAATGTAGTAATGTGATTTTCGATCATTGCGACCTTTCTAACACCGAATGGATCGGCGCTAGTTTTCATCAGGTTCATTTTCGACAATGCAAACTGACAGGTACGAATTTTGCAGAAAGCTATTTGCGTGATTGTCTTTTTGAAGACTGCTTGGCTGACTATTCTTCCTTTAGCGCTACAAATCAAAAAGTGGTTCAATTCAAGCGTACAAGCTTAAATGATACAGAATTTGTTGAAGTAACGTGGAATCACCTTTTGTTTGATAGCTGTTCCTTGACTGGAAGTAATTGGTTCCATACAAAATTGGCTGATCTTGATTTAACAAAGAGTACTTTTGAAAAAATTGCTTTCTCTCAAGAATTACTAAAAGGATTGAAAGTAACTCAAGAACAGGCCATTACAATTGCAGCCGGCTTGGGATTAATCATTGATGAATAGAGGATAGAAAATGGGAACCATCGAAACAGTGCTTATCGCAGTCTCGGTTGTTCTCTTTTTCTTGTGCAGATTATTAATAAGATGTTAATTTTCTTATGAAATAGAATCTAAACATTTTACTTCATATACTTTTTTGGTACACTAGTATAGCTTGAGAACGATTCTCAAACAGTCCATTGGGGGGATTATAAATGAACAAGAAGCTGATCGAGCTTTGGGGTGACCTAGTTGATTTAAAAGATTTGATTATAGCGATAGCTATTTGCAGTGGCACAACGATGGGGAGTTTTTTTCTTGCCCCTGCACATGATACAACGAAACAACTTTTTTTTGGGCTAGGTGGAGCTGTTTTGGGTTTCATTATTAGTACCTTTTTAATTAAACCAAAACGAATTGTGATCATGGAGGACGACGACTAATGGATGTTGGACTACTCTTTCAAATGCTGCTAGCCGTGATCGGAGCTGTCGTTTTATATACATTTATAGGTTTTGTCCCAGGAACGGATGAAACTTCTGTTTTGATGCCTGTCACACTAGCTATTGTTTTAGCAGGTGTACAGCCGATCATCGTTTTAACGTTTTTCATAGCTGCGATCATTACCTTAAATTTAATGAATGCTATTCCAACTGCATTAGTTGGTTTACCTGGTGGCGTGATGTCAACACCGATGATCGAGCATGCTTTATACCTTAAAGAACGGGGACTAGCAACAACTAGTATTAAAAAAATGGCAACAGGTTCTGTTATCGGAACTGCCGTTGCTATACCTGTAAGTTTGCTTTTAGCAAATATTTTGGCGCCTTTTTCAGATTCTGTGAAAGCATATGCCCCATTATTATTTGTTTTCGGAGCAATTTTTTTATCATTGATTGGGAAAAATAAATTACTCGCTTTGCTAAGTATTATCCCACTCGGATTATTGTTTCAGGGGCTACGTTATCTATATTGGGGAATCGGGGCTGTTCCTCAAGAAAAAAATGTGACGGTCTCTTTCTTTTTAGGAATCACGATCGGTCCTTTACTCGTTTCTTTATTAGGATTGTTAAATAAACAAAATCGAGATGCCTTACCGCGACATGAAATAAGTAAAATCAAGTTGAACAAAACAGATGGAAAACAAGCTTCACGGCACACTTTTCAAACAATTACTAAAAAAGAAGCTGGGACAAGTATTGTCGTGTCATTGCTTTCAAACTTTCTCTTCTTTTTAAGCCCAGTCGGTTTGACGATTCTATTTGGTGAGGCAGTTGCAAATAAAGAAAAAGATCCTGTCAAAAAAGCAAGTATGGCAATTACTTCTATGAGCGCCTTATCTCATGCGACTTATCTTTCAGGCGTAATCATTCCACTGATTGCTTTAGGCATTCCCTTATCACCAGTAGCAGTCGGCCCTGCCAACGCCTTATTCAATGCACCACCTGTTTTTACGCTAGAACATAATCTCCATCATCTATTAAGTCGCTGGGAATTTATTTTTGCTATTCTTTTTGCCGGAATCTTGGCTTCTGCCATTACGTACTTCATTGCGATGAAATATGCTCGCCAGATGACAATATTCGTTTTGAAAAAGATTCCCCATGAAGCCATTTTGGGATTATTTATTGGGTTTATTTTATTGTTAGCTTATATGGACGCTGGTTTGATCAATATTTTTGGTGTTTTGCTCGTAGGAATCGTTTGTGGTACTCTTAATGAGATGGGCGTAAATTATGGCGTTCAATTCATGATTCTTTACGCCGCACCTTGGATCACGACACATCTGATATTTAAATAGAAGGACTGTTTATTACTATGTATAAAGAAAAAATAGGACACGGACAAGCATCTGGAAAAATTATCCTGATGGGGGAACATTCTGTTGTTTACGGAGAACCAGCTATTGCGTTTCCTTTTCAAGAAACGTTTATAGCAACAACAGTTGAGCCTAGTACTGCCATGACATTAGATTGCCTTTACTTTTCAGGAAATCTTGCAGATGTTCCGTCACCATTAAAAAGCATCAAAGAAGCAGTCAACCAAACACTGATTGCTCTTCACCAAGAAAATACAACGTTAAAAATCACAATTACTAGTACGATTCCAGCCGAGCGTGGTATGGGTTCCAGTGCGGCAGCAGCGGTTTCGATCGTCCGTGCTTTATTTGATTACTTTGATGTAACATGCACCAAAGAGGTATTGTTGCCTTTAGTGAACCGGGCTGAAAAAATAGCTCATGGAAATCCCAGTGGCATTGATGCTGCAGCAACTAGTGGGAATGACTCCCTATTTTTCATAAAAGGACAGCCCTTAGAATCATTTCCAATGAATGTTTCCAATGCTTTTTTAATTGTTGCTGATACAGGTATCAAAGGCCAGACCAGAGCTGCCGTCAGCGATGTTGCGAAACTTTTTGAGCAGGATAAAGCTAAAATCGCACAACATATTACTGAGCTAGGCCGTTTGACTAGACTTGCTAAACAAGTCATTTTGGCAGATAATGTTTTAGCTTTAGGAAATAGTATGAACCAAGCACAAGAGCAACTTAAAGCATTAACTGTCAGTAATGAGCAATTAGACCGATTAGTTACAACAGCTCGTGAAAATGGTGCAATTGGTGCCAAACTAACAGGAGGCGGCCGTGGCGGTTGTATGATTTCTTTAGCTGAATCGAAAGAACAAGCGGAAAAAATCGCCGCTGCTTTAAAAAACACCGGCGCAGTAGCGACCTGGATTCAATCATTAGGAGTGAACAATTAATGTATGCTGGAAAAGCACGAGCCTATACAAACATCGCCTTGATCAAATATTGGGGCAAAAAAAATGAACAATTGATTTTACCAATGAATAACAGTCTTTCTTTGACCCTTGATGCTTTTTATACAGAAACTACGGTGATTTTTGATGAAACATTGACAAAAGATACATTTTTCTTAAATGACAAATTACAAAATCCTAAGCAAACAGCTAAAGTGTCAAAATTCTTAGACCTCGTCCGCGAGCAGTATAAATTAGCTTTATTTGCTAAAGTTGAAAGTCAAAATTTTGTCCCTACAGCCGCTGGCTTAGCCTCTTCAGCTAGCGGGTTAGCAGCTTTGGCCGGCGCCTGTAGCGAAGCTTTAAATCTACAATTTAATGAAACAGAGTTGTCCCGATTGGCCCGCCGTGGTTCAGGTTCAGCTTGTCGCAGTATTTTTGGTGGATTTGCTGAATGGCAAAAAGGGGACTCTGATCAAACCTCTTTTGCTCAAGCAATCCCTGCAGATGGTTGGGAAAATGATTTAGCGATGCTTTTTGTGTTAGTTGATGATGGTATCAAAGATATTTCTAGTCGCGATGGTATGAGACGAACTGTTGAAACATCAAGTTTTTATTCTGGTTGGCTAGAAACAATTGAAGCAGACTTAACAACTGCCAAACAAGCAATCGCCGCAAAAGATTTTAATAAACTTGGTGCAGTTACTGAAGCGAACGGATTGCGTATGCATGGTACAACCCTTGGAGCAGTACCACCATTTACCTACTGGTCGCCTGAAAGTTTAAACGTCATGCAATTAGTACGCACAGCACGAGAACAAGGTCTACCTTGCTACTTTACCATGGACGCTGGTCCAAACGTTAAAATTTTAGTTGAGAAAAAAAATCTGGCTGCATTAAAGAATATTTTAGCAGAACATTTTTCAGAGCAACAACTGATTACGGCTCATGCAGGACCAAAAATCACTTTGCTCCCTCTAGAAAGGTCGGAAGAATTATGATAGAAGTTTCCACACCTGGTAAGTTATTTATTGCTGGTGAATATGCAGTTGTTGAACCTGGGCATCCAGCGATCATCGTGGCAGTAGATCAATTCGTAACAGTCACTCTTGAATCTGCTGAAAATGTTGGTAGTATTCAATCAGCGCAATACAGTTCATTGCCTGTACGCTGGACCAGACGAAATAATGAACTCGTTCTTGATATTCGAGAAAATCCTTTTCATTATGTACTCGCGGCGATTCGTTTAACTGAAAAATATGCACAAGAACAACAAAAAGAACTTGCTTTTTACCATTTAAAAGTTACCAGTGAATTAGATAATTCAAATGGTCGAAAATACGGATTAGGTTCAAGCGGTGCTGTGACCGTCGCAACTGTCAAATCATTAAGCCTGTTCTATGATTTAGATCTATCTGAAGCAGAAATATTCAAACTTTCTGCATTAGCACATTTAGAAGTCCAAGGAAATGGTTCCTGTGGTGATATCGCTGCAAGTTGTTACGGTGGCTGGATCGCCTTTTCAACTTTTGATCATCAATGGGTCAACGATCAAGCTCAAAAACAAACACTGACGGCTCTGCTTCAAGCAACATGGCCTAAATTAATGATCAAACCTTTGACCGTTCCCAAAAAATTACGTCTTCTGATTGGTTGGACCGGCAGTCCGGCTTCTACTTCTGACCTAGTAGATCAAGTCAATCAATCAAAGGAAGTTCAAAAAAATGCGTATCAGAAATTTCTAGATGACAGTAAAACGTGTGTTGAGACAATGATTACAGGTTTCGACTCTGAAAATATTTCATTGATCCAAACCCAAATTCGGAAAAACCGACAGTTACTGCAACAACTAACATCGCTCACAGGTGTTACGATCGAAACGCCCGCTCTTAAAAAATTATGTAACTTAGCTCAGACTTGCGGCGGGGCTGCAAAATCATCTGGTGCTGGCGGTGGTGACTGTGGTATTGTGATTTTTAAACAAAAATCTGGCATTTTGCCGTTGATGAGCTCATGGGAAAAAGAAGGGATCACTCCTTTACCACTACATGTATATTTTTACGGAAAGCAGGAAAAAAATGAATCGAAAAGATGAACATATTTCTTTGGCAAAAGCTTTTCATAAAGAGAAAATGAATGACTTCGATCAAATTAAATTCATTCATCATTCATTTTCAGAAATAGCGCTGGACGAAGTTGATATTTCAACAACCTTTTTTGATTTTACCTTTAAACAACCGTTTTACATCAATGCCATGACTGGTGGTAGTGAACGGGCAAAAGATATCAACCAGCAATTAGGCATTATCGCTAGAGAAACTGGTGTCATGGTTGCGACAGGTTCAGTCAACGCAGCTTTAAAAAATCCTGGTTTAGCTGATACTTATCAAATCATGCGTAAGGAAAATCCTACTGGTGTGATCTGGGCCAATATTGGAGCTGGGCTTTCTTTAGATGAAGCGAAAAGAGCAGTCGATCTTTTTCAGGCGGATGGATTGCAAATCCACGTGAATGTTCCACAAGAGCTAGTCATGCCAGAAGGCGATCGTGATTTCCATGGTTGGTTGGATACTATTGAAGATATTGTCTCAAACCTATCCGTACCTGTAATCGTGAAAGAAGTTGGTTTTGGTATGAGTAGTGAAACGATTGAGCAATTAGTCTTGCGTGGCGTAAAAGCTGTTGATGTCAGTGGTCAAGGTGGTACTAGTTTTACCCAAATCGAAAATGCCCGTCGTAAAAAACGAGAGTTAGGCTTTTTAACTGACTGGGGCCAATCAACCGTCCTTTCCTTGTTAGAATCGATCAATTGGCAACGAGACTTGACTATTTTGGCTTCAGGTGGAGTGAGACAATCATTAGATATTGTTAAAGCTCTTAGTCTTGGTGCTAAAAGCGTAGGCATTGCGGGAACGATTTTAAACCAATTAATGAAAAATGGTGTTGATGACACCATCGCACTTGTTCAGCAATGGGAAGAAGAACTTAAAATGTTGTATACCTTGCTTGGGAAAAAGAGTACGAGTGACCTTACAACGACAGATATTATTTTTTCTGGTGAGATCATTCATTGGTGTGAAAGTCGTGGAATTGCTTATCAGCCGTTTGCTAAGAGGAGTAAATAAACGAAAAAGTGAGTGAGATATGACTTAAAGAGTCATGTCCCACTCACTTTAATTATTTCTAACTTGATTCAATACAACGTTTTCTTTAACATGTATAAATGGTGTTCATGAAATAACTTTTTCTCTATTGTTTCTAAAGACACCCAACGCATCGGTTCTGTTTCTAATGGCTCTGCAACCTTTTTAGCAAGCGTACAAGCATAAAAATAACCGATATTATGTTGCGATAAATCAGGATACTGTGGAGAAACCCAATGTTTTTCAGCTTTTCCAATAAATTCACCTATACTTAAATTAAAACCTATTTCTTCAAGCGCCTCTCTTTTTAAAGCTTCAATTGGAGCTTCACCATTTTCAATTCCTCCTCCGACTAAAAATAAGTATTTATCGGAAGATTGCACAACCAAATATTCTCCATTTTGATTTTGAATCACTGCGTAAGCACCTACGCGATGACTATACGTCAAACTATTATTTCTTTTTCCAAAAGACTCCAATCCAAACCTTCTTGTATCTATGAAAACCAGTTTTTTCTTATCCTTTATACGCTTTTCTCAACGCAGCAATATCGATTCGTTTCATCTTATACAATTCCTTTATTACCCGATAGGCTCTTTCAGGATCTGAATTATCAAATAGCGTGTCCATACCTGTTGTAACGGTTTGTCAACACACACCATACTCATCTTCCATCCAACCACACGGCCATTCTTTGCCTTTGGCAGTAACAGCCTCCCATAGCTGATCGATTTCTGCCTGATCTTTACAATAGACATAAAATGACGTCCCCATTGTAAAGGTAAAATCATGTGCTTCTCCGCTATCCATCACCCTAAATGGTTGTCCATGCATTGTAAATAACGCTTGTGCGACAGTACCATCAGAATTTTTTTGGACATACTCAACCTGACCATCACCAAAGATTTCGATCCATTGATGCATTGCCTCTTCTGCTTTGCCAAATTGTGCTCCCACAAATAAAAAACTAGGTGCGATCGATTGTGGCGTTTCCGCTAAAACTAACTGCCATGAAACACCATATTGATCTTTCAGCCAACCATATTTCTTGCTGAACGGGTATTCCCCAAATTCCATCAATACTTCCCCATTATGACTTAATGTTTCCCATAGCTTGTCGATTTGTGCTTCTGTCTCACATTCTACAAAGAACGAAATTGCTGGTGTTAGGCTAAATTCAGGTCCCCCATTTAATAAAATAACTTCTTGCCCTGCTAAGGTTGTCGTCACAGTTAAAACAGAACCTTTGGGTTGATGTTCACTATCCACATAGTAATCGACTTTATTGATTTTACTCTCTTCAAATGCATTGACATAAAATTCAGCAGCTTCTTCAACTTTTCCATCAAACCATAAACATGGAGAAAATTTAGACATCTTGGATCATCCTTTCTTGATAAAACTGATTTTCGCGGTCTTTTCAACTAGATCTGTTCTGTCTTTTATTATAATAGAAGCTTTAGCTGTTTTAAAAATATTCTTGTCTTTTTTGTCACCCTTTGAAATTATACAGTGGTCGAATCACTTCTTGAATAATCATTGTTTCTTTGACGTCTTCCATTAGTTGTTTCTTTGGCTTATACGCTTTGGGTGCTTCATCGATCGTTTTCTTTGAAACAGAGGTCGTCCAGACATGTTTCATAGCATGCTGATAACTTTCTAAGCTGATTTTTGCCTTGGCTTGTGAGCGACTCAATAGTCTTCCTGCGCCATGAGGACCTGATTGATTCCAATCTTGATTGCCAATGCCTGTCGCTAAAATACTACCATCTTTCATATTCAAGGGTACGATGATTTTTTCACCAAGCTTGGCAGAGACAGCCCCTTTTCTCAGAAGGTTGTTTTCTAAATCAATATAGTTATGAGGACAATCAAACGATTCTATGACAGCTTTTTTCCATTTCATGCCTTTAAGAATTGTTTCAGCCATGATTTTACGGTTCATAGCGGCATATGCTTGTGCAATTTTCATATCTTCTAGGTAGTTCGTTAAATCATCTGCGGTTACATACGATAGCTCATAGGGCATTTTTACTGATTCTCGTGCTAATTGTAGTTCATGAGCTCTTTCAGTATCACCCTTTTGTTTCGCGTGAGTTGCAGCTATTTTTAAAGCTTTTCTTTGTTGTGATAACTTTTGATAGGCTACTTCTTGATGATATTCAGCGATTTCTTTGCCTAAAACACGACTGCCGCTATGGATCACTAAATATAAACCATCTGTTCCTTCGTTCACTTCAATAAAATGATTGCCACCACCAAGTGTCCCTAAACTTCTTAAAGCCCAACCTTTGTGGATCGGCGCATGGATCTTTCCTAATTCAAACTCATGTTGTTTTTTATCATGTGACTTAGAACCACTAGGGATTCTGGTACGAATGATTCGATCTAATTTATCAAAATTTGTTTTAATCGATTTGTTTAATTTCACAACATGCAAGCCACAGCCGATATCAACTCCGACTAAATTAGGAACTACTTTGTCTTTGATCGTCATCGTTGTGCCAATCACACACCCTGAGCCGCTATGAGTATCCGGCATGATTCTGATTTGACTTTCTTTAGCAAATTCTTGATTACATAAAGACATAATTTGTCCGATCGTATTATCATCTAACATGTCTGTGAATACTTGTGCTTCGTTATATTTCCCTTTAATTGTTAACATTCTGATTCCTCGTTCTCTTTTTATTGTCTGGAATGCAAAATGTCGGCCGCATTCCTTAGCCGCTTTGTTTGTTTCCTTTTCTTCCACTCATTGGATTCACCTCCATAAAATTTCAGCAAAAAACCGCCAATCAAAAATGATTGACGGTTATCTATCTAAGAACTTAACTTAAATAGCTCTATATACCGAAAGAGAGCAAAAATAACTTTTGCCATTGCTTCAATATAAGATAAAGCTCTACAACCCATTTCTGACTTTTACATATTTTGAATTGACTCATTGTCATTTTGCTCCCTCCTTTCTTCTTTGTTATTTATTCATGGTAGCATTTCATAATTTACTTTGTCAATAGACAATTTTATTCATTACGCCAGCTATTTATATCTTCTTTAATCAAACAATTTTCTGAAATTCACTTGGTTTTTAACTCTTTTATATCCTTGATGTTCGTAAAATTTATGCGCTTTCGTTCTTTCAACACCTGAATTTAAGCGAATACCTTCAGCATTGTTTTCTTTTGCCCACAGTTCGGCATGATTCAGTAATGATTTGCCTATCCCTTGACCATGAATATCTTCATTTACAACAAGCGCCATAATATTCATCAGTTTGGGACCATAAGTACAAACATATTCACTTAACTGAATATAACCAACTACTTTTTCATCTATAACGCTTACAAATAATTGATTCGTTGGCGAAGATACTAAATAGATCAATTGTCTTTTAGCATCTTCTAGTGGATATTCATGATTTAACGGGTACGTATTTAACTGATTGATTGCTTTGGCATCTTCTATTTTTACTGCTCTAATAATCATTTTGTCCCACTCCTTCGCATCTTTTACTTTTATTATACTGCTAAATAAAAAAAGAAGAGCAACTTTTCAGCTACTCTTCTTAATTTATTCAATTAACCATTGTAGGCATCAATGATGATTTGTTTCAATTCACTGATCAACGGTTCTTTTGGATTTGCTGTTGTACATTGATCTTCATACGCTAATTCTGCCATGTGATCAACAGTTGAATCAAGAATTTCTTGTGTCACACCTTGTGCTTTCAAGTTCATGTCGATTCCAACAGATACACCTAAATCGTAAACAGCTGTTGCTAATGCATCCACTAATTCTGCTGTATTTTTTCCTTTAAGACCTAAGAATTTCGCAATATCAGCGTAATCTGTGTCTGCACGGAAGTAATCATATTTAGGGAACATTGCATGTTTTGAAGGATCTTTGGCATTGTAACGGATGATATGCGGTAATAAAATCGCATTTGTACGTCCGTGAGGAATCCCATATTCTCCACCAATTTTATGTGCTACTGAGTGACAAATTCCTAAGAATGCGTTGGCAAAAGCCATACCAGCCATTGTTGATGCATTATGCATTTTTTCACGACTTTCAGCATCTGGACGTTTCACTGAGTTTTCTAAGTGTTCAAAGACTAATTTGATTGCTTGTAAGCTTAATCCACGTGTGTAATCAGAAGCCATAACTGAAACGTAAGACTCGATTGCATGTGTTAAGACATCCATACCAGTATCCGCTGTTACAGAAGCTGGAACTGACATTACAAATTGAGGATCAATGATCGCAACATCTGGTGTCAATGCATAATCTGCTAATGGGTATTTAACGTGTGTTTCGCTATCAGTAATAACCGCAAATGGCGTTACTTCTGAACCCGTACCTGATGTTGTTGGAATACATACAAACTGTGTTTTAACTGGTTTGTCGATTTTGTACGTACGTTTACGGATATCCAAGAATTTTTGTTTTGCTCCAAAGAATTCTGTATCTGGGTGCTCATAGAACATCCACATTCCTTTAGCTGCATCCATTGCAGATCCGCCACCCAAAGCAATAATCGTATCAGGCTCAAAATCAACCATCACTTTTGTTCCAGCGTAAACTGTATTTGTTGATGGGTTTGGTTCTACAGCTGAGAAAACTTCGATTTGAACATCATTTTTACGTTTTTGTAATTCTTTACGAACTGTATCAGCATAACCGAATTGAACCATACCTGGGTCACAAACGATCATAACACGTTCAACATTTTCCATTTTTTGTAGGTATTGTAATGAATTTTTTTCAAAGAAAATTTTTGGTGGTAATTTAAACCATTGCATATTATTTCTCCGTTTCGCTACAGTTTTGACGTTGATCAAGTTGACAGCAGATACGTTTTTAGAGACAGAGTTTTTACCATATGATCCGCAACCTAATGTCAATGATGGAATCATTTCGTTGTAGATATTTCCGATTCCGCCTTCGGCAGATGGAGAGTTTACCAAGATACGGCAAGCCTTCATGCGTAAACCGAATTTCACTTGTAAATCTTCGTCTTCTGTATGGATCACAGCAGTATGTCCTAGGCCGCCTAATTCAAGCATTGCTTCACATAGGTCAAAGGCATGGTCTGTATTTTTTGCTTTCATCATTGCAAGAACTGGTGATAATTTTTCACGAGAAAGTGGGTATTCAGCACCTGCTCCTTCGATTTCTGCAACTAAGATTTTTGTTCCTTTTGGTACTTTGATCCCTGCTAGATCAGCGATGTGCTCAGCAGAGTAACCAACGATTGCAGGATTAACTGCATATTTACCTTCGTTCATTACTGCATCTTCAAGTTTTTGTAATTCATTTGGTTTTACGAAGTACACTTGATGTGCTTCAAATTCAGCTTTAACAGCTGCATAAATTTCTTTATCTACGATCACAGCTTGTTCAGAAGCACAAATCATCCCATTATCGAATGATTTTGAAACAATCAAATCGTTTACTGCACGTTTGATTTTAGCTGATTTTTCAATATAAGAAGGGACATTACCAGGTCCTACTCCTAATGCTGGTTTACCAGTTGAGTAAGCTGATTTCACCATACCTGCACCACCAGTGGCTAAAACGATGGCGATTCCCGGATGGTTCATCAAACCAGAAGTTGCTTCTAGTGATGGTTGTTCGATCCATTGTACACAGTTTTCAGGAGCACCTGCTTTGATGGCTGCATCACGAACGATACGAGCAGCTTCTGCAGAACATTTTTGCGCACTTGGGTGAAACGCGAATACGATCGGGTTACGTGTTTTAATTGAAATCAAGGCTTTAAAAATAGTTGTTGATGTTGGATTCGTTGTTGGTGTTACCCCACAAACTACACCAACTGGTTCAGCGATTTCAATCAATCCTGTTTGGTCATCTTTATTGATTACACCGACTGTTTTATCATGTTTAATGCTGTTCCAAATATATTCAGAAGCGTACATATTTTTAATTGCTTTATCTTCGTAAATCCCACGGCCTGTTTCTTCCACAGCCATTTTTGCTAAAGGCATATGTTGGTCTAATGCCGCCATTGCCATTTGGTGCACAATGTGGTCAACTTTTTCTTGATCGAAGTCTTCCATTTCTTTTAAAGCAACATTTGCTTTTTTTGCCAACTCGTCGATCATCGCTGATACATCAGTTGTTTTGGTATCTTCTTTCTTCATTGTTTTAGCCATTGTGATCCTCCTAGAAAAATATATAATTTATTTTTGTTTGTTAACTATTTCACATAAACATCATACAACATTATTTTTTTCTTGTAAATAGTTTTATTGTGATTTTTTTCACATTTAACGACTTTTTTATCCATTTTTTCAAGTAAGCGCTTTTTATTATACAAAAAGAAAAAAAGAATCTATTCTTCATTAGAATAGATCCGTTAGGTCTTGCCAATCTTTGATTGTCAGACTACTTGTTTGTGCAATTAGTTGCTGGTAATCGAAAAATTCGTTTGGCTCAATATGTAAAATGTCTTCTCGACACGCTTTGATCGATGGTGGAGCTTGCTTTTTCCAACGATAAGAAACAAGATAGTTCATCAATTCTGTCTCGTTAACTGATGAATAACCAAGCTGTTGAAAAGTGTGGCATTTTATTTTTAATTCTTTTTTTAATAAGAATTTTTGGTGCCAAGATAACTTTTCGATGGTTCTCGCCCTCTTTCTAAAACCTATACCTATACTATGTATGAAGCCTAAATAGATTTAGAAAGAAAAAATTCCAGCAAGCTGGAATTTATTCTTTCGTTTCATCGTTATCAGAAGTTGTTGTTGGTTCTTCAACAACTGTTTCTTCTGTCTCAACAACTGTAACGTCACTGTCATTTGTAACCACAGTACCTGGTTTTACAGTTTTGATTGCTGCACGATCAAATTCAAGGATGATTCCTTCACAATCGATCAATACAGTTTTTTTGTCATTGTCGATTTCAGAGATCACACCATGTAATCCACCAATCGTTACAATATTATCGCCCACTTTCATTGCTTCTAAAAGTGATTGACGTTCATTTTGTTGTTTCTTTTGGGAACGTGTCATAAAAAACATCATTCCAGCTAAAAGAATTAATGGTAAAATAAACGAAAGTCCTCCGCCCATTATCTATTCACCTCTCTATCCTATATTCACTAGTTTACTGTAACAAAATTTCGTGTACAACACTAGTCTTTTGATTATTTTTTTAGAAACTTTTCGCATTCTTTTTGTTAAACCCATATTCTTCAAAAAATGCTTGTCTAAATTCTAGTAGATTGTCATCCATGATCGCTTGACGGACTTGTTTCATCAAATTCAATAGGAAATACAAGTTATGATAAGAAGTTAAACGGATACCAAATGTTTCATCCGCTTTGATCAAGTGACGGATATAAGCACGAGTATAATTTTTACACGTATAGCAATCACATTTCTCATCTAGCGGACGGAAATCTCTTGCGTACTGCGCATTTTTAACGACAAGTCGACCTTTAGAGGTCATACAAGTCCCATTTCTGGCAATTCTCGTCGGCAATACACAGTCAAACATATCAATCCCACGAATGACCCCATCAATCAACGAATCAGCTGTTCCAACTCCCATTAGGTATCTTGGCTTATTGTCAGGAATCAAAGGCGTTGTAAAGTCCAAAACACGATTCATCTCAGCTTTTGGTTCACCAACAGATAAACCACCGATCGAATAGCCGGGAAAATCCATACTGATCAAATCTTTGGCACTTTGGCGTCGTAGATCTTCAAATCCAGCACCTTGAATGATGCCAAATAATCCTTGACGATCTGGGTTGGCGTGAGCTTTCAATCCACGTTCTGCCCAGCGTGACGTACGCTCAATTGATTTTTTCACATAATCATAGCTTTCATCAAACGGCGGACACTCATCGAAACTCATCATAATATCAGAGCCTAGATTATTTTGAATATTGATTGCTTTTTCTGGAGAAAGGAATAATTTAGACCCATTCAAATGATGTCTAAAATGAACCCCTTCCTCTGTGATTTTACGCATATCACTTAACGAGAATACTTGGAAACCGCCAGAATCTGTTAAAATCGGTTGGTCCCAATTCATAAATTTATGTAAGCCGCCAGCTTCTGCAATTAGATCATCGCCGGGACGTAGCCATAAATGATAAGTATTGCTCAAAATCACTCCGGCTCCCATTTCTTTTAAGTCCTCTGGTGACATGGTTTTTACTGTCGCTAACGTTCCTACAGGCATAAACATTGGTGTTGGAAATGTTCCGTGGGGGGTGATGATCTCCCCTAAACGGGCACCAGTATGTTTTTCTTTCTTTATTAAACGATAACGAATGGCTGGTTCTGTCATTCATTCTCCTACTTTCTTTTGCAAATTTACACTTTCCTCATCATACTTTTTTTTGTTCGTATTTGCAAGGTTTTGCAGGCTTTCTTTAGGATATCCTTAGACAAATGAAACGCCTCTCTCTTCGATTATCAGCATTGTGCCTCGTCAGCTCGGCAAGCAGTTGCTGTGATTTACAATAAAAGGAGCTTAGATAAAAAAATATCCAGCTCCAAGGTTTTTAACGGCTCTTATTTATCGCTCATTGCTGTTTCAAGTTCTATCATTGCTGTTTTCACAATTTCAGGCGTAATCTTTTCTTTCATATAATGAATGGTTTCATGCGACTCAGCAGCACGTTCAGCAACGCACTGATAATCATCCTCTGATAAATTCATATTCATCTCTTTTAAAGAAATTGGTAAATCAAGACTGTGATAAAACGGAATTAGTTGTTCGATTTCTGACCATTTATTTTCGATCACTAACTGGACAAAAACACCGTAAGCCACTTTATTGCCATGTAGCTGGTGGTGACTTTCAGGTAAAATCGTCAATGCATCATGAATTGAATGTGCCCCAGCAGTCCGCCCATAATCATCACCAAAGCCACCAACCATTCCGCCAAGTAAGATATTCGTCTCCACTACATTTAAAAAAGCTTGATTGATTTTTTTCTGCTTCATAGCAACAAGCGCCTCTTGACTGTCAGCCAGTAAAACATCTCGACATTTTTTGGCTGCAAAAGCAGAAACCTGGATTTCGATTGGCTGTACCGCTAATTGAGAAATCATCGCATCTGCTTCGTACCATTTAGCCACAGTATCACCAATACCTGCGATCATCAACTCAATAGGTGAATCAAGAATAACTTTAGGTTCGATCAAAACTAATGCATTACTTTGAGCAAATACATCATAGCGATCCATAGAACCATCAGTTTTATAGATCACACTTAGTGGTGTATACGCCGCACATGTTGCCGCTAATGTCGGTAAAATCAAGATAGGTGTATTACATTGGTTTGCCACCGCTTTACCTAAATCCGCAATTTTCCCGCCACCAACTGCGATAATTCCTTCTAACCCTTCTTGTTCAAATAGTTGTTTCAATTCAACTGTCTTCTCATCTGTGCAGGCACCACCATAATCTACAAACTGTGCATCAATATTCACTAATGTAGGAAAATAGGATTTGGCTGCTGCCCAAGAAGCTTGCCCATGTAAAATCATAACACGTTTAAGCTTTCTTCTATTTAAATGTTCTTCTAAATCATCCCAAGCACCAACACGGCATTCATACTCCTGTGGCGCTCCTCTAACTATCAATGATTGATTCATCTGTCTCAACCTTTCATTTTTTACTTATTTTTATGCAAAAGCAAAATTTTTTAACTTCTTGATAAAATTCACTTTTCCTTTCCCTTAATCTATGATATGATAAAACACATCCGAAAACAATAAATTTTTATACATTTATACACGTTTTTTAGAATATTTATTGAAAAATACAACAATTGAATCTACTTGACCGTTATCATTCTATCATAAAGGAGAAGAACAAATGAAATTATGTAAAAAAACCTTAGCCATTATTATTCCCATATTACTGGTATTACTCACTTTTCTACCAGTAACAACCGCTCTAGCCGAAGAACCCGATCCTGTCTACGACAGTATCATGAAACGTGGTGAATTGATTGTTGGACTATCTGCTGACTATGCACCGTATGAATTCCATGCAGACGTTGATGGCAAAGACCAAGTCGTTGGTTTTGACATCTCAATCGCACAAAAAATCGCCGATGATCTAGGTGTTAAATTGAAAATTGAAGAACTGGGTTTTGATGCATTATTAGGTGCATTAAAAACTGGTAAAATCGATCTAATTATTTCAGGCATGGCGCCCACACCTGAACGTCTCCAAGAAGTTAATTTTTCAACACCGTATATGACCGTTCAGCAAAAAGTTGTTGTTAGAAAAGACGACCAAGATCTATTCCAATCAACAAAAGATTTTGATGGGGTAAAAGTTGGTGTTCAAAAGCAAACCACTCAAGAAGAGCTGGCAAAAACAGAATTAGTCGGTTCGGTTCCAACCTCTTTACAAAAAGTACCCGACATCATCATGAACTTAAAAAATAAAAAAGTTGATGCTGCAGTTTTAGAAGGTCCAGTTGCTGAAGCTTATGTCGATCGTGATAAAGCCTTAACCTTTGCTGATGTTACGTTTGAACAAGGACAAAAAGATACAGCGGTAGCCATTCCTAAAAATGCTCCTGTTTTAGAACAAAAAGTCAACGCTTCGATCAAAACGATCAATGACAATAATTTATTAGATGGTTATAAAAAAGAAGCCGGTAAATTGATGTTTACAGATGATCAAAGCTTCCTTGGTAAATATGGTAAATTCTATATCAGTGGTGCTGGCTATACGATTTTCTTAGCCTTTATGGGTGTATTATTTGGTGCCATACTTGGTGGTTTACTAGCCTTAATGAAACTTTCTAAATCTAAAATTTTACGTGGTATTGCGATTTGCTACATTGAGTATGTTCGTGGAACACCTTTATTAGTCCAAATATTTATTGTTTATTTTGGTACAGGCGTATTGGGTCTTGATTTATCAAAAATCGCTGCTGGTTGTATCGCTCTTGCATTAAATAGTGGTGCTTATGTTGCTGAAATCGTTCGTGCTGGAATCAACGCTGTTAATAAAGGACAATTAGAAGCAGCTCGTTCTCTCGGTATGAATCAACCACAAGCCATGCGCTACATTATTTTACCGCAAGCAATCAAAAATATCTTACCTGCACTAGGGAATGAATTTGTAACAGTAATTAAAGAATCTTCTGTTGTTTCTGTTATTGGGGTTTCAGAATTGATTTTCCAAGCCGGCAATGTTCAAGGCGCCAGCTTTAAACCATTCTTACCTTATCTAGTGGTATCATTGATTTACTTTGTTTTAACCTTTACCATTTCTCGCCTACTAGGTGTTGCTGAAAGGAGAATGAGTACTAGTGATTAATATTAAAAACTTGCACAAAACCTTCGGAAAAAATGAAGTCTTAAAAGGCATTGATTTAGATGTAAACGCTGGTGAGGTTGTCGTGATCATCGGCCCTTCCGGTAGCGGAAAAAGTACTTTCTTACGTTGTTTAAACCTATTGGAACAACCAACTGACGGAACAATTGAATTTGAAGGGAAAAATTTATTAGATAAAGATACTGACATTGATGCACTTCGTCAAAAAATGGGCATGGTATTTCAAAATTTCAATCTGTTTCCTCATAAAACAGTTTTAGATAATTTGACAATCAGTCCCATCAAAGTCAAAAAGGAAACCCCAGAAGCAGCTAAAGAAAAAGCTCTGGCTTTATTAGAACAAGTGGGTTTGAAAGATAAAGCTGCTAGCTACCCTTCCAGTTTATCTGGTGGACAACAACAACGGGTAGCCATCGCTCGAGCACTAGCGATGAATCCTGATGTAATGCTTTTTGATGAACCAACTTCTGCACTAGATCCCGAAATGGTTGGTGAAGTTTTAGCCGTTATGAAAGCTTTGGCCGTTGAGGGGATGACAATGGTTGTCGTAACACATGAAATGGGCTTCGCCCGTGAAGTTGCCGATCGTGTGATTTTCATGGATGCTGGAATCATACAAGAAGAAGGCACCCCAGAAGAAATTTTCGGTCAACCGAAAAATCCTAGAACACAAGATTTTTTAAGAAAAGTGTTGTAAAAACTACAAGAGGGCAAAGTAAGTAGAAAAACTTACTTTGCCCTCTTAAAAAAATAGTATAGAATGAAGTTAAGCAACAAGTAATTGGAGGTAACAAAATGGATCGACTAAATATTTCAAAGAAACATCAACAACCTGCTGAAAATATCTTAATGGATATTGCCACTTTAGCAAAACAAGTACCTGATTTACTGGACCTATCGATCGGCGATCCCGACTTGATTACAGATGAACGAATTATTAATGCCGCTTTTACAGATGTTAAAAACGGACACACAAAATATACCGCTTCTGGCGGGAGTCAGGAATTTATCGATACAGTTATTGCCTTTTATCGAAAACAATATGGTTTATCTTTTAAACCTGATCAAGTTCGAGCAACTGTTGGTGCTTTACATGGCATGTATTTAACATTACAAGTATTGTTAGATCCTGAAGACGAAGTCATTATTCATGAACCTTATTTTTCACCCTACAAAGATCAAGTGATTTTTGCTGGTGGTAAACCAGTATTTATTCCAACTTATGAAGAGGATGGTTTTCAAATTAATATTGATGTTTTGAAAGCTGCCATCACGGATAAAACAAAAGCGATTATTATCAATTCACCAAACAATCCTACTGGAGCCGTTTTTTCTCCTGAAACATTTAAAGCGATTGCTGAATTGGCGATCAAACACGATTTTTATATTCTTTCAGATGAAGTGTATGAAGCATTTTGCTTTTATGATGATTTTGTCCCAATGGCTACTTTTGCACCTGACAATACGATTACATTCAGTAGCTTCTCTAAAGCATTTGCAATGACTGGCTGGCGGATCGGCTATATGATTGCACCTGACTATATCAACAATGCCGCAAAATTGATCAATGAAAGTATCACTTATTCGGCTCCAAGCCCTTCTCAACAAGGAGGTATTTACGCATTAAAGCATGCTGAATCTTTGATACCAACTGTAGTCTCTGTATTCAAAGAACGACTAGAGTACTTAGAACAACGTATTGCGAAAATCCCTTTTCTTTCACTACATCCAGTCAAAGGGAGCATGTATGCATTTATCAACATTTCTAAAACAGGGTTGACCTCTGTACCTTTTGTTGAAACAGTTTTGAAAGAAACCAATGTGTTAATGATTCCCGGAAAAGCCTTTGGCGAGACAACTGGTGATGATTATGTCCGTTTAGCTGCAACACAAGATATTGATACTTTGAAGGAAGCATTTAATCGAATTGAAAAAATGACTTTTTAAATTAAAATAGTTTTGCTACTTCCATTAAGATACAGGAAGCAGCAAAACTATTTTTGCGTTAAGTTAATTTTTCAGCTTTCACCACGACTCTACTCATCATCAGCCAAAGTATTATACAGAATAGCGATTGTTGTATTAACACACACAACTATTTGAATCCATAAATTATCTGAAAAATTTTCAGTTATTTTGAGTGTTGCAATTGCTAAAAAGAAACACATTGCTAAAATACCAGCTAACTTCACCCGTTTAAGTTCTTGCTGGATCCGATAAATCGTTTCGATTGGAACACCTTTTTGTTCAGCAATCACTCTCAATTTCCGTTTTCCAAACAATTGCCACATCACGTCACGGTATAACTGCTTAGCGTCCTTATCCTTACTAAACACAGAATAGGTGTCCTTATTTCTACTCTTTTCTTGCTTCAATTTTAATTTGATCAAACGTGGATGCAATAACCGATCATTTTTATCGATCCATAAAAGGACTTCCCGCCACTCAACTAGCGTCAACTCTGGTGAAGTCAACACAATCACTTCTAGGCCTAGCTCCTCCAATTCATCAAAAAATTGGAGTAATATTTGATAGTCTCTTGAAATCACTTCTAAAAAAGCAATGACTAAACAATCCCCCGGCTCTGTATAATCCAACAATCTCTGATAGTCACTTTCTGGATCTTGAAATACTTCATAGCTACGATTGTCATCTGAAAAAATTTCATCTACTTGATATTCTTCTAAAAAATCAAATTGCTGATTTAATCTATTTCCACGAGCATATCCTAGATTCATCCTTACTTATTTCCTCATTTCATTGGTTTATTCTTTTGTTCATAGACTATCTGCTATATATACTTATTTCTTTTTTGAAGAAACAGCTTGTCTATTTAATTTGGAAGAAGGTCTTCTTCTATCAATCTGATCAAGCCTACCTGCTATCTCTGCATTTTTTTGGATGACGAAAATAAGTAGTATACTATGAATAAAAATAATGCTCCCTAAAGCAGCTAACAATAAATACATTATTCGTCACTCCTACCCACTCTATTTAGATTTAAGTTATTCCTACTGTATCTATAAGTCATTATTTTTTGATTTGACGATATCTTCATACGACCTTCTTTACATTTATTCAATCTTAATTGTTCCGAATTTATTTTCCTTATATTCCCAGTGATGGAAAGAGGGTTGCGTTGAAACTGGTTTAATATAGGTTGTCAACCAAAACTCAGAAGTCTTTGATACGTCAACTTGAATGGGTATTTGAGTACTGCTTCCTGGATTATGTTGTTGATTAGTAGTCGTTAGCACATACCCGACCAATTCATAATTCATAGGTATCATAGGTATAAACGTATAGATTGGTTCACTAATTTGGTAACGAATAATATAGGTATCAAAAAGGGCATTATTATTATCGCTTGAAACCATAGATAACGGAAACTCGCTTTTATTTTCACCTGTTGGTGTTTTAGTTTCTAATCTTCCAAACCCTTTTTTTGGAAGAACCACTTGACCATTTTTATTCATCACAACTTGGCGAGCATGAACTGTCAGCTTACGATTACTATAAATCAAACGTCCCTCCTGGAAGGTGTTCCTGATTGTGTATTCAAGCGGAGTTATCACGTCGCCTGTAATGTTTGTCATCTTGATAAAATCATAGAAATCAATGTCTATTGGTGTAACAACTTCTTTTTTATTGATTGTTAGATTATTTTCAAATGAAAGGTTTCCCACTGGCAAGGGGTTTCCTTTGTCATCAAATGCTTTTAACGAAACTGTTTGAGGTATTTCATTCGCCCAAGAAACATCAGTTGGTTCAATGCCTTCCTTTTGGCCTCCATATTCAGAATACTCAACATAGTACCCTGTACGAAATCTTTGGTTAGATATAGCAAGATCGTTCCAATATTTGCTTAGTGATTCTTGTGCAAATTCTAATACTGATTCCCCACTACCAGAATTATTAGGTTCCGCCAAATTTCCGCCGCTCACTGGGTTATTAAATCCTTGGTATACACCATTAGGCGCTTTTCCACCTTCGGTATATCTTTTTTTATCATAAAAAACTAAGCCTGCTTCTGGTCCATTAACCCAATACCAGTTTGATTGACTGTGATCAAAATCTGCAAGGTTTGAAGAAATTTTTTGTTCATCATTTATTTTCCCACCACTCTTCTTTACAGTCCTTGCTCCTCCTAACCAGCCAGATTTTTTTGCAATATTATCATATACGTGATTATGTTCACTTTCTGATGTTAACGTGGTCAAGTAACCTTTCAACCCTTTATAAGTTTTTTCCTTTGCGGCATTATATGCATCATTCCAATTTAACACAGTAGGCTCAAAACTATAATAGTGCGTTTTCCCTTCCGGATCTATCCAAGACGTGTAAATTTTTTCGTGAAGAATAATCTGGATATTGCCTTGTTGATTAGTTGGAGATTGGATTAAAAATCTAAGCTCATTCAAGAATTTCATAATCGTTGCCAAATCATTCTTTTCTTTAATAACAAACGTGAAAGAATCTTGATCGACAGTTTCACTATTTTCGAAAGAATACCACTTTGTTGGAAGGACTAACGTATCAAAACCTTTGATAGCTGTATTTTTAGGTATACGAATTTCCAAAGACTCCATTTTATTGTCTAGAGAACTATTAATAGTAAGTCCAACTAATTTTGCTTCATTTTTTGTACGTTCAATTTTGAAATCAATCTCTCTAGCTAGGTTTTTAACTTGTTGACTACTTACTTCCGAAACATTGTTAGCGCGATCCACAGCTATTACATGTAAATATTTTTCTGAATCCTTCTCTTCTTGTATGTTAAACTCACTCTGCGTTTCATACTCAAGAAGATTTTCATCTGGTGCCACATATTGATCATATTTTTCCACTGCTATCCTACCATATGAATCTTTGTAACTTTCTACTTTTTGCTCTAAGTTTGAAGTTGCTGAATCTGTTAATTCATAAAAATAGCCGTTGATATTACTTTTGACTGTTTCTTTTACAATATTAGATTTTTTTATCCCATTTGATTTTGTCGTTGCTTCTATATAACGCTGATACTCTTTACCAATGTCAACAGCATCCACTTTAACAATCAAATTATTATCTTCGCCACATCCTATATTGACTTTAGGCTTTTCTGGCGCTTGATCATCTTTAACTGTTTGATCATTAGCAAAACTGTCTAATGTTATTTCCGCTAAATTATATAATGTATTTGCTATTACTTTTTTTTCATCCGTAGTTACCTGTTCAGTAGAGTGTCCAGTTTGAATCATCCCAACATTGTTATTTGTTTTCAGGTACCAATCTTCTAGTCTAGAATCAAGAGTCTGACTCGTCTGATCCTCGGTAGAATTGATAAATTCAAACCAAGTGGTTCCCACATTATTATCTTGGAGCTCACTGTTGTGGGTCCTAGGAATATTTAAGATAATGTCTTTCTCCATTTCAAAAGGATATTTCATTAAGTGGCCATCATTAATCAATTTTGCTTCAACAAATTCTTTTAGATTTTTTTCTTGAGTATTTTTTAAACCTAACAAATTTTTAAAATTAGCATAAAATACAGGTTTCTGATTAACTACCGTACCATGACTGAATAATGTACCTCTTCCAGTCTCTATAAACATCTTTGTTTTTTCAGCTGCTTCTTCGCTAATGTCTGATTCATTATTTTCATTCCAAAACCCAAACATTAAAACATCATATTTATATTCACCTTCACTATCTTTCAAATACTTGTTTGGATTTTTATTATAATTTTCTAACGACACTGGAATAATTTGAATCAAATTATTCCCATCTTCAGTTTTTAGATTCAATTCATTCATCCAATTTTCAAGTATATTGGAGCCAGACTCATCAGGGTAAATATTTAAAACAGTAATTGTCTTTCCATAATTTAAGGATCGACTGTTCCAATTTTTCCCATCTTCAGATTGATACATTTGATACCCTGACTGACTCAGCTCTTCTATTTTATCCCATTCTAATGCTGTATAATTTTTTTGCTTTTCTTCACTCCATTTATTTTCAGTGGTTAATTTGAAATCACCACTATCTAACTTAGAAGATGCTTTCATCATATTCTGGTTTACAAAAAAATAAGTACCAATCAAAAAAAGAATTGTAACTAAACCTAAAACCCATTTTACATTCTTTTTAAATTTATTTCCCCGTCTCTTTTTCATTTTATCCTCCTTATTTCAATACTCATCAAATCAATGATTTCTTCATGGAAAACACTCATTTCATGAGTGTTGGATTTAAAAAGGCAAACATGGAATAACAATTCCATGTGCCTATCTCTAATCTGCTTTATTAGCTAGTTGATTATCGATTGCTTTCAGTTCTTTAGTACTAGGTACAGTTCCTTGCCACCAAGCATCACGATAAGCATACTTTGCACAATTTACAGCTTCAACTTTTACCAACAAATTAAAATTCGCCTTATGATATTCTATCCCTAATTCCTTTTTTAGAGTTACTTGTGTAAATAGTTTTTCAGTACTATTTGCCCCACCTGGTTGTAACGTTTTCAAATAATAATAATACCCATCTTCGCCTAGTTTCCAATGCGTACTATTCATATCTAAAAGAACTTCTGTTCCGACTTTTGAAGGTAGCAGACGAGTGTTTCCGCTATTTTCTATACGAATTTCCGGCTGAATCATAACTCGAACAAACTGATTAATCGTCCCTGTATTTTCTATCGCTACTTTTTTTTCAACCGAGGTATCAGGTAAAATCGTTGTTGGTTCATTAAAAACTTCATTCACTTTAGTTTGTAGATTCCCAATCTGAAAAAGATTTGCTTTCTCTTCTCTCACCATCATCGCAGCGTAAGCAGCTACACTTCCCATAATTAAGGATACGATAAACACAGGTACTATCCAGATGATATGCACAAATTTTTGCTTGTGTTTCATCTTCCTTTCCTCCTAACGAACTTCTTCACGATACATTCCTTCTACATATGACTTAGGCGTAATTTTCCAATCCCCTAATAGCGACTTTGTAATATCATGAGCATCCATGACTGGAATTAATTGATATAAAGAACTTTTGTACGTGTTAGGTATGTTTTTATCTAATGTGACACTCTGAATCAGTTGTTTCGTTTTTTCTTTTGGTTGTAGCACATCTGAATAGTAAAAATAACCATCTGAGTAATACCAATAATTCTTTATTCCCGCTGCTGGTTTATTCTGTTCATCATAAATTTCATGATCATTGAATTGAATCGTTAAATATTTAAGTCCCTCAACTGGTCGTTCACCTTTATAGACATAGGCTGTCTTTGGATTTTTTGTATTCCCTTTATGAACTTCTGATGCAGTATAATATTTATTTGGACCTATCTTATATGTACGACCTTTTTGCCACGAAGACACAGCTTCTATTTTTATATCAGTCCCACTAGAATTAGCCGCAATTTTCGGACTGCCATTTCCTTTTCCATCAGTCATATCAAGTTCAAACTGAGCAAAATATTCATATAAAGAGATCCGAACAATAGCGGGTATTTGTCCATTATTTTCCACTGATAGTTTCTTTGTCGTTTTTTCCCCCGGCACCCATTGTAGATTTGGAGTGAAAACTTCATCGATTGTTGCAGAAAGTTTTTTAGTGTTGGGCTTACTAGAGTTGATTTTCTCATCACTATAAGTAATCCATGCGTAAGTACTTCCTACTACAAGCAGCAGGCTTAAAAATACAGAAAACACTGCTAAAAAAGGCTTAGTTTGATTAATTGTTTTCAATATTTTTTTTCCTCTACTCATTTGTCTCCTCCTTCCTCTAACCAACCTTACCTTGTTCTTCCTTACGTTTTTTCCATAATAAAATTGCAATTAATACTAGCAAAAGTCCGGCCAATGTTTTATAAATCAGATTTTTGATTTCTTCACCTGTCCTTGGAAACATCCCTTTAGGTTTTACCTTAGTTGGTAAAGGTGAACTACTATCTTTGGGATCTATTGGCTTAGGCTGGTTTTTTGTTGCAACGAATGTCCAATGATAAAGTAACTGACTATCTTCTTTATAATCTGCCAATGTCAGGTCTTTATCTACTTCAAATACTGCCGTTAAAATTTGATCTTTTCCATACTCACAAACGCCTAGTATTAACGGCTGAACCGTCCAGTCAAATTCTCCATTTCCCAATAAGGGACCTTGATATATATTTTTTTCATCAAGAGACAGAGTCAATTTGATTTGTTTGTTAAAATCGATTACTCCTTTTGATGAATCTGGCGTAACTACTATTCCTAACTCAAAGGGTTCTTTTACATCCATACTACGAATCGTGATAGTCTTTTCATAACTTTCTCCAGGTAAGACATTTGGTAAATCAACATAATACTCTCCTTCAGAAGAAGCGGATATTCCTGTCTCATCACCAATGACCACCCCTGGAGGAAGGGTTTGACTGGCAACCGCTAATAGCGTTCCACTGGTAAAGGTGATAAAAATACATGAAAAACTATACAAAACCAGAAATAATAGACGTTTTCGCATTGATCGTTGCTGCATCGTTTTTCCCCTTCCTATTCATTACTTCTTAATTCTCACTTCCAGCAATTAGAATTAACTTACTGCTTGCCCATCTAAATAGGTTGTGATTTTTTTAGTTTCTGAACCATCAGCCCCGTTCAAGTTCCAACCAGTGTTATCTGATAAAGCTTCTTTAGTTGCTTGAATAGCTTCCATTTTCACAATCAAATCATAAGTTGCATTTGTATATTCTTTTCCAATTGCATTTGTAAAGATTAATTTTTTCAATAACTGTGGTGTTGTTGCACCTGAGTTAAGTGGACTAGTGAAATAGAAATAGCCATCTTCATTGTTGTAAACCCATTTATCATTTTTCAAATCAGCCGTTGTTCCCATATCTACACCGTACTCAATATTGATTCCACCAACGTTTAAAGCGGCTTTATCCGTTTGAACACCTTTTTTCTCTGAATTAGCTACTGGGATTTGATCAGCAGCTGTTGTTACTGTCACAGCTGGAATAGCTGGAAGACCTAAAGCTGCAATCGTATAATCGTAATCTATATCATATTTTTTACCTGCACTTCCTAATAGGGAAGCTTTAGCATTTGTCGACTCTGGAGATGCACCTTCTAGAGAAGTTGCTGCCCAGTTCGCTACTGCATATTTGTATCCGCCACTATAAACTGAATATTTAGCTTTAGACATAGTAAAGTCCCAATTTTCTACTAGAGATCCTTCCACATTTCCACCAGTTACCTTTACATCTGTCTCCATTGCTTGGTATTTACCTGGGGCATATTCAAAAAATGCTGAATAATTGAACGTCGTAACTTCGGCACTTGTCACGGGATTCTTAGTAACTGATCCTTTGGCATATACTTTTACACCAGCCGGTAAAGCTGCTGCCTTAGCATCTTTAACTTTGCTGGTCACATCTTTATAGTCATTTGTTTGTGTAACATACTTATCTCCGTCATATTCAACAGGAATATCATCTGCTAACGGATTTGGTGTAGCACTAACCGTCCATCCATTATCCCGACTTGTCACAGCACCTTTTTCTGTCAAATGCTTCAAGACTTCTTCATACGATACACGGACAAATACCGGCACATTCCCAGTATTTTTAACAGCTACTTCTTTCGTTGCTTCTGTTCCTGGAATAATGTCTTGAGGTTTCCAAGTCTCTTCCACCGTGACACTGTCATCTTTAATTGCAGCTGCATCCACACGGTTAATCTTTTGATCCTGTGAGTTGATCCAAGCAAATGTCCCCGCTAGAAAAGCCAACAATGCTAATCCAGAAGCCGCTACCAACTTTTTCTTTTTGTTTTTTTTCATTTTTAATAATCCTCCTATAAATATAATGTATATTCTCACTTGCTTTAGATAATTGTTAAAGCAAAGTGTTAATATTGCCTTTCATACCTTGGTCGTTCCCTATGTCTTTTCCTAATTTGTTCTCCCTCTGACGTAAACAGGTAGGATTTCAGCACTAAAAAGAAACCATACAACGAGAGAATACAAACCAGACAGGCCCAAAATTCTTCTCGAGCAAACTCTATAACATTGCCTATCTTTGGCACAGCAAACACGACTTTACCTAATACTCGATCTGCTGTTATTGGTGGATCATTGCTTTTATTCGCATCACCTTTAGTAACAAGGTAATTGCCTTTTTCTCCATTTAATTCCTCTTTCCGCTCGACCATTCTATGAGTCAAATAACGTGTCCCATCTCCAACTGCAAACGTTACAATATCATCTTTTTTGATCTGATCACCATCCATAAGTTTAACAATGACGATATCTCCAGCATAGAATCCGCCTTTTGGCCCCTCTTCTTGTGGAGCCATAGAATTAGTCAAAACTGTATAAAAACGATAACCGAAAATTGATGCTGTTGACTTTGAACTGAATGAAAACATAACTGCCATAATGATGATTCCAATCGTAACACCATAAAAAACTAAATTACTAAAGAAAGAAAATACCAATACACCTGGACTTTTTACACTAGGCTGCGGAGATTGAGGTCCTTTATAATACTCATCGCTTGTTCTCCTTGTAGGAATCGACCGACGTGGTCTTCTTTGATGAGGTGTTTCTGGATATTCAAAACCTCTAGAGTTTTCATAAAAATCATTGCGAGACCTTTGTTCAGTTGGTCGCGGTCGTTTTTTTATAGTACGTTGTTCATATCGTTCATTTTCCAAATATGCTCTAGTAGAATTCGCATATATCTGACGACCTCGTAAACGTTCTGGAGTACTTTGCCTTGCCTTTTCGTCTTTAGAGCGAATATTCTTTCGGACAGGCGTTTTTCTCGGCATACACAATCTCCTTTCATTTCGTTAAATATTAGTCGTTTACTGACAATTTTTTACGTTGATTTTTATCATAAAAAAAAGAACGACAAAATAAATATATATTTTAATTATTAATATTTCCGCCCACATGTAAACTATACCTATTGTTATTTTTTATGTCAATGAATTTTCGCTTTTTTCTATTCAATTATTTTTTACTAAAATAGAAAACAAAGATACTTCGTTAGATACGTTTTTCATAATTTAAAAAAACAAGAATAAACCCTTAAAAATAAAGGGTTTATTCTTAAATAAAACTAATTATATATATAAAAAAATATAACTACTATATGTTAATTCTATTAATAAACATAAATACCATTTTATGAAAATCAACAAAAAAAACATTTTTGTATTGTTATTTAATATGCAAAAAAACAGGAGAAAAAAATACAAAAAAACATAAAATCATTGTTATTTTTAGGTTATTTAAAATATACCTACCTCAATAACTTCAAAAAAATAAGAACGAGGAGTAAAACTGAGAACCAGTTTTACTCCTCGTTCTTAACTTTTTTAGCTATGCATCAAATAAGCTACGTGTCGCCTCTCTAATTTTTTGTGCCACATAGGGATTATTCATCGTATACAGATGGATTCCATCGGTTCCTTGTGTCACTAAATCAACAATTTGATTGATTGCATAAGCAATTCCTGCATCACGGATGGCTTCTGGATTATGCTCATAGCGTTCCATCATTTTCAAAAACTTCGTTGGCAATGTCACATTGGACATTTTTACCATTCGCTCGATTTGCTTTTTATTGACTACAGGCATAATTCCAGCCTGAATAGGTACTTCGATAGCAGCAATATCACACTTTTCTTTGAACGTGTAAAAATAGTTATTATCAAAAAACAGCTGCGTAATCAATTGATTGGTCCCAGCATCAACTTTTCGTTTTAGATTTCTAATATCTGTGACTGAATTTTCTGAGTCTCCATGTGTTTCAGGGTAACAAGCCCCTATAATATTAAAGTCCCCTTGTTCTTGGATAAATGAAACCAAGTCATTTGCATAACAAAAATCTTTTTTGGGTTCTCTATCCGGTAAAAGATCTCCTCTTAAAGCCAAAATGTTTTCTACCTTTTTTTGTTTCAATTCTTCTAAAATAACCACGATCTCATCTTTTGAAAAATTTACAGCTGGTAAATGTGCCACGCTTGGCAAAAATTGCTCATCTTGAATTTTCTGCGCAATATCTGCAGTGCTTAAATTGGCAGCTGTGCCACCAGCTCCTAAAGTAACGCTGATAAAATCAGGCTGTTGTCCTTTCAAACGATCTAACGTATGATAAATCGTATCGATCGGCGCTGTTCGTCTAGGCGGAAAAATCTCATAGGAAAAAACGGTCTTTTCTTTAAACAAGGTATCTGTTCTCATTTACACCCCTCCACGTACCTTTTCTGCTGCAAGGACTAAGTTTCTTAAACTAGCTTCTGTTTCCGGCACACCTCGTGTTTTTAGGCCGCAATCAGGATTGACCCAGACTTTTTCGATAGGTAATTTGTTTAAAATACTATGGATCGTTGTTTCGATTTCTTCTATAGAAGGAACACGAGGTGAATGAATATCATAAACCCCAGGTCCTACTTGTGTTTGAAAATCAATGGTTTTTAAAGCATCTAAAATATTTAGATTTGAACGGGAAGCTTCAAATGAAATAACATCGGCATCCATATTATCGATATCTTGAATAATATCCGCAAACTCGCTATAACACATATGTGTATGAATTTGTGTCGTCGGCTGCACTTTACTATGAACAAGACGGAAAGCCGGTATTGCCCAGTCTAAGTACTCAGAATGCCAATCAGTTTGGCGTAAGGGTAGTTTTTCACGTAAGGCTGCTTCATCTATTTGAATAATCCCGATACCGTTTGCTTCTAAATCCAATACCTCTTCTTGGATCGCTAAGGCTAATTGCAAGGTTGCCTCTCTTAAACTGATATCCTCACGAGGAAATGACCAATTCAAGATCGTTACTGGTCCTGTCAGCATTCCTTTCATTGGTTTATCCGTTAAGGTTTGGGCATATTTCGAGTAGGAAACAGTAATTGGATTTGAACGTGAAACATCTCCCCAAATGATTGGTGGTTTTACACAGCGTGTTCCATATGATTGGACCCAAGCTTTTTCAGTAAACAAATAGCCATCTAGGCTTTCACCAAAATATTCCACCATGTCATTACGCTCAAACTCTCCATGAACTAAGACATCTAAACCGATTTCTTCTTGGAAAGCGACACATTCAGCGATTTTTTTCTTATTGAAATCAGTATATTGTGTTTCAGTAATTTCACCCTTTTTAAATTTTGCCCGATTTTGTTTAACTTCTTTTGTTTGTGGGAAAGAACCAATCGTTGTTGTAGGTAAGATCGGTAGGTTTAATTTATCTTTTTGAACCACTGCACGTTCGTTTAAAGATGGTAAGCGAACAAAATCTTGTTCAGTCAACGCTTGGACTTGTTGTGCTACGTGTTCATTTTTAGAAAACCGCTCTTGTGCGAATAAGACAAGATTAGTATTCAGTAGGTCTTGATTGAGATCCTTATTTGCAATGATTTGCTTTAGATCATTTAATTCAGCTAATTTTTCTACAGCAAAGGCGAAATGATCTGCCACTTTTTTTGTTAGTCCTGTTTCATTGGCTAAGGTAAACGGAACATGTAGTAATGAACAGGACGTATTTAATACGACATCACCAAATGATTTAATTTTTTCAAGCAATGCTAACGTTTCTTTATAGTTGTTCTTCCAAATATTTTTGCCATTAACAATCCCGGCAAATAATAATTTATCTTTAGGAAATCCATATTTTTCAAGTAGGCTTACTGTTTTTCTACCTTCTACAAAATCTAATCCAATACCATCAAAAGATAAATCGATCAATTCTTGATACGCATCTCGAACGTCTCCGAAATAAGTTTGAACCAAGATTTTCAAATCACCTTTTTTAGCCAATAATTTTTGGTATAAACCCTTGAATTGTTGCACTTCTACTGGGGATAGATCTAAAACTAAAGCCGGTTCATCAATTTGAAGCCACTGGCAACCTGAGCCAGCTAAGCGATTGAAAATCTCGGTATATGCGTTAATCGCCGCCTCATAAAAATCAGGTGCCTGTTTTGAACCGTGATACGTCGCTAGTTTTAATAAGGTAAACGGGCCTACAATTGTTGGTCGCGTAATAACCCCAGCATCTTTCCCTTCATTAAAAGTGGTAAATAATGTATCTCCAACCAGTTTTAATTCTGTATCATCATCGATTTCAGGAACCATATAATGATAATTGGTATTAAACCATTTCTTCATTGCCAAGGCCGTCACATCTCCTGACGCTCCTTGATAACCTCTAGCCAAGGCAAAATAAGTTTCTAACGGTGATAATTGTAGCGCTTGGTATTTTTTAGGCACAATATTCAATAAAACCGCTGTATCCAATGTGGTATCAAAAAATGAAAAATCGCCACTTGGAATAAAATCGATTCCCTGATCAACCAACAGCTGCCAATGTTTTTTACGTAACTCTTTTCCTATTGATTCTAATTCTTCTGCTGATAATTCGTTTCTAAAATACTTTTCCGTTGCAAATTTTAATTCTCTCAATTCTCCCACACGTGGGAACCCGATAATCGATGTTTTCATACTTTTCCTCCTTCAAAGGGTATTTCAATTACTTTACCACGAGAAGAGAATATAGAATAACACTTATTTACTATCATTAAATATAGTTTTAAACTATATCAAACGATCAAAAAAGGATAATGATAAGACAAAAGTTGGGTCTCTTTTTGTTAAACAATCTAATCCCAAATAAACGGTGGGAGCAAACGGTCCTCCATGCTTCGAGGATCGGAGTGAAACGAGAATCGTAGATGCAGAAGCAGTCCCTTCAGAAATAAGCCAGCATTCACTAAAATTTGAAGAACAATTTTAGTGAATGCTGGCTTATTTCTGTAAAACACAGCGAGGTACGAGCTGATGTTACACAGTACCTACTTGGTTCTCGGGCCTGAACGCTTCTGTCCCAACCTTATCTTTTTTACTATTTTTCTTGTTTTGCCAAGAATTCTTTCGCCTCTTTATTCACAGCTTTTAAATCTACACCTTGCTTTGTTGCGGCAAACATACAGCCACAGTAGCATTGGCGATAGACATCGTACTCTTTGCATAATTCGATTGAACGCTTATAACCATTATTTTTCTTAAAATCACTTGGTAAATAATTAGTGGCATAAAACTTTTGAATATCAATCCCAATCTCATTGATCAATTGACTATTTTTCTTTGGTGATAACGTTAGCGCACTGCCAAAATAGTCATAGCCTAATTCTTGTGCCTTTTCTGCCACGATATCCAAACGCATTTGAAAGCAGGCTGAGCAACGTTTGCCGCCTTCCGGCTCTTCTGTTAGCTCTTTTTCTTGTACCATTTGAATAAATTTATTGGGCTCATATGGCGCTGCTAAAAATCGAACCTGATTGTTTGTCTGCTGATTAAAATCCTCGACAAATTTTTGCTGAACGATTTCCCGACGCTGATATTCTGCTCTCGGATGAATATTTGAATTCGCAAAAAAAATCGTCACATCCGCATATTGCGTCAGATATTCAAGTGAATAGGTACTGCAGGGCGCACAACAACTATGAAGTAAAATCGTAGGTCGAATCGTTGCTTTTTCCCATTCTGCGATGACTTTTTGTAAAACACGGTCATAATTTATCTTTTGATTTGGAGACATCTTCTCCGTTATTTCTGTTAGATTTATCAATGAATTGCCTCCACATTTTATCAAGTTCGATACTTTATTTTACTGCTTAAATGGTAAATTCGCTAGTCCATTTTTAATAATTTGAACTGATTCTTTTAAGCTATTTTGCTCCTTTTCAGTTAGTGGACATGAGATGAACGATTCTATCCCATTTTTCCCGATCACTACAGGTTGCCCATAATAACTATCCATTTGATCATCATACGCTGAAACGGATACGATTGTTTTGGCGTCATTCAAAATCATTCGGATCAGTCGAGCACCACAGGTTGCAATCCCATAGCTTGTGTAACCTTTTCCAGCAAAAGCATTCCAGCCACCCGCACGAACTGCTTCATCCAATTGGTTTAAATCAAGTTCACTATTCCAAGTCAATAGGGGACGATCTCCAATCGTCACAGTCGACCAAGCTACAAATTGAGAATCTCCATGTTCACCATAAACATAGCCACCCACATTCCGACTGTCGATCGATACATTACGGCTTACAGCTTGTTGCATACGTGCTGTGTCAAGCATTGTACCTGTTCCAAATACTTGATTTGTATCAAAACCTGTTAGCTTTTGCATATAAGCTGCAATCACATCACAGGGATTTGTGATCGTCACAATAATACCATTAAATCCAGATTGTTTGATTTTAGGAGCTGTCTCTTCTGCGATTCTGCTAGTAATCTCAAGCTCTTTGAATCGATCGCCATCCTCTCCTAGTGCACTGATTTGCCCTGCACAAAAAACAATGACCGATGCGTCTCTTAATGCTTGATAATCTTGAATGATAATCTTCGTTTTACCCGTCAAAAAAACTTGTGCATCTAATAAATCATATTCTTCAGAAATCGCTAGCTTTTCATCTTTATCGATCAAAACCAGTTCGTCAACTAAGTTTTCAGTTACTATTGTATAAGCTAATGTTGCACCTACATGTCCTAACCCGATGATCCCTACCTTACGCATTTAAACACTTCCTATCCCATTTTTCTTAATCCTATCGGAATAATACGCTTCCGTCAATCCTATTTTTCCGTTCTATTCAGTGAAAACGAAAAATAAAAAGCCACAAAGAATGATTGATTTTCTTTATGACTTTTTTCTCTATTCAGTTGCTTTTGTTACTTTAAAATAATCAATATGCGCATGTTCATAATCAAGTACCTCAAGCGTAAATCCATCAATCTTGATTTGATCACCTACAGCGATTTGATTATTTTTTTGTTCTACAATAAAACCAGCTAGAGTGGACATTTCAGAGGCTTCAAAGGTTGGGATTTTAATTCTAAAATAGCGTTCAAAATCATCGAGTGTGATTTTTCCGGAGACGATATAAGAATTGTCTGCTTCTTTGGCGATCAAAGCGTTCTCCAGATCTGTTTCATCTCTGATATCTCCGACTAATTCTTCTAAAATATCTTCTATGGTCACCATCCCGGTCGTTCCACCGTATTCATCTTTTAAAATCGCAATATGTTTTCCTTCTTTACGCATCATCGTCAATAGACTTTTAATTGGGATCGTTGTTATCGCCACGATTGGCTCTTCTACTAATTCACTGACTTTTCTTTGATCGTTGATAAATGACTCCTTGATCAAGGCTGGCAATGTCACATACCCTAAGACATTATCTTTAGACTCTTCGATTACTGGATAACGTGTATGTCCTCGCTTTAACGAATGTTGAATGGCTTGAGCTACTGTTTCATCCGCTTCAAAAACTTCCATTGATGTCCGATCGACCTGAATTTCTTTGGCTAGCGTATCATCAAATTCAAATACATTTTCCATGTAATAATATTCTTCTTTTGTTAATTCACCTTTTTTATAGGAGTCATCTGCTACGTACAACAGCTCTTCTTGAGTGAGTGTTTCTTCTCCTTCTGAGACTAGTTTAATCCCAAATAGTTGTCCTAATTTAGCAGCCGAATGATTGAGCAACCAAATAAAGGGATACATCACTTTATAAAAGTAATGCAGTGGCTTCACAACTGCCAAAACAACCTTCTCTGGTTGGGCAATACTGTAACTTTTAGGAAATAATTCTCCCACAACCACCACAATGTAGGTAACAATCACAAAGCCTAAAACAATTGAAATCGTACTGCTGATTGCACTACTAATCGGCAGATCACCTAATAAGGGATGCAGTAATGCCGCAACGGATCCTTCACCTACCCAACCAATGATCAATCCTGTTAAAGTAATCCCCAATTGGCTTGTAGACAAATAGGCATCTAAATGATGCGTCACGTGAATTGCTAATTCTGCATTTTTGACACCGTCTTTTTTTAACTGCTCTAACCGTGACATCCGAATTTTTACTAATGCAAATTCACTAGCCACAAAAAATGCAGTGATCGCAATCATTAACAGTAATATTAAAAAATTTATTGCAAGCATTCTTTACACCTCATTTTTTTCCTGATTCTATTTAGTATTATACTGGTCCTTTACCGATAGTGCGAATAAGAGCTATTGTATCTACAAAAAAGTCTCCAAGCCATTAAATTTGACTCAGAGACTTTTTATTTAGGATAAAGCTTTCCGTTCTCTTAATCTGGTCTTTCGTGTATCGCCAATGATTAATGGAACAGATTCATATTTCACTTCACTATACTCTAAGCCAAACCAATTTTCTGGTGTGGTCGTTCTCTTTTTGATTGCTAATTTCAGCTGCATGATTTGGCGGTCCCATTTTTTCAATTCGGTTACTTTTGATAATTCTTCCCGAATAATAATAAATTGGAAGTCCCCCACTTCACGTCCTGGTGTCAGTGAATATTTTTGCGGTTGTTTAGGTAAACGACCTTCTTTCATTAAATCATACACGATTTGACGAATATAGACATTGACCTCTTGAGCCACATGGAACCCTAGATACAATTGAACTTGCACAATAAAATCAGTCCCCATCATATCGACAGAGTATTCTTTTGTAAATGGTTCATCCGTTACTTCAACATTAACAAACCAATAAACATTCGCTCTTTTCGGTTGTTTATCTAAAATAGAGTAAATAATTTGTCTACCAATTTCATCCCCAATCGTATCAGGAGTCATAAACACCACATTGGTTTGAGATTTTGGCACCGTTGTATCATCTTTTAACAGCCGTAATTGTTCTACATATTGCTTAAGCGGAACTGTATCAGATGTTTTCTCTTTAATAATATTGCCCCATTCCCAAATCGTCATCACAGCTAAAATCAAGAGCGCGATCCCTACCGCAACGTAACCGCCGTGGAAGAATTTTGCAATACTTGAGACAAAGAAAATCGACTCGATACTACCAAAGAATAAGGTAATTAGATAGGCAACCCATTTTGGCGCACCTTTTTGTAGTAGATAAAACATTAACAAAATAGTTGTCATTAGCATGGTTACAGTAATAGAAAGACCATAAGCTGCTTCCATATGTGTAGAGGTTCTAAAGGTAATCACGATCAATGAACACACGATCCACAACATCATATTAACTGCTGGGATATACATTTGACCGATATTGGCACCCGGATAAATAATTTTTAATCTTGGCAATAGTTTTAATTTGATTGCTTCTGACACTAAGGTAAAGGAACCCGAAATCAAAGCTTGGGAAGCGATAACTGCCGCAACTGTTGCAAAAACCACACCAATCAGCATAATACCCTTTGGCATCATTTGGAAAAATGGATTTAAATTTTCAATCGCTAAAACTGACGGATCATTTTTAGCACTTAAAATCCACGCTGCTTGACCTAAATAGTTAAGGATAAGGCACACTTTGATATACGGCCAACTAGCCCGAATATTATGTTTTCCAACATGACCTAAGTCAGAATATAACGCTTCTGCTCCGGTTGTTGCTAAAAAGACATTCCCTAAAACAAAGATTCCCAGTTTATTTTCTGGACTAAGCAGTAGATGGATCGCATAATACGGATTCAACGCACGAAGCACAGTCCAGTCTTGACCAAAATTAATCAGCCCCATCACACCTAAAAAGGTAAACCAAGCGAACATGATTGGCCCAAATGCTTTACCAACCGCATCCGTTCCAAAACGTTGGACAGAAAATAGAATAAGAATAATAACTAAAGTAATCATCACGATGATGTTTTGATCACTTCCAAACCGATCAAAGAAAACGGGAATCCCACGCAATCCTTCGATTGCGGTTGTCACCGTTACCGCTGGTGTTAATACACCATCTGCTAATAGCGCCGCACCACCAATCATAGCCGGAATGATCAGATACTTCCCTTTTTTACGGACAAGTGTGTATAAAGAAAAAATTCCGCCTTCACCATGATTATCCGCATTTAAAGCAATCACAACATATTTGATCGTTGTTAAGATCGTTAATGTCCAAAAAATCAACGATACCGCACCAATAATGAAATTCTCTGAAATATTTTGAAGACCACCATTATCTCCAACGATCGCTTTCATTACATAAAGCGGACTTGTTCCGATATCTCCATAAACGACACCCATGGCCACTAAAAGACCAGCAGCAGTCAATTTCTGATGATGCGAAACTTTTGACTTCTCTACCACAAAATTCTCCTCCAATTTAAAAGCGTAGTGGGCTCGTCCTGCTCTGACTGAAAAATAGGAAAATCTGAAGGTGACGCTTTTTGTCACAGGCAGATTTTATCTTTTTTCCGAAGAGCTAGTCCACAAAGCTAGATAATACAAAAGCTGAAAGAGCTCGTTCAGCCTTGACTGAAAAACAATAAAACTTGTCAGAACTCCTCTTCAACCCAATTCCACTTTTTAAGTAACATAAGAGACCTAAGTGAAACGACACTTGGCCCTTACACTTAGGTCTCGCAATTTCATTCTTAGACCAGTGTTCTCACACTTGCTGTTGATCTAAAAACATAGATAAACTATGCTGCTACTCCCCTAAGATTTTTATCTGGACATCCAAATAAAAATATCGATTATTCGTTATAGTTAATTTAAAAAAATACCAGCTAAAAAACAAAAATAACTGATTTTGATAACAACTATAATACTCCTTCACCAATTTAGCAAGTCTTTTATGTAAATAAATTCAATAGTATTTTCAAAGCATTCTTTCAATCTAGCTCAATCTATGAAAAAGAACGCTTGGAGACTTGATTTCCACTAAGAAATCAGCACTTCAAGCGTTCTTTTTATGCTTATTTTATTCTGTATCTTCTTCTGGTGAATAATGGAATTTGATCATTTCATTAACAAAAATCGGAATGATCGATAAGCCCATTACTAACAACCAATGATTGATACCAATTGGAACTAATCCAAACAGCTCTTGAGTAAATGGTAATAATGCAATGACCGTTGTAATGATCACAGCCAATACAGCCATTTCAAACAATGATTTATTGGTTGATAATTTTACTCTGAAAATTGACTCCGTACTTCTCACATTGAAAACATGTAAAATCGATGAGTAAGCTAAAATCAAGAATGCTACTGTTTGACCAATTTCATGACTTGCTTCGAAAAAGTAAGAGACTGAATCAACGTTAGCCCCTAAATAGAAACCAAATAAGGTAATCACTGTAAAGACAAAGGCATTGATTCCGATTTTTTGCCATAAGCCACGTGCAAAAATCCCTTCATTTCTTGGAATCGGTGCTTCATCCATGATTCCTTTTTCCGCAGGTTCTTTCCCTAAAGCAAACCCTGGCAGACCATCAGCCACAACATTTACAAATAATAATTGGACAGCTGTGAACGGCGCTCCCCAACCAAGCAACATAGCAATCAGCACAATAAATATCTCTGAAATATTACAACTTAGTAAAAAGTTGACCGCTTTACGAATATTCCGATAAACAGCTCGACCTTGAGCAACAGCATCGACGATCGTTGCAAAATTATCATCCGTCAAAATCATATCCGCTGCACCTTGTGCTACATCGGTTCCAGTAATCCCCATAGCACAACCTACATCACTGGCTTTTAAGGCAGGTGCATCATTGACACCATCACCTGTCATCGCTACAACGGCACCCGTCCGTTGCCAAGATTTAACGATACGAATCTTGTCTTCTGGCGTTACCCGAGCGTAAACAGAGAGCGATTTCACACGTGAATCTAGCTCTTCATCCGACATTTGTTGCAACTCTGAACCTGTTAAAGCCTCGCTTTTATCCGTTAAAATCCCTAATTCTTTGGCGATGGCTCCTGCTGTTACAACATGATCTCCTGTAATCATGACTGTTTTGATTCCAGCTTTTTTCGCTCTAGCAATCGCCCCTTTACTTTCCGGTCTTGGCGGATCGATCATACCGATCAAGCCTAATAGCCTTAGATTCTTCTCTAAAGCCTCTGAAGTGATTTCTGTGGGTTCTTCATCATAAATCGCATAACCGACTGCAATCACGCGTAAAGCGCGTTTTCCAAAACGATCATTTACTACAGCCGCTTGTTCAACATCACCAAAACGGAAGCGAGTCAGTAAAACATCGAAAGCTCCCTTTGTGACAGAAATATACTTTTTCCCCATTTTATGAACAGTCGTCATCATTTTTCGATCTGAGTCAAAAGGAATTTCACCGATTCTTGGGTATTTTTCTTCCAATTCAGCCTTAGTATGGTAATTTTCTTCCACAGCACGTACGATTGCAGCTTCGGTCGGATTTCCTTGGATGACTAAATCGTCTCCGTCTTTATCTACAATAACATCCGTACAAAGAGAAGCCATTTTCAAAACTTCCATTGCTTCATCTGTCATCGCATCTTCAGTATCCGTTACTTCATCTCCACGAGACCAAACACGTCTGACCCGCATTTTATTTTGCGTCAACGTTCCTGTTTTATCAGAACAAATCACATTGGCCGTCCCTAGTGTTTCAACAGCTGGTAAACGGCGAATGATCGCGTGTTTTTTCGCCATTTTCTGTACACCATAAGCCAAAGTCAAGGTCACGATCACCATCAACGTTTCCGGTACCGCAGCAACAGCTAAAGATACTGCTGTCATAAACATTTCTAATATTGGTTCGCCTTGGATCTGACCAATGATAAATACTAAAGCCGCAGCAGCTAAAGCAATTAAACTAATCCGTTTCCCTAATTGGTTCAAACGTTTTTGTAACGGCGTTTGTTGGGTTCCATCATCATTCAACAAGCCGGCAATTTTACCCATCTCTGTTTGCATTCCAGTTGCCGTAACAATCGCTCGACCACGACCATTTGCCACTGTACAGCCTTTAAATACCATGTTTATTTGATCGCCGATCGGTGCATCCTGTTTGCCTATGTACTCTGAGTCTTTTTCAATCGGTTCACTTTCGCCAGTCAGTGCTGATTCTTCTACTCTAAGTTGTGCCGTTTGGATCAAGCGAGCATCTGCCGTAATCATAGATCCTGACTCTAGTACTAGTATATCGCCAACAACTACATCTTCTGCATCAATGGTCTCAACTTTGCCATCACGTAAAACCGAACTGCTCTGTTTGTTCATATCTTGCAGGGCGGCCAACGATTTTTCAGCATTTCCTTCTTGAACAATCGCTAATACTGCATTAATGATCACAATGGCGATAATCAGAATTCCTTCAAAATAATCCCCGTGATCTGTAGCAATTGCTGTGTAAAATGAAATAGCTGCTGCAACTAATAAAATGATTGTTGTAAAATCCGATAAACTATGCAGAAACTTCTTTACTATCGACTCTTTCTTCGCTTCATGAAACTTGTTCGCGCCATGTTCAGCAAGCCGCTTCTTGACCTCTTGTTTCGTCAATCCTTGTTCTTTATCTGTATCCACTTCTTTGATAATTGTCTCGATAGGTTGTTTGTATGCTTCCATCCTATCCCCCCATTCTTTAATTTTTCCTTCTATTAATATAGTATCTATATTCACTATACCATGTTTTTTTTTCAAACTTCAATAAATATGGCTAAATTTTCATTTTTTTCCGGTAACTTTTTTGTGATTGCCAATCACCCAGCGTATAAAAATCATTGCTACATTTGAAGCCTTTTAACTTGAAAACGCTTACTAAATATGTTACTATAATTATAGAAGGAAGGAGGAACAATCAGTCGTATTGAAGAATTTCTCGAAGTAGATATGAGTAAACGCAAAATTGTTAGCAGAACACGATTCACCTTTCATCAAGATATATGTGTAGAGTATAAAAATCATAAAAACATCTTTAAAAAATAGTGAATATGTGTAAAAAGTTGGACCATCAATCCAAATAAAGCAAAAAAACACGTATAAAGATTGTTTGATTGAAAAAAATTTAAGAAAAGAAATGTATGAAATGTAATGAAAACAAGATTTGGTTTATGAACAAGAAATTCAACTAATTAATTTACATGTATAACGAAAAGTAAAAAATGATCATTCGATACACTGATTCCTTCCGGTAACGAAAGCCAAGCTAGTCGAGAAGCTTGGCTTTTTTCTTTTGATTTTATCTGCAAGTTATTTGTAAGTGAAAGTAAGATATGGTATATTGACTATGCGCTTTTTATTTAATACATAAATTAGACTATTGGAGGGATTTGCATTGCCAAAAAAGAAGAACTCATCTTTTGAGAGTTCCATTCACGTCTACAGAGCCATGAAACGCATGACCCAACAGGAACTTGCTGACAAGGTGGGAGTATCTAGACAAACAATCATTCAGTTAGAAAGAAATAGGTACAATCCTTCCCTTTTACTGGCTCATGACATAGCAGACGTTTTCGAAGTGCCGATTGAACAAATCTTCACTTTCAAAAAATTAACAGATGACGAGCAAACAAACGAAGTAACCGACTAACAGACGGAAGGAAAGGATAAATTATGACTGAATCACTTAAATCTTTTTTTGATAACTTGCCTATAAATCACTGGAGCAGTTTAGTAGTTGTTGTTCTATCTATTTTATTCATAATTTACTCAGTTTATTTTTTCTTTAGCAAAGAAGGAAAAGATGAACGTGGAAAGAAAATTATATCAACAGCAAGTTTTATTTCTTTTATCATTACTTTGATTATACTATTTGCTTTAAGTAACTTGTTCTATGATATTGCGTCATACAATGAATTAGCATATTCATGGATTTTGAATTTCGCTGTATTGCTTATATCTGGTACTGAAGCTATTTGTATTATGATTTTAAAGAAATCAATTTAAAAATAAAAAAAGAGCTAACTTTCGTTAGTTCTTTTTTATTTTCATTGATTTCTATGGCCAACAAACTAAACGAGACCAACCACCTACTGTATTTGCAACAATTGTTTCTGATCTATCCGCAGTATCTTCAGAATTTTTACTTCTTTCAAATGAAGCTCCTACAACTGCATCCACTTTTTTTAGATCTTTCGCTGTTTCCATTTTTTCAATCGATAATTTTCTCATGATATATTTTTTCCCCCTTGCGTTAATACCTAAATTATAATGCGTCTACTCAAATAAGTAAAGTTCTTTTTTCAGATTGTGTTACTTAATAAATAACAAGGATCGTACACTGGACGAATCATATGCTCTCAATATTTGATAGCCTATTCCCGATAATCCGCAAAAAAGGCTTATTGGAATGCAGGCTGGATCAGTCTTCAATTTAATAACGTCATCTGATAATAGATTAATATTAGTCAAATAATCATCTGAATTTCCATAATTTCCATGACATAAACAATCGTCTTCTACAAAAGTATCCTCGACTTTTCCAATTGATTTCCCGATAACTTTTTCAATGCCCATTTTCCCTCGACACCAAGAATTATTGCGTATTGGTTCCCGTACAAGACTTTTTTCAACTTTTTCTTGGTACCATTCCAGTTTTGCTTCAATCGCTGCTTCTTTCAAGAATTGATTGGCTTGAGCCAATCCATAACAAACACCAGCATAACCATGAGCAAAGCTGCTATCTTCCATTTCCTGACACTCTACAGCATCTGCGTAATGCGCTAACAGTCCATAGACTTCGTCACTTGGAAATTCTCGGTAGATGGCTGCCAAAATAGCCAGTAAACTAGCTTTTCCATAAAGCCATTCATTCAACTGATTATGCTCCATTACTTGAGCCATTTTCAAGTTTTGCAGACTCTGTTGTAAGTATGCTCGATGTTTTTCATCATCAAGCAATCTCGTCACATAAAAAGCAACGGTTAGACGCATCCCATCATCAAAAAAGGCACTTTCATAAGAACTTTCAGCTTGTTCATTTTGAAAAAGCTCTTTTTCCAATAGCTCAATTACATCTTGATAACTAGCTTTAGGCACAAAATAGTTCAAATAGACTAAAAACAAATAGACTCCGGCACTCCCTTCATAAAGATCTGTGCTTGGATAGGCAATCACTACCTCCTCATTTTCACCTGGTAGAACAGACATCCAATCAACTTCGCCAAGCTGTTGGTCCACTACAATCTGATCAATGATCTTATCACCAATATCAGCAGCCTTTTGCAATAATGGTTGTTCAATAGGACTATTTTGTACTGAAATCGGTATTTTTTGTGTTTTATATTCTAATGTACCTAGACTTTCTTTTAGTAAAAGGTAGGAAAATCGACTGGTTCTTTCTGTTATTTGTTCCATATGCTCCACCGTGTCTTGTATTGGTGTCTTGGCCAACAGTCCAGGGAGCTTGTGACCATTGGTGTAAACTGTTGTCAAAGAAGTGTTCGCTGTAACCAAAGGAATATCGTGATCCAATATTGCTTCTACTTCAAAGGGGATCAACGCTTCTGGAATGATTTTACTAGCCCATAAGTTTTCAATGATCTTCTCCCGTTCAATATAGTTTGACATACTCTCTGTATGCAAAGTAAAATTCAATAAATTCCCATAATCTTGCGTATCTCTGTAAATCAATCGGATTGTTGTATTAGAAAATAACTCTTTGACTTTCTCTATAAAAGCAGCTTTATTTTTCAATAATAATTGATTCATTGTTTGAAATGCTGCCTGGATCACGTGACGATATAATTGATAATCTACATCTTGTCCCGCTAAGCGAGGAATATTTTGAGCACCCTCCATGTACGCTTCCTCTAATTGAAAAGCGATATCACTAGAGCCTTCATTTCTCAGCCTTCTAACTTTTTTAGGCAACTTTTGCTTAGTACCAGATAAAGCGTCCATTTCCAGATCACGTTTCCATTGCTTTTTTTGTGGCAACAAACCAGAGACGATAACTGATTGTTTTTCGATGCGAACTTGCCGTGATAGTTTTTGTGTTTGTTTGAACATCTCAGGACGAATCAACGTTTCCACATCGATCAAGACGGGGTAGGAGCCACTAGCAATTAAGTTTTCCATATGCAAATCTGTTGCCCCTAACCAATAAACGATTGCTAATAGCTGGCCATAGTTTCGATAAAAACTCATCACTTCATTCTCATTTTGACATTCTTGATAGATTACTTTTTCCTCGATCGTAAATGTTGGTAAGACAATACGCTTAATTTTATAGAAGGACAACGTTGTATCTAGTTTTTCCAGATAAGACAGTAATGCATTAAAACGTTCACCTATTTCAAGGTTTTTAAATTTAAAAATCAGGTCTGTCTTCTGTATCTGAAATTGAATCACTGTTTTTCCTTGGTCGTGGCTGTCTCCTTGCCCCAATTCTATTTGTGTAAGTTTTATCGGTGTTGAAATGGCGAAAGTTTCTGTCAATTGTTCAGTAGAATTAGTCAACGAAGCAATAAATTCTTCAATCATTTCACAAGCAAAGCGCAAACGAACTGCAAGAACTCTGGCAAGTGTCGGATATTCTCCATAAAAAAGATACGTTCGTTGTTTATCTCCAAGAAATTCTTCAATGTACTTGGCAAATTCTGCTTCTTTTGATTCCGCCTGTAACTGGTATTCTTCAATCATTTGATGAACATCCCAAACCAAAGTTTTTTGCGCAATAAAAAAGAATTCAGCAGATAATTGCTCGATCAATTCCTCGATCACATTTTCTGGTAGTTGAATCAATGGGTATTTTGGTATTAGACGTCTAATATATTGTTCATAGTAGTTTAAGTGAAAACGAAGTCCAGCTGCTAAGTTCATTTCTTTTATTGGAATTTCCTCTGCAAATAACTGTCTATGTAATTGGAACCACTCACTTTTTTCAACAGTTGGTAATAATAATTGTGCTCGTTCTTCTGTAAAAGGCACCAGTCCGCTGTTAAATTGCTGCTCGTTCCATTGATAATGGTGCATCATTTTATGATAATCTGACTCTTGTAATAAACTCTTGCGTACTTGCCATTGCTTTAAGTAAACGGGTTCCTCGGTGTCTACATGTAGGTTTCTCCAACACTGGATTCTTTCAGAAATGGTTGTAGCATAACTATAGGTCAACTCTTCGATCATCGTTTTCTCTCCTTTAGCATTGTGTCTCCTCTTTATAATCATAATAAAAAAGTAGCAAAAATACTACGGTATTTTTATTTTCTTTAAAAGTAAATAAAAATATCGTAGTAATCAACTGAAGTACTAGCAAAAAATAGTAAGGGATACTCAATCTCTTGCAACAGATAAAAATGATTGCCTTAAAAAGGCTCTATTGATCAAAAAATCTTTAGGTGCTAACAAATAGGCTGCGGTTGTTAAAAATTCTGATTGGGCAAGATTGGCATATACCATGCTATGAGCGGCATTTTTCATTTTATAAACAGATAGCAAGTCTGTTGGTATTTTTTCTGAGTATGTTTTTTCAGTGTCCTTAATATCTACGTTTTGGTCATGGTCAGCAAGGATCAACTCAACTGGGACATCTATTTTTTCTAAATCAGCTCGACTGTTCCCTCTGAAGTTTTTTTTAACAAAGGACCAGCGCTCTTTTGACATTGGCTCTGATTCTGGCGTATTTGCTAGATATTCTTGAAAAGATACATTATTTTTTAATAACGTGATTACTTGTGCTTCTTTTCCTAAGGCTTCTGTGATTTGTTGCGGTGTTTTGCCTTCTCGTTTTAATTTTTGTGTCGTATAATACGTATTTTGCGTTAACCAGTCAATCGCTGGCGATACCAAGATTATTTTAGAAAGCGGGACTTTCTTTTGCGCAGCAACTTTTGGGACAACCCAACCACCTTGACTTATTCCCCATAACACAATTTTCTCTGTATTTATGGTTGGCTGCTTCCTTGCCCATTGAATGACTTCAGTTACTTCATCTGCCCGATCATCCATCGATTGATTCAGCCAGTTTCCTGCTGATCCAGTAACCCCTGGTTTTGCCCAAGAAATAGTTGTAAATCCAGCTTTAGCAAATTGTTCCATCATAGGCCTATAACCACCTTCGTTTGTGGCATCAACTGCTGCATCTCCATGAACTAGCACTACGATTCCACGAGACTCACGCCCTTTTGGTTGTGTTAACACAGCAGCTAAACGGCCTTTAGTAGTTGGAATCCATTTAGTGGTCTCATGCATATCATAAAAATGTTCATACCAAATAAATATGCCTAAAATCATAAGTAATCCTGTAAAGAGCAGGATCAACTTTTTCACTCGTTTCATCTTATCTACTCCATTCCATAAAAAGCCAATTTGGTTCATTCACTAAAAAACCTAAAAGAACTTTTCTTTTCCTTTTAACGATTGAAAACCCGCACTTCAAATATAGGCGCTTTGCATGTGTATTTTTAGCGGAAACAAGAAGGGTCAGCTTTTCACCTTTTTTCGTATTTGTTTGTGCCGTCTGGATTAACTCCTTCGCAATTCCCTGTTTTTGAAATTTTTCGTATACTGCAATATTTTCAATATACTGCTCCTCATCAGCTGGACGATACTCTAGCGCTGTCAGCAATAAGAGATAGTGAGCGATAGTAAAAAAACCATACTTTTTAACTAAATCAAAAGGATACGCTAGTTTTTGGGTATAATTATTTTTTCCCGCAATAGTCAATAACCCGACGATTTTGTTTTCCTTCTTTGCAATATAATCAACGGGAGCGATCTGCTGAGAATATTTTCGTTCAAGATAAACTAAAATATTCAGCTTTTCAGCTAGCTTTAGATGGAGTGTTCCAAATTTAGCGGAAAAAGATGTTAGCAACAACCTAAGTACCTCCTTTTCTTCCTGCTGACTTAATTGATCACGAGCAATCACATGGATGCTATTATTCATACCCCCCTCACCCTTTCATTGAAATAAACCCTTGAAGTTCATACAAAAGTTTATTGTTCATTAAAATAGAAGAATAGGCTTCCTCTTTGATGATCACTTCTGATACACCTAAGGATGGATAGTTGGTGTCTTGCTTAAAGTTATCAACAGCTTCTAACAATTCTGCCTCTTCTTCTACCCAAACTCTTTTTACTACATAGTCACCCGCTTTTAGACGTTTATCTTTTGCCAAAGGGTCTTCAACGTAAACATCCATCTGCTGATCGCAGACTAAATAATAGAGTGATTCAAAAAGCATAGGTTGGTTGTTTTGAGTATTTTTGAAAGCTTTAAAGAAGCCAACTATATTCATTGATTCCATCACTGGATATGAATAGACTTTCCTCAAATTTCTTGCTGGCAAGCTAAGATATCCTTCCTCTTTTTGTTCGATCTCTGGCAATAACGCTTCAATTTTCTTTTTAGCAACGACTAATTGGTGAATTTTGTCTTCTGTAGCTTGTAGTGTTTCTTTTAACGTTTGTTCCGCCCAAACGTTATCCTGATTGGTCATAAACTTAGTAATTTGAGCCGTTGATACGCCTAAACTTCTCATTAAAAGAATATTTGCCAACTGATACACTTGATCAATACCGTATTTGTGGTATCCATTATTATCAATAAATGCTGGCGACAACAAGCCTTTTTCTTCGTTATAGCGAATTTGGTGTTTGGAAATAGCCAATAATTCAGCTAATTGTCCCATAGTTAAATATGTTTCCATTTTGATCTCCTCCAATAAAAAATAGATATGCTCATCTAAAACGACTAAAAATGTGGTCCAGTTTTTTGGTGAGCGTTTGTTCTTAGTTCTGTTAGCATAAACTATGAGGTCACCCAACAGTCAAGTGCCGATAAAAAATAGTTCCTTTTCCACACCATACGAAAGCGATTTCAAAATCATAATAAAAAAAATGCTATTGGATGTTCGTGCATACATAACAAACAACTTCACTATGTATTAAAGCTAATAGTGTAATTTATCCGAAAAAAATAACAAAAGTTTGTGAATTTTCAGTTATTTCTTCCTTTTACTAGAGATAAACAGCTATTTTATAAGCATTTATTTTGTGAATTCTTTACTTTTAGTATATTATAGTTATTAATAGGTATGTACCAATATTTTCGAAAGGATATGAAAACTATGTTAAAATTATATACTACAAATAGCTGTACATCATGTAGAAAAGCGCGGCGTTGGCTAATTGATCATGATATTCCATTTAAAGAAAAGAACTTTGGCACTACTCCCATTACATTAGACGAACTAAAAAATATATTAATTCTTACTGAAGAAGGCACGGAAGATATTATTTCAATCCGTTCCAAAGTTTTTCAAAAACTAGATATAGATATCAACGAATTATCTTTACATGCATTATTGGAGCTGGTGAAAGACAACCCCGGATTATTACGCCGCCCGATTATGATCGATGAAAAAAGATTGCAGATTGGCTTTAACGAAGATGAAATTCGTTGCTTTTTACCAAGATCTGTTCGCAAAAGAGAATTATCACAAACATTGCTTTTAAGCGGCTTATAACTGTTACTACCTCGAATCTAATAACGTAAAAAAATCGGCTTCTTCTAAATTTGAGCATGAAGAGGTTGGGGCAGAAACAACCCCACCGTTTATTCGGATAATAAGAGCCTGAAACATACCTTTTAAAGGTATGTTTCAGGCTCTTATTCCAACTCTGTTCAAATAGAACGAGTCTTTTTCTGATTGATTTTTCGTTATCTCACTTTACAAACATAGCATCACCGAAGCTAAAGAAACGGTAACGTTCATCGATTGCATGTTGATACGCAGCCAAGGTTAGATCACGCCCAGCAAATGCACTGACCAACATCACTAATGTTGATTTAGGTAGATGAAAATTAGTAGAAAAGGCTTGGACAATTTTAAATTCATAGCCAGGGGTAATAAAAATATCTGTCCAACCACTATCTGCTTTGATTTGGCCATCAAACTTCGTTCCGATTGTTTCTAAAGTCCGAATCGAGGTCGTGCCTACTGCAACAATTTTACCGCCGTTCGTACGAACTTCATTTAATTGGCTAGCCGCATCTTCAGTTAAACGATAAAATTCACTGTGCATTTCATGTTCTGCAATATTGTCAACACTAACCGGACGAAATGTACCCAAACCGACGTGTAAGGTCAAATAAACTAGCCTCACGCCCTTTGACTGGATTTTAGCAAGTAGTTCCTGTGTAAAGTGCAAACCAGCAGTAGGAGCCGCTGCAGAGCCATTTTCTTTTGCATAGACGGTTTGGTATCGCTCTGGGTCTTCTAAACGCTCTTTTATATACGGTGGCAAAGGCATTTCGCCAAGTGATTCCAAGATTTCTAAGAAGATTCCATCATAACTGAACGTAACGATTCGACCACCATGTTCTAGTTCTTCAACAACGGTTGCACTTAAACGACCATCGCCAAAGCTGATTTTTGTGCCAACTTTTGCGCGCTTGGCTGGTTTGATCAGCGTTTCCCACGTATCACCTTCTGTATTTGTCAAAAGCAGCACTTCCAAATGGCCACCAGTTTCAGGTTTTTCTCCATATAAGCGCGCTGGTAATACACGCGTATCATTCATGACTAGCGCATCTCCAGCGTTTAATTCATCAATAATATCATGAAAATGTTTATCTTCTATCTCCTTTGTATCACGGTTTAAAACCAGAAGACGTGAACTCGTTCGATCTTTTAAAGGGGTTTGAGCAATTAGCTCTTCTGGTAAATCAAAATCAAAATCTTCTGTACTAAGCATATTTGTCACTCTTTCTACTTGATTTGTCTTGGCTATTCTACCATTTTTTACGTTATCTGGCTACGAAGAAAACACCTTGCTAAAAGACAAAATACTTGAAACTAGGAGGTTTATCATGTTTGCACCACTTCATCATGTTTCCTTATTGACTAGATACGCTGAGGAAAATCACTTTTTTTACACAACGCTTCTTGGGTTGCGTTTTGTAAAAAAAACAGTCAATCAAGAGAATCACAAAATGCTTCACTACTATTACGGAGATTACGCTGGAACACCTGGTTCTGTCATTACCTTTTTCGTTGTTGCGGCACTCGCTAATCGGTATGATAATGACCATTTTTTAAATTCAATCGGACTAAAAATCCCCAAAGGCAGCTTGCACTTTTGGGAACAGCGGTTAACTGAAGCTCAAACGATCTTCACTAAAGAACAAAACACATTATATTTTCAAGATCGAGATCAAGTAACTATTCGGCTAGTTGAAGTAGAACAACCATCATTAGCTAAGGCGTTACAGGTTCAAAACTCCATTCCTGGCGACAAGCAAATTTTAGGTCTTTTGTCGACCGAATTTCATGTCGCTGATCTTGAAAAAACAGCAGAATTTTTTTATCGATTGTTAGGGTGGAAAACTGATCAGGGGTATCTACAGCTGAATGGAACAGACTTTATTCAGCTAGTGCAGACCGATACAGCAGAAAAAACGAGGATGGGTCGAGGCAGTATGGATCATGTAGCCTTTTCGATTAAAGATGAAACGGCTCTTGATCATCTATATAAAAAAGCGAAACAACAAGGTTAGCATATTGAAAAAATAATCCATCGTAGTTATTTTAAAAGCTTGTACATCAGAGAACCCGGCGGTAATCGTGTTGAATTCGCTACTTTAACACCTGGATTTACGATCGATGAACCCTTAGACGCTTTAGGTGAACAGCTTGCACTGCCGCCCTTCTTGGAAAAAAAGCGGACAGAGATCGAAGCAACTCTTTATCATGAACCATAAATTGAATGACTCTTAAGTAAAATCCTCTATGTAGCTTACCCTAAGATACAAACAGGTGCCAAAGACAAAAATAAATGAACTTATCTAGAATAGGTCAAGATTATTTTTGTTCTTCTGCTCCTGTTTATACCTCTTGAAAATCAAAGACTAGATCAAACAAAACAGAACATTACCATCTCAACGATTCTACTAGGTTTGTCCAGCTTTGATTTTTGCAAAACTGCAAAGATCAAATTTATGAAACAGCTTTTGACTGTCGGCTTCAGTTAAAGCAATTCACAATCCAACTCTTTACACTCTCTAGATAGAAACAAAAAAATGGTATCGGTAAACTCTACCAACACCATTGCATGTTCAACAAATAGGCATCACATAATCCATCTTAAATTCTGGAAAAGAAAGTTCTAGATATTTCTCCCAAAATTGAGTAAAATGGAATATGTCGATGTTACGCATTGACAAGGGCAACTTGATTGGTCAGCTTTCTCTGACTTATCAGGGCTTCACGAATCAGCGCCAACTGATTTGTGAAGTGCCTTTTTTATTATATTCGTTTCTATCTATTACTCATTTTAAAGAAAAACAATTTCATAGTCAACAAAGTGTCAGAAAATATTTCATTTATCTTGTTTTATTATGAAAATAAGCGAATTATTCTCTATTTTTTAGTAGCCTACTTGACTTCTTTGTTAATTAAAATAGGTAAAAAAAAGAGCGAGAGAAACACCTATGAGAGCTATCGCCCTCATAGGTGTTTCTCTCAGCCTCTCTGTTGGACATCCATCTAGATATTCTGAGTATCTAGATAGTCCTCATTGGACCAAAAGGATTCTTCATCTATCGGAGTTTGAGGTTTTCTTTTTTTGGTTGGTATTAATTTTGGTTGTCTCGTTTTTCCCTCTTCAATTAAAAAAAACCATTTTTTACCATCATTGGCTTGAATGATATCGGTAAAATCAATCATATTTTTTTTCAACCATTTTTTTCTATCTAGGTTATATTTTGAATCGTCATGAAACAACTCTTCTTTCAACAACACAAATTTTGCTGAAAAATCCATCCCTGCAGCCATAAGATATAGCTGATCAGCCTCTTCAAAACACAATTCCTCGTTATAAATATCACCAAGTGAAATAAACGCATTGAAACACTCATTTAGTTGAATGCCGCCATTTTTGATACTTGCTTCTATAACCAATTTGAAAAAATAAACTGCTTGTTGGTAATCTTTTGTTTCCAAGGAACGCTTTCCTTGTTCAAACCACTTTTTAATCTTCCTTTTTTTAAACATCCTTTTCTCCTTAAAACTTTTTTGAAAAACGAGCAAAGACAGCTACCAAAGTGCTGCTTTATTAAAACATAGATTCAACCTTCGATTTTTTTATAACACCCATTCAAGCTTAAGGAGAATGTTTTGCCTAACTCCCCTTATATAATAGACCCGTTGTAATTCATAAAACTAGACCATTGTCATCTCTTCGACAAACTGCTAAAACCTATTCAACTTTTTCCAAAATTTTAACATCGCCAGTTTTTGATTTTACATCAATTTTATATTTTCCGTCATTTGATACATCAGAAAAATCATTTCTCAATTCGCCAGTCCCAGTACTAGCAATAACTTTGATTGCTTGACTTGGGTCTTGGAGCCATTTGATAAAACCCGATTGGCTGGATACAGTTGCATTTACTTTACTTTCTTGAATAGCAATTGTTGGTCCAGAGCCATTTTTTAAATCTAATGTCCCTTGATTTTCTTCTGAAACGATTTTGCCGCTCTCATTGACCATTAAAAGATCCCCTTTGGTTCTTTTTACAATCACTTAACCATCTGTTGCCGTGGCCGTGAGTTTCTTTGTTTCGGAGTCTTCTAAAATCATTCGTCCTGAATGATTGTTCAAAACAACATTATCCGAACGTAAAAATTTCAAAATAGAAAGTCCCTTATTGCCTTCGATCGTTAAATCACCCAGCATACCAGTGATAACTGTTTTGCCCGAAGTACTTTTAACGTTTAAATTCATCGCTGATTCTTCGATAATTACGTCGCCATAATCACTAGCTACATTGCCTTCATCTGCAATAATATTTTTGGCATAAACATCTCCTGAAATTAAATCTAAGTCAAAATTTTTCGTTTGGATATCCAGCAAACGTAAATCGACTTGGCTTAAACCTAAGTGAAAATCATCGAGGATCGTCCCTTTCGGAATAAAGAAAATCACTTCTGAACGTCCTGTTCGTGTGAATGAATCAAAAATATTTTCCTCATCCAATGTTAAGTCAACTTTATGGTCATATGAGCCATTTTCGATCTTTTTAATGTCACTTTCTTTGAATCTGCCTTTCACCATTAAGCTTGGTTTTTCAGTACTAGATACCTCAACTGTGGTGATCTCAACATCTGCATCTGAATCAAAACTAAAAGCAGCATGATTGCTGGAAGCTAGATTGATTTCTTTGTAATATTGTCTACCGCTATACATTAACTGGCCTGTTACTGAAAAAAATAGCAACAATGCGATGCCAAGTCCAGATAAACCAATTGCAACCCCAATGATCAAGCGCTACTTTTGACTAAACCAACTTTTAATAACTTGTAAGATAATCGCCAATAAAAATAAACATAAAATTGTTGGAATACCAGCAAGATTTCGTTCTTCTATCAATTCTTTTACGACATAGATCAAGAAAAATCCAAAGACTGCCAACAGTCCTAAAAGAAATAATGGTCTCAACACTTTAAATACCGTCTTGATAAATTTTTGCATTCTTTTTTTCTGAGTTTGAATGAATACATCTTGAATTTCTTCTCTAGGAACAACAGAAGTTTTGGCATTGATTGCAGCATCTAAGCTTAGATCTGCGTAAAAATCAGCAGCTATTTCTTCTGGCGGAGCAAGTCTGGCAACAACTTCTGCTTCTGTTTGTCCTTCTTCTAAACAAATAGCTAATTACTTCAATAAATCTTCTTTCAGCTCGTTAAAATCTTCTATATCTTCTTCAGCAAAAGCAGCCTTTAGTTGGTTTAAATATTCTTCCATTGTGTTCACTAATCTGCCTCCCTCAGTTTACTTACTTGTTCAACGAATTCGTCCCAATCACGCTCTAAAAGCTCCAAATATTCTTTTCCTTTATCCGTCATTTGGTAGTACTTTCTGGAAGGACCATCTGGTGATTCTTTGGTATAAATCTCACAATATGATTCTTTAACTAATCGGCGTAAAACTGGGTAAAGCGCCCCTTCGGTAATTGGTATAAACTGATTCACTCGTTGTGTTAATTCGTATCCATATCGATCTTCTTTTTGAATAAAATGAAGTACACACATTTCTAAAGCACCTTTTTTAAATTGGCTGGAAGCCCTCATCGCTCAATCCCCTTATCACAGTTTTGATTGACAAATTACCCGCAGTTTCTATACGTAACCACTGAAATAAATCGACTATGAAAAGAGCACATGTCTAATTTCTAAAAAACAGCACATTAAGCGCTGCACCAAAGTGCTTTATTCTTTGGTACAATTCTTGTTCAGTCCTTTATCGGTGGTTATTGCGGTTGTAATTCTTTTTCTCTTGAATGATACCTTGACGCTCTTCTGGTGTCAAATTAGGATCACCCAACTGCCGGCCCCACTCTCTATTTTGCTGACCTCTTTCCCGCCCACTAGATGAGGCGCCAGACACCGCTTCGGGCTCCTCAACAGGAACAGGTGCTAGTGGCGTTTGGGTCTGTTCTACTGGTTGTTGTGCTGCAGCTTGATCTTGGCCTGCTGCTTGTTCATTTGCTGCTTCTTGAGCTACGGTTTGACTGACTACTTTTTCTTCTTCCGCTTTTTTAGCGGTCTCTTTCTTTTCAGTCTCTTCTTTTTGTTTTTGAACTTTTTTTGCTTCTTGCTCTTTTAGTTTTGTCTTGATTGAGTTCTCTACATGAGCGATCTTTTTAGAAACGACTTCTGCTAGTCTTTCTCTTTTTAAAGCAAACCGCTCCCTAACTGCTTCATCTTTTGAAAAAGCAGCATCTGCGGTATTTACCGTCTGGGTCGTCCCGATCCCGATTATTAAAAGAGCTATGCAAAATACTATAAATTTTTTCATTCTAACTTCTCCTTAATCAACATATTTCTTTACTCTAGTTATCCTTGGAAAGCATCTAGCAATTCGTTAAAACGTTTTTCTTCATCTATAATGATCCAATATTTCTGCTCTTTTTTATCTGGTTCCAGTTCTAAATGGATCGTCTTTGACTCTTTGGAAGCCTTCAATTCTTTAAACGTTTTTTTCAATGCTTCAAATTGGATTTGATTAAGGTCTTCTTCTTTTAATGCGTCTAATTCTTTTAAAATCCCATTTAATTGCTTTTCGTCAGAAAGCTTGTCGATATCATCTAATTTTCCGATCGTATCATAGCCTTTATTCTTTAACCATTGGACCAATTCTTCATCGTTTTTTTGATCAATGACTTGATCAAATGTTGTCTGATCCAGTCCTGTAACCGTCACTTCTACTTCTTGTTTCTTTGACTTGCTATTTTTTACCTTTATTGAAAAACTAGTTTCCTTTTCAAGTCGCTCCTGATAGATCGTTACTAACTCTTTTGCTTGTTCTTTTGAAAGTCCGAACAATTCAGAAAAATCTTGTGTCAGGTCTTCTTGGCTAGGTGCGCCTAACTGATAAAAATAGTTTTCCCCGCTTCTTTATCTCGATCATAAATTACATTATTGATGAAAGCTGTAGCGACATCTTTAGGATCAGCATTCTTTGCGCATCCAGTGAAAACAACAACTATAAACGCTAGCATCATAATTATTCTCTTTTTTTTCATACGTCTAATTGGCTCCTTAGTGACAGTAACTGTTGATTTTTTTATGCATCTTTTCTATTTTTGACTATATATTTAAAAATCGTATAAAACTTAACTCTAATTGACTGGATATCCCCAATTCCATAGGTTGGATCAGAATAAATCAGCCATAACCAGCGATAGTGATTTTTTCGTGAAAACTTTTGAATTTTGAATGTGATTTCAACTTTTCCCGCTAAATTAATAGTACGCGAACGAATCAATTTCACATTTTTTATTTTCTGAAAAGACAGAAATCCTGTTTCTTGATCAAGTAACGTGCTTAGATACGGATCTTGTTGATTGGCAATGATAGTCACGCTTTTCTCACCTAAATAATTGATTTGAACTGGGATCTCTTGATCTTCTTTTATTAATTTGCCTTGATAATCAACTGGAATGATCATTGGTAAACCTGGTCGTTCATACGCCACACACACGGCTACCGTCAAACTAACAATGTTATGCAACAACCAATAAATATTGATGGATAAAACATTCCTCCACTGTAGCTGACTTAGATCTAATTGCCGGATATAATAAATCAAAGCGAAACAGTTTACCCCTAATAATAGGATCTGAATTTTGCAGTTGCGCCAATCAAAGTAGCTTTTTTCCCCTTGGATCCCTTTAATCGTCACATGGAATTTTTTATTCTTTTTAGGACTAAACAAGGTCTCTTTCCAAACTGCCCAAGAAATTTGCGGTGCTGTAACAAGTTCATAAATATTACTTATGAAGGAATTATATTTTTTTCTAGTAACTGACTTATACATCAGACTTCCCGATAAAAATGCTGGTAACCAAAATATCACTAGTTGCGCCAACGTCATTTTCAAGCTTGAAATGTTAAAAACCAAATATAAAAATGGACATAGTAAATAAATCAATTTATACATGCCAGAATACCAGTACAGCACACCATCAAGATAAAACCATTTTTGAATGAAGCTTAATTTTTCAGTTTCTTTAATGTATATTTTTTTAGCAACTTGGACATTACCACGTCCCCAACGATCCCGTTGTTTCACATAATCTGCTAACGTTTCTGGAGAAAGGCCTGAAGCGAGCGCTTCATTGACAAAGACGCCTTGCCAGCCATTATTTTGCAACAATAAACCTGTAGCCATATCTTCTGTGATCACACCGGTTGTGAATCCACCGATCGAATCTAAGGCGGCCCGCTTAAATAATGCATTACTTCCTACGTACAGTACTGCATTGAATTGATCTTTGCCTTCTTCTAAACTACGCATAAAAAGTCTTGCTCATTATTGATTTCACTATCTAAATATAGATTGTGTTGAAATATATCGGAATTAAAAAACGTTTGCGGTGTTTGAATAAACCCAACATCCTCTTGCGCAAAATACCCAAGCGTTCGTTGTAAAAACTCACGTTTAGGCACCATATCTGCATCTTGAGTCACAATAATTTCTCTGCTAGTTTTGGTTAGTGCATAATTTAAATTCCCAGCTTTGGCATGCTCATGTGTTGGACGAGCAATGAATTCAACATGATGTTTTTCTGCTAATTTTTTTACTATCAAGCGATCTCCATCATCACAAAGATAGATCTTTAATAGCTCTTTAGGATAGTCAATAGATAAACACCCTACAACAGTTCTTTCTAAAATATCAATATTTTCATTATAGGTAGCGATCAAAATATCAACAGTGCGTAACACTTTTAATTCATCTACGGTTTTTTCTTTCCGTTTATACGGCTTCCAAAATAAGATTACTAGAGTAAAGGCCTGAATGAATCCCATAAATTCTGCCAGATATAATAAACTCCCGGCAATCGTTTCAACAATACTTCCACTAAGAATTGTATAAACAAACCGCCAAGCTAAGTAAATAAATTGGATAATAACAAAACCAGTTAAGACAAATTTCCGATAGTTTTCATTTCTCTTCGCTACAAGATAAAATAAAAACAAATAACTCAAACTAAATACCAAATACCATAACCCAAATTTTTCCATTTTTTCCTCCTTTTCGCCTCCTGTTATTCATAAAACAGTAGTTGCTAGTCAACAATATACTAAGGTTTTCAACTATTGTTAATAGAATAATAGTTAATAAATCCTTCTTTCCTCTCTTTTTCCAGCATTTCTTAGAAAAATACGTTGCTCATCTCATTCTTTTTGACCTTAAGAATGGTCATAAAAACCTCTGATTTGTCCAAATCGTTGTTTTGTAGCATACTAGTAGTAGAAACATTTGTTAGGAAACATTGTAATTATGTAAGAAACGAGACCAAGAAAAAAGAATTTGGGGTGAGAAAGTTGATCGAATTTCAACATGTTTCAAAAATTTACAAAGGCGGGAAAATCGCTGTAGATGACATCAATCTGTCTTTTGATAAAGGTGAATTTATCTGCTTTATCGGAACCAGTGGTAGCGGAAAAACAACTTCAATGCGGATGATCAATCGGATGACGGATCCTTCAAAAGGGAAAATCTTGATCAATGGTGAAGATATCCAAACGATTAATCCTGTTGAGTTGCGTAGAAAAATCGGGTATGTTATTCAAAATATCGGGTTGATGCCACATATGACAATTAGAGAAAACATCGTACTTGTACCGAAGTTATTAAAAGTAGACCTTGAAGAACGCAATAAAATCGCAGAAAAAATGATCGATTTAGTGGAACTACCTAGAGAAATGCTTGATCGTTATCCAAACGAATTATCTGGTGGACAACAACAACGAATCGGCGTTGTTCGGGCTCTTGCAGCCAATCAAGATATTATCTTGATGGATGAACCTTTTGGTGCACTAGATCCAATCACTAGAGACTCTTTACAAGACTTAGTCAAAGATTTACAAGAACGATTAGGAAAAACAATTGTATTTGTTACTCACGATATGGATGAGGCCCTTAAATTAGCCAATCGAATTGCCATTATGAGTGAAGGTAAAGTGATTCAATTTGATACGCCGGATAATATTTTACGTCATCCAGTCAATGAATTTGTCGAAGAATTAATTGGTGAAGATCGTTTGATCCAAGCAAAACCTGATATTACTACGGTTGGTGAAGTGATGCTTAATAACGCTATCACGATCACACCAGAAAAATCATTATCTGAAGCAATCAAACTAATGAGAGAAAAACGGGTTGATACCTTACTAGTCGTTGACGGATCTGGTGTTTTAAAAGGCTTTATCGATGTTGAAACCCTTGACCGTCGTAGAAATACGGCTACCAGTGTTAGTGATATCATGAATCCAAAAGTCTTCTTTGTAAAAAAATCTTCTTTATTGCGTGATACGTTGCAACGAATTTTAAAACGTGGCTTAAAATATGTTCCTGTTGTAGACGACCAACAAAAAGTCGTTGGTATTTTAACCAGAGCTTCTCTAGTAGATATCGTTTACGATGTTATCTGGGGTGAAGAAGAAACAGAAGAAACTGCTCCAACTCAAAATGAATCAGAACCAACTGATGTCAAACAGCCTCAAGCGGAGGTGTAAAAAAATGAATCAGTTTTTATTAGAAAGAGGAAATGAACTTGTCACTAAAATTGGTGAACATATTTTTATTTCTGGTATAGCACTGCTACTAGGGATTTTATTTGCTGTACCGATTGGAATCCTGTTGACCAGAACCAAAAGAACCGCTGCAATCGTTATTGGGTTGACCAGTGCCTTACAAACCGTTCCATCACTGGCTTTACTTGCTTTGATGATCCCAATTTTTGGTGTTGGAAAAATTCCAGCAATCATTGCATTGTTTATTTACTCCTTATTACCTATTTTACGAAATACGTATATCGGTATCCGCGAAGTCAGCTCAGATTATAAAGATGCTGCTAAAGGGATGGGGATGACTAATGTCCAATCGATTTTTATGGTCGAGTTACCAATCGCTATGCCAACGATCATGGCTGGGATTCGCCTTGCTGCAGTCTATGTGATTGCATGGGCAACACTTGCTTCTTACATTGGTGCTGGTGGTCTTGGCGATTTCATTTTCAGTGGGTTAAACAACTACCAACCTGATTTGATTTTCGCTGGAACGATTCCTGTGACTATTTTGGCTTTAGCTGCCGACTTATTATTAGGACTGTTGGAGAAAAAATTGACGCCTAAAGCATTAAGGGAGGCGGAATAATAATGAAACAAAAACTTAAATTATTACTGTTAACTTGTTGCAGTGCGTTGCTATTAGCAGGCTGTTCTTTACCTGGACTCGCATCTAACTCTAATGATTCAACCATTTCCATTACCGGAGGAATCACATCAGAAGCACAGATTTTAGCCAGCTTAGTTGCCGGCATGATCGAACATTATACGGATGAAAAAACGACGATCATCAACAACTTAGCAACAACTACGATCAATCATCAGGCTATGATGAATGGCGATGCACAAATTTCAGCTGCCCGTTATACTGGAACTGATTTAACAACGACGCTTAACTTAGAACCGATCAAAGATCCGAAAAAGGCCTTTGATGTTGTTCAATCTGAATTTCAAAAAAGATTTCAGCAAAAATGGTTTAATTCCTATGGATTTGCTAATACCTACGCTTTTATGGTCACAAAAGAAACCGCTAAAAAGTATAATTTGAAAACCATCAGTGACCTCAAAAAAGTTGGTGATCAATTGACTGCTGGTGTTGATACGTCTTGGATCGACCGTAAAGGAGATGGCTACAAAGGCTTCACCGAAACATACGGCTTCGATTTTAAACGTGTTTTCCCAATGCAGATCGGTTTAGTCTATGATGCTGTTGCTGCTAACAAGATGGATGTTGTCTTAGGTTATTCAACAGATGGTCGGATCGGCAGCTATGATCTGGTGATTTTAGAAGATGATCTACACTTCTTCCCACCTTATGATGCCTGTGCAGTTGCAACAGACGAAATCTTAAAAAAACATCCTGAACTAAAGGATGTCTTAGCTAAATTATCTGGAAAAATTTCAACAGAAACAATGCAAAAGTTAAATTATCAAGCCGACAATGATTTGATGGAACCTGCAACAGTGGCTGATAATTTCTTAAAAGAACACCATTTCTTCGAATCTGAAGGAGGTGGAAAATAATGCAGAATTTACAAGATATGAATCTGCTCCAGCAGTTTATCTATTACTTTGAACAAAACGGCAGCTATGTATTGAGTCAATTTGTTCGGCATTTTCTAATCTCTATTTACGGTGTATTATTTGCCGCTATCGTGGGTATTCCAATCGGGATTTTCATTGCCCGTAGAAGAAAAATGGCCGGCTGGGTCGTTAGTATTGCCAACTTGATCCAAACAGTTCCTTCTCTAGCAATGCTCTCCATTTTAATGCTAGGTCTAGGACTTGGTGTCAATACGGTTATTGTCACCGTCTTTCTCTATTCACTGTTACCGATCATCAAAAATACGTATACTGGGATGATCCAGGTCGATCGAAATATTTTAGATGTCGGTAAAGGCATGGGGATGACTAAGTGGCAACGCCTTTACATGGTAGAATTACCCCTTTCCGTCTCCGTGATCATGGCAGGAATTAGAAATGCTTTAGTTGTAGCGATCGGAATCACCGCAATTGGTGCTTTTGTCGGGGCTGGTGGACTGGGTGATATCATCATCCGCGGAACCAATGCCACAGATGGTACCGCCATTATTCTTGTTGGGGCTTTACCAACTGCTTTGATGGCGATCATTACTGACTGGGTGTTGGGTATGATCGAACGCCGATTAGATCCAGCGAGTAAACATTCATAGAACTAAAATTTTGTACTCTTCATATCCTAGAAAGGAACAGTTTTACTATCGGTAAGTTGAGTAGTAAAAAACGACTTCAACGACTTTTCTGCATCCAAATTGCAAAATAGTTGTTGGAGTCGTCTTTTTAGTCATTACTAAAATAATCTAGCAAATTTGAGTGTTTTGAATGCTACACTATTATTTAACTGCTTATAATTAGTGGCATTACAAAAATAATCAAATTACAAAAGAAGTGAGTAAAAATACTATACCAAATATTGTTTTTAATGATATAAATAGTGCTTAAAATGAGCCCTAATACTAAAAATGGGATTAAAAGTATCAAACTATAACTTGCTGCCGCTGCATGACTAAATGCAAATAATAGACTAGATATCAGCATCATACCTAGTTTTACATAGCTATGATTGGAACTAAGAAAACAATATCGATAGACTATTTCTTCTATAAAAGGGGCAAACAAAATACTTTCTAAAAAGAAAGATATTGTCCAAGAATATGCTGCAAAATTTAATGTTGTATCTAATAAAGTAGCCATAATCACGTACGTCAACAACAATAAAGTTAGTGCTATCAATACGGTACTCATAGTTTTTTTGAGCTCTATTTTTTTAAAGCTCTCAATCAATTCATTTTTAAAAAATAAAATTGATAATAATACAAAGAATATCTTTTGGATAATCATAAAATTTGGATCAAAACTATTCCAGCTAGTTCCCATAGCTGGAATAATTTTTGTAGCTAAAAAATAAATCAAAAGATATATAAACTTAAGCATTAGTCACTTCACTCATTTCGTAGATTAGATTATGCAGGGACATAATCTGTATATGATGTGTTAGCTGTTACAGTCTTAGTATCAACATACTTATTATCTACTTTTCTATATCTTTTATAAGTGACAGTGATTTTCGCTTCTTGTTTATATTTTTTAAATTTACCACTTTCAGAATAAGCATGACCTAATTTTATTGTAACTGGCCCTGCGACAGTAGATATTTCAATAGTCGTTTTTCTTGATACTGTATAATTTCCTAAGAAAGTCCTCTTACCTTTTTTTATAGTATAACTTTGCGTTTTTGCCCATGTCCGTGATTGAATACCTGAAGTGTCTTCAATTACATAGTAAAATTCATCGTTTTCATTAACTACTCCACTTATTGGTTCGATATTATTATTTAATTCATTCGCTTCAGAAAATGTCCCAAACGTTAGACTACTAAACAACATACTTACTACCATTTTTTTCATAAATGGTAAAGTGCCTCTCTATTTTGATACTATCATTTTAATTGCTCTTTTTCCTCTTTCAACCATCTTTTATGGTTTGAAAGAACTTTAGATGAATGTTTCTCCGTATAAAACTCTTGTGGTGTTAGTTGGTTTTCAACACCTTGGTACTGATAAGGCATATCTATTGGAGACTTTAAATCCAGCCAGAACTCACTAATTTCTAACAAAGCATTAACATAATCTTTATCTGAAATTTTATTTAATAGATCGTTAACTAAAATCCATCTCCATCTATAATAGGAATTCAAATCTTTTTCACTAGAATTTTCAATCAAATCTAGAAACTTATATATTTCATTCTCATCATATGGTGAAAATAAACTTCCAAGCTCCCATAAATAATCGTTTTCTTCATTTTCATTTTTAGATAGATGATCTAACGTGTATTTCATTACAAATTCATCATCAAGCATTCCTTGTAAGTAAAAATGATTATCTGCATGACCAAATCTACCTATCTTAAGTTCATTCCAAGAAAAAGGAATATTATTTTTTTTAAATTCATCTATATAGTTCATTATTTTATAGGCACTCCACTCAATTCTGGATTTCTAACAAACATTCTATGTGTAACTTTTCCGGCTTGAATTATCCATTCAAAACGCCCCTTAAGACCATTCTGGCTTCCTTGAATTTGATATAATGTAGCATTCCCTAAATCTGTGATTTCCGCTAATCCAGCGTAATTATCAATAATGTCAGAAAAGCCATGCACTTTGGGAACATTGGGAAATTCATCTATAATGATTTGAGTTTGTTTTGTAGATGGATTTCCTGTTAATGGGTCAATATCATAAATGGAACCTTTAGCTTTAACTGGTTTAATATCATCCACCTTCAAAACCACTTCCAGACCTAGGAGCTTCTAAAACAGAATTAGTGACTTCGTCCACTACTTCCTTATTAGTCCCACTAACTTTATCATAAATCTGCGCATTTCTCACCGCAGCCCCTGTCAATCCAAGCGCCCACAGTGCATCCCAAACACCCGACTCTTGCACATTTCCCATAAAATCTTGTCCATGTGACAATCCAATCAGTCCTGATATCTTTCCTTTGTCACCACCAAAGTAATCTCGTCCGCTTTTCTGGAAATCGTTGACCCGTTTGGTCATTTCTGCTGGACTTAATTCTAACACATTTAGCCCATATTTTTTGATCAAACTTTTCAGATCTGCGGATAAATCATCCTCATTCACCTGATAACGACAGCCGTTTTTCTCAATCATATATCTATCTGTTCCATACCGCTCATCAAAAACACGAATGATCTGACAGCCATCTAGTATTTTTTTATCCCGTCTTTCAACACGATCATTCCAGTTCTTATTTACATCCGTCATCCAAGATGTATCTTTCACTGAAAAACCTTTGCCATTCCAACAATTTTTGATACACGAAAAAAAAGGTATCAGCAATTGTTTATTCACTAATACCTTTTTAATTAATTTGTTGTACTTTTTTATTAGTTATTGCACCTTGATCTTGATTAGTGAATTAAGGCTTACTATCTGGTGTTAATAAGATGGTAAAGTGCCTCTCTATTTATTTTGTTGTAAAAATGCCTCCAAAATTCGTTTCACTGGTAAACTAGCATTTTTCAATAAATTTTCTGCTTTTTCGATTATTGCCTTGTCTGAAATAATCAAATTTCTGTATGGTTCTCCATCAAATGAACGTAATGAATCTAAAGCATATTCAACTACCTCATCATTTTCATGTAGCAATTCTAATAATACATTGAAGCCATTAATACCTGTTTCCTCATCAATACAATAGGCTAACCTAATTTTATACTTCTCTTCCTTATTCTTTAAATTATGAGTTAAATCTTTCCAATCATTTTCTGTAAATTCACTTAATAATTCTCGTACATACAAAAATTCATCATCAAAAAAGTAATTGTCCGAACTATTCTCAGATAAAACTTCATCTACTTTTTCATACATTATTTTCTCCTCCTCTATTTAGTAAATCCTCCTGGAATCGGTGCATTTACTTTCCCTGTTGGATATCCACTTACAATATTATCTCCTAGCTTAATTACATCTATCTCTACGCCATCAGCAATTGCTCTATGCCATGTTGCTCCGTCTCGTCCTCTAACACTTATTGTAGGTGAGTTACCAACATTCTTAATACTATCTAAAATTTTAGTATCACTCCATCCATCTGGAAAAACTGTACTATTTTTTATTTTAGAAAGATTTCCATCTGGAAATTGGGTAACAATTTTGATGTCTTTTGTACCATCAGGATTAATTTTGATAGTTTCAGTTGCAAAGTTTGGATGATTATTGTTAATACTTGAAGAATGCCCACCAATTATTTCATTCTTAGTAGGATTTTTCCTTTGTCCCCAAAGGATTTTTTCTTCCATTTCTGGAGTAATAACTGATTTAGCCCCACTAACTTTCTTATCATAAATCTGCGCATTTCTCAACGCAGCCCCTGTCAATCCAAGTGCCCACATTGCATCCCATATTCCTGATTCTTGTGCTTTCCCCATAAAATCTTCCCCATGAGCTAATGCACCAAATCCTGGCATACCTACCTTATCTCCACTAAAGTAATCTCGTCCACTTTTCTGGAAATCGTTGACCCGTTTGGTAATTTCTGTAGGACTCAATTCTAACACATCTAAACCATATTTTTTAATCAATTTCTTTAAATCTGCCGACAAATCCTCTTCATTCAATGCGTAACGATACCCATCTTTTTCAAACATATAAACATCTGTTCCAAATCGCTCATCAAACACACGAATGATCTGACAGCCATCTAGTATTTTTTTATCCCGTCTTTCAACACGATCATTCCAGTTCTTATTTACATCCGTCATCCAAGATGTGTCTTTCACTGAAAAACCTTTGCCATTCCAACTCCCTACACCAATATTCCCAGAACCATCTACACCCAAAGCCTGCATGCCCTTTGTCAACAGGCTTTCAGACCCTTCCAATCCGTCAAAATAGCTTGTGGAATTATCGGAAAACGCTAGAAACTTGCGGAGTTTTTCTTCTATTTTTGCCTTCTTCGCTTGATTTCGAGTGATTCCAGCATCCATACTGTTGATCGCAGCTTGGAAAATCATGCCCATAAGTTTTGAGTTATCCTCTGATAAATTCCGCTTGGCTTGAGCAAAGCTATCTTTTGAGGATTGAAATCCTTGAATCAGCTGATTCGCTTCGTTAATTTGCTCTTGTAATTCTTCTGAATCTAGATCTTCACCACCACACTGGGAAGTATAGTCACTTAGATATTGATCGTTGGCTTCTACTGTGGCTTCACTATGCAGAATTGCCGCTTTACACAGTGCTGGATAAACACTGGAAATATAGCTTTTTATCGCATCCATTCCTTCGCCGCTCATACCGACTGTTAGTAGAATTCCCTGTGTGGCACTTGAAACAGAATCCAAGGCTTGACTGTAAGTTTTTCCAAAGGCTTTGATCTGTTCTGTTTGAGTTTGAACTTCACCAATCACCATTTTGACCATGGACATCGTCCTCCTCTCTGAGCACTTGTAAGTCTGCTTCATACAAGCTTTCCGATTGATCTTCTAGTTGACGTTTTTTCTTGGCTAACATTTCTTGTCCATCAGTCATTTCCTCAAAAAATCGATGTTCTTCGATGCGGGCATCTTCAATGATTTCTTCAAAAAATGCTCCTTCTTCTTGTCGGTAAAAATAAGCAATCACTCGTTCATTATGGAGGCGTTCACTTGCATATAACTGTCCGCATTCTTCCATTTTCCGTTCTAATAACGTAGAGATTTGGCTATTTTCTTCTTGTTTTTCTTCATTTTCAATTCGTTTTTTTCTAATTTCTACCTCTTTCATGCTTCTCTCCTTAATTCATTTAAAAATGGTAACAACATTCCGCATAGCTAGATACTCTTAAAATGGTTTCTTAAACAGTTGTTGAACTTGTGTATCTGCCCGTTTAAAAGACGCAACTGCGCTTTGAATATTTGTAGTATCACGGTTTAACAGTTGTTGGATAGTAGTAGCTGAACCTTTTAATTTTTCAAAGCCACTACTTGCACTACTGTTACCAGGAACTGTTGTCCCAGATGAAAAAGTCACCGTTTGGAAAATCGTTAATTTGTCATTAGCTTGACCAATTTTAGTCGCTTGATTCTGGATTTCTGCTGCATTGATGTCAATCATAGAATATAAACTCCTTTTGTTTTTTTAATCCTACTATCAAGTATATCTTATTAAAAAAATCAAATAAATACCATTTTTATAAATAAACAAAACTAAAAGATCCTTTTCTATACTTAATTGCTCTAAAAATAAATAAAAAAAGAAGAATATTCTTTTCATTTTCATATTAATACGCTTCATTTTCGCTAAGATTCAGAATGATAACAATCAAAACTAAAAATTTTTTTCTTATATATAAAGGAACGATTTCCAGTGTTATTTAATATGATTCAAGCAGAAAATCAGGTTGCACGTTCGTATTCTTTTCGTATATACTTATGGAGTAGAATAGAATGATGGAAAGAATTCATCGCTATGGTTTACAACAAAAAAAACAGCCCATCACGATGAGCTGTTCAAATCAGAATATAAAAATAAATTGGCACTTCATTAGCTGGCGACAACCAGATAATGAAGCCTTGTAAAGACAGCGTAAACTATCTATACAAGTTGCCAATTGCTAGCAGAAAGTCCTAGCAGTCTTTAAGGAAACAGCTTTTGCTCCAACCCTTTATCCTGATTTGCTATTTGCTAGATCTTACTATTTCTTCAAATGATAACTATACGTCGCAACCACAATATTTTCCCGCCAAGATAAACGCAACCGTAAGCGCAAACTCGTTTGGTTATGCAGAATATTTTGCCAGCGCCGATTAGGTACAAACTGTGGAATCAAAACGGTTGTCGTGTAATTCCGTTTGGCTGAATTCCGACTTACTAAGTCCACATAACGAAGAATTGGATTGGTGATCGAACGATAAGATGAATGGACGACAGAAAAACGAATATCTGGAAAATGTTGCTTAAAAGCGGCTTCGATTTCTTTTTCCTTTTCAACGTTTTCATCTAAGGAGACATGCATCGCTACTACATAATCACCGATCGAACGAGCATAATTGACAGCTCCCACATTGGCTTGGGTGGCATTTCCGACTAAGACAATCACTGTATTGCCATAAAATTCCTGCTGTTTAACTGTTTCTTCTAAGCGTAGTTGTTCAGCTACATTTTGGTAATGAGTATGAATATTGTAAAAAACAAAAATCAACACAGGCATAATAATAAAGAATGGCCAGATATCGCCTAAACGATACATGAACAAAATAACGATGATAGCATAAGAAATGAAAGCTCCAACAATATTCGCAATTGATTTTGATAACCATTTCTTCGTTTCTTTCCGCCATTTCAGCACCATCCCAGTCTGAGATAAGGCAAAGGGTATGAATACCCCGATTGAATAAAGGGGAATCAAGCGTTCTGTTGACCCTTGGAAGATCAATAACAATACGACAGAACCTGCCGCCAAGGTCAAAATCCCATTTGAATAGCCTAAACGATCACCACGATCCATGTACATATGCGGCATGAATTTATCCTTGGCTAAATTATAGGCTAATACTGGAAAGGCTGAAAAACCGGTATTAGCGGCTACTGCTAAAATCAGCGCTGTCGTAAATTGCAATACATAATAAAGGATATTTTGACCAAAAACAGCTTTTCCAATCTGTGCTAACACGGTCACTTCCGTTTGAGGAACGATTCCATACCAGTAGTTGATAAAGGTGATCCCCACAAAGAAAAATCCTAAGATAGCTGCCATCAAGGTGAGTGTTCCTGCAGCATTTTTTGCTCTAGGCTTTTTGAAAAAAGGGACCGCATTACTGATGGCTTCCACTCCAGTCAATGAAGAAGAACCAGAAGAAAATGCTCTTAAAATCAAGGCAATCGTAATCCCTGGTACAACAGTTCCCGGAATAGCAGTAGCATGTAAAGGGACTGCCCCTGTCATGATTTTGAACAAACCAGTCCCAATCAATAATGTGATCACAGCAATAAAACTATACACAGGAAACATCAAGAAACTAGCGGATTCTCTCAAACCGCGCAAATTCATCAGCATGATCAACAACACGATCACGATCGAGATTGCCACTTGGTGACCATACAATGCTGGCACCGCTGAAATGATCGCCTCAGCACCTGCTGAAACGGATACAGCCACGGTCAGCATATAGTCGACCAGCAATGAACCACCAGCCACTAAACCGGCATTCTTTCCTAAATTTTCGCTACTGACAACATAAGCGCCACCACCATGAGGATAGGCGTGAATGATTTGCCGATAAGATAACGTTAACGAAATAAGTAAAATAATAACAAAAGCAGCGATGGGTAACGAATACCAAATAGCAGCAGCAGATAATGTAACCAGTACGACAACGATTTGTTCTGTCCCATAGGCAATTGATGATAATGCATCTGATGACAATAAGGCCAGTGCAGCAAAACGACTCAACTTATGCTCATCGTTTTCAGTTGATTTTAACGGTTTTCCGATAAATAATCGTTTTAAGTAGTCCATTTGATCAACCTCTCCTTCTTTGATTTTTTCTATTTTATTTTCAGAAAAAAATTATGCTTTTTCCGCAAACAATCACATATGCTACGCCCATAAATGACGATTGTCAATTATTTATCTGCTAAACTACTGAAATATTTATCCCTTCTTCTTTCGCTATTTAACAAATTCTTAGAACATTCTAGGTGGATATACATTTTAAATGCAACACCAAAAAATTATAAAGAAAATTCCTATTATAATGGTATTGATTTGGCAAACCCATTGGGAGAAATTTTTTCTATGACTTCATACACCCATCTTACTACACGTATACGAGAAATAATATTTATATATCATGGTTCCAGTTTTCCTTGATAAAGTTCATTATCAATCTAGAAAATAACTAAGCTTAAAATCACCTTTAGTTGTTATGACAAGTTTTAAGGAATGAAGTATAATAAGCATTATTTAACTAAAATAGAGGGTAAGCAATTATGGAAAAATCAAAAACTGTAAGGAGCTCTGATGATAAAAAAAGAAGAAATGCCTTTATGTGATGTCGCAACTACAGTCGAATTAGTAGGAAGTAAGTGGAAGTTATTAATACTCAGGGATCTTATTTCAGGCCCTAAAAGAACATCCGAACTCAAACGTTCTTTGTCAGGTATCTCTCAAAAGGTTTTGACTGAAAGCTTAAATTCCATGATAGAGGATGGACTTGTAAATAGGCTGGACTTTAAAAAGGTGCCACCTCATGTTGAATACAGGTTAACTCCTCTTGGAAAGTCATTTCTTCCAGTTATTGAAGCTATGAGGCAATGGGGAAAGTACTACAAGTCGCAGATCTAACTCATAGGTACCTTTTTGTTCCTACTTCACAGATTGAGTTTGATAACATAGTATTATGTGTATAACATAATTAGTGAGGAGAAGAGAATAATGAATATAGAACTATTTGAATTTACTTCCGTTCATACGACGTCTAAACTAGTAGAATTGGAAAATGAATCTGCTCTACAAGTAATAAAAAGTGAGAAAATAATGGAATTCGATGAAAATACCTATTCAAAAGTAGAAAATCGGTCATTTCATAATGGAGTAATTGAAGTAAAAGTTCTGAGTAAACTGTTACCAGATGCACCTGATTTTGCGAGAGGCTTCATTGGAATTGCCTTTCGAATCAGTGAGGACGATTCTTCTTTTGAATCTTTTTATGTTAGACCAACGAATGGACGAGTAAACAATCCGGTTAGAAAAAATAGAGGCGTACAATATTTTTCCTATCCCAAATATACGTTTGACTATTTTAGAAATCGAGGGATTACAGATTTTGAAGGCCCAGCAGATATCGGTCTTGATGAGTGGATTACAATCAAAGCTGTTATAAAAGATCAAAAAGCAGTTTTCTATGTAAATAATGAAGATGTTCCTACACTTATTGTGGATAATTTGATATTGGGTGCTAAAACAAGAGGTTCCATTGGGCTTTTTGTAGATATTGGTACGCAAGGCTTTTTCAAAGATTTAGAGATTACTTCATACGACTAACTAATACAATGACTATGAAAATTTTTTAAAGTGGCTGAGGCCAAAGTGACAATCACTTTGGCCTCAGCCACTAAATACAAGTAAACAAATTCAAGGCGATTATACTAATTTGGACTGCCTTATTTGCTATTCTACTGTTTGCCATGACCGATGTTGATCAAAATAGTCTGCTTCTTTTTTCGCCTGTTCAACAATGCTTTGGGGATAATTCAGCACATGCAACAGTTGAATGGCATTTCTTGTTGTAGAAGGACCTTGTCGCAATTGATAATCAAAAGTCACACCTTGTTCTTTAGTAACCTGTTCTTCAAAATGAACATTATCACACGATCCTTTTAAAATTTCTGTCAGTTCAATATCATGAGTCGCAACAAACGCTAAGGACGGATACGCACCTAACCAATGCACCATACTAGATGAGGCGGCAATGCGCTCGATCGTATTCGTGCCTTTTAATATTTCATCGATAAAACACAAACAGGGAACAGTTGTTTCAGCCAAGTCCAGCACGCGTTTGACCGATTTTATTTCTGCTATAAAATAGCTGTCCCCTTCAAAAATATCGTCTTCAACTGCCATTGACGTTAAAATATGGCCAAATGGTAATTGGAAGTGCGTTGCTAAAGCTGTGTGAATCGTTGCAGAAAGAATACAGCTGATTGCGACACTCTTGACATACGTTGACTTACCTGAAGCATTAGAACCTGTTACAAGTGTATTTTTGGTCCAATTCACCTCATTTGGCACTGGTGTTGTTAGTAATGGATGATAGACTTCTTCACCCAGCACTTGAACTTCCTCTGAAAAAACTGGCTGACTGGTATCAGGCATGACCATTCGGAAATTTAACACGGCGGCAGCTACTTCTAGCTCTCCCAACAAACGCCACATTTCTTTTGCCTGCAACTCATAATTCTTCAATTTTTCCAAAACAAAATTGTAGGAAATGAATGGTAACATAAAAATCATCGCAAAATAATCAAACATCAGCTCCGCATCACTATTTGACTTCATTCGAAAAGAAATACCAAACTTAGTCATCGCAGCGAGTGGTCGTAAATTTTTCGCCAGCTCTTCTTGAAAAGGTGTTTTTATTTTCGCTATTTTTTTAGCACAGGCAACCGTTTGAACCAAATAGCCCATACAAGTCAGCTCACGTTGGAGTTTTGCCTTTTTTACTTGATAATAGATGACGTTGAATAAAATCGAGCCTAATAGTAATAAAATGGATAACGACGTTGGAAATACCAACACTACTATCAGTAATAGAATAGGCAAAAATCCGCAGAATAGATACAAGTTTGTTTTAGGCAATTCTTGGCTTCTGGTTTCACTTAAATAGCTTTCTACATTATTTTTGTCTTGCTTCCCTAAACAAGCAAAATGAAATTGCAGCTCTTCTCTAATCGTCGGTTTTTGTTGATAATAATCGATCAACCGCTCTAAACGATCATGGCTTTCTTTAGAAAAATTAAAATTTCGTAAACGTTGATACAGCGCCTCTGATCCTACACTAGAATAGGTTCCATTAATTCGCTCAAATAAAGCAAAGCCGTCTAAGTCATACCAAGTAATATCATCGATTTCACTATCATAATCTCGGTACTTTTTTGCCTGACTCCATGCTTCTTTCAAGCTTTCTTCTTTATCAAAGAAACGCGAACTTGGAAACGTTCCCCATTGACTTTTAACCATTGCTCTCAGTTTTAGGCGATTATAGATTTCCATTACAGTGATGATTAAAACAATCAGTCCCACAAAACCAAGGACAATCAATTGAGCTTCCATTCAAAATCCCCCTTTTTTAATCAGTATATGGTTTTGTGAATTTAGATACAAGAAAAAAAGAAACAACTGAGGTAAATCCTTTGTGGATATCGCTCAGTCACTTCTTTTTATTTTACGATTGATAATACTCTTGGTTCATACTTTCATACTCACCCAAATCCCACTCTAAGGGGACATGTTCTTCTACCATCGCTTTTTTTGAATACTCTAACTCTATCTGTTTAGAGTATTGAGGGCTTGCATTCAACATATGGGTAATGGTTTCATCCTGCATTTTTATAATATGTTTCAAACGGACTTTTTCTAATTTTAAATCCGTGATTTCCTCTTGCTGCAAATCCTTTTTCCCTAATAAATTTCTTAAAAATTGCTTATCCCTGACAATCACCAATGTCAACACAACGATCACCACAACGAAAAAATATAGAACAACCAATAACTCACTATTCATCTTTTTAATTCCTCCTAACAATCCATCCCTATGGTACCACGTTAAAGAAGAATATTTTTTCATTTTTTTAGATAAAACAACCGATTTTATATTTTTTTTGAGAAAATAAAACATATTTATATCGATAGTTCATCATTTTCTAAATATTTAAAGTAGATAATTGTGGTCAAAGGTTACTTTCACTGGATAGTCACCAATATTTCTGTAAACTTGTTCCTGAATTCGAATCTTTAGCTCCTGATCTGTCGCTTTAAATTGATTTGGAACAACTAAATCAAATAAGATACGCGGTTTACCACCATGTTCAACTAAACGAATGTCATGTCCTTTTAATTCACTATCGATTCCTTTAATGATTTTTTTCAGTTCCTGATGAATAAACTGTTGTCTTTGGTCATATAAATTTACTGGATCAATATGGCAAACTAGATCCACGCCTAGCTTTTGCCTAAACTCTAACTCGATTTCATCAATTGTTTCATGTGCTTTGGTCAAATCCCAGCGATCATCAATTTCAATATGAACTGACGCAAAGGTTTTGTTTGGACCATATTGGTGGATCAGCAAGTCATGATAGCCCACAATTTCTGAAACAGAGGATAGATACAACTTCATTTGATCGATCGCTGCTTGGTCTGGGCGTAACCCCATCAACTCATTTATAAACTCACGAATCAATTGCAAGCCACTAAAAATAATATAACAAGCAATGACCAAACCAACGATGCCATCGATTTTTAGCCCCGTAACACCTTCAACCGTTGCTGAGACTAAAACCGCAATCGTTGTGAAGACGTCGTTTAAACTATCTTTAGCCGTTGCAACAAGGGTATTTGAATCAATTTTTTTAGCTACCCGTTTATAAAACAGACTTTGCCAAACTTTGATCAAAATCGACAAAACTAAAATGATCAGAATCACTGGCGTCACTTTGATGCTTTGTGGTGCTTTGATTCGTTCAATCGAAGTCATAAAGAATTGAAACCCTACAAAGGTGATCAACAATGACACTAACATCCCACTGATATACTCAAAACGTTCATGACCGTACGGATGCTCTTTATCTGCAGGTTTTCCCGCAATATAAAAACCAACTAAGGTTAAAACCGAAGAAACGGTATCTGACAAGTTATTCATGGCATCGGCCATGATCGACACACTGCCTGAAATCAAGCCGATCAATAGTTTCCCTACAAAAAGGAGTAAGTTAGATAACAAGCCGACAACTCCTGCAAAAATACCAAAGGCTGTTCGCGTATCTGAATTTTTTGGTTGTCTTTTTTCAAAACGATCTATTAAAAAATTTATCATAATCATCCCTACCTCATTTTTAGCATATCTTAAGACTATAAAATGATTTTGGTCATTTGTATAGTGAAATCCTATTTTTATTAGTGACTTTTTATTGTTTAGAAAGACCCAAGTTGATTGATGGGCTTTCTTTGTTTTTTTGTTAGGTTTGCCTTGAAAAAATGAACAAAAAAGAGCGAGAAAAAGGCTGCTCCTACTGATATCTCGGAGCTAAACACTTTTGACTCGGCCTTTTTCAATTTGTGATTCATTTTAATGGAAGATACGACTTTCATGAGAAACTTTCGCAAATTTCTTCGTTTTTTCTTCAATATAAGGATATAAGAATATCCCCAATGCACAGAATACAATTGCGATCATGCCTAAAATAATAATCGCTTTCCAAGCATTTGGCCAATAAATTCCGCCTGCCGACTCCCGTAATAAATTCACCGCATGGGTAAATGGTAAAAACGGATTGATAAACTGGAAGAACTTGCCGGAAACTTGGATCGGATAATTTCCGCCCCCGCCTGAAATGGAGAGGACTAAGATAATGATCGCAGCACCTTTTCCGACATTGCCGAACAGCGCCACAAGTACATAAACCATCATCATAAACGTAAAGGCGATCAACAAGGCAAACAAGACACTATAAAATGGCTGTCTCACATCTACTCCTAGCACGAAGTAATTACCTAAAGTCACGATCAAGGCTTGCGCTAAGCCCATCACTAAGAATGTTAGCATTCTTGCAGAAAATTGTTCTCGTTTAGAATATTTACCACGGTCTTTTTCATCTAAATAAAAATCAGTGGTTGCTACACTTGAAAATAATACGGCTCCGACCCACAGACACAATGCTGTGTAAAACGGCGTACTAGCTGAACCGTTATTGGCAATTGGATAAATTTTATGTTCAGATACTTCAACAGGTTTTGCAAAGAAGTCACTTTCCGCGTTAGCATCCAGTTTAAGCAGTTTTATCACTTGTCCAAGGTCAACGTCCTTTTCACCTTTACGAATTGCTTCAGCGGCTTTATGAAGCCCTGTTTTAATGTTTGGCCAATCGTTTTGAACTAATTCATTGGCTTTGTTTAAAGCAGATTCTAAATCCGGCATTTTTTCATTGACTGTTTTTAATGTTCCCGTAATGTTTTCTTTGATTTCTGGGTAATCATTTTTAATAAAGCTTGCTGCTAAGCCCAGTTTTTCTTCTATTACAGGTAACTCGTTGTTATAAAGATCTGCGCCTTTATTGATACCATTGACGATTGTTTCCATGTGTCCATTCAGTAATACATTCGCATCATGAACTTCTTGTTTGATCGCTGGTAATTCTGCTTGATATTTTTCTAAAATACCGATTGCATTGGCAACCGTCGCTTGAGTTGAATTTAATAGTGTTGCAAAGTCGATTTGTTTTGCTTGACTAAGCAGACCTTGTGCAGTTGAAATCGTATTGATCAGTTTGGTTAGTATATCATTTACATCCGCTGCAACCGCATCGACATTGATACTACCTGCACTCCCAGCAATGTTTCCAGCCATACTTTCGATCTCAGCAAGAACAGCTTTTAATTGATCAACTGAAATTGAATCCGCGTCGATACTATCTACTCTCGCTTTCAAACCACCGATCAGTGTGCTCAAATTGTTCAAGCTATCAATGATTGGTTGAAGGTCTTGATTACCAGAAGAATTTTGAATATCTGTCAGCATCGCCACTAATTGATCGATCGCTGCCTGTTGTTTGCCTAAACTATCGCTAAATTGTTGCAACATTTGTTTTAAAGCTGCACGTTCATCTGGTGTTAATTCATTATCTGTCAATAATTGTTCGATTTGTCCAGCAATTGCTGATACATTGGAGCCAATGGTTTGAACAGACTCCAAGGTTACTTTGATACAGCTAGTAATACTTGGCAACGCTTCTTGTAATTTTGTTGCACCATCTTTGGTCACTGTTGCTAATTGATCTGCCTGATCTCCAAGTTTTTCAATATCTGGTAACGCCGTTTGAACTTGCTGGATGATCGTTAATCCTTGTTTTGCTTCATTGATTCCATCAGTCATCGTTTGTTCAACTGAAGCAAAATCTTCATCGATCATCGCTAATTGTTTACCAGCATTTTGAATTTCCGGAATTTTTTCTTGCAAGGTTAAAATAACTTTAGCCTGTTCTTTGATCGTTGGCATCTTATCATTTAAATCTACCAATTTTGTTCCTAAAGCATCCACTTGCGGTAAATAGTCAACAAATTCATTTGCTTTCGCTAATTTTGTTTTCAGTTCTGGCATTTTGTCATGAAGTGTTACGACTTCTTGTGTATACTTATCGATTTGCTCAATGTTCTCATCCGTTGATAAAATCATATTTTTTACTTTGGTGATACTGACTAAATTAGAATCTAAATTATAGCCTATATCATTAAATACCGTAACTAAGGTACTACTTGCAGTTTTGGTAAATTGATCGGTTATTTGGGCTTGTAAAGAAGAAGCGCCTTTTTCTGCAATCTTTGGAGCGATCGCATTGATTTTTTCATTGATAGAATACTCTATTTTAGGTTTGACGATTTCACCTGTAGTAAAACTCAATAAATCTTTAGAAAAATCTTTCGGTAAATAAATCCCAGCGAAATATTTCCCGGATTTTACCCCTTTGTCTAATTCTTCTTTTGAATCAACAAACTTCCAACCTAATTGTTTATTTTCATGGAGGTTTTTCAGGACTTCTTTCCCGATATCAACTTCCTTACCTTGAAAACTTGCTGCTTTGTCGTCACTGTATACCGCAATTGGCAATTCTCCAGTGTTTGCGTAAGGATCCCACAAAGCTTTGATATTGAACCATGCATAAAGTGATGGAATAATCATCAGTGCAATGATCAAAAATGTAGCAATTGGGTTCTTAAAAATACGTTGCCAATCTAATTTAAATAACTTGAATGTATTTTTTATATGTTTCATCCTGCTCACCTACTCTTTTTAATGACTGATATACTTTAGCATAGTTTTTTTATCAATAACAAATGAAAAATCCATTTTTTGTCTATTTCTACGACAAGTTTCTAGAACTGTCGTAGAGAGTTCTTCTATGTATTTGTTTTCATCATTTAACCAACTATTTTTTATTGATTTACCTCTTCTACTCATTCTTTCTAACACCTAAAAAAAAGACAAACTCATCCGAATGAATCAGCTTGCCTTTATTTTTTTGCTTATAATTTTGCTGAAAACTCTGATACAACTTTTTTGACTTCGTTTACTGAATCAGGATCCAGATAAGAAAGTGCTCTAGGAACCACACTCATAAGGTACATTTTATCGAGTTTATCCGTTGATTTTCTTTCCATCAATTCTGCCAGCAAATGTTTCATGTCTTCTTGATGATCTGGCTTGGTTCGATCCATTATGAAGTCATAAAATTTCTTTTCTTCTGCTTTCATTGGCGATGCCCCCTAGAATTTTATTCTATTATAAACTTAAATAACAATAAGTAGTAGTATTTTGATTTATTTATAAAAATAACAATTATGCAAAAAAACAACAAAACGAAAAGGATATTGTTCTGCTGTTTCTCTAACGAATCGGGGAAGCCATTTTTTATGTTTAATTCATTTGCTCAATCATTTCAAAAATATAATAATATATGTTATTAAATTATCAAGATTTATACTTTTCTATCAAAAATTCGTATGCTGCTCGTCCTATAATTCCCATTGGCTGATTGATTCCTGGATTAAAATAAAAATCTAGTGTCACTAATTCTTCTAAGGTCGTCTCTTTCTCAATTGCCAAAGATAGGGTATTAATTGATTGTGTAATGTCTCTTTCAGACATTAATTGACCACCAATCAGTTTGTGCGTTCCTTTTTCGAAAACCATTTTGATATGTACTTCTTCTTGTAATTCAAGATAAGGCAGTTGACATGGTAATGTTAAAAAGGTACTTTCCACTTCGATTCCTTCAAACTTTGCTTCCTCTTCTGTTAAGCCTGTGCTAGCAACATAACTGTTGAAGATTTTCGTTGCCGTTGTTTTTTGAGTCGTGTTATATTTTATCGTATGTCCCAGAACATTCATTGCCGCAACTGTTGCACTTCTGACAACATTATTCACTAAAGGAACAAACGATTTACGGTAGCTATTACGAACTGGATAAGAAATCACATCACCTAAAGCAAATATATCTGGATCACTTGTTTGCATATGTTCGTTGACTCGTATCGTTCCATTAGCATTTAAATCTAAAAACTCTTTGACTAATCGACTATCTGGACGAGCGTTTACCGCGATGATTACATAATCATTTCTAATTTCTTCATTTGTTGTATTTGTAACAAACAGCTCTTCTTCCAATTCTGAGAAGCTAATAACACTTTCATTTAAATGAAGTTTCACACCAGATGCAACGATTTTTTCTTCAATCAGTGAAGAAAGTTCCTTATCTAAGTATCGAAAAAGAACTGAACCTGCACTTTCAATCAAATGAATTTCTTTCCCTTGATCTTTCAAGGCATCGCACAATTCTACACCAATGTAACCTCCACCAACAATTGAGATCGATTTTGACTGTTCCAATTTTTCCAATACTTCTACAGAGCTAGGATAACTTTTGAAGACAGTTACTTTATCTTTACTTGGCAATGTTATATTTGTTGAAAATTGATTTGAACCTGTTGTAAGGATCAGCTTTTCATAGCTAATCTCACTCACGTTGTTAGAAGCGTCCTCATAAATAACGTATTTTTTCTCTGGATCTATTGTAGTAACTGTTGCATTAATTAAAACGTCTACCCCTTTATTATTCAATTCTTCTAGAGTCAGATATCTCACTTTGTCCAATTCATCAACCAATTGATTCATTTTCAATACGATTCCGCTTGAAACAAAACTGATCTCACTTCTTTTTTCAATTAGAATAACCTCAGTTTGAGGATTTAATCTCTTTAATGTTAATGCGGCCTGGAGTCCCCCATGGGAGGCTCCGATAATTACTACTTTCACTAAGGTTCTTCTCCCTTCAATCAACTATGCCATCACTATGTTTATATATATACAAAATAACAATAACATTATATCCCATTATATATAAAAATTCGTTTTTTTAAAATAATAATAGCCAGTAAATTTCTTTTTATAAGTTGCGTATTGCCATTTCCCTATGAATCAAGTATCCTTAAAGTGAGGTGTCTATTATGCTGAAACGAGATTTTTTAGAAAAGCCCTTTGATTATATGAATGATATATTATTATTTTTATACAACAATCAAGGCCACGCAACAAAAAACGAGCTAGTCAGTGAATTCCAAATTAGCTTACCAACATTAAATGAATATTTGTCTTTCCTGCAAAGTTTTCTTGAAGAAAATCAGGTGAACGAGCAAGTTGAAATAACAATACACGGTGAGAATATCTCTTTGAAAAAAGAACCAACTTTTCCATTAAAAAAAATTGTTGTCCTTTTTCTGGAAAAGTCGATCAAATTTCAAATGGTCAATCAGTTATTTTCGAAAGGAGAATTGACTTGTGACTATTTTCAGCTGAACTACGCAATCAGTTCTGCAACGTATTATCGAAAAATCACTGAGCTAAATGATCTTTTAAAGGAGTTTCGCCTCCAAATCAAACGTGGAAAACTTATTGGAGAAGAAAAGCAAATCCGTTATTTTTTCTTTAGTTTTTTCTGGTTTCTTTTTGAGGATAAAACAAGTTTGGAGAAGGAAACTGCCAACCAGTATCTTGGCTTTGTAGATATTTTAAAAGAATCGCTTAACTTGGTATTTGATCCGACCGAAGTCCTGCAAATTAAATTATGGATGAAAATATCCTTTAGACGACTTACGACAGAGTACAACCCAGTCATTAGTTCGAACTATGATTATCCAGATCGACCATTATTTGAAGAAATTAATTTAGCCTTACATACATATATGAAAAAAATCGAACGTCCATATACTATTTATGAAGCATACATGTTTTATGACTTCTTTTGTTCTATGAATAATTTTTCGCCTAATTCTGCTTTTGCTTTTAGATTAGCAGAAAAGCAACGTAGAGAAAGTTCTTACTTAAACTACATGAATAAAGTGATTTTAAAATACCTAAAGCAGCAAGGATATTTATCGAGTTACGCTTCCTCTGCTCGTTTACTGTATATTGAAAATCTATTGTTTCAACTTCATTCTCAGCTTTATTACTTTGACGGATTTATCTTGGCCTTTGATAGCTGGACAGTGAAGTCCATCGTCAACGCACATCGTCATCCGTTTTCTGGTAATGAAGTTTTTGAATTGATGGATATCGCTACAAAAAAGTTTGATCAAGATGGTGAAAAAGGCAGTTATAAAAATAAATTCACTGAAATCCATTATACGATCATATTAAATCATATTGCGGAATTAAATGAAGAAAAAATTGCAATTGGTGTCTACCATTCACTCAATCCATTTATTGGTGAATTAGTTATCCAGCATTTGACAAACGTTTTAGGTCATAAATATCCAATTAAAGCAGAAGCATTCAAAGAAGACAGTCATTATGATATCCTACTTTCCAATATCTATAGTGAAACAATATCTGAAAAACAAGAATTAGTTTATATTTTTTCAGATATTGGAAATAGTTATGATATGACCGAAATTGAAAAATTGATTATTCAGTTGATTGACACGCGATAGCCTATTGCTTGTTCCATCTATCACTAATTGAAATTATAACAGAGAACGTATCCCTTATGTTCTCTGTTTTCTTTGTACCTATTAAATTTAATGAGAATAATCGTAAATTCAAAGAAAATTATTATTAATCTATTTATTTTTATTTTGTGATTATTTTTAATTCTAAATATTTTTAATATTTTAAAAAAGAAAAAGAGCGAAACAAAACTGAAGATTAGTTTTGTTTCGCTCTCAATCTCTATTTAATCCACCCGATACTATTAAATGGTGCAAATCTAAAGGAAACAACTCCCTCAATTGCCTGTCCATCAACCAATCCAAAGGTTCTACTATCACTAGAATTATTACGATTATCTCCCAAAACAAAATAATATCCTTTTGGGATCTTTTTAAATTGTGCCATTTGATCCAAGCTATCCTGCGACAAATTTACTTTGATTGTCCCATCTGGTAATTCATTTGCAGCAGATAACTCAGAAGCTTTAGGTAAAGACTCGGCTTGGTGATTGATAAACAAATCGTTCCCTTCAGTCCAAACTAGATCTCCTGGCATTCCAATCACTCGTTTTACATATTGAAACTCACTTTTCACAGGTGGTTTAAATGTAATGATCTCATATCGTTTAGGTTCCTTTGTACGACGAACAATAACACGATCGCCATTGAGCATAGTGGGTTTCATCGAATCTCCATCAACCATATGTGGTGACGTATTTAAAATAAAGAAAAAGACCAAAACGGCAAATAATACAACTGGAAGCATAAATTTAATGATTTCAATGATATTCTCTTTTCTTTTTTTCTTTTTTCTTTTTTCAAATTCTTCTTTGGTTAATTTTTTCTTTTTTCGCTTTTTCTTGCTTGGCCCGGCTTTTCTATCTAGTTCCACTTTCGGTCTTGCACTACCTCTAGGTTCTTCTCGAATTCCTTCAATGCGTTCTCTATGTTGTGGACGTTTCTTTTTAGGACCAGCTGGTGGGCGTTTTCTATTCTTCGTGTTGTTTTTCACTTTTTGCTTTTTAGCAAATTTTCGTTTTATTTTTCGTTTTAGTCGTTCAAAATATTCCTTTATTTCATCCATGATACACCTCAATCATACCGATTAATACTCTCAATTAAGGATAACAGACTGCTGTCCATTTTTCCATATAAAAACTAGCTAATCAAAACCCTGCCATAAGTTCTCTTCCTAATAAAAAAGGGGAGCTAAGCAAAACTCTAAAAGTTTCGCTCCCCCCACCTAAACGTACTATCAATCGAATACTAATTCTTGTCCCTCAACAATAACACTACTGCTAAGCTGATTTTTGTTCATCAATGTTTGTATAGATACACCTGAATCTTGAGCAATTTCCCATAAGGTCTGACCTTCTTTTACGATGTAGACTTCTTTAGGTACTTCTTTTTCCTTACTTACAGCACTAGCATTTTCAGCTTCTGTTGTCTTTGGCTTTTCTGCTGTCTGTGTCGTTGGAATCGGAGCTACTGGTGTTACAACTTCACCGCCACCTACCGATGCGCCCAAGATCATTGAACTAGACATAAAGTAAATAGCAGTACTAAACAATATTGCAGAAGAAATCAACAGGATAAGATATTTTTTATTGATTCGTTTTTTCATATTGTTCTTCCCTTCATTCGATCGCTGATCGATCGTTTAGTTGCCAGTTTTATCTAGACGTGATAATTTGCTTAAGCGTTCTTCTAATTCACGATAAATCGTCATAACTTCATTCTTAGATTCTTCCACTTCATTAGAGATATTTTTCGCACGGTTGCCAATATTCAACATTTCAAGTTCAGCTGAGTTGACCATGTGTTTCGCTTCAACTTGTGCTTCACTGATGATGCGATTCGCTTCTTTCTTAGCAGAAACCATTACTTCACCGATTTCTTGTTGTGATTTCAAGGCTTCTTCTTGTAATGATTGGTTTTTCAATAATAAGTCATTGATTTGTTGTTTCGCTTGTAATAACTCAGCTAATTGGTTACCCGTTGCTTCACCTGTTGTAGACATGCTGCGCATTGTTTCAAGCTCTGCATTTAAGTTTTCTAATTCTTCTTCTTTTTCTTTGTAAATGCTTCTTAATCCAGCTAATTCAGATTCAAATACATTTTTTTGGATAGAGTATTTATCATTCAAGCCTTGGATACGGCCAAGATTTGTTTCTAAATCACTTTTCTCTTTAAGCACTGACTCTAATTCTTTCTTCAATTCTTCAACACGGCTATTGTCTACAGATGCATCACTGCTTGTTGACAAGGTGATTTCTTTATCTTTTAAGTCTTGATTTTCTTGTTGTAATTGGTGCATTTGTGCTTGAAGATTAGCAAGTTTTTGTGTTAACTCTTGATTTTCTTTATCAGTAGTTTGAAGTTTTTCATTCAATGATTCTAATTCCATCTTCACCGTCTCCAATGCTTCTTGTTTTTCTCCGATTGTTCCTCGGGCTGCTAGATCTGCTTGTAATTGTTGGATTTCTTTTTCTTTTTCAAGAATTTTTGTATCTAACGCTTTGTCTTTTTCAACAAGTGCTGTTTCTAAGTAAGCAATTTGTTCTTGCCCATTAGTATTTTCTTTTTTCAGCTCTTCGATTTGCGCTTTTAAGCGATTGATTTCTTCTGTAGAATCAGCGGATTCATTAGCATCTTCTAACTCAAAAATTTCTGTTTCTTTTTGGTTAAGCTGTGTTGCCAGCTCATCATTTTTTTCTTTTAATAATTCAAGTTCATTTTGGTTACTTTCAACCTTGATGACCAATTGTTTGTTTTGTTGCGATAAACGGAAGTTTTCCTCTTTATTTTGTTCAAATTCAGTTTCCTGTAATCTATATTCTTCGATCAACTCTCTTAAGCGTGTGATCTCTTGTTCTTGTTCAGCTAATAAGCTGCTATTATTTGTTGTCGTTACTGAAACTGGTCGTTGTTCCTCTTCCGAATTGAACTCGATATCTTGCGTCAATTCTTCCTCAGAAACCTCGTTAATTTTTTTAATTAACCGTCTCTTTGCCATCCTTTTTACACCCCGTCTTTTATTTCTAGCTTACTCTATTTATCTAATGTTACTTTTTCTAAGTTATTGTCTTTAGACTCTCTTGTATAAATAATTGACTTTTTAGATAGTTTGTTTGTTTTATCTCGATATGTAAAGTTAAAATCAATCATCGTGATTTCTTTTACAGGCTGTAACTCTTTGATAAAGGTTTCAATGTTTTTCTCAGCTGTTTGGAAATCACTAAATGTCAATGCTGTTGGAAAGACTGAAACTGTTAATGTCTCTGTTTTTTGGCTAATCAAAATTGCTACATTCGCTTCTCCAAAAAAGGGCTGCCAATCTCTTAGAAGTTGAAGTTCGTAGTTATCCAGTGCTTGAGCATCTCGGCTTTCCACGACTTTTTTCCAAGGAAATTCAGCCAATTTCAATGAGTTCTCTTTATAGCTTTCGATTTCAGCGCCAGAAGCTGTACCTCTGGCATCTTTAATCTCTTCTATCTTCAATTCTAAATCTTTATTATCTTTTCTCAAAGTATCTTGATTATAAAGTATCCCAAAAAATAGTAAGCAAAAAATAATTGCTGCAATCATCAAAAATAATAATGATCGATTATTCTCTTGATATTTATAAAAATTGATCTTGCGTTTCATTTTTGGACTATCAGAATCCAAGCTCTCCAGCTGGAATCGGACGTACAACTGATAACTGAAAAAAAGAAACAGTATTACTACTAATACAAACATGAAAATCGTCATCAAATATAAACTCCTTTATTCCTTAATAAAAAAACACTAAATATATCTATTTTTTTGAAAGTTATCCACTTTCTACCCAATTATACATAGTTTATTGTAACATTACGTTACGTTATTGCCAACTTTTTTTTATAAACACAACGAAAAGTCAATAAAAATAGGAGTTTAAGTAGTAAATTTTAGTGGTTTTTTATCATTTCATTCGAATAAAGACATGTATTATGCTGTTAATTTACAGTTTATTCTTTTTGATGTTAGTATTTTCACTAATTATTAATTAATCGTAAAAATAACAACGACTTCCAAGTAAGATTATGTGGTTAGAAACAACTGTCCCTGTACTTATAGCAATTGGTCTGTCTTATGTTCTTCAATTCAAACACCCGATACTTTTACCGATATGTACCAAGATTTTCTTCTTCTAGCTCAGCTTCAAAAATACCTACGCTAACACCTAACGCACGGTCGACTGAATCCATGATGTCGATTCCTAAATGGCAAACTTTTTCTTTTAAGCGTATTTTATCAATGGTGCGGATCTGTTCCAGTAATATAACTGAATCTCGTTCGATTCCAGTTTCTTCTGAGTTGATACCTATATGTGTTGGCAACTTTGGTTTAGCCATCTTTGCTGTAATCGCGGCTACGATAATTGTTGGACTAAAATGATTGCCTAAATTATTCTGTATGACTAGTACTGGACGTACTCCCCCTTGTTCTGATCCTACAACAGGGGATAAGTCTGCAAAATATATGTCACCCCTTTTGACCATTTGAAGCCTCCTATTCTATTTATACTCCCTTGGCATGCGTTCAGAAAATGTACATGCCACTTCATAGTGGATCGTCTCTAATTTATCTGCCACCATCTGTAATGTGATATCTGCTCCGTGATCATGTCCAATCAATGTGACTTGTGTGCCAGCAGTTGTTTCCCCAGGCAATCGAATCATGCATTGATCCATGCAGATTCTTCCGATAATTTCACACGGTTGCCCATCAACTAATACTGAAAAACCTTGTAAATGACGCAACCAGCCATCGGCATAACCGATTGGTATTGTGCCGATCCATTCATTTTCTGTGGTCGTATAGGTGTTGCCATACCCAATTCCTTCTCCAGCCGGCAATTCTTTCACATGAATCAATTCCGATACTAAGCTCAAGGCTGGTTTTAAAGGATAAACCTCAGGCAGGATACGGCCAGATGGATTCAACCCATACATCGCTATCCCAAATCGAATCATATTCCCTACATTATCTGGGTGCCATAATGCTGTTGCACTATTGCTCACGTGGACATATTTTGGCAACTCAAAAAGTCCTGATAACACTGCTTGAAAACGTTCTGTTTGTTTTTCAAAATAGCTGACGTCTTGTTCATCTGCTGTTGAAAAATGAGTAAATAATCCTTCCCAAACCACCATTTGTGTTGATTGCACTAATTCAACTGTTTGTTTTACATCTTTTGGGGTCCTAAATCCAATACGCCCCATACCTGTATCAACTTTTATATGTATTTTTAATGGTGTTAGTGTTTCTATATAATTTAAGCGATCAATTGCTTGTTCCAGCCAATCTTGAGTTGCGACTGTGACAGACAGGTCATATTTCAGCAGCAATTCTATGTAAGAAACATCCACGATACTTAAAATGAGTATCGGCTCTGTAATACCAGCTTCACGCAGTTCCATCGCTTCATCCAAGATTGCTACACAAAAACCTGTAGCACCACCCTGAATGGCTGCTTTAGCTGTTTGAACAGCTCCATGTCCATAACCATTTGCTTTCACTACAGCAAATAATTCTGTCCCTTGCGGCATTCGTTTTACTTCATTGTAAACATTTTCCTTGATTGCTTGTGTATCGATCACTAACTTTGTGGGACGATGCCATCCTACTGCCATATGTGTCCTTCTTTCTTTTATGCTCGAGATAAAAATAAGCCATACTCAGTATTTACTTCATATGAAAAATATCAGCATTTGTCAGATCAATACCGTCTATCTCGACCTTTATTCGATAAAAATTTTAGCTGGCTTCCAAAATAATCTGTGCAATCGCAAAAGTATCTGTATGCGAAATGGATACAAACACCTTTCCATCATGAGGTGATTTTGTCACTTTAGGAGCACCATTGTCTTCTTTTAAAACCTCAATGTCATGTAATCCCACGCGTCCGATCCCAGTTCCCCAAGCTTTAGAAAAAGCTTCCTTGCAAGCAAAGCGACCTGCTAAAAACTCGATCTGGCGTTTATGTGGTAATTTCTGAAAAAGTACATATTCATTATCGGTGAGAACTCTCTGAACAAAAGACGTTTTATTTTCGATAATTTTTTCGATTCTTGACAGTTCTACCATGTCTATACCAATTCCCTTAATCATCCTTCTGAGTCCTTCTTTTTTTATTTTTATAAATCACTCTTATTCTATCAAATTTTAGCAATTTTTCCACACAATAATGTAAAAAATTAATAAAAAGCTGAACAAGTTCGTTCAACTCGTTCATCCAGATAAACAAAAGAGGGCAGAACACAGCTTTTAAGCCTTGTTCTACCCTCTTAAAATTCAATAATTAGCTAAATTAAATTAACTTTGACTTTTTATTGATTTATTAGTTTGAGTTATCTCTAATAACAAAGCTACGTTTTTTATCGTTATGACGTTTTGCTGAACGATTGTCTTTGCTCTTATTGTAGCCGCCACCGTTTCCGCTGCCGCCTGTGCCTTTGTTATTTTTGTTCCCACGGTAACCACCACCGCCATTTTTGTTACGATTACGGCTATTACCACCACCGCTGCGATTGTTTTTGTTGAACCCTTTTTTATTTGATGGTAATGGGCGTTCTGGTGTAATTTTTACTGGTACAGCATCTGATGGATCTTTAGAAATTGTTTTTAGTAATAATGCAGCTAAATCTTCTGCAGAATATTTTTCTAAAAGATTTTTAGCAGATGGTAAGTAGTTTTCTAGACCATTTTCTGAAATTTTTTCTTCAACTGTTTCGATTGCGGCACCCAATTGTCCTTTAAATGCTTCTTGTTCATTTGGTGGACGTAATGGTGTCATACGTTTTTTCGTTAATTCTTCAATGACGTGTAAATAGCCCATTTCATTTGGTGTAACGAAAGTCACAGACATTCCGCCTTTACCAGCACGACCAGTACGGCCAATACGGTGAACATAGCTTTCAGGATCTTGTGGGATATCGTAGTTGTAAACATGTGTGACTCCTGAAATATCTAATCCACGAGCCGCAACGTCTGTTGCAACTAAAATATCTAAGTTTCCGCTCTTGAATGAACGTAAAACGCTCATACGTTTTTGTTGAGATAAGTCGCCATGAATTCCTTCTGCTTTATATCCGCGTGCTTCTAACCCACGAGCTAATTCATCTACGCGGCGTTTAGTACGACCAAATACGATTGTTAATTCTGGTGTTTGAACATCTAATAAACGAGTCATTACATCGAATTTTTCGAAGTCTTTTGAACGAACATAGTATTGATCGATCAAATCAGCAGTCATTTCTTTAGCTTTGATTTTCACGTGTTCTGGTTCTTTCATGAACTTCACGCCGATGTTTTTGATTGCTGGTGGCATTGTTGCTGAAAATAGTAATGTTTGACGTGTTGACGGAATTTTAGAGATGATTTTTTCGATATCTTCTAAGAATCCCATATTCAACATTTCATCTGCTTCATCTAAAACTAATGTTTCGATTGCATCTAATTTTAGAGTGCGACGATTGATGTGATCTAATAAACGTCCAGGTGTACCTACTACAACATGTGGATTTTCTTTTAATCCGCGAATTTGACGGCCGATGTCTGCTCCGCCGTATACTGCTTGAACGCGGATTTTTTTATCGCGGCCTAAACGGTATAATTCCTCTTGTGTTTGGATTGCTAGCTCACGTGTTGGTGCAATTACGATTCCTTGTAATACACGGTTCGAAGTGTCGATTTTTTGTAACATTGGCAAACCAAACGCAGCTGTTTTACCAGTTCCTGTTTGTGCTTGTCCAATTACGTCTTTACCTTGTAATGCTAGAGGGATTGTTTCCTCTTGAATCGGTGTTGCTTCTTCAAATCCTGAGCGCTCGATTGATGCCAATAATTCTGGTTCTAAGCCAAGTTCTTTAAATTTCAAATGATATCCTCCTAATAGTGTTTGTTGCAGAAGAAATTTTTTCTTCTAACATGATGTTACAGGTGATTTGACTTTCACTAACTTCGAAAATGTTCATGGAATCAGTAAACCTTCTACATAGGTTTCGCGTATTTTCTCATTAGTGTTACCGAAAAATCCACCTTATGAAGCTACAGGCACTAGAAAAGCCAAACGAGTTCGTTCAGCTTTTTTAATCTTTATATGATAGAAAAGTATCTTCAATAGGTACTTTCGATTTATCTACTTCGATCTTCCGGCAATAGGTTATTTTAGCATAGTTTTATATTTTCAGCAAGTTTTATGAAAGCTTGCTACATTTCAAGAAGTTTTGTAACGACTTCATTTAATCCCATACCATTACTTGCTTTTAAAACAACCATATCTTCTGGTTCAAGGAGTAACTTTAATGTGTTTATCAATATTTCTTTTTCTTCTTTATCAAAATAGTGAATCTTATCTTCTTGATATTTTTTCTTAATTTCATCATGTAATGCCTGCATCTCAGTTCCGTAGAGAATAACATCCGTAACTTCCGCAGGATTTAAATGCTCACTCACAGAAGCATGCATCAGTGCTGAATCAGGTCCTAATTCAAGCATATCTCCTAACACGGCTACTCTCTTGCCTTGTGTAGGCATTTGGCTAAAACTATCTAAAACTAATTTCATAGCGGTTGGATTCGCATTGTAGACATCACTTAAAATTTCGATGCCTTTACTACTTTTTAACCATTCCGTTCGATTTTTTGTTAATTGAAATTCAGATAAGCCTGCTTGAATTTTTTCTTCTGATAAATCGAACCATTGCCCAATAGTAATTGCAATCAAGGCATTGCCAACGTTGTATTTCCCTGGAACTGGGATCGTAAACAGTGTTTTTGACCCATTGACTTTAAAGGAAGTATATTCTTTTTGTACTTCTATGATTTGGGCCTGACAATCTGCTGCTCCTAAACTAAATGTTTTGATCGTTTGTGGTTGCTCCTTTGTCAACGATACTAGTAAAGGTTCATCTGCAGGAATGATCAGCAGGCCATTTTTAGCAAGACCTGATGCAATTTCCATTTTTGCTTTGGCAATGCCTGCTCTTGATCCCAAATTTTCAATATGTGCTTCGCCGATCATTGTAATTGCTGCTACTTCTGGCTGAGCCAATTTGGATAAAAAATCGATCTCATTTGCATGATCCATACCCATTTCTAAAATCAGTTTTTCAGTTTCATCCGGCATATGTAAAATAGTATACGGTAGCCCGATATCATTATTATAATTCCCTTGTGTTTTATAGGTTTTAAACTGTTTAGCTAAAACGGCTTCGGTCATATCTTTTGTTGTCGTTTTACCATTGCTTCCTGTAATCGCAATCACTGTTGGCTGCATTTTCTTTAGATAATACACAGCTAAGTCCTGCATAGCCTTCAATGTATCCGCTACTTGTAAGATCGGTAATTGAGCAGGTGCGGCCTCTGTTCTACTCAAAAAGGCTGCGTGCGCTCCTTTATCCATAGCACCTTTAATAAATGAATGCCCGTCATTTTCACCTTTCAACGGAACAAAAAGATTTCCTGGTCCAATCAATCGGCTGTCAAATTCGATCCCTGTCAATTCAAAATCTGCCCATTGTCTCCAATCATTTGTCGCTTGTACCGCTTTGGCTGCTTCCCAAAAAGTAAGTTTCATTGGTCTCTCTCCTTAGATTTCCTTTAACATCAACGTTTCTTATAAACAGCTACTCATACATAAAAGGGCTGAAACAAAACTGATTCCGTTTTGTCTCCTCCCTTTTTGTCGTTTATCTTTCGTAAAAACTTTGTCTTTGTTTGAATCGATTTAACGCTAATTGAATTAGTTCTTCAATCAAATCGTTATATTTCAAGCCCATATTTTCCCACAATAATGGATACATACTAAATTCTGTAAAACCAGGCATTGTGTTTAGCTCATTTAAGAACAACTCATTCTTACTTGTTAAAAAGAAATCACATCGGCTTAAACCACTGCCGTCTAATATAGTATAGGCTTTTTTAGCAAATTCTTGTGCTTTTTGATGTACTTCATCGGGCACTTCAGCTGGAATTTGCATCGTGATTTGGTTATCGATATATTTTGAATTGTAATCATAAAACTCAACATCTTTAACGATTTCGCCTGGTAAGGTTGTTCGCACATCTTCATTACCTAAAATCGCTACTTCGATTTCACGCGCTTCGATTCCTTGCTCAACAATTGCTCTGGAATCATAACGGTAAGCTTCTTCTAATGCATTTTGTAGTTCTTCACGATTTTCAGCTTTACTGATTCCCACACTAGAACCCATATTAGCAGGTTTGACAAAGACTGGATAAATCAATGAACCTTCACATTGCTCAAAGACTTTTTTAGGATTTTCTTTCCAATCGCTTCTTAGTACGGGAACAAATGGCACCTGAGGAATCCCAGCTGTTTGTAGTAAATATTTAGTCATGATCTTATCCATTGCATTTGCACTTGCTAAGACGCCTGCACCAACATACGGTAGTCCTAAAGTTTCTAAAAATCCTTGGATCGTACCATCTTCTCCGTTAGGTCCATGTAAAACAGGGAAAACAATCGTATCTTCTTCCTTGATTTCACACGGCATGATCACACGACCTGTAAACTCGCCCCACTTATCTACATCACCATCTTTAGACCAAGTCAATTTAAGAATATCTTTACTCTCAGGTTTTTCTGACAAAAGCGGCCCTTTGACCCATTCACCATCTTTACTAATAAAAACCAATTGAACTTGATAATAATTATAATAAATCGCATTTAAAACTGAATAAGCAGATAATATTGAAACATCATGCTCCTCACTTCTCCCACCATATAGCAAAGTAATCTTCAAATGCTTTTCCTCCTAATTTTTAAAGCTGAAAGAGCTCATTTAGTCTTGACAGGAAAATAGGAAAAATTGACTGTGTCGTTCTTTGGCACATTCCATTTTTATCTTTTTTCCGAAGGGTTAGTCCGCGAAGCTAGATAATTTTTAAAGTATCCAGATATCACAAGGCTCCTATATCCAACAAAGAAATTCAAAATAACTCTTTCATATTTTAGCATAAAAGAACTAGTCCGAATAGAAACAAATCATCAAATAAAAGAAAAAGTTTCATAATTACTGTTGTTTCAAACTAGAAGACTATTTTTATTTACTTTCCCTGATAGCTCTTAATCATATAAAACTAAGATCCTTACTTTGATAGAACGAATTTAACCTATTCTGTAATCAAAGTCACTAGTTTCGCTCTAAATTTCTCCCGATCATCCTGTGTGAAAGCCTTTGGTCCTTTCGTACGACCACCGCTTTTTCGGACTTTTGCACTAAAATAGCGTTGCTCCAATAAACCATCCATATTTTCCCCAGTATATTCATAGCCTAGTTGATGCAATACTCGTACCCCTTTAGGTAAGACTAAAGAAGCCAGTCCATAGTCTTGGGTTACTAAAATATCGCCTTTGTCGATTAGCTGAACAATCTTATAATCTGCTGCATCGGCTCCTTTGTCTACATACACAAAAGAAACATTTTTAGGGTATTCTTTCAGTGAATAGTGATCAATGCTTGTTACGATCACAACATCGAGCGAGTGCGTTAGTGCAACGTCAATTGTCGTGTCTTTTACTGGTGAGCCATCACCATCAATAAAAATTCTCATCATCGTTCCCTTTCAGCGGTTTGTATTTAATTTAAATACCAAGCTGGATGCCGTTTTAAAAAGGTTGCTACTTCCGCAAAAACAGCTTCCTTCACGATTTTATACAGCTCTGGATTCCTGATTTTCTTTTTGATCGCTCCAGTGTACCTTGGTCGTTTGACTTTAATTGAAAGTACAACATCGAATCGTTCAGGAAAATTATCTATGGTCAGGTATTTCAAGCGATTGGTTTCTTCTAAAAACTGATTGATAGCATCCACCGTTCCTTGAACAAAACCATCAAGGTGCGTCCCACCATCTGAGGGCAAATGACCATTGACAAAGCTGTCTTTAATGCTAGTCGAACCGTTTTTAGAAATTACAGCTTGGATCGTGACACCTTCGCTGATCGTATTGATAATCAACGGCTGACCGCTTCTCGTAATGCTATCATCTTTTTGAAAAATATAGTCTACAAGTCCTTGTTCATAATGAAAATAATTTTTTTGCTGCTTCCCATCCGTTAATGAAATCGTTAAACCGCTGTTCAACATAGCGAGCTCTTGACAGCGATTGAATAAGATAAAATAGGATAATGGCTTGTTTCCAAATAATGTTTCATCCGGTGTGAAAGCGAGTTCGATTCGTTGCCCTTCATCTTCAGAAGGGATCAATGCTTTTTTATTCAGCTGTCCATTTTGATAGATTTGGATTGTCCGCTTGCCTAATTTTTCCACCCCAAAACCTAATTGTTCCGATAAAGCATTGACTACCGATAGAAAAAGATAGGGCGGTGTATATTGTTCTTCCGGAGTTTTATCTAAAAATAATCCTTTTTTACTAAAAAAAGAAAAAATAAATTGTTTCTCGGAAAGCTCGATCGAAAGCTCTGTCTGCTTTAAATCAACCGCTAATTGCAGTAGATGATCCAATACTTGCAGGACCATGCTCTCTAAGCCAGTCGGACCAATCCCACCAATGTACATACTTGGTCGTTTTCGAATACTATCTTTCAAAACATCATCATCTAGTGCTTTCCAAATATTTTCATCGGTCATATGATCTCCTCCTGTAAACAGATTTTCCTATCTAAATAACGTACAAAATAATAACTGTCGATCTTAAGCATACCAATTTATCTGAGCTACGTAAATGATTTCGCTAAATTACCTACTCTTCTTATTATAATGAAAAAAAGAGTAGAACGAAAGTAGTATAAACGCATTTACACTATTTCATTCCACTCTTTTTATTAACGGATCAAATCCACTGTCGGTTGTTCCATGATATGTCGGACTTGTTTGCGCGTTGTTAAAGGCACATCGCCTTGGATCGTATGCGCTAAAACACCATTTGCTATGGCAAACTCTACACTTTCAACTAATGACCAGGATTCACTATATCCAAGTAAAATCCCGGCAGCATAGCCATCACCAGCCCCGATCCGATCTAAATTAATGATTTCTCTTGGAGCTGCCTGAACATAGTTTTCTGAATCAAATAGAAATCCCGTCAAATAATGTTTATCCCCTTCACCTTGACGAATAGTTCCAGCAAAACGCTCAATCTGATATTTCGTCATAAATCGATGAACTAATTCTTCAAACTGATTCGCACAATCCACTGTTTCACTTAGCGGCATGTCTAATAGATCAGTCAAATCTCGCTGACTACCAAAAACTAGATCACAATAGGGTAACATTTTTTCATATTGTTCTTTCATAAAAGCAACACCATGCACTTCATTCAAACTAGGCCGAAAATTAAAGTCAAAACAAACTTTTTTCCCCAATACGTGAGCTTTTTCAGCTAAAACAAAAGCTGCTTCACGCGTTTTTTCTGTCAAACTTAATGAAATCCCACAAATATGCACTAAATCAGTTTCAGCTAAAAAAGCATCAAAATCATAATTAGAAGCCCCACTCACACCAAACGAACTGTTGCGGCGGTTTTGATACGTAACTTGTGTAGGTCTTGGACCAAAGCCCATTTCAGCAAAGTATGAACCTATATGATCACCAGAAATACCAACCCAGTGATCTTGAATCCCTAACTGTCGAACGCTCGCTTTGGCGGCTTCGCCTAATCGATTATTAGGAAGGTTCGTCAACAGACTTGTTTGACAGCCAAAATGAGCGAGATTACTTAAAATATTAACTCCTGTTCCTGTAAAATCTAAACGTAATTCTTTGGTTTGTTCCAACATCAGATATTCTGGTGGGGTCAAACGCATCATTATTTCACCAAATGCCGCAATTCTCATGTCGATCCCTGCCTATTTCTTAGCTTCACGAGTTCGTTCAGCTTTTATTTTTATCTCGCTTTGTGAACTTGCGTTTCGGAAAAAAGACAAAATATGAATGAGGCACATTTCGCCTCAGTCATATTTTCCTATTTTTCTGTCAGCGCCGAACGAGCTTCACTCAGCTTTTATTTTTTTAATGTATTTTTGATCATACCAAGTAATGTTTTCACATCTTCTGGTCTTGTGTCTCCTGTTGTTGAATCGATGATTGAGCTATAAACGTGAGGGATGATTTTCTTCACTCCGGCATCTACTGCGATTTGTACGATTTCTTCAAAGTTTTCTAAATCGATTCCTCCTGTTGGCTCTAGATAGAAGTCATATTTAGCACATGCTTCAGCCACTGCTTTGTATTCTTCGATATGGGCTAACCCTTTCATTGGGAAGAATTTGATGGAGCTGCCGCCCATGTCTTGTAACAGACGGATCGCCGTTTCAATCGTCACTTCTCCTGCTGGGCTTTGTGAGCTTAGGGGACCTGTAGCGATATTGACGATGCCGACTTTACCAGTTGGTGAGACTAAGCCATTGATGATGGTTTCGTTTTGACCTAATAAGGCACGAGAGGTGCCTACACCTGTAAAGACTTGGTTTACGTGTTGGGGTTGTAATTCTTTTGAAATTCTTGATACCATTTGGCTTTGATTCGGATCGCCTGCGCCTAAACCGACTGATAAAGCGTTGTTTGTTGCAGCGGCGTATTTTTTCATGTCTTCGATCGCTGCTTCATCGATTGGGTAATTTTTTGATAATACACCTAACACGATATGACCTTCGGCGGCTGTGTAACAGTCTTTCGCGTTTTCTACTGAGTTCGCTAATACGTTTAAGCAAATACGGTTTTCTAAATAGTTTGGTGTTAATGTCATAGTTGATTCACTCCTGTTTCTATTTTTTAGTTCATGATTGTTGTTAATCGTGTCACAATTTTGTTCATTTCCTCTTCATTCACAGAACGGATATCGAATTCGATGATCCCATTGTTGGCTTGGTATTCACGGGTATAAATTGCGGGACTCTCCGCTTTTAATGCTTGAATGACTTCTTTGGCTGATTTTGTGCCGCTTACTTTGATGCTGGCACGGTAAATCTCTCTGCCCGCTCCATCTTGAACCACTTTGGCTTCGATGTTTGTGATGTTATTCAGAGCTTCGATAAACGGTTCTAATCGTGCTTGCATCGATTCGCCTGATTCACTGCCGTTTTTCACGTAATCTTCCACAGCTTGGGTAAAGCCTAAAATGTTGTCTTTGCCGATTTTCATTGCACGGCCGATGCCTTTGCCTTGGAGACGGATCCACTCGATGTAGTCCTTTTTCCCAATCACCAGTCCAGCGCTTGGGCCTTCGATGGCTTTGGCACCACTGTATATTACTAAATCTGCGCCCGCCTCGATGTATTTGAACAAATCTTCTTCCGCTGCGGCGTCAACGATCAATGGTAATTTACGAGCTCGCGCTACGGTTGCGGCTTCTGCCACACTTAACATACTTTTTTGAACGGTGTGATGGCTCTTTATATAAAGAATCGCAGCTGTTTGATCCGTGACCATCATGTCGATATGCTCGGGTGTACACATATTGGCATAGCCCGCTTCGACCACTTGTCCACCGCCTTGTGCCACCATTACTTCGACAGGTGTGCCGTAATCGACGTTATGCCCTTTTGGCAGGATGATTTCACGTTTGGTCACTTTATCAGTATACGGATGATACGCATGATAAACGGACCCTTCACCGATTAACGCTGCCACACTTTGCGCGATTCCGGCAGATGCAGAGGACACGACTTGCGCATCTTCAACGTTTAAGAGTTTCGCTAAATAAGCGCCTGTTTGAATACTTAGTTCGCTTATTTCAAAGAAATGTTCCCCACCAAATTTTTGTGCAGCTAAGACATTTCCAGACACTTTTGAGACGCCTAAGATCGTCATTCTGCCTGAAGCGTTGATGACTTCTTTTAGATTGAATTTTTCGTAACTAATTGTCATAAACTGTTCCTCCAATAATGGTTTTTACAGGTTTGATCAATTCTTTTGCTTCTCTGGTATACCCATTTGAATCAGTTAAAGTCTTCTGTCCTTTTTCGATTGTAAAGATTGTAATATCCGCATCATAGCCTTCTTTCAGATGACCTTTTGTATCAAAATGAAAGTTTTCAGCAGGTGCTTCAGTCACTTTTTTAATAATTTCTGTCCAATCATAGCCTACAACCCGCAACTTTTCCATTGTCGTTGCTAAATCATGAACTGGACCATTTTCGCGGTTGCGGATATAAATATCGGTACTGATCGATGTTGCTTTTAGACCTTCTTCCATAGCTGTTTCAGCAACATGGAAATTGAAACTATCTGTCCCATGACCAATATCAAACGCAATCCCTTTTTCATATGCAGTTCGCGCAAAAGCTTTAATCTTATCTGTTTCTTGATTTAAAATACCATTTGGTTTTCCATTAAAACAATGAGTCAATACATCACCTTTAGACATATGTGCTAAGATTTCATCTAATTCTGGCGGTGCTGAGCCCACATGTACCATCAAGGGTAGATTATTATTTTCTTTTTGGATGTTTTTGGCCATTTCTAACGGAGTGATGCCATTATCTCCGATAACAGTTTTACTCATGCGTGCTTTGATTCCTACGACAAAGTCAGGCAGTTCAGTCAGCGCTTTATATACTAATTCTTCTTTGACTTTGCTCAGATCTGCTAGTTCATCTTGCTCAACGATACCCCACTTTGAAATATTCAACAACGCATACACATTGGTTGTCGCTTGTTTCGCTAAGTCATAAAACTCATGGATATTTTCAGCTCCAGTTGTACCAGCATCGATCACTGTCGTTACGCCTTTTTTAACACCAATTTCATCTGGAAAATCGTAGTATAAAGTCATTTTTTCAAAACAATGAACATGATCGTCAATCCAACCAGCTGATAGATAAGTATCGGTGGCTAATTCCATTCGTTCTTTACTATCTGCTTCGATTTTTTCTGAAATTTTTACGATTTTTCCAGCATTGATTGCTACTTCTATCGGTTTTCCCTCAATGGTTTTGCCATTTTTTATAATTAAGTCGTAACTCATTTTATCCCCTACTTTTCTGTAAATCTAAATTTTGTCCAGGGTTTTACAAAATCTAACAACAACAATTCTTTCTCTGTTATTTGCCCTACTTTATTTTTACGGTCGTCTGAATGCGGCTGTAAAACAATTTGCAGTTCATTTTTGTATTTCCCGAATGCATCATTACCGATCACAACATCACCTACTTGAAACTCTTGGGTATTATCATGCGCTGGATTGGCTTTATGTTGGTATTTTTTACGAACTTCAGTAGAACGAACCACTTGATCTGTAATGTCTCCACGGCGAAAATGCTGTTCTGTCAATGTAATTGCTTTTTCAACGTCACTTGCCTCTTTCGTAAATTCCACTGCTAATTCTAATTGATAACGATTTAAGCTACCTAACAACTCTAATTCTTCATCTGAAGCATAAGCATTGCCTATAATCACATCATCGATCAGACCTGTCGCAAATAAATGTTTCGTTTGAACATCCACTGGTAAATGTCGGTGCATTTCTAATGTTGGCAACCCATCATTGACATCCCATGGACCGATTTTGCCTGCTTGAGAATTGATAAACGCTGCTGTACGAATGCCATGTTTTTTGAAGCGAACACTACAACGCTCAAAGAAATCATACGGCAATGCCGTACCTTCTTGCGGATAAAAATTATGACAGCCGTAAAGAAATGGCACATTGGCTTCATAAGTCAAAATATTATCTAGGTAAGCCACATCATTACTCATATTCAATTCGATCGCTAAATCAAAAGGATTAAAGGTCAACTTTGCTTCTTTATTACCATCAAATCCTACATCCAAACGAATGCCATCAGCGCCCGTTTCATAAAAGAAGGTTAAATCATCATACGAAATTTCTAATTCGTCAAAAATATTCGGCGCTACATCTAAAATCGTTTCATAGCCTAAATCTTTTGCATAGGAAATCAATGACTTAAACTTTTCTTTCACTACTTCTTTTCCTTCAGTTACTTCCAACATACTCATAAAGATCCGTGAAAATCCACATTCACTTGCCTTTTTTAAATAAGCTTTGTCTTTTTCTATTTCACTATGATCTGGGTAAACGGATACTCCTAATGCTCTTTTCATTGATTTTGTCCTCGCTTTATATGGTCGAATTTATGTCTGTACTTCCAAGAAATAACTGAACTGCACAAAATGGTTACACTTCCTACTATGAATTGCGGTTGTTTAACTAAAATTCCAACTACAATTGCTAGAAAAATCAACCCTATTGAAGCTAGACATAGATGAAACAAGCGTAAATCTGTAAATCTTGTAGGTAGCCAGTTTCTTTCAATCATTACCTGACTAAGAATAAAAAATACGATGAACCAAATTATCATGACCTTAATCACCAAAGAGGGTAGTACAGCGACTACCCTCCCTCTCATTTTAATTTAGCAGCTGCTTTCGCTTTTTGTTCAGCTGCTAACTCTTCTGCTTCTTTGTCTAATTGTTGTTTTTCGTATACTTTGAAGAACGGGTAGTAGATCGCCAAAGTAATTGCAAAGTTGACACAGACAAGTAGGGCTGCTGGAATACTCCAGTTTGTACTCATCCAAGCAGCAACAGGTGCCGGTATGGCAAATGGTAAACGGGCCGCCATCATCGGGATGACATTTGTAACCGTTAAAAAGTAAGAAAATGTTGTTGTGATCAAAGGTGCCACGATAAATGGAATCCCTAAAATCGGGTTCATGACGATCGGCGTACCAAAAATCACTGGTTCATTAATATTGAATAAACCTGGTAAGAAAGATAAACGACCTAAACTTTTCAGATAAGTTGATTTAGAAAACATCATTAAAACGACTAAAGCTAAAGTAGTCCCCGCACCGCCGATCCAGATAAACCATTGTAAAAATTGTTCAGTAAAGATATTCGGTAAAGTATGAACAGAGGCACCTTCTTGGAAAGCAAGTGTATTTTCTGCGATCGACATATCCCAAAACGGTCTAATAACAGGTCCCATAATCGCAGGTCCGTGAATCCCTAAAACCCAGAAGAAACAGATCAAGAAGACTGTAAGTAGTCCACCAAATAAACTATTCCCAGCTAACGTATCTTTCAATGGCATTAATAAAGTACTTAAGAAACCATTTAAATCAAAACCAATCACATGACGAATCACCCAGAATAACAATAAAATCACAGCGCCAGGAATCAACGCGATAAATGAATTAGATACTTCTGGTGGAACACCATCTGGCATTTTGATTGTAATATCCTTTTGTATAAAGAAACGATAAATTTCAACAGAGACAAGTGCTGTCACGATTGCCCCAAATAATGAAGCTGAACCAATATTCGCTAAATTAATATAACGCCCAGCCCCAATAACATCTTTAACATCTTCAAAAACTCTTGTTGGGGGTGCTGCTGTGACCAAAAAGGCCATCACAGCTAAGATTCCACAAGTCAAAGAATCCAATTTGTAACTTGTTGCCAAGGAAGAGGCAATCCCAAAAGTTGCATACAACGCCAAAATCCCCATTGTATAACGAGATGGAATATCCAACACTACTTGATAAGGCTCAATAAACTTCATATAAGCATCAATTGGAATATTCTGAAATACGGTAAAAAAAGCACCAACAATTGTCAAAGGCATCGTTGCGATAAGTCCCTTTCTAATTGCTGTCATGTGTCTTTGAGAGCCAAATTTATTGGCAATCGGCATCAATTTTACTTCCATCCACTGCACAAAACCATTCATTTCTTTTGTCCTCCGTTCAAAAAATTAATATGAATAAAAATCAAATTATTTCCCATTCATAATAACATGGTAACATTATAATGTAAACGTTTTTCAAAAGAAAAGTGCAACATTTTTTCATCTTTAACTAGGTAAATCAACCGGGAATATTGCACCAAAGATCATTGCACCTAGAATTGCGCCACCAGCAATCGGCTTTTTCCACACATAGAAAATCACAGCTCCAATAATAGAACCAATACCGATTGGAGCAGAAGCACCACACGCACTAATAATGATCAATGGACCTAAGAATCTCCCTGAAGCATTTCCAGCGCCCATCATAACATCAGCACCAAAAGTGGAATTTGACTGGTTGATCGTAAATTTGCGAATCACAATAATGATACCACCGATAAGCAAACCAAGGACCATCCCAGTTAATAAAGAAAGGCCAAAATTTTCAACAGGTGCTGTGATCCCCATACTTAACAGAATCGCTGGAACACCAATTCCAACTCCAGTTAGGATTGCACCACCAATATCTAAAATCCCAACAAGTGACCCTTCCAAAATTCGGGCAAATAAGAAACTTGCGCCAAATGCTGCAGCTGCACCATATGAACCACCGTCCATTCCAGCTTTTAACATAGCCACGATCGCTACCTCATTAAAAGCTCCCACACCATGTTCAATATACATATGTGTTCCAGCAAAAACGCCTGCTGACAATAAACCAACTAAAATTGGAAATGACCAATCAGCAAACCAAAAATTCTTTTTTTCCAACTCTACTATTTCATCCATCTCAGTTCCTCACTTTCTTCTGAATTATTTACCAATACTAAAAACATCATGCATATTTTGTAACCAGTTTGGAATCTGTAAGCGGAAGCTTTCAATCATTTGTAGATCAAAGCCACGGAAAAAGGCACTAAAGACAAATAATAGAATAACTGCTGCCATCATACTTTTCGTTACCTTGTTCCAACCAATTTCATCTACACCTTTACCAATCAAAATTCCAAGTACAACACCAGGAACAGCATTACCCATGATCATCGTTGCAAGTCCGCCAAAAATCGTTGCCCAAAGACCTGAACGTTTACCCGCATCGATTGCTGCTAACCAGAATAAAACTGGCATTACTGTGTTGATCAAAAGATTTGCTGCTGGCACTAAGACAGCGACTGCCGTTACTTGTAGTGACTCAGGAATTGCGGAAGCTGTCGTATTTAAGAATGCAACGACCAACATCCCAATGATTGCACCTGAAATCCCCATTTTCTTAGGATTATGCATTGTTTCAGCAATATTTTTATTTTTTACTAATAAAGCTGCAGCTGCCCAGTTAGGTATTACACGATGATCTACATCTTGGGTAAAGGCTCCAGCACCCACTGTCGACGCCCAAGCATTAAAAAAGAACCCTAGCCCAAAAGAAAAATGACTCGCCGCATCTCCCTCACAGGCATTCATCTCACCTAATGTTCTAAATGCACCTAATCCCTGTGTGCTTGGTGCATGAAACATTCTGGCAGCTCCTGCTCCTGCCGCAAATCCAACTACTCCCCCAATCAATAAAGACTTGAGTAAAACGACTAAAACATCCATTTAATTTGCCTCCTTCTGCATTCTTTTTTTCTTACCAAAAGGGATTGGAAGACCATTGGGATCAGTAACTCTTTTTTCTACAAACGGGATTGTTTCCATTTCGATCAATGTGATTTCCACTTCCACATCCAGTAATACACGATAATCCGCACGAGTACGAGGTAAAAAGAAAAAGAAAAACCGTTCTGTAAAGGTCTCTTGCTCTGCTTTAACAACTTGAATGTCAAGCGGTTCAATGCGTACAATCACATCATTTTTTTCTTTCAGCACACGATTGTGGATTTGATTCAGTGCATTTGCAAACGCCAAATTCTTTTCTTTTCCAGTTCCTTCAACTTGAATGTTCTGACGTTGTTTCATTGTTACGTTTTCCATTGATTGTTCCTCCCCTTATTTAAGCTCGTTCAACTCTATCTGAAAAAGCTGAAACATTAACTGCAACGCTTTTGGTCACATTTTATTTCCGTTTTTTTCCGAAGCCCTTCAATCCTTAGAACTTCACCTACTAGCCATTCTTTTTCATATAAGCTTCAACGATTCGTTTACCTAATTCTTCTTGATCCATAAAACCAAAGCCTAAAACTGTTTTGCCATCATTGATCGCCGTAACACCTTCATCGATCGAACGCATACCATGGCGTTCTAGATACCCATATTTTGTTGCAGCTGTTAACGCTCCAGCACCACCACTACCACAAAATGAGATTCCAAGATCTGCGTTTTCTTGCTGCATCACGTCACCTAAACGCATATCTGCACCCATTCCTGGAACAACAACTGCTTTTGCTCCTGCGGCTTCTACCCCTTTTGCTACATTTTGACCTTTTCCTAAGCGATCTGCGATTACTACTGTTATCATAATAATTCCTCCAATTTTTAAAAGCTGAACAGGCTAGCCTGCAAAGCTAGATAGTTTTTTTACTCTAATAATAGCTAGTCTTTCTTATGCTTCATTTTGTCTAGCTGCTTCAAAATGAATGGATAATACGTACATTTCATCTTGCGGTAAATTACCGATGTGTTGAACAACTTTATTTGAAATCATTAGTGCCTCTTTAGATACTTCTTCAAACATTTGTGGATCGACCCCAGACATTTTTTCTCCTGCAATCGACCGTTTGATCATTTCATTGACGTGATTGATCAAAATCGTCCATTGTAATTCAGTCGGTTGAATTACTTGTTCTTCTAATAACTCGTTGATTTGTTCAAGTGCTGCTTCTAACTCAACTTTATTCGGACTTTCATCAATGATTTTTTGAGCATCGTCAGTTAACTTCACACGTGCTCCTCCTCTCTTATATAATTCAATAAAGCAGTAATTTCTGCTTGATTAACCATCAAATCATTCTTAGCAAAAATCCGTTCTATCTGCTCTACCAGTTCTTGTTGAGCTAATAATGTTTCTTTCACGATATTGCCCTCATTTTCATATTGACTATCAAACGTAATTCGGTGGACCATCAACATCACGTGTAGTAAAAATGCTTCCTTATATTCTTGAGTCAATTTCTCTGCAAACGCCTTGAGCAGTTCTTCATAAATCACATAGGCTCGTACAAGAATATCTCGACTTTCCGCCTCAATTCCTTGTTTTTCTTTGACCTGTTGCCGAGGAATCAAGCGTGGTACTTTTCCTGATTTCGTGTGCGTCAGAATTTTATTGACCTCTTCTTGAACGGTATGAAGATCCGCTTGTGTCGGTAGCGGATTCACTTTGATAAACGGACGATTCACGATTTCTATTGGAAAAATACTCAAAACTAAGTCGGGATTTTTTTCTTCTATTACATCAACTGCATTTAAGACAGAAGCAAACCCAGCAATCTCAACATTTGAAACTTCTTCTAAAATTTTTTGCTCGATCAAACTCGTTACCCCTAAACCTGTGGAACAAACATAGACAATTCGGACAACATTGACTTCATGAAGATTTTTCTCGTAAGCCACCAAAAAGTGCAACGCAATATAGGCGATAAATGAATCATTAATCAACAATGCTGATCCGACAATACTACTTTGACTAGCCAGCTGGATCGCTGAAAATAATTGTGGATACTTTGCCTTGATATCATCAACAAACGGATTGTACTCATTTATAAAGAGGTGTTTCTTGGTCAGTCGTAAGGACAAATGAGCAAAAAGATTTGTAAATAATTGCCGATCTCGATAAAAGGGAAATTTGATTTCTTCTGAGACATCCTTGATCAACTCTTCCGTCAGCCTTACGATGTCCTGCTGATTATTCGCTACAAAGACATCGCTATAAATATAGAAATATTCATCTGCTAAAAGCGGTAATTCATAATGATTGAAAACTTTTTTCATCAATAAAAACGGCAACTCTTGTTTTTGCTGCAACATTTTTTGATTCGTCAACATCTTATAAGTACCGACCGTATGATGGAGCTGCATTCTAGACGCCGCAATCGCCACTCGTAATGTGATTGAAAGAATTTCAGCATAGTTAAATTGATCGAATAAAGAAGGATCCAAAAGTCCTGTCATTTCCTTTAGAGAAACTTGATAGATTTTTTGAAAAATCGTATTGACACCAACATGAACTTCCTGCATTTTTTTCTGTTGTCCAGACTGAACAAAGTAACTCATGATTTGATAAATATCATATTCGGTTATTTCCTTTTGCGTGATATATTCCATCAGCAAACGAATCTTGCTTTCTTCACCAATGATCGAAAATCCTTGGCGACTTTGACGATTAAGTTTTAGGTTATAATGTTGAATCAACTCGTCTACACGATCCAAATCATTAATGATGGTATTTCTACTCACCTGCAGTTCGTCCGCCAACTCCTGAGAAGTCAAAGCTGATTGAGCTAACAACAAACGGAAAATCAACTGATTGACACGTAATTCTTGATCCGGATACGTTTCAAATCGCTCAACTTCGATAATTTCATTTTTCAAAGTCAAACGTTCTGAATCAGGTATTTCTAACCAAATTCCTTTGTTGCGGCGGGTTTGTAGCAATACGTTTTGTTCTTTGAACCAATCACGAACATTTTCTAAGTCATATTTGATTGTCCGTACACTGACTTGAAAAGTTTCTGCCAATTCTTTTGTTGTCACGCTGTCTTCTAAATCTAAAAGCAGTAGCAAAATTTTTATTTCCCGTTTTGATAAGTGCAGCGACATCCTACTCACCAACTTTCTTTCCCTTACACTTGAACTATAGCTTGATTTTTATCCCATAACAACACAAAAAAGTTGCACTTACACAAGTGCAACTTTATTAGTATACTATTATTAGTTGACTATTTATATTCTCTTATTCGTTATTTAATACTACTTTTCCTTAGCATTTTAACCGTGGATACTTACTTTTTTTTTAGTGCAACAAAAACTATCCATTATTGAATATTTTTTGCACCAACTCAAACTAATTCTATTTCAAAAAGATAAAATAACGCTAATAAGCAAAAAAGAAGACCGAAGTCTTCTTTTTTACCACAGTATTTATAAAAATAAATAGATAACATCTTCTCCACAAAAATATTTATCCGACACGCCTACATCCGGTAGGTATGATTTAACATATGTGCCTCTGTTGTTTTGTTAATCACTAGCCGTCAAAACGGAACAGTCGAAACTGTCTGATTAAGTCAACTCGTCGCATGAGGATTACTTTAACACAGATATCCCTTGTTTGCAACCTCTTTATGCTTACTCATCTTCTATCAGCCAACCGGAATATAATTGTTCTACTATGTTTACTGTTTCTAAAGTCATTTTTCTTGTCATTACTGGACTCTCCAACAAATTATTTTGCAAGCATTCGTTCACGTGTTCAACTTCAAAAACAAATTCACTTTTAAAATCGCCAGTCAGTTTTTCTTGGCTTCCATCTTCATAATGAATAGTTGCTTGCTTCGTTTTCCAGAAATAGGGAATTTCTATCCGCCCTTTTTCACCATAGATCGTCATTTTACTCGGAATAGCTAATTTTACTGAAATAAAAATATTGGCAACTGTTTGATTTTGAAACTTCAACGTTAAATTTACTTGATCATCCGTTGCACCTTTTTGTCTCGTCACACTACCACTGGTCTCTTTAATTGGCTGGTCTAATAGAAATTGCATATACTGGATTGGGTAACTTCCCGATCCATGTAAGGTTCCTCCGCCAGCTTCAAGCGAGTGAAACCAACTAATGTGATCAACATTTGGGTAAGCTGTAATCGACTGTAGCCAATGAACCTTTCCAATTTTATTCATTTTGATTGCTTCTTTTACTTGTAAACTAATTGGTAAAAAGACTGACTTCTGCGCTTCCATCAAAAAACAACCATTTTTTTCTGCCAGTTTAAATAATTCTTCCGCTTGATCTGTCTGTAATGTAAAAGGCTTTTCAACTAAAACATGCTTGTGATGTGCCAATGCCATTTTTGCAGCTGCGTAATGACCTTTATTATAGGTTGCAACATAAACAACATCTATCTCATTATCCATACATAATTCTTCATAACTACCATAAGCTCTAGTGATAGCCAGCTCTGTTGCCATCTTTTCTGCTTTTTCCAAGCTTCTTGATGCAATTGCGGTTGCTTGCCCCATCCGGCTTTTTTTGATTCCTTCTACAAAGCGCGGCACGATTTGAGCGGTACTCAAAATCCCATAGTGAATTTCCTTCATCTTGATCGACTCCTTTGATCATACTATAGCTATAAACAAAGAAAATTTCAAAAAGTTTCTTTGAGATGATTCCTTCATAAAAAACAAACAGGTGTGAGACAAAAGTAAAAAACACTTTTGTTTCACACCCTAAATACAAATAAATGATAGCTCATTCATCTGATAAAAAAGCATATTCGTGAATCGTTTGTCTAATCATTCCATACACCCTAATTTATTCAATCCATTGTCTACGAATATTTATGTATATCTTTATCTATGTACTACTCCCATTCAACGAATCCCAATACTTATTTTCAATGCTTGATTGACCTTCACCATATCCTCTTCCTGTAGCTGACAAATTTTGTGAAGGATTCGTTCCTTATCCAATGTTCGGATTTGTTCTAGTAATACCAATGACGGCGTCATACGATCGTCATGAGGTATATCCACTTTGACCTGAGTCGGCTGCATTTTCTTATTCACATTCCGCGTGATAGGTGCAACGATCAACGTTGGACTAAATAAGTTCCCCTTATTATTTTGAATAATCAATACTGGTCTAATTCCTCCTTGCTCTGAACCAACAACAGGTGAGAGATTAGCATAAAAAATTTCTCCCCTTCGCATCATAATAGTTTATCACCCCTAACTAACAAAACTGCACTTGTGTAAATTATATCATGCTTTTATTGAGGAGTTTTTCAATATTTTGTACCCATCCCTTAAAACTTTGATAAACTCTACAAAAAAGAGGATTTCATGAGAAAAAATAGTCATTTTCCTTTCATTCAAAAAAAACAATAATCTCTAAATAAATAAGGGCTAAAACCATTAAATAAAGAAACAATAGAAATTTAAATCATAAAAATTATCATACATAACTTAAAATCACTTTATTAGCCATATTTAGATGAAAACAATAGATAAATAATCATTATTAAAAAGTACTTTGATTTTTTTTCGTTTCCATCAAAAATAGTATTTTTTTATAATTTTTTTCATTTATCTATGCTGCTTAATTTTCACCTCTGGTTCAATAAAAATCTATTTCTCACCAAAATTTCATTTTATAGTTTTTAGAAAAATGAGAAAAAGGAGGCAAGAAAACTCCTTTCTTGCCTCCTTTTTCTAGATTATGGCTGTGACATGTCCTTCTCCTCAGAACCTTTCTCAGGAGATTTAGGGGAGTAATTTGACCCGCCTGCTAGGTTGCCCAAACTAATTTCTAGATTCACCGTGTACTCTAACGGTACATATAGATTGTATGCACTCATGCCGACAACAGTTCCTTTAGGTTCTGCTGAATCAACGTATTTGACTGTGTACTGAATATTTGCACCTTTTGATTGGAATTCTTCATAGAATTTTTTTTGTAGATCCCCTTCTACTGTGTTTCCTCTCAAATCTTTGAGATAAGGTTGACCAGCAGAATAATACACTTTGACTTTCAAATCATCTTTACTCGTCAATTGAGTTCCCGCCTCAACACTTTGAGAAATCAACTGGCCGTATGGTACATTATTTGTAAAAACACTTTTGGCTTGAACTGTTAATCCATCTACAGCAGTTCCAGCTTCTTCTTGTGTATAGTCAGCGAAATTAGGAACTGTGTAACCTTTACCTAAAGATACCGTCACCGTTAAACTATCTTTTTTAGCCACCTTTTGGTCTTTGGCAACACTTTGAGATATAATGCTTTCTGCTGGAATTTCTGCTGAACTGGCTTCTTCATAGGTTACTTTTATATCATTTGTTTTAGCCCAGCTTTCAACTTCCGTCTTCATTTTTTTAGTAAAATCGGGAACAGAAATATTTTTTTCAAAGGTCTCTTTTCCTTTAGAATAATACATATTCGCTTTGTCTTTGCGTTTGTAATTCTCTTTTGTGACCTCTTTATTAACGATTTCAAATCGAGCTGGCTTGCCTTTTTCTAACGTCTCGTTGTATTCATCGATCAAAGAAATATTCTCTGCTTTATTTTCTTTGATCCATTTTTCCGCATCTGATTTTTTCATTGTCATAAAATCTGGCAATGTCAATTTTTCTTCTGGGTCAGCCCCTAAACTTGATTCTACTATTAATTCGGAACCTTTTTTAATTTTGCTCTCTTTTTTTGGCTTTTGTGAAATGACTTTATTGGTCTCTATCTTGTTATTATACTTTTGATCCACTTTTAATTTTAGTTTATTTTCAGTTGCCCATGCTCGTGCTTCAGATAGATCTTTACCAGTAAAATCTGGTAGTTTTACGTGGGTCATTTGATAGTAGCCAAAATACAGGAGACAAAGTGCTACAAAGGTCCCAATACCAATCAATCTAAATTTTTGTTTTCTTCTCTTATGGTAAGTTGGGTCTATTTCGGTTCCATCATCTGGCTGACTACTCCTTGTTTGTGTCATTGGTTCTTGCTCTATTTTATCCTGATCCTTTTTCGGCTCCGTTACATTAACTGGTCCGATGGGCTCTTGAACAGGATCTTTCTTTTCGCTAATTCGTTCGTTCGATGATGATCTTTCTGATTCCTGTTTGGTTTGTTCTTTTTTATCAGAGCCATCTTGTAATTTTTTCTCTTTGGTATTATCATAATTCGATTTATTGAAATTAGATAAAAAATCACTCATTCAGCATCAACTCACCTTGCTTTAAAAAATAGGTTTTATCTGATTGCTTTGCTATTTCATTTGAGTGTGTTACAACGACTACACATTTGTTATGTGTCTCGGCTAAATCTTTAAAGATATCAACAATTTCTTGCTCCATCCCTTCATCTAAATTTCCGGTTGGTTCATCTGCAAGAATGATATCAACGTTTGTTGCCAAAGCTCTGGCAATCGCTACCCGCTGCTGCTCACCACCTGATAACTGACCGACCAAACGATCTGCCTTTGCTTTATTGATCCCAATATAATCTAATAAGTTATAGGCTACTTCGCGATTATCTTTTGGCATGTCATTATCTGTGATCGACATTGCTACTAGCACATTTTCTAGAGCAGTTAAATAAGGAACTAAATTATAACTTTGGAAAATAATACTAATATCGTCTCGGCGGTATTTCTCTAATCCGATCGATTTAATATTTTGCCCTTTATAAAGAACTTCCCCAGATTTAGGTTCATCCAAGGCACTGATCAATGACAAGAAGGTTGTTTTACCAGAACCAGAATGTCCTAAAATCGTATAGAATTGTCCTTGTTCAAAATTTATCGATGTATCTTGTAAAATCATGCGACGTTTATCTCCGTCTTGATAAAAATAGCTCACATTCTTTGTTTGTAAAATTGTCATATTCGTTTCCTCCTCGTTTTAAAAGCTGAATAATCCCGTTTAGCATCGACCAAAAATAGGAAAATATGAATATGACGTTTCTTGTCACATTGATGTTTTATCATTTTTCCGAGATGCTGACTTATGATGTCGCTACATCATGATTTTCTTTGGATTCAACCGCAAAACATAGGTTAAAGGTAAAACCGCAGATAATAGAACCGTACTTAATCCTGCAATCAAGAATGTCAGGATATAGCTGATTGAAAATTTCACTTCATATGCGCTGGAAACATCTTCCGTTGTTAAAGTCGGCATACTCGCTCCGGTCCCTCCTATCATCATGGTACCACCACTATTTGCGGCGTCTCCTGCTTGAGCAAAGGCATCACTCGCAATCAACGATTCTGAAACCATTTTTCCAAGCAGATTTCCAGTGATCAACGATAAGCACATCGCTACTAGACTGATCAACAATAATTCGATTAGAATCTGCTGCATCACTTTTGTCCTTGTTTCACCTAGCGATAAGTAAATGCCCAATTCATGCTTACGGTCACGCAAGAAGAGAATAACGACTAATGAAATAATCAATAAGGTTGCGCCAATCGCTAAAAGAACTACATAACCAGAAATTTGCGACATTTTTTTAAACGTACCGCCAACTTGATCATACTGATCGGTCGATGCGGTCAATTTATACCCCTCTGGAATCGAAGATTTCGCTTCTTCTTTAAAGGCCTCCACATCTTCTGGCGATTTAAGCACATAGATAGGGGTAATTTGATTCATATCTTCTTCGCTTGCCTCTGTGCCATCGGCCTTTTTATAGCGATCAGGCACTAATGCTTTCCCTTTTTCAAATTCGACTTTATTAATAGTCATCACAGCATCGTTTGGCATATAAACCGTATTAAACTGCTCTGTTTCCATAAATTGTGCTTCGAAGCCCTTTTGATCTTTGCCATCTGACTTTTTCTTCTCAACACTTGTAGGTTCAAATATCCCAATGATTTCAACAGGATGGTCTTGACTAGCCAGTTCTTCCATTGATCCATCTTGCTTAAAGTCCATCACAGAACTATCTAAAACAACTTTGTCGCCAACATTAAATCCATTTGCTTCGGCAACTTTCTTTGAAATGATTGCAACATCTTTACCACTGTTGATCTCATCTTGTTTAAACGTTCGCCCCTCGACTAATTTCACTTTTTTATCCTTAAAGTCCAAGGGTTCGAGTAAATTATTCCCTTTAAGACTCAAGGTTTTTGGCATGTTACTCATTGTCGAAGCATTTTCCATTTCATACGTTTTGATTTTTTTCACAAAAAGATTGGTTTTTACATTATAGTCAAATTCTTTAACATACGTCGAATCACCTAATTTTTTGATGTCCTCGACTTTTAAGGCATCTGGTGAAAATGACTGACCTTCATCCATCATTTTTTGATAATCTAACTCAACACTGACCGTTGCACCTAGGTCATGTTTAATTTTCTTTTCGACATTTGCGGTTGATTGCTGTATCGCGATCGATCCTGCAATCACATTGCCTAATATAAAAATAACTGCAAATAAAATAATTGATTTTCCTTTTCTTCTTGTAACACTGCATAATGCTCGATTCCAATAGTTCATATAGTCTTCCTTCCTACTTAAAAACAATGAAGAAACGGCTTAGTCAGATATCATTACACTATTCAGTCGAATCAACAACAACCTTCGATATCCTTTAAAACGTTTTTTGTTCTACATTGTCTTTGATAAATGATAGTTTCCCACCATTCAATCCCCATAACTCATCAACATGCTCTGCGATCGCTTTTGATCGTGAACTGATGATGACACACTTGTTTTCATTTTTTGCGTATATACGTATGTACTCCATGACCATCTCTAGCGAAAGTTCACTTAATGACTCAATCGGTTCATCGATCAAAACAATCTTAGGATCCTTGATCACCGCTTGGGCCAAATAGACTCTTTGCTGATTGGCAACAGATAATTTTTTTATTTTCTGCTTGGCCAATTTCTCATTGATCCCAACTTTTTTTAAAGCTTCATAAAAATAGGGATCACCTTTTCCTTGCACAGTCGAATTGAGTGCACACAATTTAAGCATCGTCAAAGCTGTTTCATTAGAGAGAACATTGTACTGTTGAAAGATGGCCCCTAGCTCTTGTTGACGATAATGGTCTCGATTAATTGCATTTAGATTATGATTTTTAAAAAGAATGTCACCCGAACTGACCTGATCCAGTCCGGCAAGCAGTGCCAGTAACGTCGTTTTACCCGCACCACTTTTCCCTAAAACACCATAGACCTGCCCCAACGAAAAATCGATGGTTACATCGTCCAACACAGTCACGTTGTTCTTTTTATGCGTATATACTATATTTTTAAGAGAGAGAATCATCACTCGTCTACGTTCCTTTCTAACAAAAATTCAAGTGGTTCAAATTTGAAAAGCTGATAACTATCAATGGCTGTAATTGTCATTAAAAATAGGCTGGTGATTCCCAATGTGTTGAAAAAGGAACTCTTGTTGAGCATCATCGGAATTGATTTTATAGTTTCAGTTTTCCCATTAGGCATGTTGCTGAATAACTGGTCAACATTTCCCATCCACATTTTCTGATTTAATAATTGCCAATCAGCGATCGGTTGTACGATCCAGTTTGTCACTAGTAGGGCTATGCCAAAACTAAATCCTGTCACGACAAGTAATTCAAGTAGCCGACTTTTGATCAATTGTTTCTTAGTAATGCCTAGATTACGCAATACACAAATCTCCGCCTGTCTTTGCCTAAATTGTCGCAGTGAAAACAATGCCAATCCAAAATTGCCAAAAATAAAAATCCCTAGCAAAATAGTCCCAGCAAGTGTTCCTACTCCATTAACTGGACTTAAAAGCATTTTAAGATTAGCTTCGTTCGTCATGACTTGGTACTCACTAGGTAACCCCTTTGTTTCCATTTCCTTTAGAAAACGATCAAAATCGTTCTGGTTTTTCAATTCATATGACACATTGTTATAGCCAACCTGGTCGAAATTTTCCACAGCATGGATCGTTTCCCAATTTGTAAAAATATCATTGCTTTGAATCACCATAAATTCACTAGTTCCAACTATTTTGGCTGTTTTTTTAGGTTGATATATTCCGGCAATACTCAACGTTTGAGGCTCCAGTTTTTCATTTCCTGTTACCGTTACTTGAATCGAATCCCCTATTTTCAGTTCATTTAGCTGAGCGAACTCACTGCTGACCACGCACTCATTCATCTTTAACGTTGAATTTCCCGTACTGATTTCCATGCCACTTTCAGCAAGCTCTTTAACCAAATCTTGTGGACCTACACCAAACCAATTTGCGCTGACTTGATAGAAACTCTTTTCCAGCTCATTTCCCTCTAATTTCTGAAACTGAATAGGACTTGGTATTTCGATTGGTTTTAACGTATTGAATGAAATCGGAATACTAGCCATCATTTTTACACTATTGACATATTTAGACTCTCCAAATTTGAGATACTGTTCTTTTGTTAGTTTTTTTTCATGCGTTGAATTACTTAAATCTGGTTCTATAACCGTTGCGACAGTGGAAAATTGTTGGCTGTAGTCACTTGTAAAGCGTTTGGCTGAAGTATAAATAGTTTCAGTAACGATGATGCCTAAAATCAACAGAAATAAAAAAATACAGACAACTAAACATTTCCAACTATGTCTTCTAAGATTTAAGAAAGCATGTTTCAAGACGAACATGTTCTTGCTCTCCTCCTTTCTTGTTCCTACCATACCAAACCAATTGTTAACTGAATGTTAACTTTCAGCAACTTGGGGAAATGACAGATAAAAAGTCGACCCCAAATTCTTCTTGCTTTCTACATACACAAAGCCCTGACATAAATCACATACATGGGAAACTACGGATAAACCGATTCCGTAACCATCTTGTTTTAGTCCATTGATTCGATAGTTATGATCAAAAATAGTCGCATGCACATTGGGATCAATTCCTTTTCCCTGATCTTTGATCTCAACGATAATACTCCCTTTACGATTATTGACAGAAACAGTTATTGGTTTTTGTTCACCGTATTTAATGGCATTATCGACTAAATTTGACACTGCGCGATAAATCCAGCGATTCTTTCCTAAAATAAAGGTTGAACCAACTTCGTCAAAAGAAAATGAAAGCTCTGGGTAACTTTTACGATAGGTATCACACACTTCCGCACAAATCAATGAGACATCTACTTGTTCACTCATCGCTTCGTCTGTACTATTTGACAAGGTTAAAATATCATCGATGCTATCCGTCAGACGGTCCAAAATATGCAGATTAGCGGTTTCGTTTTGCTCTAATTCTAGATTAGCTCTTAAAATTGCGATCGCATTTTTTTGCTCATGTGTTAGATAGCTGCTTAAGCGTTTATAATCATTCAAATGCCCATCAAATTTACCTTTAAGCTGTTTAAACGCTTTAGCAACTGCTTGATCTTCCACTTCTTTTTCTGAGAATTTTTCTAAAAACTGCAGATCATGGATAATCGTCACCATTTGCTTCGTGTAAATGCGCCGCAGCACATACCATAATGTCATGGTCAAGACTAACAAAGCAGAACATACGACCAAGATGATCATTGGTAAATACTTTAAGAGGCTATTTAAATAAATATCATCCAGCGCTTTGGTGCTGACCATCTCATCAGCCCTAACTTCTAATGTAGTAGCTGGTTGGGCCGTCATTTCCGTTGAATCATTGATGACATAGACAGCAGAACCAAGCGATTGACCAATATTCATAGAACTCCAGTTACTTTTTATTGCAAAAAAACCACCGCTAATAATCAAAATGACAAAAAAGGCAAACGTCAATACAGTCAAACTGATTTTCAAATTTACTCGCATAATTGATATCCTTTCGCTCGAATTGTTTTAAGTAGTTCTTTGTCTGAAACCTGAGCTAGCTGTTTTTTTAAGCGAGCCAAGTGTACTCGTAAAACAGAAGAAAATGGATCAAAGTTTTCGTCATAGACATGCTCCGCAATCTCTTCTGTTGAAACTACAGCAGGATAGCTTTGAGCGATACACAATAAAATATCAAATTCTTTAGGCTTTAAAATAACTTCCTTACCGCTATAGCTGACAAAACGCTTGACTGGATCAATCGTTAATTGCCCAATCTTGATATGTGGCGAGGAGCGCCCATGAAAACGCCGAATAACCGCACGAATGCGGGCAACTAATTCTAATAATTCAAAAGGTTTCACTAAATAATCATCCGCTCCAAAATCAAGTCCCTTCGCCCGCTCTTCAATTTCATCTCTCGCTGTGATAATGATAATCGGGCTATCTATATTGGAATTCCTTAAAAAGTTTAAAATCGATAAACCATCTTTATCAGGTAAATTTAAATCTAATAAAATAGCATCATATGTATTTACATAAGCTTTTTCTTCTCCAGCCAAACCAGAAAAAGCTAAGTCTACTACGAACTTTTCTCGTTCTAAGCCTTTTTGTACAGATAATGCCAACTCTCGATTGTCTTCAATAATTAATATTCTCATCTGTCACGTTCCTTTCCAAATAGCCGACACGGCTCAATAGGTATCTCATAAGATACTACACCCAAGAATGATTTGTCTATGCTTCATTTTTGAGCGCGAAAATAAAATAACAAAAATCCATCAATTGTATTTGGGAATTTCAAATACAGTTGCTGGATTTTTTTACCTATCTTTATTGATCATTCGTGTAAAATACTAGCGACTTTTGTCGTGATCAAATCAATCGCTACATGATTTTCGCCACCTTCTGGAACGATCACATCTGCATAACGCTTCGTAGACTCAATAAACTGATGGTACATTGGTTTTACCACAGTCAGATACTGTTCAATAACAGAGTCTAATGTTCTACCACGCTCTTCCATATCACGTTTGATTCTACGGATGATCCGAATATCATCATCAGTATCTACATACAATTTAATATCCATTAATTCTCTTAAACGGCTATCTTCCAAAATTAAAATACCTTCTAAAATAATTACTTCTTTTGGTTCTTGAATAATGATATCCGAACTTCTTGTATGGGCAACATAATCATACACTGGTTTTTCAATCGTCTGATAGTTTATCAACTGCTGTAAATGTTCGATCAACAGGTCTGTATCAAAAGCAAACGGATGATCATAATTCGTGGCCAGTCTTTCTTCAAAACTCAGATGGCTTTGATCTTTATAATAAGAATCTTGTTCCAACATCATGATCGAATGATTGGGGAAATGATTGAAAATCGCCCGACTAACACTGGTTTTTCCACTGCCGGAACCGCCAGTAACACCAATCACGATTGGTTGAGTATTTTTCATTCAACGAAACCTCTCTCTTATGTGTAATAGTCATAATAACCTTTTTCTATTATAATAGAAACGAGCAAGAAAGCTACAATTTTATCTATTTAATTAAAAAAACTGTTCATTTATTCAATCAATTTATTAGAAAGGAACGATCCGATGATAATTAGAGAAATCCGAGAACTTCAAGCTGCCCACTACGACCTATTATTATTAGCCGATCCAGACAAACTTTTAGTTGAAAACTACGTCAAACGTAGCGTTTGTTTTGAAGCTGTGTTTGACGATACCGAAGCAGGTATTTTAGCTTTGCTTCCTACTAGGCCAGAAACCTTGGAAATCGTCAATATTGCTGTAGCTAAACCATATCAAGGTCAAGGAATCAGCGAGGAATTGCTACAATTTGCACTGAGTTATGCTCAAAATGGCCAGTACAAAACAGTAGAAATCGGCACGGGTAGCACTAGTTTTGGTCAATTATATCTGTATCAAAAATGTGGCTTCCGGATGACTAGTATTGATCGAGACTTCTTTCTTCGTCACTATGAAGAAGAAATCGTAGAAAATAAGCTGATTTTAAAAGATATGGTTCGTTTAAGTATTGATGTATAACCTAAAAAAAGAGAGCAAACGTCTTTTTAGTGACTCCAAAAAGTTAGACCAAAAATCTAATTTTTTGGGTCGGTTCAGTCTTCACAAAGCGTTTGTTCTCTTTTGTTATTATTCTAATACATCAAAAATCTCATCCAAACGACTAATTTCATACGTTGGCTGAATCTCTGAATGTGCTGGTTGTTTTGATGGATTTAACCATAATGTTTGAATTTTAGCTAAATTCCCCCCTTGAATATCTGAAGCCAAGGAATCGCCAATGATCATTGTTTTTTCATGTTCAAAATCAGGAATTCGTTCAAACACATAATCAAAATATTCTTTCATCGGTTTTTGATAACCTACTTCTTCTGAAACAAAAATATCGTTAAAAAATTCAGTCATACTTGAATCTTTTAGCCGTTGATACTGCGTCTTTGCTACACCGTTTGTCACAATATATAAGTCATAATCAGGTTTAAGGCGTTCAATAATCGCTTTACTATTTCCAAGCAAATCGTGACCTTGACTTAAATGTTCACGATATTGTTCTCCCATTTTTTTCCCATCTACCTTTTTATCCAGCTGCGCAAACAACAAACTAAAACGAGTATCAGTAACTGTCTTTTTATCTGTTTTTCCTTGCTCAAATTCACGCCATAATTGACTATTGATTTTTTTATAAGTTGCTTCTATTTCATCCGTCAACGTTATATCTTCTTCTTCAAAAAGTGCCTGTAATGCTTTTTTTTCTGTTAATTGAAAATCTAGCAATGTATCATCAACATCAAATAATAAGGTTTTAAATTTCATAGTCCACTCTCTTTTCTTTTTTATGAATCGTAAAATAAGGTAGTAGCGTCTTTAATTCCTCTTGGTTCAACGAACGATACTCGCCTAAACTAAGGGTAGGATCTAATTGGATCGGTCCCATGGATAAACGTTTTAAATAAACTACTTTTTTTCCAACAGATAAAAACATTTTTTTCACCTGATGAAATTTGCCTTCCGTAATATCTAAGTATGCACGACTTTTCTTTGTTTCTGAAGATAAAATCGTCAGTTCTGCTGGCTTACATTTTTTACCATCTGAAAAAATGATTCCGTCCGCAAAGGTTTCACAGTCAGCTTCAGTCAATCGTTCATTCACCACAACCTCATAGCGTTTCGTTACTTTTTTGTGCGGGAGTAGCAATTGATAACCCAACTGACCATTATCAGTAAGCAACAACAGCCCTTCTGTATCGCGATCCAACCTCCCAATCGGATAGATTCCTGCTCTTTGATCCTTTACATCCAGTAGCTCAATGACTGTTTGATGGTGTGCATCCTTGACTGCAGTCACAACACCTTGAGGCTTATTCAACATATAATAAACATGAGCGCTTCGCTTGATTTTTTTATTACCAACATAAATATTTTGCAGCTCGGCATCTACGTTTTGGCTTTCATCTAGTATGATCTGTCCATCCACTGTGACTTGTTTACTGCGAATCAGTGCTTTGACTTTTCTTCTAGAACCAATTTTTTCTAGTTCCAATAATTTATCTAAACGCATCTATTTTTCCTCATTTCAACTAATAGTTTAGTATAAACTTTGGAGAATGAAAAGAAAACAGGATTCAAAAACGACACGTATTTTAACAAAATAAACTTTAAGTAATGTTTAAAAGACTTCCTTCTATTCCTCACTTCCCTTGACTTAACTTTGGATTCGCGTTATGGTTGCTATAGAAAGTGAATAAGGTTTCTCAAAAACAGCGTAATGACCTGGGAGAGAATAACGTATTATAGGAATTTTCCCCTGGATAATTGTGCACAATTATTCGGGATTTTTTGTTTTTGCAGTGCATTTTGTAAAGGCTCTTTGTTCAATTTTTATTTGGACAGGAATGCTTAGCTAAGTAATTGACTTTACATGGATTCACAGCAACAAGTAAGACTCCTATTTTCCATCATTTTGCCTTTTGCAGATAACCAAATACAAATTCATTTTGATTTATTTAGCTTCACGAGCTAGCCTTTCGGAAAAAAGATAAAATATGCCTATGACAAAAAGCGTCACAAACATATTTACCTATTTTTCTGTCGAGACTAAACGAGCTCGTTCAGCAATAAATCACATCAAGCTGCTCAAATCAATCCTTAGGAAAATAGATAAATTGCAATGAGACAAAAAACGTTTCAATGTCCATTTCCTAATTTTCTACAGGATCAAGCGATTTGTTCCGCTTTAAATTTAAGGAGGATTTTGGTTATGTCAGTATCATTAGAAGTTAAAGAAAGAGCTGTCCGTCCACGTTCCCTAAGAAATCAACTACGTCACTCTGGTCAAGTTCCTGCAGTCGTTTATGGGTACGATATCGAAAGCACACCTGTTTCAGTTGATCAAAAAGAATTAACAAAAATTTTACGAGATAATGGTGCCAATGCCGTAATCACAATGACGATTGGTGGTAAAAAAATCAATACGTTAGTGTTTAAAGTACAATTGGACACTTTCACAAGTCAAATGAAACATATTGAATTTCTAGCTGTAAACATGAAAGAAACAACAGAAGTTGAAGCTGAGATCGTTCTTGTTGGCGAATCTGAAGGTGTAAAAGCTGGTGGTGAGCTAGCACAAAACTTATATAATGTTTTAGTTTCAGCGACACCTGATAAATTACCAGAACGTGTTGAAGTAGACATTACAAAACTTGCTATTGGTGATGCAATCACAGTTGCTGATTTACCAGTTAATAAAGATTACGACATTATAACGGATGGCGAAGAACAAATCGCAGCGGTTGTTGAAGCAAAATCTGCAACTGAAGAAGAAACTTCTGAAGCTGCCGCTGAACCAACAGTGATCGGTGAAAAACCAGAATAATTAGCTTCATTAACTATACTTTTAAAGAGGTTGGGTCAGAAGTGTTTAATTCCGAAGGAGTTGCTTCTGTACCCACCGTTTATTCAGATTCCTTGAGGATAGGATATGACTCATAGAGTTATGTCCTACCCTCTTTTCTTTCATTTATCAAGCATTCTACTTGATTTTTTCATCAAACATGACAGAAGCCAGTTTTGACTAAATAAGGTATACTATGGATATTAGATAGCTAAAGGGGGTCAAATAAATGGTTGAAAGTTTTGATAATAAACGTAGTCGTTATGCTTCTCTTGGTGTGGTTGAAAGGTTACCAGGTGCTTTGATTGACAGTATCTGGCTGATTATTGATTTGGATTTAAAAGGAGTCATTCCTCTGACGAACATGTTATATTTTGATTTGATTGATAATGGCGGAAAAGTAACGATTCATTTTTCACAAGAAATCAGTGATGTCCAAATGGCTGTTGATTTGCCTTTTCCTTACTATGAAGAATATCCATCTCAAGTTTTTGCCTTTGATGATGGAAACAAAGAAACGATTTTACTGCCAGCAGAAATGTTGGAATAACGATAAAAAACAATACCAGACAGTTTATTAAACTGTCTGGTATTGTTTTTATTTTTATGATTATGCCATTCGTTTCGCAATAAATGAATAAATCGCAATACAAATTACAGCACCGATCAAAGCTGATATAATTGGAAATCCTCCAATGATCGGACCAAAATTACCTAGCAACATTGTACCGACCCAGCTTCCGATAAAACCGACAATAATATTGCCGATTACACCACCTGGCACATCTCTCCCTAAAATCGCTCCGGCAATCGCACCTAGCACACCACCTACGATTAATGACCAAATAAAACTTAACATAATAATTTTCCTCCTTAATATATAAGTAACAACGTTCCGCTTCGCAGCACCTTGTACTTTTCAACATTAAAATAATAGATTACTTATTCTAACGTACGCGTACTATTTTCGTTTGTTTTTTCAGACTCACTATCTTCTTTTTTCTTATTTTCAAACTTCTCAGCATATTGATCTTTCGTCATGATATCATCAACATTCATATTGAATTCAATCACATCTAACCCTGTCATATTTTTAACTTCTTCTGCAACTTTTTTCGTAGCAGTGTCAAATACTTGGGCAATATTTTTACCATATTCGCCAATGACATCCAAATCAATCGCCACTTGCTTCGTCCCCACTTCGGCACTGATGCCTTTCGTCGGATTATTGCCATTCGTAAATTTTTCGGTCAAGTTAGTAATGGCATTTCCGCTCAATCCTAAAATACCAGGAATTTCCGATACGGCGATACCAGCAATTTTTTTCACGACTTGATCGTCAAATGTTAGTTTCGTTTTGATTCCTGTTGCATTTGTTCCTTCAGTTGTGTTCACATTTGCTTTGTTATCCATTTTCTTCTCAACCTTTCTGTGATTTGTTTCAATTTATTTTCATCTTTCAAAAAAAGCCTGTATGGACGCTAAAATTGAAGAGATAGAACGTTTTTCATCTTGCATCGTTCCAATAAAATAACCAATGCAAGGAAATAGAATGAGTAAAACAGTTTTCCAAAAACCAATCGTCATCAAAAGAATCGCTACAACGATAAACAAACTTGTAAAAAGAATCTGGTTTCGATAAGGAGCTAATGTCTTTAGTTTTTTCAAGCTAGTTCCTCCTTTAAATCACACGTGAGCCTTTTTTATTACTTGGCAACAAAGAAGCGTCTGCTTTACGTTTTTTAAAAACAACTTTCGTCTTATTTGTCTCAAGTTTGGCCATCTGCTGTAATGCTTGCGGGATTTGCTCTTGGATTTGTTTTCCTTTACTCAAAAGTTGTTGCTGTTTTTCGTCGATTACGGTGACTTCGACATCCGCTTTTTGGTGTTTTGTCAGTCTTATTTTCACCTGTGTCTCCTCAATGTTGACAATGTCACGTAACGAAACTCTAGCAATTGATTCTAATGAGCGTAATGGTACATTTACTTGCCCCATTTCTTTTTTCAGATAGATTTCTTTTTTGCGGATTGGCTTGAATAAAACCAACCCAAATGCTAAAACTAAAATCGCTAATAGCGTTAACATAACCACTTGATAAAAATAGAACAACCAATCGTACTGAAACGATAAATCTTGGAAAAATGTCGTCACAACGCCTAGGTTTTCCAATTGAGAATACAAGCCAAGAATACCAAAAATACCTGCTATTAATAGTAAAGCAATAAGTCCTTTGATCACTCGCATAGAATGTCCCTCCAACGTTATTTTTTCAACTATTTCTATTTCCATATCTACATTTTATGTTAAACTCATTTTCCGACAATTACAAAAGATACGCATACCTCTTGTCTGATTTTCAGGATGCATCCCCCTTCTAAACCCCGGTATGAGTTCGTTCAAGCAATTAAATTAATTCACAAAAAAAGTTGAATGCTACAGTTTTCACCATAGTCACTCAACTTGTTTTTTTACTTACGCTACATAAGCCAAACGATAAGAAACAGTTCTTCCGAATGGGAATACTTGTAGATCTTTTAATTTATCGGCTTTAAGATAGCCGATTGCGCCTTGATACAAAGGAAGTACAGCGGCGTCTTTTTCAATCAGTGTTTCTTCTAGTTCTTTCAGTTTGTCCCAGCGTTTTTCTGGTTCATTAGCTAGAGTGATTCTTGCATCATTCAACCCTTTATCATATTCTGGATTATTATAGCCTGCCGTATTCAATCCACTTTTAGAATCATAGAACTCTAAGAAATTGATTGGGTCAGCGTAATCTGGTGTCCATGTACCAAAAACTAAATCAAAGTTGCTAGCTGTTTGTAAATCTAAACGATTTTGCAGTGGTACTGATTTTAATGTAATTTTTAAACCAGGTAGATTTTGTTGTAATTGTCCTTGAACATATTCAATTGTTTTTTTAGCCAGCGCAGAATCAGCTGAAAGCAATTCTAATTCGATTTCTTCTTTGCCTAATTCTTTCTTAGCTGTTTCCCAACTTTTTTGAGCCGCTTTTAAATCAAATGGCAAGAAATCACCATTTTCTTTGCGGAAATCTTCACCATTCTCTGGATCTTTTGCAAAATCTTTAGGCACAAAACCGTTGATTGCCGTTGAACCATCACCTAAGATATCTTTTGCAAACGTATCTTTATCGATTGCTTGTAAAATCGCTTTGCGAACATTTACATTTCCCGTAACTTCACGTTTATGGTTAGGGCTCAAATATCCGACCATGGCTTTAGGCGTAAAATGTGCTTGAGGTGAATCTTTATATTGCAATGCATAAGTATCTGCTAAAACAGTATAATCCAAATCGCCTGCATCGAATAAATTTGTACCTGTACCGATTTCTTTCACAACATTAACATCGATCGTATCTAGTTTGACATTTTTTTGATCCCAATAATCTTTATTTTTTGTCAATGTCCAATTTTCTGTGTTACCGTCCCAACCAGAAATAACAAATGGACCATTTCCAACAAAATTATCCGTAGAGGTTCCATACGCATCGCCTTTTTCTTTGACGAATTTTTCGTTTTTGGGCATAAATGGTGTCCCAACTAAGACTTGAGCTAAATAAGGAATTGGATATTCCAGTGTCATTTCCAAGGTTTGATCATCGATAGCTTTTACACCAAGCTCATCTAACTTGGCTTGTCCTTCACGGATTTTTCGACCATTTTTAAAAATATCCATTTGATTACTGCTACTTGAACCAAAACTTGGATCAACAACATTTTTAAATGCAGATACAAAATCGCCAGCTATAACTGGATCGCCATTGCTCCATTTGGTTTCTTTTAGTTTGAAGGTGTAGACAAGCCCATCATCACTAACAGTTGGTTCACTTGCTGCAACTGCCAATTCTGGATCATGATTTTTATCCATTCGATAAAGACCTTCGACCACTTGACCGATCATATCTGAGCTATAAACATCTGTGTAATGAGCACTATCCAGTGTTGACAATTCGCCCCCTGAAGCAACTTTGATTACTTGCGTCTCTGCTGTTTTTCCGTCATCTTTTTTACCAGACGTATCCGTTGCCCCATTACCACCGCCACAGGCCGTTAATAACAATCCCGCCGCTAAAACAAAAACACCAAATTTTTTCTTCATTCTCTAATTCCTCCTCTTTTTTAAAGCTGAATAGAACGCTTACTTCTTGAATAGTTCTGTCAAGCTAAATACTTTATAACTCTTCAACAACATAACGAAAAACCGCCTGCTCTTGTTTTAAATGATCATAAGCAAAATCAGGATGCCACTGTACGCCTAAAAAAGCTAAACTAGGATCGGTACTTTCTACACCTTCGATGATGCCATCTTCACTAAGAGCTGTAACACTTAATTCCTCTGCTAACTCTTTTACTGCCTGAAAATGAAATGAATTAACAATTGTTTCTTTCCCATAAATTTTACGTAAAACACTTCCAGCTTCTGTCCGAATCTGATGTGTGGGAATTTCTCTAGCTATCGGTGCTTGCATGTGCGCAACAGTACTCTTGTTCAACTGACTAATATCTTGATGCAAACTCCCCCCAAGTGCTACATTGACTAACTGTAGCCCGCGACAAACTGCAAAAATAGGTTTTTTTTGCTTGATAGCTTCTTCAATCAAAGCTAATTCAAATTGATCACGTTCTTCAGATAACGACGCTTCTTCAACTTGGAGCGTTTCTCCATATAATGTGGGTGAGACATTTTGCCCACCTGCTAAAATCAACTTATCGATTTGATTTATATACTCTCTGGCTAAAATAGGCGAGCCAACTGGTAAAACTAATGGCAATCCACCAGCATTTTGAATGGCTTTTACATAGCCGCAAGGTGTGTAACTGATCGGTAAATGATACAACTTTGCTCCCGCATCATTAATCTCATTCGCTGCAATCCCTATAATTGACCGTCTCAATCAACACCACTCCTTTTTACTATCCGATAATAATTGTACATAGTTTATCAGATATATAGGTGAAAGGATAGTACAAATCAAGGCTGTGCGATAGTTTTTAACTATCACCGTTTACTTACTTTTTAAAAGTGAATAACTAATACTATTTTACCCTAAATTCATTGAATCAGTAACTTTTATGCTTAAAAGAAATTTTTTCTGAATATTCTATACAATCAACGGTTGACAGGCAGAAAAACTGGTGGTAAAGTTATAAAAAACAAAGAACAGAAGAGTACCTTTATTATTTCGTTAAAGAGAGTCTTTGGCTGGTGGAAAAAGACAGGAAAATAAAGCGAAACACATCTGGGAGTTAACTTTTTGAAAGTAGTCAGTAGGAAAGTTCGGGAGTGCCCGTTAGCGCATGGAAGTCTATGACTTCATGAGATTACCGTTGTGAGACGATAATGAAAAAAGGTGGAACCACGAATTTTACGTCCTTTAGCTTAATTGCTAGAGGACTTTTTGATGTGAATCACTGTGATTGGCCAAAGGACAGAACAGATGATGAACACTACTTGGCGACCAAAGGGAGCGAAGTTTCCTTACTAGTGAATCACCCAGCACGCTAAACTAAACAACAAATAGAAATCAACTACTTTATTGATTGAACGGCTGATACTCATAGAGTGTTGCACAATAGATGACGAATAACACTTGGCTAACAAAAGGAGCGAAGTTTCCTTACTAACATCTAAACAACAAACAGAAACAAACCATTCCAATAAAACGAACACACAATCAGAACAAGTAATCACAGACCATTTCCTGACAGAGACTTTTTTATTCGCTGAGAAAAAAAGCTGGAAACCTGTGATGAACACATCTGATTCAGTCATCTTCTGAAATAAGTAAGAAGATGCGGCTTTCTCCGTTATCAGAAAAGAATCTTTACTAACACTAAAGATTCCATGAGGTTACTATCGCGAGGTATTAACAAATTGAGGTGGAACCACGATTCTTTCGTCCTCTTGGCATACTTGCCAAGGGGACTTTTTGCATTATCTTATAACACAATATTACACGAAACAAAAAATGGAGGAGAAATTATGGAGTACATTTTAGAAATCATGCCGGCATTATTAGACGGTGCACTTATGACATTGAAAGTCTTTATTTTTACACTACTGGGATCCATTCCGCTCGGGATCATCGTTGCATTTGCTTTACAAACCAATTTTAAACCCTTGAACTTTTTGATCAATATTTATATTTGGCTAATGCGGGGAACACCTTTACTATTACAACTTATTTTTGTTTTTTATGGTTTACCCTTGATTGGAATCGTTTTTGAACGATACGATGCAGCATTATTTGCGTTTATCTTAAACTATGCGGCTTATTTTGCTGAAATTTTTAGAGGAGGAATTCAGTCAATTCCAGAAGGACAATATGAAGCAGCAAAGGTTTTACGTTTGACTCGTTTTCAAACAGTTAAAAAGATTATCTTACCTCAAGTGATCAAAGTCGTCTTGCCTTCAATTGGCAACGAAGTTATTAATTTAGTGAAAGATACTTCATTGATTTATGTACTTGGTTTAGGAGATTTATTACGAGCAGGTAAAATTGCGATGAGCCGTGATGTTAATCTATTACCATTGGTTTTAGTAGGGATTATTTATCTATTGTTAACCGCAATATTGACTTTAGCATCGAAAAAATTAGAAAAACATTATCAGTATTATAAATGAGTTGAGGATGGGGAACGTTATTACCATATAATATCCAGCTTCTCGGGCTAACCTCTCGAAAAGTTGAAAAGTACAAGGTGTAGCAAAGCGGAATGTTGTTACTTATATAAGGAGGAAAATCATGTTATTAATAAAAAATTTAACAAAAAGCTTTGACGGTCGGCGAATTATCGATCAATTAAATTTAGAAATTAAAGATGGCGAAATTTTAACTATCGTCGGACCTTCAGGTGGTGGAAAAACAACTTTGCTACGTTGTTTAGCTGGTTTAGAAACGATTGATTCTGGTGAGTTGACGATGGATGGAGTAGCCTTTAATCCTGTTGAAATGGACAATGCGGATCAAGTGGTTGGGATCGTGTTTCAGGATTTCCAATTATTCCCTCACCTTTCTGTATTAGATAATATCACCTTGGCACCGATTCTATCTCTCAAACAAACGAAAACTGAAAGTGAAGCAGAAGCACTTGATTTGCTGACAAAATTTGGGCTTAGCGGAAAAGAGTCCTTGTATCCTTATCAATTATCTGGTGGTCAAAAGCAAAGAGTCGCTCTTGCTCGCGCCCTTGCCATGAAACCAAAAGTATTGGGCTACGATGAACCAACTAGTGCACTTGATCCTGAATTGCGTCAACAAGTCGAAGAAGTGATCTTAACGCTTAAAGCTCAAGGCATGACCCAAATCGTGGTCACACATGATATGACATTCGCTGAAAATATTGCTGATAACTTATTAACAGTAAAACCTGTTCAGTAGAAAGGACAACAAACTATGAAGAAAAAAAAATATCTACTATTTACTATAGCCACTTTATTCTTTGTTCTAACAATAGCTGGCTGTGGTAGAAAAAAAACAGATACAGATCAGTGGTCTCGGATCAGTTCTGAAAAACGAGTGATCGTTGGCTTAGATGATTCGTTTGTTCCCATGGGCTTTCAAAATAAGGCGGGCGAAATCATTGGTTTTGATGTAGATTTAGCTCGAGCTGTGTTTGATTTATACGATATCACTGTTGATTTCCAGCCAATTGATTGGTCAATGAAAGAAAATGAATTACAAAATCAAACGATCGATTTGATTTGGAATGGCTATTCGAAGAGTGCTGAACGAAAAGAAAAAGTCCTTTTCAGTGATGAATATATGAAAAATGAACAAGTAGTCGTTTCGCTAAAAAAGAACAATATCAATCGTTTCGCTGATATGAAAGGAAAAATTTTAGGCGCACAAAATGGTTCTTCTGGTTATAACAGCTTTGAAGAACAACCTGAAATTTTAAAAAATTTAGTCAAAGATCAAACCGCTATTTTATATGATGGCTTTAATGAAGCTTTCATGGATTTGAAATCTGGACGAATCGATGGGTTACTGATCGATCGAGTTTATGCTAACTATTACCTTTCTCATGAAGATAATTTAGCCGATTTTTCGATTGTTAGTGGTCAATTTGAAAGTGAAGCATTTGCTGTGGGCTTGAGAAAGTCAGATAAAATAGTAGCAGATAAAATCAATATTGCTTTTGCAAAGCTTAGAGAATCCGGTAAACTGGCTGAGATCTCTAAGGAATGGTTTGGAGAAGATGTAACGAAATAAAATGATGTTCTTCAGATACAATAGTTTTTAGTTTACGTATGCTAAAATGAAAAACCCCAAGAGAAGCTCATTCTCTTGGGGTTTAATGTTTCCATACTATCGCTATTTGTACACTAATTATATTATTTTTTTAAACGATCAAAAGAGACTATTTTATTCACTAAGATACTTGCTTGTTACTTCTACCAAACGTTTTGTTTGATCTTGAATAGCAGCTTTCACTTCGGCAGCTTTCAACATATTTCCTTCACCATCAATAGATGCACTTGTTCCATAAGGATTGCCTCCTGCTGCAAAAGTTGATGGATTTACGTATCCAGCTGGTACGATAATGGCACCCCAGTGTTGCATTACTGTATAAATTCCTTGAATTACTTGCTCTTGTCCGCCATTTGGATTTTGTGCAGAAGAAAAGGCTGTTACAAATTTATTTGCTAATTTCCCTTGTGCCCAAAGACCACCTTGTAAGTCAAAGAATTGTTTTAACTGACTAGCCATTACACCAAAACGTGAAGGTGAAGAGAAGATATAAGCATCTGCCCATAATAAGTCATCACTTGTTACTTCTGGGATATCAGCACTTGCTTCAACATTTTTACGCCAAGCTGGATTTGAATCGATTGCCACATCAGGAGCTAATTCATGGACTTTTCTCAAACGAACTTCAGCACCATTTGCTTCAGCAGCTTCTTTCGCCCAGTTTACCATTTGTGTTCCTGTTCCTGTTGAACTGTAGTATGCAATTAATAATTTTGTTGTCATGTTTTTTTCCTCCAATAACTATTGGTTTCTTATCTACATTTATATACTAACAAAAAGTAAGTGAATTGACAAGCATTTTTACTTACTAAAAATAAGTTTCTTTCAAATCCCTTTGTTTCATCAACAAAAAAGCCGTAATGAGTGCTTACTCATCACGGCTTCTCTTATCTATAAGTATTGACTTTACTTTCTCCATCCCAAACGGACATGCCTTCTGACACTGAGACAACATTGTATCCATAATTTTCAAGAAATGAACAGGCATGCTCAGAACGCACGCCATGTTGGCAAATAACATAATGGGGTTGCTCCCGATCAATTTGTGACATTGCTTCTGGTAAAGTAGACAGTGGATAATTTTTGGCTGTTATAATATGACCTTCCGCAAATTCATCTACTTCTCGTACATCAATGATCGAAACTGGTTCGTTCACCGTTAATTCGATTAATTTTTTAAGTTCCTTGATTGATACTCTTTTCATCCTAGTATTATTCCCCCTGCAGCTTTTTCAATTATCCGACTATTAGCATTCAATGCTGTAATCAGTAAATTTGCCTCATTAGCAGTATACCACGGTTGACTTTTACTACAACATTTTACGTCCATTTTTTGAATTTTATAAAAAAACTTACTTCAATTTCTTGAAGTAAGCCCAATTTTGCTTAATCTTGTCTGCCATTTGCGGCAATGACCTTTTTATACCAATAAAACGACTGTTTTCTAGAGCGATCTAATGTCCCATTACCGTCATCGTCCATATCGACATAAATAAAACCATAACGTTTTTTCATTTCACCAGTTCCAGCTGAAACTAAATCAATACATCCCCAAGGCGTATACCCAATCAATTCCACACCGTCTAATTCGATTGCATCGCTCATTGCAGCGATATGTTTACTGAAGTAATCGATCCGGTAATCATCTTGGATCGTACCGTCCGTTTCAACTTGATCCACCGCACCAAAACCGTTCTCTACAACAAATAATGGTACATTATAACGATCATACAGTTTACATAAAGAAATACGCAACCCTAATGGATCAACCGCCCAACCCCAATCTGATTCTTGTAAGTATGGATTTTTAACAGCGGGCATTTGATTTCCCCCCACAAATTTGACTTCATCTGGATTAGATGCAGAAACGGTTGACATATAATAACTAAAGCCAATGTAATCAACTGTTCCAGCTTGAATAAGCTCGTCATCACCAGCCTCTTTTTTGATCACAATATTTTCCCGTTCGAATTCTTTCAGTTTATGAGCTGGATAATAGCCCTTAACTTGTATATCAATATAAAATTCTTGCTCACGATTAAATTGGATTGCTTCCATCACATCTTCTGGATTGCAGCTCATTGGATAACTTGGGATATAAGCCACCATCATTCCAATATTAAAATCCGGATTGATCGCACGACCTAATGTAACAGCTTTAGCACTTGCTACAAATAAGTGATGGGCTGCTTGATATTTTGCTTGTTTATCATTTTGATGGATACCGATTTGAGTCCAACTACGTAAAAAATTAATTTCATTAAACGTCATCCAGTATTTGACTTTATCTTTATAGCGTTTAAATAACGTTTCACAGAAAAATAAGAAGTAATCAATTACTTTTCTACTTGACCAACCATCTAGTTCATCTGCTAAATACATGGGGATATCAAAATGATTAATCGTTACGATTGGCTCAATGCCATAGCTTAATAGCTCATCAAATACTTTATCATAAAAGGCTAATCCTTTTTCATTGATTTCAGTCGTTCCTTTTGGACAAATTCTAGACCAAGCGATCGATAGTCTAAAACATTTAAACCCCATCTCTGCAAATAGAGCAATATCTTCTTTATAATGATGGTAAAAATCGGTTGCTACATGACTTGGATAGTATTGGTTAGGATCCACATACCCAACTGCCCCTTCTGGCAACGCAGCTCCCCTCGTACAGGTTTCGATCTTACCTTCTTTAGTTTTATAAGTGATCATTCTTGGTGTTGTATGGTTACCACCTGTGATTGCATCTAAAGTGCTTAACCCTTTGCCACCTGAAAGATACCCCCCTTCATATTGATTAGCAGCTGTCGCACCGCCCCATAAAAAATTGTCTGGAAATACTGATTTACTCATTGATCATTTCTCCTTATCTAATAAACTAGCTGCTTCCTCATCAAGAATAATTGTCAAATGCGGATGCATTTTCAAAATAGAAGCAGGGATTTCATCAGTGATTGCGCCTTCAATAAACGCTTTCATAATTTTCGCTTTTTTTGTACCACTAGCAAAAAGAATCAAGTGTCTTGCAGCCATCACACTTCTAGGTCCCATTGTAACATAAAAATCTGGTGTTTCAGCACGATCTTCAAAATGCGGAGCAATCCGTTCTTTCATCGCTTCATCACAAATAACTTTCGTTGTAAAATCAGTAAACTTAGTTGTTCCAGGCAAGTTTCCACAATAGTGTCCATCTGAACCAATTCCTAATAAAATTGCATCTAAACCACCAGCAGCCTCAATTCGTTCATCTTGCTTTTCATAATTTTCTCCATCTAAAATATGGATTTGATCCTCTGAAATCCCTGCAGGATCAAAGTATAATTCTCTTAGATCTCCGATCGTTACTCCTTCACGTATCCCTGATTTATAAGGGATTTCATCAAAATTATAGTAGTGTACATTAGAAAAATAATCTTTATTTTTCACTTCCGCAACCAGTTTTTCATACATCCCAATCGGTGTAGTCCCAGCTGTAATAGCTAAATTCACCCGTTCATGACGTTGAAACATTTCTCCTATCAACATTTGTGCTGCAACTTTACTTAATTCATCATAATTTTTTACTGTAATAATTTTCATATTATTTCCTCCTAAATTTAAAAGCGTAGCGGGCTCGTTAAGCCTCGACAGAAAAATTGGAAAATATGAGGGTGACGTTCTTTGTCACAATCAGATTTTATCTTTTTTTCCGAGAGGCTAGCCCGTGAAGCTAGATAACATTAAAAGCGTAGCGGGCTCGTTCAGCTCTGACAGGAAAATAGGAAAAATCGATTGTGGTGCTCTTTACCACAAACTATTTTTATCTTTTTCCCGAAGAGCTAGCCCATGTAGCTAGATAACTATAAAAGCGGAACAAATCGTTTAATCCTGTAGAAAATTAGGAAATTGGCATTGAAACGTTCTTTGTTTCACTGACAATTTATCTATTTTCCTAAGGATTGATTTGTGCAGCTAGATAACATATGGTAACATCGTTCCGCTCCACTTCACCTTGTCCTTTTCCACATCTTTTTCCCACTTACTCCAAAACTAAATCTACCTCATCCTCAGCATGCGATAGTCCAGGCACAATCGTGATCAACGTCTCTTCTTCCGTTATCTTTTTTTGATCATCAAGTGCCAAAACAGATAAATACTCATCCGAGTTTGTAACAACAACTATCACACTGATATCGTACCCTAATTCGCTGATTTTCTTACGGTCAAATTGAATCAGAGGCGTTCCTACATGAACTGTTTGTCCTTGTTTACACAATAACTCAAAGTGCTCTCCTTCCAGCTCCACCGTGTCTAACCCTACATGGATCAATAGTTCGATCCCCTCTTTTGTCGTTAAACCAATAGCATGTTTTGTCTTAAAAGCGATTGTGACTATACCGTCGATCGGCGAGACGATTCTATCTTCATCCGGCATAATCGCAATTCCTTTGCCAACGAGTTCTTTTGAAAATGTTTGATCTGCAACATCACTAATTGGATATACAGTACCTGAAACTGGAGTCCCAATTGTTACAACATTTTGTCCCTTCTCAATCTGCCCTTCTTTCACCTTACTTGTTTCAGGTTGATCATCGATTTTAAGGATACTCTTGGCTAATAAAAACGTAATGAGGAAAGTAGCAATCAACGTAACAATCAAACCAATAATAAATCCCGCTGCCCCATCATTCAGAAAAACTGGAATAGACAGAACACTTGGCATTACCGGTGCCATCGATTTCGCCCCTAAAAGAGCCCCAACAGCACCACCGATTCCACCACCTAAAGACGCACCGACAAAAGCAGCTTTATACTTTACTAAAACACCATATAAAGCAGGTTCAGTAATTCCAAGATAACCTGAAACCGTTGAAGACAATGCTACTTGTTTCATTTTTTTATTTGAAATCAAGAAATATATAGCAAAAGCAGCCGTAGCTTGAGCCATTGTGCTCATAAAATTCATTGGTCCCATTGTAGAATAGCCATAAGTTGCGATTTGCTGTTGCGTGATTGGACGAATCGCATGATGCATCCCCATTAAGACTAGTAACGGTCGACTTGCACCAATCACAAACCCGGATACTAATGGTGAAAAATTGATCAATGCTTCAATTCCTAGGGCAATATATTCCCCGACATAAAAACCAATCGGTGCTAAAACGACTAGCATCACTGGAACCATCAGGAGCAACGTAAGCAATGGTGTAAAAATCACTGTAATCATACTTGGAATCACTTTTTCAAAGAAACGATAAACATAACTCAATAGCCAAACCGCCAAAATAATCGGTAAAATCGAACTGCTGTAATTGACAACTGGAACAGGTAAGAAACCTAAAAACTGAACATTGGTCATCTCACCTGCAAGCGCCGCATTAAGCAATGTTGGATACATCAAAACTCCCGCCAAACTTAATGCCATGTACTCATTCGTTTTAAATCTACGTGCACTGCTCACCGCTAATAGAAATGGGAAAAAATAAAACATTGCATCCCCAGTCATATTTAGTACAAACATCGTACCACTTTCTGGATCAGCCCACCCTAGACTAGTCAGCATAAATAAGAATCCTTTTAGCATCCCTCCGCCTACAATTGGCGCCAAACTGGGAACAAGAATCGCTGATAAGGTATTGATCAAACGGTTTAATAAAGAATCTTTTTCTCCACTCGTCTCTTCTTGCGCATCATAGTCATCTAGACGAGGCAAAATTTTGATAATTTCAGCGTAGACTTTTCCGACTTTTCCGCCAATGATTACTTGATATTGTCCGCCCTGTCTTTGAACCCCCATCACTCCATCAAGTTCTTCAAGCGCTTTTGTTTGTGCTTTAGATTCATTTTTTAAATTGAACCGTAGTCTTGTGACACAATGAGTCAAGCTGTTGATATTCTCATCACCGCCCACAAGTGTAATGATTTTCTTGGCTAAATCCTGCATATTTTCTCCTCTTTTCTACTCAATAGTTTCTTTATATCCAACACTTTCATAAAAAAACAAAACCTGTTCAAAAAAACTATTTTCTTTAGAAAATAATCTTTTTCAAACAGGTTTTGCCAGCCAAACTGTAACGAATCCTTGTATTGATATTTACGAATGCAACAAGCGGACCAAATGCAATGTTAAGTACAACTGTTCATCAAAGGTAGCTTGTTTATTGTAGCGTTCTTCTAAATAATTGCTAATTTTCAAACTGCATTTGAATTCTTTTGGGTATTTCTTTTTAACAGTCAAAACGATTTCCTCATTATCAAGTGGATTCATCGTTTCTTGTGTATTCAAACGCATTAAATAGTAACGTAAATGATTTAAGAAACGCTGATAGTTGATTGAAGTTTCGTCTAACTCTACTTGAAAGTAGTACCGAACGAGCTGTGTAATATCCCCCATCGCTTCCATATAATCCATAGTTGTCTCCATTGACTCTTGATCAAATTGATAATTCACAAAATGCATCGCGATAAAGATAGCTTCTGATTCGGCTAAAACAATCTCTTTTTCTTCCTTTATTAAGCTGATTGCCTGCAAACCAACTTCAACTTCTTTTGGATAAAATTGTTTGATCTCCCATTCGATTGGACTACGAATTCTCAAGTTTTCTTCATGCCGCTTAAAAGCAAATAATAGATGATCCAATAAACTAAATAAAATAACTGGGTTGATTGTTCTACCTAGCTCAGCTTCACCAATTTTAACTATTTTCTCTACCAATAAAATCTCTTCAAAACTTGCTTCATTCAATAAAACAGCCATTTGCTTAACACTCATTTTTTCAGTAGGCAGATAGATTTTTTGAATCAGTGTTGTGTCTATAGGATCATTAGGATATACCTGAAAGCCTAAGCCTTTACCAACAACGATCACTTCTAATTCGCCATCCATAGCTAATACAACATTATTATTGATCCGTTTTTTTATATGCATGTTCCACCTCCATTCTAAAAGCTGAACGAGCTCGTGAAGCTAGATAATTCTAAAAACGTAATACTAAACCACGAAGTCAGATAATTGAAACAGTAACAACATAAAATAAGAAAAACCATAACATAGCAAGAACGATAAAAAAACGATTTTATCATCTTTACTATATTATGGTTATGCCTGAAAAAATCAGTAACAATTCCATCAACTACACTAAATATAGCACAACAAGAAAACGCTGTCAATTCCTTTTTTACTACTTTTATTGTTGAAATGCAATTGAAAGAACTTCACTATCTACTCTGAAAAAAGCCAGCCACAATCCTTCAATTCTTAGCACTCAGAAAGAGTAGTAGTTCTCTCTGCTCCCACCATTTCTTCGAATACTAAGAGCCTAAAGCATAACTTTTGGAGTTACGCTTTAGGCTCTTCATCATTTATGAGTAGTTTTTCTATGTGCTTCCCATCTATTAAGTAGTAAATAAATCAATAGCAATAATAACCCAATGGGCGTGATCACTTCTATAATACTACCTGTACTTGGAAATTCTCTTAGTCCTATGTGTGTTTGTTTCGGCTGTGCTAATTTTTGATTTGGTTCTGATTCGATTTCTTTTGGCGGTTGTGGCTGCGCATTCGTTTTATTTCCACCGATTTGCCCATTCACTTCAACTTCCGCTGAAACAGCATAGATAGCTTCTTGATGAAAACCAATTCCCACAATCAAAAGAATGAGCATAATGATGTGACAACTAAATTGCTTCATTGTTTATCACAGTCCTTTATTGAATTATGGTGTTACACCAAGTGTCGTCCCATCTTTTTGGATCGATGTGAATTTTAATGTCAATGTGTAGTTTTCTGCTGTCGTGTTTTGCTCAACATTTGCTGGTAAATCAGCAACCGTTGTACCTGTATAGTAGAATTTTGCAGTGTTAGCATACGCAGAGGCAGCATCTGTATCAATATTTAAACGTCCATCTTTATTAGCTAAACGCATCCAAACAGGTGCACTTGTCAAATCTGCTAATGCATTGCTCTCAACTAAATTAGTTGCTGTAGGGGCCGCAACTAAACCACTACCTTTAGCATTGATTGTTAGGGTGTCGACATATTTGGGTGTTCCCACCATTTTATTCAAGGTCACAGCAACACCACGACCTGAATTATTTGTAATGCTATAATCAGCGGACTCAATGTTTTTATGTGCGCTTGCAGTTGTTGTATGGAATGCAGTTGTTGTATCCACTGTAACATTGATCCATTCATCAGACCCTTCTGGAATGTTTGTATCTGGATCTGTATTATCTAATTTACCAATCGTTCCATTGATAATAACATCTGCTGAGTTTTCTCCATCGATTGTTTCAGCTGAAGCTAGTTGTGTTAATCCTGATATGCTTAGACCTAGCATCATTGCAGTAAGTAAAAAATTCGTTTTTTTCATATTATTTCTCCCTCTATGTGTTAGATGATTTATTTTTAACAGAAAACCTGCTAAATAACGATATTAGTTGTTGACACGAATTGTAATTCCAGCTTGTACTTGTCCACGTTTTTCAGTTGTTTTTGCATCATAGATGTCAAATGTGGCCGTTGCTGGATGATCTCCTTGAGCAAGTTTTTTATCCAGTTTTGCTCCATTTATTTCATAACCTGGTTGAATTGCGCCAGATGAATAAATCTGTTCATTATTACTGTCTAAACGAATCACCACATTGATTGGATAGCCGTTTTCAACTGGATTTTGAATATATAGACTACCTTCACTGTCACCAGTCTCAAAGACAGCTTCTGATTTGATGACCATATTGAACTTACTCGCATCAACTGCTTTTTGTTCAGCCTCTTTTACTTCCTTGTCGTTCATTTTCTTAGCACCTTTTGTATCAGGCAAGTAATCTCCGGAAACGACTTGAACTGGTTCTGTTTTTGTTGAAAAATAATAATATAAGCCACCTGCTGAAACAGCTAACAAGAGTAGTAAAAGTATGAGCAGTAATCGTTTCTTTTTCTTTTTTTCTTCATCAGTTTGAGTTGTTTTATCCATAGAATCCCTCTCATTCTTCATTTTTTTCAACTTTAAACGTCATCTTATACGATGGAAATATCGCTTGTTTCGTTGGGTTAAAATACTTTCCTCTAAGCGTCAGATTTTTTTGTTCATTGGCATTCAATGTACCGATCGATAAAGGATTGCTTGTTAAATCACTCGTTAAAAAAAGTGGGGCTGCTTGATCATTATTGATCAGCATTTGTAAAGCAAGTTCATTTTGCCCAGCATTTCCAGAAAGACTGTTCAATAGTAGCAACTGATCAGCATCTTTATTTTCTTTAATTAGATTTGTTATTGATATCTTTGTATCTGTATTTCCTTTATTTATAACCTGATAATCTCCAGATGATAATTCACCTGCTTGAGCTGTGCCAAGATCTTTATTCTGTGTCTGAAAAGCCATTTCGATCGGTACTTCAACTTTGATGATTTCCGTTACTGTTTGAAATTCAGTCAAAGGCGTCATCGCCAAGATAACTTCTTCACCAGAAATGCCAATGACTCTTAACCGAACATAGTACGTGACGTCACCAACTAATCCTTTTAATTTGGTTGAGAATTTTTGGTTTTTGTCGCCTGAAAGATCTGCAAATTGGGATTTTGTTTCCTGAGCTGGAAAGTCTTTATTTTGGCTATACTCAACCTTGACTTGTTGATAAACACCGCCATAATAGGCTGGTTGACCAGGAATAGCACCATCTTCTCCATTTGAATAATCGGTCCATTGTCCCGTATCGCTAGCTAGTTCGCCATTAATGAATGCTGAAGTCGTAGTAACATCTGCCGTGATTTTTTTTAGTTGAGGCTTCGTAACAAACTGCTCAGAATCAGAAAACTCACTTGCACCAGCTTGATTGATAACAACCATTTGCGCCCAATACGTAGTATTCGGGTTTAAATCAGCAATCGTTACCTTATAAGTTGAATTAAGTCTGGTATTTTCTTGCTCGGTAAAGTCATCCAACGTCACAATGTGCTTAGCTTTGCCCAAATCATTCGTATCTTCTTGTGCAGTAAACAAGAAAAATTTCACTTCTGTCGCCGCGCTGCCATTGTTTATTGATGAACCGTATAGTGAAACTGACGTATCTGTTTCATCAGCCGCAGTCAAGCCTAATTGATCCGGAACTTCCATAAATTCACTAAAAACAAGTTTCTTAGCCCCGTTTAAAGCACTAATTTCTTGTGCAGTAAAAGGATCTGGCGAACTAGCGATATTGCTAAAGTTACTTCCTTGGACACTTAAATCAGAAGCACTTTTAAATAGTTCTTGTGTGGGCGTGTTATTCTCTTTACTTGAAAATGTCTCAATTTTTTGTAAGTAATTACTTGTAAATGACAAATTATTAGCACCACTAGCACCATTAAGTCCCAAAGTTCCAGGACTTGTACCAGCAAATGAAGCTTGTTTGACTTTGTTCATATTAACTGCAAAAGAGCTGGAAGCAGATGATGAAAAGACACTGCCATTTGCGACATCTATTGAAACATCTGCATTTTCACCAATTGTCATACCACCATTAGCCGTATAAAGATTAATAGGCAATGGTAATGTAAAATTCACTTGCGAATTCTCTTTAAAATCAAACGTAATTGGTTGTGTTAGGTTGGCGGCAAAAAATCGGTTTCTTGAACTTGTTGACGCTAACGTAACTTTGTCCAAATTGAAAACACTATTTTTTTCAACAATATAACTCGGAGATAGTGTTCCATACATAACGTTTCCATTCGTTTGTATATCTAGTTGAGCATTTTCTTTCACTACGATTTGAGAAGTTCCCGCATGCGGATTAGCAGCAGCATTACCATTCGACCAAATAAATGCTTCTGTCGTCCCTGAATGTTTGATTGATGTATGACCACTTTGAATTTCTACATAATTTATTTCTGCCCATTCTTGGGAATATGTACTTGTGCCTCTTTGGTCAATCGTATTTTGCCCGCGCATGATGACCGATCCATTTACGTTGTATATCATTTGCCCGTTTGTAGAATAATAATCAACCCTGTCAAAGATAAAAGTCATATTAGCTGCCGATCCACCGGAGATAATTCCGTAATAGCCTACTGCACCTGAGCCATCGCTATTACCAAATTGTGTGTTACGAATCTCAATTACAGCATTTGCTTGATTTGCATAAAAACCGCTTGCAGATGAGCCACCTTTATTATATGTAATAATGTGATTTGCCCCATCAATAATCATCTTATCTTTAAGCTGAAAACCAGTTGAGCCTAAGTCAATATCATTTGTTAAACGAAAATTTAGTTTTTGGCTGTCTTTTAAATATTCGGTCAATGTAGCTACCGAATCAACTAGCCAGAAGCCATCTTCGGCTTGTGAAGCGACCTTCAAAGCTCTGTTTTTAACTGTTTTAGGTTCATCTTCATTTGTTCTATTTTTTATATCAATAGTATCTGTTATTTTTTCATTTTCAGTACTATCCGTTTCTTCGGTGATGGAATCCTGTATAATTGAAGAATCTACAGTTTCGACTTCCGTAGAATCTGATGATAAGTCGGACTCAGTTGTCTCAGTCGTTTTTGAAGTCTCCTCAACCGATTGACTAGTTCCCATGGCATAGGACCAATCATTCGGAAAAATTATTAAAATAATTAAACAAGTAAATATCAAATGATTAATTTTTTTCATGACAGTCCTCCCAGCAATTTTATAGAAACTAAAACAAACATTTTTTGATAATGCTTTATTATTGTATTGCAATTCATGGCCAATTTCAATTTAATAGTACTAATTTTTATATTTCATTTATTTTATATTCAAATTATAGTAAACAATTTCAATCTTTTGATTTCTTTTTCCCACATTTATAAGGAATTGTTCGCTAACTCACACTTATTAAGTTTTTATAAAGTTCTCCGATTCATTCTTTATTTTTTTATATTTTCATGTTCTTTTTCTTAATTCCTTGGCACTAACTGGTGAAGAATGAGACAAAATATAGACGCTGTTTTATCTCATTCTTCCCTTTTTAGATTATATTGTTACTCTTACATCGTCACATCCATATATTTTCCTATCTCTTTTCTGATCTTACACTGGTCGACAATTAAAAATGTTTCAAACATTTTTTGAAGAAAGAAACGATCATGTGACACTACCAACATAGTTCCCTTAAACTCTTCTAAAATCTCTTCAATCTCTTCTCTTGTTTCAATATCTAAATGATTAGTAGGTTCATCCAACAATAAAAAATTGACCTCTTTATGCATTAGTTTCGCTAGCTCTAAGCGGATTTTCTCACCACCGCTTAAAAAACGAACTTGTTTCATTACGTCTTCACTATAAAAAGAGTACCTCGCTAACACTTGGCGACTGGTTTGTTCTCCTAATGAGCAAGCTTGACTGAAGAACTGCAAGACTGTTTGGCTAGGTGTTTTATACTCAATTACTTGAGGTAAATACCCAATTTGAAGATTTGTCCCCTGTTTGATTTCACCACTATCGAAAGCCTCTATTTTTAAGGCAAGTTTCAACAACGTGCTTTTACCAACACCGTTTTCGCCTATGATTGCAGAATGTTCTTGCCAGAATAATGAAAAATCGATCTTATCAAATAATAAGCGGTCCGAATAATACTTGCTAACTTCCTTAAATTGAAGAACCTCTTTACCTGATCGGTTACTTTCTTTGAATTTTTTACTTACTTTACTTGATTCATCTTTAGGCTTAGGAATTTTTTGAATTTTTTCTAAGCGTTTCTCTAACTGTTTGGCCTTTTTGAAGAATTTTTCATTATCTCCTTCATGCCCCCATTGTCGAAAACGCCGAATTGCTAATTTCAATTTTTTGATTTCTTTTTGTTGTTCTGCAAAATCTTTTCTTATTTTTTCTAGTTGCTCATTTTTTTGCTTTTTATAGATAGAATAGTTTCCTTTATACTCTTGAATACGCCCATCTTCCAATTCAACAATTTTTTCTACCGTATGATCCAAAAATAAGCGGTCATGTGAAACAATCAAATAAGCCGTTTTTTCATGTGATAAATAACCCTCTAGCCAAGTAATTCTTTTAGCATCCAAATGATTTGTTGGCTCATCCAATAGGACAAGATCATTTTCCTGTAATAAAATTCTAGCTAAATTGACGATAGTCTGTTCCCCACCGCTTAATTCCGAAAGTTTTTTTGATAGCAAGTACTTAATCATTAAACCATTCGCAATCATCTCTAATTTGTTTTCCATTTCATATCCACCGGCTTGTTGAAATTCTTCTTGCTTTTGCCCATAGTGAACGAGTACTTTTTCTAGTTCTATCTCTGAGCTAATCATTTGTTCTTCTAAATGTGTTAATTGTTTTTGAAGCGAATTTAGCACTGTAAACGTCTCTAACAGATACTCTTTTACACACTGTTCACTTGCTTTTGGCATTTGAGCCAAATAACCAATCCGCCCATGCTTTTTACAACTGACGGTTCCTGAGTCAACTGTTTCAAGTCCTGTAATGATTTTCAAAATAGTCGACTTACCGGAGCCATTTACACCGATCAACCCTATTTTTTCTCCCTGATTTATTTGTAGATTTAATGATTCAAATAGTGGGATAGTTCCATAATTCTTAGTTATTTTTTGTAATTGTACTAACATATACTCCTCTTTCTGCCACTCAGACAGATCGATAAAAATAGCTTGGTTCTGTTTTTAAACGACACTTTATTTACTTTTTAGCGTAAGCAAAAAGGCTGAACAAAGTTCTTCGCTCAACCTTCATTATTTACTGTTCGTTAATTATTTAATGCTCTGATTCATTACATAGAGCGATTAAAAAAACTAACCTCACGTTATTTTATGACTGGTCATTTACAAGTAAATAAGTCTGAATGGTCTGTTTTATTTAATTTTTTATCCTTTTTTGGACACACTTGTCCCTTGAGATAAAAAATCGGAAATAATAACATGACAAAACGCTAGGTACGTTATTATATATGAAAAACCCGCTGTTATTTTTGGCATGTTGACCATTGTACTTATTCACCACCTTCGTCATTTCTTAGTTATATTGTAGCATGATCCCATACATTGTGCAAAATAGGGTTATTCTGAAACTGATTGATAGACTTTTAAGCGTTCAGATAGTGTACCTGTGTGTAGTTCAAATAAGTGATTATCGAAATCATAGAAGTAAATCGAGCTTGCTTCTCCAGCTATTCGCGGGCGACCAGCTTTTATTTCTAAACCTAAAGAATTGATTTTGTCTAAGTAAGTCTCATAGTCACTTTCAGTGATTTTAAAGGCAACGTGGTTGTATGTTTTTGTTGGTAATGATTCTCCTTGCATGACTGCTATCCAAAGATCATCGATTAAAAAAAATTTTTCTTGCGCTATCGAAAACGTGTCTACGCCACTTGAATACACTTCTTTTGCATCAAATATTGTTTCAAAAAATAGTGTGGCTTTTTCTAAATCTTGAACGATAAAGGTTACATGACTAATCATTTTCTTGCTCCTTTTTTAATTGATAGTAAAATAGAACAGAGATACTGGTTTTATTCAGCATCTCTGTTTCTTTCCTCTTTAATTTGCTACGATATTTACCAATTTATCTGGAACAACAATCACTTTGCGTACTGTTTTTCCATTGATAAATGATTGGATTTCTTCAGCTGCTAAAGCTTTTTCTTCTAATTCGTCTCTGCTTAATCCTCGAGCAATATTCAATTTTGCACGAACTTTTCCGTTGACCTGGAACACAACTTCAACCTCATCTTCGATCAAGGCTGCTTCATCATATGTCGGCCAAGGAGCATTGGTTAAACTTTCTTTATTTCCTAGGATCGCCCATAGTTCTTCACCGATATGCGGTGCGATCGGTGCTAGTAATTGAACAAAACCTTCAATGTATTCATATGGTAAAACATCTACTTTGTTTGCTTCATTAACAAAGACCATCAATTGAGAAATCGCTGTATTGAAATGTAGGTTTTCCATATCTTCTGTTACTTTTTTAACTGTTTGATTATAAACCTTAGTTAAACGTCCATCATTTATCGTTGTAATTCGGTCACGCATTTTATTATTTTCATCTACGATCAGGCGCCACACACGATCTAGGAATTTACGGCTACCCTCAAGTCCATTTTCACTCCAAGCAATTGAAGCATCTAGAGGTCCCATGAACATTTCATACATTCTAAGCGTGTCCGCTCCGTATTTTTCAACAACATCATCTGGATTCACAACATTTTTCAATGACTTACTCATTTTGGCTGGTGCTTCTTCAAGCTCTTCACCAGTTTCACTATTGATCCAAACTCCGTCTCGTTTTTCAACCATATTGGTTGGTACTAATACACCACGGCTATTACGGAAGCTTTGGCCTAAGATCATTCCTTGGTTATATAATTTTTGGTACGGCTCTTTCGTTGGTACAACGCCGATATCATATAAGAATTTATGCCAGAAACGTGCATACAACAAGTGAAGAACTGCATGTTCCGCTCCACCAATATAAATATCGACAGGCAACCAACGCTCTAGTTTTTCATAGTTAGCAAGTTCATTTTTGTTATGAGGATCGATATAACGTAAATGATACCACGAGCTTCCTGCCCATTGCGGCATTGTGTTGGTTTCGCGTTTGCCTTTTTTACCTGTCTCAGGATCAACTACATTGATCCATTCAGTGATATTTGCAAGTGGTGATTCTCCTGTTCCACTTGGTTTAATATCATCTGTTTTTGGTAATCTTAGTGGCAATTCATTTTCTGGAACAGTTGTCGTTGTACCATCTTCCCAATGAATCATAGGGATTGGTTCCCCCCAATAACGTTGGCGAGAAAACAACCAGTCACGTAAACGATAAGTAACTTCTTTTTTGCCGCATCCTTTTTCTTCTAACCATTGGTACATTTTTTCATTTGCAGCATCTTTCCCTAAACCATCTAAGAAATCAGAATTGATATGCAAACCATCACCAGTATAAGCAGCTTTTGTAATATCGCCACCTTCAATGACTTGAATCATTTCAATCTCAAATTTAGTAGCAAATTCGTGATCTCTTTCATCGTGAGCAGGTACTGCCATCACCGCTCCTGTTCCATAACTTCCTAAAACATAATCTGCGATCCAAATTGGAATTTCTTTTCCATTCACTGGATTGATTGCATACGCTCCTGTAAAGGCTCCCGTTTTTGTTTTAGATAAGTCTGTACGGTCTAAATCAGATTTTTTGCTTACTTCTTCTTGATAAGCTGTAACTGCGGCCTTTTGCTCTGGGGTCGTAATATCATCCACTATCTTCAATTCAGGCGCTACAACTAAGTAACTAGCACCAAATAAAGTATCTGCTCGGGTAGTGAAAACTGTGATAGTGTCCTCACTGCCTTTGATTTTGAAATCAACATTTGCACCTTCTGAGCGGCCAATCCAATTTCGTTGCATATCTTTAATGCTCTCAGGCCAGTCCACTAACTCTAAGTCATCCAGTAAACGATCTGCATAAGCTGTGATTTTAAGCATCCATTGGCGCATCGGTTTTCTGACAACATCATAGCCACCGCGTTCACTTTTCCCATCAATAACTTCTTCATTTGAAATTACTGTTCCAAGTTCTGGTACCCAGTTAACGGCAACTTCTGCTTCATAAGCTAAGCCATGTTCATATAATTTTGTAAAGATCCACTGTGTCCATTTGTAATATTCTGGATCTGTCGTATTAATTTCACGGTTCCAATCATAGCTGAATCCTAATGAATTGATCTGACGTTTAAACGTTTCAATATTTTTTTTCGTAAATTCTGCTGGATCATTTCCAGTATCAAGTGCATATTGTTCTGCTGGTAAACCAAAGGCATCCCACCCCATTGGATGTAAAACACTGTATCCTTGACTTCTCTTCATTCGAGATAAAATATCTGTTGCAGTATATCCTTCTGGATGTCCAACATGAAGACCTTGTCCAGATGGATAAGGAAACATATCTAGAGCATAGAATTTTTCCTTGCTAGGATCGTCATGGGTTGTAAAGCTATTGTGCTTTGCCCAATATTTTTGCCATTTTTTCTCGATTTGCTTGTGATTGTAACTCACGTTTTTCTCCTCCTGTTTAAGTAGCTTTTTTATTCGTATGTTTTAGTGGCGATTTAACTTTACTGCCATTGTACGCCTTGTATTATGCATCATCTACTCTGGCGTAGCCTAGCTTTGATCATTTAAGACCTTAATGGTGATTTACTTACCATCTCTTAACTTTTTTAGATCTAGACTTTTGGTGATTCACTAGTATGGTTACTTCGCTCCCTGTGGTCGCCAAGTATTGCGCATCATCAGCTCAGCAAGCAATCGCTGTGATTTGCAACAAAAACGCCCTACAGGAAAAACTCCTATAGGACGTATAATTGACAACGTGGTACCACCTAAATTCACTTGTATACATACAAGCCTCAGCGTTGTAACGACCGCCGCCGATTTTACTTAATAAAGTGGATTCTTTATACTTGTTCAGTAAAATAACTCAAAGGCGAGTTCGAAAGCTTCTGTACGTATTTTCACCAACCATACGCTCTCTAAAACATGGTTCTTTCTACTATTCCTTTTCACCGTTTAGCTATATTCTATATGCTATCATACTACCAAATATTCAAGTCAAGTTCAATCTTTTATTTTACTTTTAACGTTTGACCAATATAAATGATATCGCCGGATAAACCGTTCAGTTGTTTGATTCTTTGAACGCTAGTTCCATATTTTTGAGCAAGTCCCCATAAAGTGTCGCCACTTTTTACAGAATGCGAACCTGTTGTTTGTCCGCCGCCTTGATTACCAGTATTCGATGACCCAGCAGAACCGCCAGTTCCTTTTTTCACGATTAATTTTTGACCAGGATAAATCATATCTCCGCTTAAATTATTCCATTGACGTAGATTAGCAACACTTACACCATTCGCATTAGCAATTGCCCAAAGAGAATCACCTGATTTTACTGTGTACGAACCAGTTGTTGATCCAGCATTATTTGAACCACCTGTGTTACCTGTTGAGCCGCTATTGCTGCCACTCGTATTACCACCAGTGCTGCCGGAACCCTTTTTCACAATCAATTTTTGGCCAGGATAAATCATATCTCCGCTTAGATTGTTCCATTGGCGTAAATTAGCAATACTAACACCATTCGCATTAGCAATCGCCCATAATGAGTCGCCTGATTTTACTGTGTAATTCGTATTTATTGTTCCAGTATTACCGGAACCACCTGTATTGCCAGAACCGCCAGTATTACCGCCTGTGCTACCACCACTAGCGTTACCAGCACCTTTTTTCACGATTAGTTTTTGTCCAGGATAAATCATATCTCCGCTTAAATTGTTCCATTGGCGTAAATTAGTAAGACTAATACCATTCGCATTAGCAATCGCCCATAATGAGTCGCCTGATTTTACTGTGTAGTACGTGTTTGTTGTTCCAACATTACCAGAACCACCTGTGTTGCCAGAGCCTCCTGTGTTACCGCCTGTATTACCGTTATTGTTACCTCCTGTATTACCAGAGCCCTTTTTCACAATCAGTTTTTGGCCTACATAAATGACATCACTAGAAAGTTTATTCCAGCTCTTGATGTTCGCGATCGACGTGCCGTATTTAGCAGACAATGCCCAAAGGCTATCACCAGCTTTTACTGTATGTGTCACATCTTGGCCGCTTGTCTCACCACCTGTGTTGCCTCCTGTATTGCCATTACCGCCTGTATTACCTTCTCCTGTACTTCCACCAGTGTTGCCGCCGCCTGATGAAGGAGTATCATATTGTGTTAAATTATACGTTGTAATAATATTATTTAGTTTTGAATTATAGCTAGGATCTGTTGCATAACGTCCTGTTAACCACGCAGTTGCATCTCTGTATGAATTCGTGTTACTTTTCCAAGCGCCAGAATAGTAATACACTCCTGCTTGGAATGATGTATTCCTCAAGACGTAAGCATTATCACTAAATGATTCTGAATACGAAGGATATTTTCTAAACGCAGCATCGACTTGAACCCATTGTCCATTCAGTACTTCCCATGTCTTCATCGTAACAGATTGTCCTTGATAACTTCCTTTGATCCCAAATAAATTATGATTAGGCGCTGCCGATAGAGTACTTCTGCCCCAGTCACTTTCAAGAATAGCTTGGGCCATCATTACAGAAGCGTATAAATCATTTGCTGCTGCTACAGAGCGTGCATGTCCAGCAATCTCAGCGATAAACGTACTCGGACTAATACTTCTAGATTGCGCAGCAAATGCTGAACGCATTGCAAGATTTGGTGTTTCAGGTACTTCTGGTTTTTCGGTTTCAGTTGTTGAAGAGTCAGTTGATGCATCTGTCGTTTCAGTAGTCTCAGTACTTTGGGTTGTTTCTGATGTATTTAATTCAGATGATTCTTGTGTCCCAGACGTCTCTTCACTTGAAGAATCAGGTGCTGTCGTTTCTGTCTCTTGTGTCATCGAATCGTTTGTGTCAGTCGTCGTTTGTGTTTGAACGCCTTCTGTATGTGTAGGTGTATCTGAGTAACTTACTTGTGCACTAGCATTTTGATCTTCTGCGGCTTCAGCTATTTTAGGTGCGGCAATCGGTGCAGCAATCGATGAAACAACGATTGCAGAACTAAGCACAGTTGTCCCTTTTTTTAACTGACCATAAGCAAGCTTATTCTGTTCGGCTTTCCTCCGCTCTTTTCTTGACAATTTGTACTTCTCCATAATATATCCTCCGAATTTTCTAAAAAAAGTATTCTCTAACTTATAGTATACCCTTTTTTCAAAGAAAATAGAAATATTTTTTATTTTTTTATTTTTCAAATATACAATTAAAACACAGTTTTTTCTTATTGTTTTACCTTGATTCCGTTATTATTTTTTCCGACTAGGTCTCAAGACTGATTCCGCTCTTTACCTTAGGCTGATTTTTTGATTAAGGGCTTGTTATTCCCTCTAAAAAAAATTATAGTGGAGAAGAAGTTACAGGATTGTAAAATGAGATGGGGGAAAACGAATGAATAAAGAGCACTTTTTGATCGAATTGAAAATCTACTTAAAACCTCTGACTAGCCAACAGCAAATGTTTGTTTTGAATAAATATGAAACAATTTTTGAAGAACGATCCGCTGCTGGGGAAACAGAGGAACAAATTGCCAAAAGCTTAGGAAAACCACGGGGAATCGCTGAAGAAATCTTACAAGAATTTGATATTAGCGTTCCTGAAAAGAAACTGGAAAGAGATGGTTGGCAAGAAATTCAGCCGATTGTAAACGATGATTATTATTATGAAGAAACATTAGAACATCCTTATGATGATACTTACCGTTCTTATGAACGACCACGACATAACGGATTTGTCCGATTCTGTCAGGTTGCTGGCGTCCTTGCATTTAATTTTCTTTTTATGTTTTGGATGATTTTTGCTGCTATTATGGTTTTATTCTCTGGTTGGTTAGTTGCTGTTCTTTTCTTGTTTTCACCAATTTTGGGCGGCATCTCCGTTTTTGCCGGCTTTAATGACGGTACACTATTCCAGTTGTTCTTTAGTATATTTCTTTCTGGCGCTGGGGTTATTGGCTTATTAATTCTGACACCACTTACAAAATTCTTTGGGAAAGTATTAAGACGTTACCTACAATGGAATATTTGCGTTTTAAGAGGAGAGATTTAATATGAAGAAGACAACTGCTTTTTTTCTAACCATTGGAGTTTTAGCAATGATCATCGGCGGAATAGGCAGTGCCGTTTATTTCAGACGCGCTGAACATTCTATGACGGACATGAAAACACAAAATTACGAAATAAAAAATAAACAAAGTACAAAAGAAATTCATCTTAATCTTTCAGGGAATGCTGAATTTTATATTTTGACTGAAAATACAAATAAGGTAAAGATGCAGACTCGAAGTTCTGTCCCAGTTTCACTTGAAAGCTCACTAGATGTTAAAGAAAAAGACAATCAATTAGCTATTTCAGCAAATAGTGACAAGAAAAAATTGGAACTTGACGGATTAAAATTTGATCTTTTCGATAGAGGTTCAGCCGTAACCTTAACGATTCCAAATGATACGGAGCGTTTAATCATTGATGGTAAAGCAACTGGAACAATCAATCTTTCAACGGTTCAAACAAAAGAATTAGACATCACTCTAAATAATCCAGATATTAATGTGAGTGATGTCAATGCAGAAAAATTAGCAATCGAAACGGCTAATGGTGACCTTAATATTTATAGTGAGGTTCGAGCAGACAAAGCAACACTTAAAACAACAAATGGCGATCTTCAAGTAAATGATTTTGCTGCTTCTACTTGGTCTGCTACTAGTACGTCTGGCGATATCTATATAAATACTGCCAAAGGAATTTCTACAATAGAATCAACCAATGGTGAAATCCAAGTAACTGATCTTAAAGGTCAAGCGAAAGTCAAAAGCATTAATGGCGATTTTTCTTTATATGGAACAGAGATTCCTAAAGACTTATTTGTCGAAACCCAACAAGGGAGTATCGATTTGCATACAGAAGAAGTTTTATATGACGTGACGATCAAAACTAAGACTAAGCTAGGTGATAGTACGATTTTTGGTAAAGAACGAACTTCTTATACACGAGGAAAAGGAACGAAGACATTCACATTACAAACAAATTCTGGTGATATTTCGGTTGAGGGACCATCAGATTATGAAGATGGAGAAGATGATTAATTTTCTATCGCTTTTAGAGCCTATACTGGAACTTTTAAAGTTTTTGTATAGGCTTCTTTTTTTTGATATTCTCAGATGTGTTCTTATTTATTTGATGTTATAATGGATTTTAGCTAATTTGGAAAGGATCTTTTATGAAAAATAAATTATACTATCAATTTGCAGGCAGCTGTTTTTTAGTTGTCTTTATGTTCCTAGGTTATGTCGTCCGTTTTTATCCTGGCTGGTTGAAAGGATTTGACCAAACCATCACCACTCTCGTACGGACTCCCTATCCTTCTGCCAATCAGTTTTTTATTTGGTATACAAAATTTGCGGATCCTTTGACTGTTGGAATTCTCACTTTTGCGATTGCTTTCATCTTCTATAGAGGAAAATACTATGCAGAAATGTTTTGGCTTTTGATCAATACAGCTTTGATTGCTGGTGTGGCGAATCCATTGATCAAGTTAGTATTTATGCGTCCGCGTCCAACCTTGGATCATTTGGTCACAGAACATAGTTACAGCTTTCCTAGCGGGCATTCTACGGGAAGTGTGTTATTATACGGAACGATTATTTTACTTTTACCGCAATTTATTAAACAAAAAAATCTTTGTTTATTTTTACAAATTATCTTAGGTTTTGGTATTTTGCTGATTGGTATCAGCCGCATTTATGCTGGAGTTCATTTCCCGAGTGACGTTTTAGGTGGCTTCTGTTTTGGTTTAGCTTGGCTATTGATGACCTATCCGATTTATTTAGAAAAACGCTTTGTCTGGCGTTTTAAAAGCAAACAACAATAGAAAGAAGAATGAACATGTCTGATTTTGATTATACTGAAGATCCCAATAAACGTTATCACACGTGGAATTATGCTTTACGTCAACAGTTTGGCGGAAAGATTTTCAAGGTGCCTTTAGATGGTGGATTTGATTGCCCTAATCGTGATGGCACGGTGGCTAAGGGCGGTTGTACCTTTTGTAGTGTTTCTGGATCAGGAGATATGATCGTAGCACCCCAAGATCCCTTACCGATTCAATTTCAAAAAGAAGTGCATATGATGCATAAAAAATGGCCTCAGGTCGATCAATATATCGTTTATTTCCAAAATTTCACCAATACCCATGCACCTGTCGAAGTAATTCGGCATCGATTTGAGCAAGTGTTAAATGAAAAAGGTGTTGTCGGTATTTCTATCGGTACACGTCCAGACTGTTTACCAGATGATGTAGTTGACTATTTAGCTGAGCTAAATCAACGCTACTATTTATGGGTGGAGTTAGGTCTACAGACGACTTATGAGCATACCAGTAATACAATCAATAGAGCTCATAACTATCAAACCTATCTAGATGGTGTTGCGAAATTACGCAAACATCAGATTCGGGTCTGCACACACCTAATCAACGGATTACCCGGTGAAAGTTTAGAAATGATGCGTGAAAATGTCCGCCGAACGATTCTTGATTCGGATATTCAAGGAATTAAGTTGCATCTACTACATTTAATGACCAATACACGAATGTTACGTGATTACCATGAAGGTCGACTACAATTGATGACTCGAGAAAATTACGTCAATGTTATTTGTGATCAGTTGGAGATGATTCCGCCAGAGATCGTGATTCATCGACTGACCGGTGACGCTCCAACTGATGCTTTGGTTGGTCCCATGTGGAGCTTGAAAAAATGGGAAGTATTAAATGCGATCGATGATGAAATGAAACGACGCAATAGTATGCAAGGAATCTATAATGTCCGTACCGCTAAGGAGGTTCTTATCTGATATGTTACAGACTGCTATGCGTTATAGTCATACACTGTTAAAAGAAGTGATTCAAGCTGGTGATACGGTTGTAGATGCTACGATGGGCAATGGAAATGATACAGCTTTTCTGGCACAACTTGTCGGCTTGAATGGTTCAGTCTACGCTTTTGATGTCCAAGAACAAGCTCTGCAAAATACTGAGAAGAAACTTGTAGAATCAGGAGTAAGAGAGCAAGTACGTCTAGTCCATCAAGGTCATGAAACAATCGCAACGATTATCCCAAAAGAAACAACATTGCGAGCAGCTATTTTCAATCTAGGTTACCTGCCTAAAAGTGATAAGCAAATCATCACAAAACCAGATACAACGAAACAAGCTTTAGGTGCCCTTCTTGCTAGATTAGAATCTAAAGGACGGATCGTTTTGGTTGTTTATTATGGACATACTGGTGGTGAAGCTGAATTGGCTATGGTACAAAACTATTGTCAACAACTACCACAAGAAGAATACAGTGTACTGACTTATCAGTTTATTAATCAGAAGAATAACCCACCGATTTTGTTTTGTATTGAGAAAAAATAAGATGCCATAACAAACAGAGTATATAAATAAAAAACTTGAGTCTTGCTTTACGCAAGGCTCAAGTTTTTTTAGTCGTTTATTCAAATACAAACTGATTATGATAAAGCTCCGAATAAAAACCATCTTTCTCCAATAGTTCATGATGATTTCCTTCTTCAATCACTTCACCGTTTCTTAGAACAACGATGCGATCGGCATTCAAAATCGTCTTCAATCGGTGGGCAATTACAAAACTAGTTCGGCCTTTGATTGCTTCATCCATCGCTTTTTGGATCTTCGCTTCTGTAACTGTATCTACATTACTTGTCGCTTCATCTAAAATCAATAATGAAGGATTCGTAATGATTGTTCTAGCAATACTGATCAACTGCTTTTGACCTGTACTAAAAACATTATTTTCTTCAGTGATTTCTGTATCGTAGCCATTTTCTAGTTCCATGATAAACTCATGGATATTCGCTTGTTTGGCTGCAGCAATGATTGCATCCTCACTCGCTTCTGGATTACCAAATGCAATATTGGCACGAATCGTACCAGAAAATAATACAGAGTCTTGCAACACGATACCTACATGCGAACGTAAACTGCTTAATTCTATTTCTCGAATATCTGTTCCATCAAACGTTACTGAACCACTATTTACATCATAAAAACGATTAAGCAAGTTCATGATCGTCGTTTTTCCTGAACCTGTTGGGCCAACTAAAGCGACCATCTCACCTTTTTTAACATTTATCGAAACATCTTTTAAAATCGGCACTTCTGGATCATAACCAAAATCAACATGATTCAAGGAAACAGATTCGCTGATTCCATCAATTTGCTTGCCATCTTTTGGATTGACTTCATCTGGTTCATCGAACATTTCATTCAAACGGCGAGCACCTGTGATTGCTAATTGAATCATGCTGTAGCCTGATGAAATCTGCATCAACGGTTGATAATATTGTTGTGAATACTGAACGAAAGTTACAACTAAACCTAATGCAACAGTCTTTTCTAAGTCACCATTCAACGCTAACCAACCCCCAAAGAAAATCACGATTGCTGTGTTAACAAGCGACATCCCTTGCATCATCGGAAATAAAAGCCCTGAATAAACTTGCCCTTTAAAGGTTGCTTTACGTACTGTTTCATTATGCTCTAAAAAACCATCAATCGTTTCTTCTTGCAGGCCATTGGTAATAATCACTCGTTGACCACTAATTTTTTCATCCATATAGCCATTCAGTTTACCAACTTCATCTTGCTGAATATCGACATATTTCCGCGCTTTACTGATCACAACGACTGCAATCAAAATTGCTACAGGAGTTGAGGCGATCGTTGCCCAAGCCAACTGGACATTTTGACGGAACATCATGATCAAGATTCCGACAAATAATGCAGCATTCGTCAATACTTGGAGTAACGCTTGATTCAAACTGTTTTGGATATTATCCAAATCACTTGTAAATCGGCTCAAAATTTCACCATCTTGATGTGAATCAAAGAAACGGATCGTTAATTTTTCCAATTTATTAAATAGACCAATTCGCATCCGATTTGTTGATTTCCCAACCACTTGGGTAAACAAGATACTATAAATAAAGCTTGCTGCACTGGTCAATACATAAAAAATCAACAACTTCCAGATAATCTCAATAAATTTGCTTTTATCATCTGTTCCTTGCATCAAAGCGCCGACATAGTTTGCTAACTCTTGAATAGCTTCACCAATAAATTGAGGTGCTTTCACTTGTAAATAAGTAGCAATAACAATCGTCACAAAAATAAACAAGAAGGAAAGTTTATAACGTTTTAAATAATGAAAAAAGAATTTACTTGCTCTTATTAAATCAGTCATTATTTTCATCCTTTCCTTTTTGTGTTTCATAGATTTCTTGATAAATAGGGTTTGTTTTCGCTAACTCCTCGTGCGTTCCCTCACCCACTAATTGCCCTTTGTCTAACACCAAAATTCGGTCAGCATGAACAACAGAAGAAATTTTTTGTGCAATTACGATCGTCGTTGTTTCTTTTAGATCGTTATCTAACGCTTCTCTAACTAAACGCTCTGATCTAGCATCCAATGCACTAGTACTGTCATCAAGAATCAAAATTTTCGGATCACCGATCACACCACGTGAAATGGATAGACGTTGTTTTTGTCCACCAGAAAAGTTGTTACTTCTTTCAGCTACTGGCGCTTCATATTGTAAGGATAATTTCTCGATAAATTCTTTAGCCTGAGCAATTTCAGTTGCCCGGCTCATATCTGCTTCATTCGCATCTTTTTTCCCTTGGCGTAGATTTTGTGAAATTGTACCAGAGAAAAGAATCGCTTTTTGAAGAACAAATGACACAGCTTTACGTAGGCTATGTTCATTAACATCCTTCAAATCAACTCCACCAACTTTTACACTTCCTTCAGATGGATCGAACAATCGTGGAATCAGTTGTGCTAGCGTGGATTTACCAGCTCCTGTAGCTCCTACGATCCCAATCATCTCACCAGGTTTAATAGAAAATGAAATATCTTTCAAAGTATCAGTCTCATCTCCTGGATAGCGGAAACTAACATGGTCAAAAACAACACTGCCATTTAACTCTTGTTCGGGTACATCTTTGTAAGTCAGTGCTGGAACAGTATCCATCACCTCTTTGATTCGTTTGATAGAAACAGCTGCACGAGAAGTCATCATCATCATCATTCCACCGATAATGATAGCCATCATGATTTGCATCAAATAGCTCATAAATGATGCAACACTGCCGATAACAGTCGGATCATCTTTAACTAAGTTACTAACAAGAAAAATCGATCCTACAACCGCTAGATTAGCTGCCAACATAAATGATGGGATCATCACAGAAAAGAGCGTTCCTACGATCAAATTATGTTTCGTCAACTCTTCACTGACTTTAGTGAAACGATTTAATTCATTTTTTTCTTGGACAAAAGATTTAACCACGCGAATCCCTAAAAGATTCTCTTTGGCTAAGCCATTGACTTTATCGATCAATGTTTGAATGATCATAAAATGTTTGCCCATTTGCGAAAATGATAGAGCCGTAATAATGAATACCGCAACAACTAGCAAGACGATCACCCACCACAATTGTGGTAATGTCATCATCGCTAAAATAAAACTTCCGATAAATAGGATCGGGATTCTAAATAATGACTGCAATGCGATCATGATCACATTTTGAATTTGAGTGACATCATTGGTCAGACGAACCACTAAGTTACCTGCTGAAAATTCTTCAATATTTCCAAATGAAAATGTTTGGATTTTGCGAAATGTTGCTTCACGAATATCTGCACTCACACCTTGTGCGACTTTAGCAGAATAAATCGTATTGAAGACACCGGCAATCAAGCCTAAGCCTGCGATCCCAATCAAATACAATCCAAGTTCTTTCATTTGACTCTTATCATCTTTAATAATTGCTTCTAGCACTTTTTGTAATAGTTTAGGCTGCCATAAAGCCGACATGACCATGACAACAACAGTAATCAAGGCTATGGAAACTTCTAGCTTGTACTTTTTGACATGTTCCATAATAATACTCACTTAATCCCAACTTTCTTTGTAAAACTAACCCTACCTGATTCATTGTGCAACTTTCAACGATCATTTAATGTTATTATGTGATGTAGGCAAGACACAATTACCTTAATTGATTTCACAAACTTAACACTGTAAAATAAGGCTGCATAACAATTTACCATTTTTAGCAGTGTAATTCAAGGAGTTAGCTTCTATTTTAGATAAAAGGATGAGAAAATTTGGACTCAAAATTATCAAAAGAAAAAATCGTTCAAGCAGCATTCCAATTGCTGTCAGAAAAACCTGAATTGGAAAAACTATCGATGCGGAAAGTGGCGCAAAAACTTGGTATTCAAGCCCCAGCAATTTATTGGCACATAGAAAATAAACAAGCCTTGCTCCAAAGTATGGCTGAAGAAATCGAGAATCACTTTATACCGCCAAAAACGCAAGCAAACTGGAAAGAAACGATTTATGCTTATATGGAAAACTATTATGAGCTGTATCAACACTATCCTTGTGCCACAGAAATTGAAATCCAAACGATCCCTTCTTATCCATCCCGCTTAAGAAACCTTGATGCGATCCTTGGAATTTTAAATGAAGCTGGGTTCTCCATAGAATTAAGTTATATGACGATTACTTCTTTACAACATTTATTATTCGGCATGCTAATGGATTCATCAGAGGAAAAAAAATTATACAATAAAGTCATGGCTGGGGATGACTATTTAAAAAAACAAATTATTTTGATGAAACAATACGTGCAAGAACATGAGTTGAACAACATCAGCGAAAGTATTCAATACCGACAAAAAGAAAAGCAAAAGGAATTTTTTATGAAAACCTTGCGCGTATTTTTAAATGGGTTAGATACGTTCCTCTAATAATAAATACGCAAAAAGCTTGGAGTTTTTTTCATCCAAGCTTTTTTTCTTTATTTTTCTAACGGCAACCATGCCAATACTCGTTGAATCCACGTATCCCAAAAAATCCAATCATGATTTCCTGGACCCGTTTCAAATGTGTGTTCAATAGTATTAGAAGTCAACGCCGATGCCATCTTTTTATTTCCATATAAAAGCAAATCCTCCTCACCACAACAAAGAAAAATATTAGGCGGTGTTTTGCCGCTTTTAACTAATTGATCAAGTAAAAACATTGGATCGTTGCTTGATCCTTGAACTTGCTCGAAAGGACCAAAAATCCCTTCCCAGAATTTTTGTCCTCTAACAGCCAAAAGATCTTCCATTCTATCAGCAAGATTTACCGCCCCTGACAAAGAAGCCACAGCGCCAAAACTTTCTGGCTTAGCCAAACCGAGTTTTATCGCACCATAACCACCCATTGAAAGACCAACTGCAAATGTTTTAGCTCTTTTCGTTGTTAATTGCGGGAAAAGTTCATGGCAAATAGTTGGCAATTCTTCTGAGATAAAGGTCCAGTATTTCATATCATAGCGTGTATCTGTATACCAGCCAAGATCAGTAGATGGCATGATCACAGCTAATCCTAAATCAGCGACATAGCGTTCTATCGATGTCCGTCGTTCCCATACACTGTGATTGCCGCCCATTCCATGAAGCAGATACATTACTGGAACATCGGTTAGTCTACCATTCGTTGCTGTACCGACTTTTTTCTCTGTTTTTTGTGGTAGTATAACGTTCATTGACATTTCCATTTCCAATACATTTGAATAAATACTTACTTGTAAAAAAGCCATCCAACATCCCTCATTTTCTTTTTCTATCATTGTACCATTAAATCGATTCGTTTTGACTTAAGACCTACATATCAAAAAACTCGTTCTTCTAGGAAGAACGAGCGGGGAGGAGTTAAAAATGAAAAATGATTTGCTTAAGTTGTTGTCTTTTGGTATGTCAATATAATACAAAGTAAATATGAACTTTATGTGCCAAATTTACGTATAATATGGTCATTTTTTTTAAAGAAAATCATAACTCCATTATTATGCTAGTTTCTTTTTGACACTGATATTCAAAATCATTGCAATGATGATTAGCCCAATACCAACTACATAGACATTATGCAGACCAGCATAAAGCATGCCGCGCAGAGGTTTAAGTAAATCAGCTGGAATGGTATTAGCTGTATGCGGATTAACTAACTGGTTCATAACATCTGAGTCAACCTTCAAGGTACTTTTAGCTAACTCTGAAGTTGTTACGGCATTGATGATCACACCAAAAATCGAAACCATTAACGTTTGTCCGATTGTTCTAGCTAACGTATTGAATGATGTTGCAACCCCCATTTCTGATGGATCGACACTGCTTTGAGCCGTCACAGTAGTAGTTGTGATCGTGATCCCAAAACCAACGCCTAAAACAGAAGAAATCGCAAAAAACCAAACAAATGAAATCGTTGCTGGAACTAATACTAAGAAAATCCCCCCTAGTAACGTAATACTTAACCCGATTGTTAATACTCGTTTTGTCGTATGTTTTTCCATTAAATTACTAGCAATAAATGAACCGACCATCCACAAAATCGACATAGGGGCTAATACTAAGCCACCGATTCCGGCACTTTTTCCTAGTACGCCTTGCATCCACATTGGTATATAAACTTCTACCCCCATCAAAAAGCCACTGATCAACGCCGCTACGATATTGACGATCACAAAAGTAGAGTTTTTAAACAGCTTCAAATCAATAACAGGATCTTTGGCTCTTTTTTCCACCAAGATGAACAGGATAAAAAATAGAAATGAGGCTCCTAAGCACAGGAATACTTTTAAATCAAAACCGCCATCACCGATCAATTGAAACCCTAATAATAAGGTTAATAAGACTAGCATCAGTTGAATACTACCCAAAATATCCATCGGCACTTTGCTTTTTTCTCGTTTTGGTTCAACTAAAAAGTAAGCAATCAATCCCATTAACACAATACCAATTGGTACGTTAATAAAGAAAATCCAGTGCCAACCAACAGTATCTACGATGAACCCTCCAGCCAGAGGACCGAAAATACTGGCAATTCCCCAAGCTGCACTATTTAATCCTAGCATTTTTGCACGTTTGTCAATTGAATAAATATCGGCCAAAATCGTCAAAGCAACAGGCATGATTGCTCCTGCCCCAATTCCTTGAATTGCTCGGGCAATGATCAACGTTATCATATTTTGCGCCAAACCACATAAGGATGATCCAATAATAAAAATAATAATTCCGATCATAAAAATTGGCTTACGCCCGATTTTATCTGCCAACTTCCCATAAATTGGCGTTAACATTGCATTAGTTAATAAGTAAATAGAGAAGACCCAGTTCATGATCTCCATACCATGTAATGATCCGACGATTGTCGGCATTGCAGTTGAAACGATCGTTCCTTCGATTGCTGTCATAAAGGTTGCAACAAAAACACTGATCGTTACAAGTTTGACGTTTGTTTTTCTTTCCATGTATCTCCATCCTTTTGGCTATTCTTTTTGATACGGTTACTTATTCATTTACAGAGTTTTGTTGAGACTATTTCGAGACTTTACATTGAATATGAGCGTTTTTAAGTTTATTGTAACTAACTTGATGATTTATTTTGTGGGTTGTTGGCTTTTATCTATTGTTTGGTTTAACATGCTTAGCAATTCACTAGTAAGGTAGCTACGCTCCCTTTAGTCGCCTAGTATTGTTCATCATCTGCTCTGCAACACTTTATGATTGTCAGCCGTTCGATTAATAAAGTGGTCGACTTCTATTTGTCATTTAGTTTAACACGTTTGGTGATTCACTAGTGATGAAACTTCGCTCCCTTGGTCGCTGGCTTCTATTTGTTATTAGCATTATAGCGTTTGGTGATTCACTAGTAATGAAACTTCGCTCCCTTTGGTCGCCAAGTACTGTTCATCATCCACTCTGGCGGAGCCAGTCGTGGTGATTCACAGCAAAACGGCGCCACTAATTTTCATTAGTAGCGCCGCCTCGTTTACTCCATCAAGCTTTTCTTGATTGCTTCGACTTTATCTGTCTGCTCCCAAGATAGTTCAATGTCTGTACGACCAAAATGACCATATGCTGCCGTTTGTTTGTAGATTGGACGGCGTAGGTCAAGCATTTCAATTATTCCTGCTGGACGCAGGTCAAAGTTTTCTCTAACAGCTTTAATCAATTTGCTTTCTGGCACATTGCTTGTCCCGAAAGTATTGATTGAAATGGATACGGGTTGTGCTACACCAATCGCATAAGCCAATTGAACTTCAACTTTTTCAGCTAAACCAGCTGCAACGATATTTTTAGCAATGTATCGAGCGGCATAGCTTGCAGAACGATCGACTTTCGTCGCATCTTTTCCTGAAAAAGCACCACCACCATGACGCGCATAACCGCCGTAAGTATCTACAATGATCTTACGTCCAGTTAACCCGGCATCACCTTGAGGTCCACCAATAACAAAACGGCCAGTAGGGTTAATAAAATATTTTGTTTCTTCATCTAGTAAATCTGCTGGGATCACTTCTTCAATAACGAATTTTTTTACGTCTGCTTGAATCTGCTCCAGCGTAGCTTCTTCATCATGTTGTGTACTGATCACGACTGTATCCACACGTTGTGGTTTGCCATTTTCATCATATTCTACCGTTACTTGAGATTTTGCATCTGGACGTAAATAAGGAAGTTTTTCTTCTTTACGTAATTGTGCTAAACGGCGCACAAGTTTATGACTCAACGAAATCGGTAAAGGTATTAGTTCTGGTGTCTCATCCACCGCAAAACCAAACATCAAGCCTTGATCTCCAGCGCCAATATCATCTTTAGCATCTTTGTCACCACGTGTTTCCAGCGCATCATCTACACCTTGTGCAATATCTGGTGATTGCTCATCGATTGCTACAAGAACTGCAACAGTATCACCATCAAAACCATATTTAGCACGAGTATAGCCAATATCTTTCAGTGTTTGACGAACGACTTTTTGGATATCTACATAGGCTGTAGTAGAAATTTCTCCAAAAACTAAAACTAAACCAGTTGTAACGCTTGTTTCACATGCCACACGGGCTTTTGGATCTTGTTCCAAAATCGCATCTAGTATTGCGTCACTCACTTGATCGGCAACTTTGTCTGGATGTCCTTCAGAAACGGATTCTGATGTAAATAAATGTCTCTCTGTCATAATATATTCCCCCTAGTTATATTCGGTTACAAGGCATCTTTATTTCGTTTATTGAAGCATCACATATGCTCTCAAATAATGCGAAACAAATCCTTTCGGGAACTTGTAACATTCCCAGTATAACAGATATTGAAAGAAAAAACTTGCTTTTTAACTGACTTTATTTTGTAACAAAAAAACATCTAACATTCACTAGAATATCAGATGCTTTTTCTATCATCATTTCACTCGCTGTAGTTTATGAAGCGGCAATACTCTCATTTCAACTTTTCCGATGATTTCTTTTTCATCTACCAGCTGATAGTACCTACTATCTGTTGCATAAGGGCGATTGTCGCCTAGAACAAGATACTTACCTTTAGGGATCGTTGGCCTTCCCGACAGTGATTTTAGCGTAAAATCTTCCGTATAGAGCATTCCATCTTGTTCAAACTGATTTTTGTAATCATCGATAAAGGATTCATCTTTTTCTTGCTCGTCAATAAATAATTGGCCATTCTTATAATATAAACTTTCGCCAGGTTGGCCAATAATTCTACGAATTGATTTATCTTTCGACTTTGGTACTTTAAGATAGACAAGATCAAAACGTTTAATTTTAGATAATTTGTTTACAACAACAACTTCTCCATCATCCAGCGTATCACTCATAGAATATCCTTCTACTTTAGCAAAGGAAAAGGTAAAAAGAGAAAGTACGGATAAAATTCCTATCGTTACCAAGAGAGTCAATACGATTTCAAAAAAAAGTATTTTCGTTTTTCTAAGTTTTTTTTTTTGTTTATTTACTTTCTTATGTTTTCGTTTAGCAGGTCGTACATTCTTTTTTTGAGACTTCATCTTTTTAACTGGTTGCGTCTTTTTGCCTGCTGCTGGCTTTCTTTGTTCTGACTTCCTTTTGACTGCTCGATTCTTTTGTTTATGAGTGGTCTTTTTCATGAAATCACCAAACTATTTTTTATTTACCAACGCATTTTTATTGATATTAAAGTAACGAACAACTTCCTCATGGTTTTTCTTAGCAGCTGCTAAATCTGTTTCAAATTCATTTAAAAGCGTCTCATTTTTAAAGAAATCATTTGATTGAGAAGACAAATTAATGCCTAATTCTTTCATTGATTTATAATATTTATTTAATTTTTTTTGGCCGGCTTCACTATTTCTGATTGTCGCTTTATAAATACCATAACTAGAAAATTGTCCTGCTAATAATTTAATATTTTTCCCTGATTTAACATCGTTTTCTGTAGTTTTTGCTGTTTTTAGTTCTTTTTCTAAGTTATCCATCAAGTAAAACCCTTGAACCACTGCTTTGGAATCTTTCTGACTCAAATGCATCGCTTGATAATACAAAGAATAACCTGCACCAAATCCAGAGAATAAAAAGACTATAACTAATGTAATTCCCCAGTTACGCTGCTTTTTGATCTTCTTCATAAGGTCTCTAACTTTACGCTTCTTCTGCTTACGTTTTTTCTTACTGACTTTTGCTCTTTTCACTATCTTTAAAGCCTTTTTCGTTTGAGCCATCAGATAAAAAGAAATACCTGAGAATACTAATCCGATACTGGCTAGAGACAAAGAAATAATAAAAAACCAATCTAATATCGTCATTTCTTTACCTCCTCACTATCTATCTTTAGTTATTTTCTTGGTTTCTTTTTTCTTACTTGTTTTTTCTTTGCCTGTTTCTTTTTACTGATTGCTCTAATTACTAAGAAAATGATCACGGCTAATCCCACAATTCCACCGACGATCCCTGCAATTAATTTCCAGTTAAATGTTTGAACGTCTTCTAAACCAGCATCTTGATTATTGAATTTATCTGCTTCTTCATCTGTAATTTTAAATTTCTCATCCCAGTTCCATTTTCTATCTCCAGCTGTCACAAGGATTTTCGCGCGATAATTTCCAGCAACCATGCGATCCCCTTCCATACTTACAGGAAAATTGATCAATGAATTTGGCGCCATTCTCATGCCAGAACGTTTTGTTTCATATAAGACTTCATCACTATCTTCTTTCATGATTTGTACCTGTGTTGTCATGTTTTCTAAATAGGCTGCTTCAACGTTCGAAAAATTGACAAAAAAAGTATTCCTAAAATTATTTAAATCAGCAGAAACTTTATTTAATTCCAAATTTGGCTGTACTTCTTTATCTGATTCAGTAAGGATCATCCCAATCACATATGCGTATTTATTGATAACCCCTGTTTTCTTTGGATCATTTTTCTTTTCTTTTTCCACTTTTTGAAGCTGAATTCCGCCAGCAATCATCCCATCGAATGAAGCTTCTGGCATATTGATTTCTATGTCGATATCTTGTTCACCATTTGCCGGTACTTTTACTGTCTCTGGTGCTGTAACGATTTTTTCAAAATCGTACTTCAGTGACTTATCTTTTTTTATCGTCGTCGGGCCATACTCGACAACTCCGTTAGCATTTGTTTTTGTACTATTGAGCTTCACAGAAACTTCAATTTCTTCTGAAGCTAAATTCTTGATTTTAATCTTAACAGTTTGCTTTTGAGCAGGTGTCATTCTTAAATCAAAATAACCTGCACCTGTGTCCCTTTGATTATCCGGCTTGATTGTTTCATATGTAAATCCAGTTGCGTTACCGCTACTGTTATCTTCTGCATGGACCGTAAATGGCAGAAGTACTGCTATGATAGCTGCTACTAACAAAAATAATAGATTTTTTTTCTTCATTAATATCCCTCTCTTAAAAAAGCAGAAACAGAAGAATTGTTTGCTTCTGTTTCGCCATTCAGTTTGAATCATTACTAATTAAAATATTCGTAATAATCCAATTTAGTTTCGTGTGACTTATTGTGCAGGAGTGTCTGGCACTTCAGCAATTGACCAAGTGATTTCAGCTGTATACGTATCAGCTAATAATATATTTGTGTTCGGCACAGTTAATTTGACAGATTCAGCAGTTGTATCTGCAGTTCCGTCACCGTATTGACCAAATTCGATTGTGTAAGTTCCGATACCTTTAGAAGCATCTTTATTTTCTAAAACTTTTACTGAATCTCCAGCGCCTGTTCCAGCTGCATCAGCTGCTAATTTAAATCCTGCAACTGTAGTTGCTGGCCATTGAGCTGCTGGGTCTTTAGACGTAATTACTGCATTTGAGTAGTCAATTGTTGCCCCTTTCAAGAAAGTACTTGCGCTTGTACCAGCTGTAAATTGTTTTGTTAATTGTGCACTTACTGTATATTTATGGTTAGCAGTACCACGAACATCAGTGAACTGTACGAAGTTACCACGAGTGATGTCTCCATCAGCATTTTTTGCTGGGATAGCTGCTGCAAAGTATTCAGGGTTTGATGCAAAAGCTTTTACTTTATCTGTACCAAAGTTTAGTTCAGTTACAGCATCGATACTAAATGAACCACGATCTGGGTTAACGATGATTGGTTCTTTTGGATCTACGATTGGTTTTGTTGGATCTTCTGGATCAACAACATCTTTAGGATCATTGTCTTCAGTAAAAGTCATTGTTCCTTTTGCTGCTTGTGATTTTGCTTCGGCGTTTGCACCTGCTGGTAAGGCTAAGCTTGCTCCGATTACTGCTAATAATGCTACTGAACATAATGTTTTTGTTTTCATGTGTAATTCCTCCTAATATTGTGTGTGCTTTTGTGTGCTTTATTTATGGCAACTCGGCTAATATCCAAGTTAACACCGTAGTATAAGGTACTGGGTCAACCATAGTTGTTCCAGGGATAGACAATGACACTGCTTTGTTTTGATAGACAGGTTTTTGATCAAAGATTGGATCAAGCACTGATTGACCATCTTTATTCAATCTTGGCTCCAAAGTATTCTTTTGATTGCTTTTGTTTTCACCTGATGCACCAAACGAAATTGACCAAGTTCCGCTGCCATGTCCAGAACTAGCTTGAGCTAAATTATATGACGCTCCTATATTGTCTATGTTGATGATTTCTTTTGACAGTTGCGGCGCTTCACTAAGATCTTTGGTAGAATTCACCCAAGAATTATCTAATGAAAGCATTGCGCCTTTGATTTCTTTGTTTTTTGTACCATTGTTTGTAAATTGCATTTCTTGTCGAAGTTGTAAAGTCCAACCAGTTGGCTTTTGTCTCAAGTCAGTAATCTGAATAAAGTTCCCTCTAGCCTTAGTTGCACCAAAAAAGTTTTGAGCATTAGCATAATAAACTTCATCTTTATCAGAAATTTTATTCTGGTAAAAGTCTAACTTCGGTACAAAATCAATTCTTAAATCGCCTTCTAATTTAGGTGATTCTCCAGGATCAACAGTTACTTCCGGATTTTCAGGATCTACGATATTTTGAGGATATTCTCCTTCAAATTTAATCGTTCCAGGACCACTTATTGATCCTGCTTCCGCATAAGCAGAACTACATGTACCTACCATTGAGGAAAGTACTGCAAGCGGTATAATGAGCGCTGAAACTACGTTACATTTTCTCATTGATCATCCCGCCCTTCATGTTCTTTCTTACGTTTCCAGAAAAACAGAACTAAGCCAATTACGATTAAAGCAATACCAGTAACTACAAAGCTTTTCTTAACCATCTCACCTGTACTTGGATAACGTCCAACTGGTTTTACCACTTTAGGTTCACTAGTTGACGGTTCGGGACCAGATGAAGGTTCTACTGAGCTTGAAGGTTCTGTTGATGAGCTTTCCTCATAAAAGCTGATCACACCATTAGTTTGAACTTCTCCTCCATTTGCCTTAGCCGCCGCATTTAATGGATAAACGATTGCCAATGCAAAGGCAAAGGAGATGATCATAGATCTGATTATTTTTTTCATTAATACAAAATCTCCTTTACGCTTACGGAGTATCGCCCAGTTCCCATAATATTTCACCTTGGTAAGTGCCTAATGTTTTTACATCTTGAGCTGAAGTTTCAAATTTAAAGCCGTCACCAGATTCAGACCATGTATCACTAATGTTATACGTTGTTTCAGCTGTTGAAGCATTAGCCGCTTGAGTCATGATATCCTGTGCACCACCATTCAAGGTAATCTCATTGTTTTTATAAACATATTTGAGTGCACCATCCAATGTATATGCTGGAATATCAGGGTTTGTACTAGTCATCGGTGTTGTCATTTTTGCAGTCAAAGACCAACCTTTTTTATTCGCTCGACTATCTTTTACAACTAAGTCCGCACCATGATGCTGCGCTGTATTAATACGGGTAGTCTTACCTTGATACTTTACACTTCCAAAATCTATCTCTGTCGGTGCTGAAGCTAACTCCAAAACACCAAAGACTGTTCCACCAGGATTGTCAGCCTTTTTGGAAGTTGCACTATACGTTTCATGTTTAGCATCAGGATCATTTGGGCCTTCAACAAATGTCTCTTCTCTTGGTGAGTCCCCTATCACAGAAGCTGTATTGCTAATAACTGTTCCCACAGCCGAAGAAGAAACTTGAGCTTTAAAAGTGACCACAGACGAAGCACCTGTTGCTAAATCTCCTAGTTTCACTGTTAACACTCTTGAATCTGCATCATAAGTGTAATCCTTTGGTGTTTCGGCAACAACGCCATCAATCTTAACTTCAGCTGTTGCTGGATCAAAATCTAATCCCGCTGGAATTGTATCGGTTACTACAGTATTTGACCAAAGCGTTGTATATGACGCTTCTTTGTTGTTTTTAGCTGTTAATGTATACGTCAATGTGTCACCCACTTGTGTAGTAGCGCCCCCAGAAGAAATAACTGTTTTTTCCATTAAAGGTTTATCAGGAAGGACATCTTCCACTGTATACTTTGTTGCAGCTTTAAATGTTGCATCACGATATTTTAACTCCGTCGCTGGATTGATATTTCCATTGTCACTATTTGTTGATGGGGCTGCCGGATCAAGAGTCTCTGTTATTTTACCAGCATTATCTTCTAAGAAAATCTGGATGGTCTCACCTGTATTTAAGTATCTAGGTAAGTTATAAGTCCAAGTACCATCAGCATTTACTTTTCCAACATTTGTTTGACGTGTACCATTGATATCAACATAGATTTTGGCATTTGCCTCAGCATCTTTACCACTTAATTGCTTCATTCCGTTAGTAACTTTTCCGCCTTCCACAATAGCAGGGTCTGGTGGTGTAACATCCAAAACTGGTGTAGTTGGATCAGTTTCAGCGATCCATGGACCTCTGACAGCATGTGCCTTGATTTCTTTGTTGGTAATATTAAATTTTGTATCTGTCATTATTGCATAGCCTTGTGCGTCCGTGGACACAGTATGAGTTTCCCCATAAGTATCTGTATACGTTACCTGTGCTTGACCAGCTGCGGCATAAACAGGTTGTAAAATAACATTACCATTTTCATCAAAACTATCTGTTGGTGTCATTCCAATTTTTACTCTTGCCTTGTAGGTTTTGTCTGCATCAGTTACAGGAACCCATTCGATTTCAGGATTTGCATTCATACCAGCAATTCGACGATATTGGGTTGCTACAAAAGTAGCTAATCCAGGTTCTGTAGTTGTAACATTAGACGCACCACCATTGGCTTTTGCTGAAAATCCTTCAACTTTAGCATATGTTTGCTGAGATGGCCCCATTAATTCAGACCTTAATGTCCATAAATCAATATCCGAATCATTAATTGTCAAAATATTAGTTGCGATATTGGTGGTCGAAAGAGCTGGACTATTACTTGCAGTCCCTGTATTTTTGTTTCGAATATCAAAACCTTTTGGTGAATTCATCGTAAATGTTTTATTAGAACCTCCTGTGATATCAACAACAGGGCTTGTTGTTGAACCAACAATATAGATACTACCACCTGGTTCTAAATTAAAGGAAGAATTATTTGTGCTAAACTGCATAACTGAACCACTACCACGACTGAGTAAGTTTACTGTTGCATCCTTTTTTACAGTCATAGAGGAACCTGTGTTATCAAAACGAACTGAATTTCCATTCATATTAGAATTGTAAATAGAATTTTCTCCCACAGTTAAATCAGAATAATAAGAATAAACTGCTGGATAGGCTGTTCCATTCGTAGAATTCTTCAAAACTACCTGAGCATGTTTCCCTATCTGAAATTTCTGCGCAGCTCCTGTGTCAGTACCGCTTGAATTTTGTTCAAACCAAATCACTGAATAGTTTGATCCGGTATCTTCACCATACCAATTTGTTCCATCCTCAATGATCATGCTTCCTGCATAAAAGTTTTCTGAGGTAGTAATCAAATTCAGCTTCCCATAAACAGTTATCTCTCCACGTGTTCCTCGAATCAAACGAATAACGCGTTGGCCATTTTCACGAACTGTATTAATATTTCCGGTTCGATAATACCAATTTTGGGAGTAAGGTGTTCCGTTTGTGGCATTGACAAAAGCCCACATATTTCCTCCAAGACCGTTTCCTTCATTTGCAGAATTTTTAGCAGTCATATCATGAAAATGAAAGAAGCCAATCCCATCTGTAGGTCGCGCTGCCATTCTCAGCGTATCACTGTTCATATCCAATATGAAGCCTCCACCATCGATTTCGATGGATGTTTGACGAAGGGCTAAATTAGTAGTTCTACTAATATCAGCAGTCATGATGATTTTAGTAACCGTTTGGTCATCATACGCTGCTTTAAATTCAGCCCAAGTGCCTACTGTTTTAACATTAGTTAGGGGATTGAACCCAAATCTAGTATTTGCCGCATCATTTGCAGCTGCAATTTCTTCTGGTGTTGCTGAAACAGGTCCAGTAGTTTTGGCTCTTGTTTGAGCAAGTCTTGAAGTTTGGATTGGTAATAATCTTTCTTGAAGAGAAGTATCTTCTAAAGAGCCTAATCCATCATCAAACGTGGTACTACTTGATACTAATTTCGTATTTTCGGTATCAGATAGTGTTACCTTTCCCTCTTTAGACTGATTTAGCCGACTAACTGAAAAGTTTATTTTTAAAGGAGTAGTACTAGCTTTCGTAGTAATGAGTTTTACCATAGCATCTTCAGTATTATCTATTGATATATTCGACTTTTGATCATCAGAAATACCATTTAAAAGTTCCTCAACGGTTACTTCATTGACACCTTCAAAAGTAAGCTTTAATCGTTCATCAGCAGGCTCAGAAATCGTTATTGTTACAGGAACTTTTCCTGATTCATTGATTGTTTCCATTTTAATAGCATATTTTTCTTCTGCTGCTTTCATCAAGGTAATGTTATTCAGCACTATGACAGAAAAAATACTTGCGAATAAAACAAGCCCTAAAATGATATAAGACTTTTTTCCGATTTTCATATATTCTCATCTCCTCCCCAAAGCATTTTTTGCACGTTTGTCTTAAGAGAACGTACAATCTATTTCTATTTTCCTTGCCAATTGTTTACTTTTTTGATACATTCACAATACGTAGGAAAATTAGTGTTCAACTTTTGTTTATTGTTCCATTGAGAATGACTGTTCTCTAACTGGACCTTTCAACAGAACACTGATTTTCTCTTTTTTGTTTATGCTAAACAGTTGGCTTGAAAAAGAGAAAACTTTATTCATTTGTTTTTGTCACCGTCATTGCCTTAAGGACAACCGCCATGACAGATCTTACTTAAAATTCATTCTATGAATTTTTCTTATAGTGCTAACTTGTAACCTTTGGAACGTACTGTTTTAATAAATTTAGGATGTGCCGCATCGGTTTCGATTTTTTGTCTTAAGTGAAAAATCAAATTAGACACGCGATACTGTTTGTCAGCCCCTTCGTTTTCCCAAACATTTCTATAAATATCTTCATACGAAACTGCAATGCCTTGCTGTGTTTGTAAAAACTCAATTGTTTTGAACTCTAATTTTGTTAAGTTGATTTCTTTCCCATTCAATAAGACACTAAAATTACATGGACGTAATTGGAGTTCCGTAGTATCACATTCACTTTTTACTGTCTTTTCCATAGTTGAAAATGTCTGATTATATCTATTAAATGCATTTATCATTAAGAGTTTATGTTCTTCTGAGTCCGATTTGTTATCTAGTATTCCATCAACACCAAGTTGCAAATAAACAATATGATTCATTTTATTCATACGTTCTGAAATCACCCAAACAAACGGATTAGATTGTTTCTTTAATAGAATGATTGATTCACAAATTACACCAATATTGTGCATATATTTTTCATTAATAATAATTCCATCGTAATTTGCTATTGTTTCAGCTACTTCTTCTTTGTTGATTGGATGCACATTTAGCTGAGTACATTTCAACGAATCTATGTAATTTTGTTCATCTGCATTGTCTAGTATCACAAATCCTACGTTGTACATATGTTGTTCCCCTTTATTTTTTTGTTGTCTAATCAGCATTCCTTACTATCCTTTATAATTTTCATGTAAAAAGTTTTAAATTCGATATAAAATACATATAAATACGATATATTTAAGAAACTAAAATAAGTTTAATCTATTTCATTTGCTAAGTCTATACAATTAACATCTTTTATTTATCATATTTTTGATAAATAACACAAATATTTGAGAATCATGTGAATCAATTTTAGCTTGCTGTTTGTTTTATATTATCTATTAAGTAAAATAGCTATTTATAATATCGTTTAATGATTACTTCCTATTTAAATGGATGTGTTATAATAATTACAAAGGAGCGAGATAATGAATAGAAAAAAGAAGCTTGATAACCTTATGACCCTTTTTGGTGATGAAAAAAAATTTATTATAGATGGTTATTATCGCCTTAGAACGATTGATGACGATACAATAGAGTTAGCCTATTTGGTAGCTGGCCCTTGTGGTGACTCAATTGCTCATCCTAAAATTATAGTATCTCTCATAAAATCGGCGCCAATTGGAACAAAATTGATTGATATGCATTCTTCTCCACCACTATTGTTAACAAGAAATGATGATAATACCGCTGAAATAGACCGAGCTTTAGATACTCTAATTCAAAAATTCGAGTCCTCACTTTGTAAACAAAAAAATACCAAGATGAACTAAATGATCATCTTGGTATTTAATATACTATCAAATAAAAAATTTAAAATTACAATATAAAAAAATAAAAATTAATTATTAATTATTTCTATGCCGATTCTGTCAACTACACTATTTTATTTCAAAAAAATAATACTTATTCAATAACCGTTTCTATCTACATTTTATGTACACTATGTGCACTTTGAATACCACCGCAAGCCTCTTTACATGCTTGATTGATCAATCTAAATGAACTCTCCGTACGGTTCAATCCGTGTGTGTATTTAAATTCATCGATCACTTCACATTTGTCATTTAAAGCTTCTAGCCAAAAGTAGATTCCTTCTTTATAGGTATCTAAACCTTCTAACAAAATTTTTGTTGCTTCTTTTTCGCCATAAAATACTAAGTTTTTTCTGAAACTTGCTTCTTCTATAAAGAACCGATTAACATTATTTCGGCAAAATATATAAGTATCTTTCCCTCTTCTATTAATAGCTTGACTACAGCTGTTCTCTTGGACTTCCTTAGAAATGGCATTAAAAATCTCATTGTAGACTTCAACTCGTTGCATTACTGACAAAATCATATCTGTATAACTGAACATAATGCTCTCTCCTCCCATAACTAAGCAGCTAAAACCGCTGACTTATGTTCATTATAGTATCTCTCAATCTCTTATATCAAGTAATATGCTATTAAAACGAAGTTTTTTTGTCATTTTTTTCATTCCTATGTCAATTTTTTTTCGACTTTAAACAAAAAAAACAGCCCATCCCCCAGTGTTTACAAGGGATTTGCGCTGTTTTTATTTTTTTTTCATCATTTGTACAAGATTATTTTTTATATTATTTTATAAACTTGATCTATTATTATTGCCTAAAAATAGTTAGTTCATATTTTTTTACACGAAGTGTCTTACTAGGAGAATTATACACATTAATCCATTTAGATAAAACAATAATGCTCAAAAAATAATCATTATCGTTTATTTTTGTTTATAGTGTTACTAAAAGATGGCTGATCTTTATTTCTCAAATATTATGACTTGAAAATTCTTTTGCTGATCATTCTATTCCCATGGCATCTAAAGCTGTTCACTCCGGGCAGCATTCCATTTTTCTGCTTGTTGATCGATATTCTTAATAAATTCATCTTTACCAGCACTATATGATTCAATATCCTCTGGAAATTTATTGGCTAATTCTATTTTTAGTTGACTGTAGGTTTTTGCAGCCTCCACATGGCTATTCATAAAGTCTCTAAATAACAAATGCCGTAAAATTTCTGGATTTCCATCTTGAAAAATATGGAGATGGTGACTTCTATTATCTCCACCTTTACTGAAAAAACGTCGACCTAAAAGACCATTTTCACCTAGACACTCATATCCGTTTTTAGTCATCACCTGATTGTAATTGTCGATGTTTTGAATCTTTTTCACAACTAATAAGATGTCGATAACAGGTTTTGCTTGGATATTTTTGATTGCTGTACTGCCAATATGATGGATAGCGATTATTTGCTTCGTAAAAATTTCTTCTAAGAGGCTTTTTTCTTGTTCAAATTGCTTTAACCAAATTTTCTGAGGTGGTATCACCTCAATTTTTCTACTCATTCCTATCACCTCATTTCTTATCATTTAATTCATTGATTTGTTCCTGTAGTTCTCCTAACAGCTCAATCTGCATGTTCTGCATTTGTACTAAGTGTTGCCATTGGCTATCGATCAAATAATCCATTTTTTCATGTAGTAAATTGACTTCTATTTCTGATTTCAAATTGATTTGATAATCGTTATTTGCTTCGGCCCGATCCCTTTGCTCTTGCCTATTTTGACTCATCATGATAATCGGTGCTTGGATTGCAGCTAAGCAAGATAACGCTAAATTAAGTAAAATATAGGGATATGGATCAAATGGTTTAAAAAAAATCATTGTAGAATTAATGATGATCCAGGTAGCTAATACTATGATAAAAATGAAAATAAACGGCCAACTTCCACCAAACTTCGCAATCCCATCTGCCATTTTTTGCCCAGTTGTCAGCTTTTTTTCTGCTGGAGGATTTAGTTTATCGGTAATCGTAGTGTTTTCTTTAATACTTTTAACGATTGTTTCATTTAGTTCTTCCATTTTTCCTGAATCAGTTGATATCATCTGTTTTATGTAATCTAATCGATAGTTTAGTAGCTCAGGAAAAGTAATTTTTGAATCGACAGTTAGATCTGGACGTATCTTAAGAATAAAAAAACGAATTTCTTCTTCTACATTTTTTAGCAGTATTGTGTTGTTATGATTTTGCTTTGTCATCTGTCTCTACTCCTTTATATTTACTTATAAACCTATCATACCTTGTTCTGCCGGTTCCATACATTAATTTGACCAAAAAAAGCCTTTCTTTTTGAAAGACTTTTTTTGGTTAGATTATTTTGTTTCTTTATAAACGTTTTTTAGTGTCAACGGTGCTGCAAAAGTATGATAATTCAACCCTTTGACTTGTTCACCCTGTAAAACAGATTGCTGATTTTGGCTGATAATTATCATTCCTGCCGTATTTTCAATGCCTTCTTTTTCAGCTGCAATCAGTGTTTCCCAACGTTTTTCTAAATCAGTAGCGTATTTTTGTGAAGCATCATCTAATAACTCGTCATATTTCGCATTTGAATAATTACGATCGTTTCCTGTCCGCAGCATATTCAATGTTGAAATTGGGTCTTGATAATCTGGTGTCCAATAAATCAAGAACATATCGTAGTCACTTTCTCGGCTAAGATTCAATGCTGTCTCCGTAGGTAACGCTGTAACATTGATCGTTAATCCTGAAAATAGTTTTTCTAGACTTCCTTGAAGACTTTCACCCATTTTTTTATACGAGCCATCATCTGTGATCATTAAATCTAAAGTAATGTTATCTCCTAATTCTTTTTTGGCTAATTCCCAATATTTTAGGGCCTCCTCTTTATTGTACATCATCAAATCGCCAGCTTCTTTTCTGAAATCCACACCTGTTTCAGGATTGCTGACAAACCCTTCAGTAACTGCACCATATAGCGGCTTTGAACCATCTGCGATAATATTATTGACTAAGTTTTCTTTATCGATTCCAAGAGCTAAAGCTTTTCTTAGGTTTTCATTTTCTAGCGGCGTATCTTTGTCCTTGCGTTTTTGATTTAACCGAATATAGTTCATCGTTGCAGTTGGATAGGAGTGATAATCAGGATTGCTTTGATTTTGTTTGGCAAGTTCACCTGTAACTGTTGCCACATCCAGCTGTCCATCTTCAAATAAATTCAACGCAGTCGATGCTTCTTTGACTACCTCATAATGGATTTTATCAGATTTCACATTTGACTGATCCCAATATTTTTCGTTTTTCTTTAGATCCCAGTTCAAGTCAGTTTGTTTCCAATTTTCTACAACAAATGGGCCATTATAAACAACGTTCTCACTAGTTGTTCCGTAGTCTGCACCCATTTTCTCAACAAATTTTTGATTTTGCGGGAAAAAAGTTGGAAAAGCAAGAACTGAAGTGAAATATGGTTTTGCTTCTTTTAATTTTACTTCCAACGTGTGATTGTCAAGGGCTTTTACACCAAGCTCAGCTACCGGCTTGTTACCAGCGGAGATCTCTTCCGCATTTAAGATCGTATCAACCACTAAAAAGCTATAAACGAACCCATTTTTAGGATCGATCATTTTTTTCCAAGCATATTCAAAATCTGCAGCTGTTACAGGGTCATCATTGCTCCACTTGGCATCATCTCTTAATTTGATTGTATACGTTTTACCATCCTCAGAAATTTCTGGCAGTGCTTTTGCGGCTGCTGGAATTAATTGATCTTTATCATCTAATGCGTACAAACCTTCAAACGCTGCTGTTTGCACGATCGCATCTGGAAAATCTAGCATTACGGATGTATCTAATGTCGTCAGCTCTGAAGGCGACATTAAATTTAATGGTTTTGTTTCCTGTGTTTCTTTTGTTTTTGTACTGCCTGAACATCCCGAAACGAACATCACGACTAATGTTAGTCCAATGAACGGTTTAATTACTTTTTTCATACGCTTCTCCCTTATGTTTTATTATAGGCGCTCAACTAACATCCAAACGACAACTGCCGCTTGTTCCCCGTCATTATAGTTGATATGTCCTTCTCCTGCTTCTATCAGTTGGGCATCTCCAGGTTTACCTACCAGATCCTGACCGTCTTCTAAAATAGTGTGTGCTTCGCCTGAGACCACATAAGAATATTCATCTTGATCGTGTCTAGCGAATCCTTCTAATGGTCTTTTCTCCCCTGGCTGTAAGATTACCACACCCATCTGAACATTTTCATTTGGTTGATTTTCTGCATCAAAGAAAATCGTCATTTCTTGAGGCAATGAGGGCTTGATAAGCATTTGTTAAAGTCACTCCTTTGTTGGTTTTATAGGTGATTTTATCTATTATTGCCTTATCTACAAGATATGTCAATGATATTTTTGAAAATTCTGACATTTTATTTTTTTTATTGTATTGCGAATAAAAAAAGTGAGAATCATTCAGCAAAACAAATGATTCCTCCTTTTTTCAATCCCAATAGCCTTGATGAACAGCGGCTGCCGCTTGCTCAACTTCTGGAAATGGCCCAATAATTTGAATATTTTTTTGCCCGTGACTTAGTATTTCTTTTGATGGTAAATCAAAGGTTGGGTTTTGTTCATTATCACCCGTTAATTCTAATAACCGTTTTTCGGTCATTGCGTACACGATTGAACCGATATTTCCCCAGTAGATTGCTCCTGTGCACATTGCACAAGGCTCTGCTGTTGTATACAAAGTACACTCCCATAGAAATTCTTTGCTGTACTTTTGAGAAGCTTTTGCTGCTAGCGTTGTCTCAGCATGACCTGTACAGATTTTTTCTGTGATTTCGATATTTTCCTGCTCTAAAAGAATATTCCCCTCTTTATCTGCCAATAATGCACCAAAAGGCGTATTTCCATGTTCACGAGCATTTTGCGAAATTTCAATACAACGGTTCAATAATTCAACGTGCTGATTTTTTGTCGTCATAAGTCCCTCTTCTTACTAGTTAGTTTAATCTAAAAGAAAGCGTTGATTCAATGTATCTTTCGTCACTTTGTCAATGTTGATTGCTTGTTTTAAATAGGTTGAGATATCACCATATTGCGCTTCCACCGTCTGATAAAAGTTATCTAAATAACGACTATCCACATTCAAAGCTACATGTAAAGCTTCTAAATTTTGTGCTTCTAAGTCAGCTTTTTTTGCTTGTTCTAAAATTTCCGCATTTTCTTTTTTTCGTAACTCATTTGTTAATAAATAATCTTGATAAATCGCCGCTCTCGGTACGCCTAACGTTTCCAATACTAATAATGCAGCAATCCCAGTGCGGTCTTTCCCTGCAAAACAGTGAAATAAAATACTTTCTTGTTGCTGTAACGCTAAAATCTCTTCAAAAAATTTGTTGTATCCTTTTTGAGCAGTCGTGTTCAATGCAATATCCGCGTATAATTTTTCCATGTAGGATGCTGATTTTTCTGGAGAACCAATTTTGACAAAGTCACTGATTGAAGCTCCTTCATCTTGGATATCTTCTAAAATGTCGATATGGATGTACTCTGTTTTTGGAACAGACATATCTGGTCTTTCTTCTACTTCTGCTTCACTTCTTAAATCAATGATTTTGCCTAAACGATAGGTTGTTTCTAAACGTTGTTCATCTTCTTTTGTAAGTTTAGATAATTCACCTGATCTTAGAAAAACGTCTTTTTTAACTTGTTTTCCTTCTTTGTTTTTAATACCGCCAATATCACGAAAATTTGTAATAGTTACCATAGTTTAGTCCCTTTTCCTTCTTTTTGTTCTTATTATACACAAAATCCGATCAAAAATGGCTCTTTGATCGAATTTTATGTAAATGAGATTGAAACCAAGCTTGATTTATCGGTTCCGGTTCATTCTCACTATTTAGTTTTCCCTGCTTCCACATAACTTAAATCATTGACTTTATCTAACGTATATTTTCCATCTTTATATTTTACAGTACAAACACTGGCGTTCTTCAAGCCACCTTCTGGAATTTTATAATCGTCAAATAATGTTGCTAACAGTGCTGAAATACTTAGTCCATGAGAGGCAATCAGTACATTACCTGAACCTTCGTTTTTCATTTCTTTTTCAACAATATCATCTAGCCCAGCTTTCAATCGTGTAGTGATCGTTTTGTAGTCTTCAGCGGGCCAATTGACTTTCGCTTCTTCTACATTTTTAGCATCCAATTTTGCCACACTATTGGCAAATGATTCTGGTGTCATATTTTTCATGAATTCTTCTAGCGTAACGCCTTGATCGTCTGCAATATCTTGCCACATAGTGTGATTCAAATCACCTTCATAGGTGCCGAAGTTAAATTCTCTTAAACGTTCATCCGTAATAACTTTTAAATCTGATGATTTTTCACTTTCTTTTACAATCAAATTGGCTGTTTGAATCGCTCGACCGCTATCACTACTGTATGCATTTTGAAACTCAATATCTTTTAGGCCAACTCCTGCCGCTGTGACGACTTCTTCACCAGCTTTCGTTAAGACTGCATCTGACCAACCTTGAACACGATCAGTTGTATTAAGCATTGTTTTCCCATGACGGACAATATACAAGGTTAATTCTTCTGGTGCTTTTTTAGCAGCTGATGCTTCCTCTTTTTTAGCATTGCCATTACCGCATCCTGCAACTACTAATAAACCTAACATTAAAACACCTAACAGTTTTACTGCTTTTTTCATTTGATTTCCCCCTATTTATGCGTTCGTTAAATCTTCTCCATTAGTCGCAATAACTTTTTTATACCAGTCAAATGATTTTTTCTTCGAACGTTTCAAAGTGCCATTGCCTTCGTTGTCACGATCCACATAGATAAAACCATAACGTTTTTTCATTTCCCCTGTTCCAGCTGACACTAAATCGATACAGCCCCACGTTGTATAGCCTAGTAAATCGACGCCATCAAGTTCTACTGCGTCTTTCATTGCTTGGATGTGCGCCGCTAGATATTCGATCCGGTAATCATCAATCACGTTGCCATTTTCGTCTGGTGTATCCACCGCACCTAAGCCGTTTTCCACGATAAACAATGGTTTTTGGTAACGGTCATACAAGTCGTTCATCGTTGTCCGTAAGCCTAGCGGATCAATCTGCCAGCCCCATTCACTTGCTTCTAAATAAGGATTCTTCACTGAGGCAAAGATATTACCGGCTGTTTGTTCGTTAACTGCTGGATCAGTTGATTGAACACGTGATGAGTAGTATGAGAATGAAATAAAGTCTACTGTGTGTTCTTTCAATAATTCTAAATCACCGTCTTCAATTGGCAATTCGATGCCTTCACGTTCTAATTCTTTCAACGCATACGCAGGGTATTCCCCACGCGACTGAACATCGATAAAGAAGAAGTTTTCGCGATCCGCTTTACGAGCTGCCCAAACGTCTTCTGGTTTACAAGTGTAAGCATAGTTGGTTCCTGCCGCTAACATACAGCCGACTTGGTTTTCAGGATCAACTTCATGCGCAATTTTCGTTGCGATCGCACTTGCTAATAATTCATGATGTGCCGCTTGATATTTCACTTGTTCTTTGTTCTCGCCTTCTTCAAAATAAAGACCTGCGCCCATAAAAGGTGCGTGTAAGATCATATTGATTTCATTGAATGTCAACCAATATTTAACCAAGCCTTTATAACGATTGAAAATCACGTTACATAGGTTCTCGTAAAAGCCAACCAACTCACGACTGCGCCATGCGCCATATTTTTCCACTAAATGCATTGGACAATCAAAGTGAGTGATCGTTACAAGAGGCTCAATGTTATGTTTGCGGCATTCTTTGAACAAATCTTCATAGAATTTCAAGCCTTCTTCATTTGGCTCTGTTTCATCACCTAATGGGAAAATACGACTCCACGCAATCGATAAACGATAGGTTTTAAAGCCCATTTCGCCAAACAAGGCAATATCTTCTTGATAACGGTGGTACATATCGATCGCATTTTGTGCTGGATAAAAATGTTCTTCATCAAAATGAAACATTTTTTTCTCGCCAGTGATCACTGGAAAACGATCTGGTCCGACTGGTGCTAAATCTACGTTCGCTAAGCCGCGACCACCTTCGTTATAGCCCCCTTCACATTGATTCGCTGCGGTTGCGCCGCCCCATAAAAAGTCTTTTCTAAATGACATGTCAAAATCCCTTTCTATACAAAGCTTACAGCAGAGTTTAACTTATTCCACTGCAAGTCATTTTCCATTATTTTTTTAAATCAATCCAGTAATTAAAGTATCGCTTGAAGTCACTTCACGCTCTTGCGTTTCTACAATATCTAAATAGTCAGCTGTATTTGTCACAATAACTGGCGTTTCCACACTATATCCAGCCGCTTTGATCGCTTCAATATCAAATGTAACTAACACTTGACCTTTTTTAACTTTGTCTCCTTGAGCCACTCTTGCTTCAAAACCATTTCCATCTAGCTGAACCGTATCCATCCCGATATGAATCAATAGCTCCATCCCCTGATCTGAAATCAAACCAATTGCATGTAACGTTGGAAACAAGGTCATTACAGTTCCATCAAATGGTGCTCTAACCACACCTTCTGTAGGTTCAATCAAAATACCTTTACCTAAAGCACCTTGAGCAAAGGCTTGATCACTTGCTTTACTTAATGGTAATACACGACCTTTAACCGGACTTAAAACGGCTTCTTTGATTGCCTTTTGTGCTTTTTTATTCTCTGTTATGTCTTCTACGACAGTACTATCTTTCCAGAAGAAGAATGTTAATGCAAAACCGATAACCATTGCGATTAGAATAGCAACAAATGAATGAACAACACCACTCGCATCGTCACCGTTGATAAAGTTTAGAACTCCGAAAATACCTAAACCACCCATTGTATAAGAGGTTACACCCTTGATCATCAAGTATAATCCACCTACAGCAGCACCGATCATTGAAAAAATGAATGGTGTCTTTTTAGGTAAAGTAATACCATAGATTGCTGGTTCAGTTACACCAAAAATTCCTGAAATGATTGCTGGTGGACATAATGCTTTCATTTTTGTGTCTTTCAATTTAAAGAACATCGCCATAACTACAGCAGTCTGTGCAAAACTTGCAGCAAAAGAACCCACTAATACTTGGCTTGCTCCTTCTTGAGTGATTTGCATGATTGCAAGCGGCACAACACTCCAATGTAAACCAAAAATAACCAATACTTGCCAGAAGAAGCCAAGAATAACGCCATATAATGCAGGTGAGAAGCCCATCAACGCTTGGAAACCAGCACTTAGTAAATCAGTTAGCATACTGATGATTGGACCAATTACTAAAAAGCCAATTGGTAATGCAATCAATAGCACAAAGAATGGTACCAAAAATGTTTGAACAACTTCAGGAATAAGTTTCTTGAAGAGCTTTTGGATTTGAGCTGCAAACGCTACAATGAAAATAATTGGTACTACACTACTTGTATATCCAGCACCAACCCAAGGTATTCCTAAAAACGTAGTATATGCAGGTAAACCCAATAAACTATAAGGAGCAGCAGCTCCTGCTCCTGCAGTCGTTTCAAAAGCCGCTTGTAAGGCGCCACCTTGAACTGTTGGATAACAAAGGGATGCACCGATCACAATCCCTACCATCGGATTCAAATTGAATTTTCTAGCAGCTGTATACCCCAAAATCACTGGCATGAAGTAGAAGATCGCATCGCCAATGCCATTTAACATTGTATAAGTTCCAGAAGTAGCAGAATATAATTTCAAGAAAACAAGTAAAGCATTTAAACCTTTTACCATACCAGCTGCAGCAAGTGCTCCTAAGAAAGGTTGGAAACATCCACTTAGAATATCAATTAAACGATTGAAAAGATTACCGCCAGAAGATTCTTGTTCAGCATCAGCTGAAATCCCAGCAATGCTTACAACATCTTCATAAACTGCTGGTACATGATTACCAATGACAACTTGATATTGTCCACCACTTTTCATTACGGTGACAACACCATCCATGTTTTTCAATACATCATCATTTGCTTTTGATTCATCTTTCAACTTAAAGCGCAGACGTGTAATACAATGTGTTAAACTATTAATATTTTCTTTTCCACCTACGTTATCAACAATTTTCTGTGCTAAATCATGATATTTTCCCATTTTTTGTTCCTCCAAAGTTTAGTTTTTATAAATACATTACATTTGAAGGTTTAGCCAACTTAATGTCACTATCCAAGGGGTCTTTCTCTGTTTATCAACTTATCTGTCCACCTTTCATCTTATGATTGATCTATGCTAAGATTTAACAATCTTGCTAACTATTTGTCTGTATTACTCGCGAGATATGAATAATCAAATACATTTTCTCTTCCTTAGAAATAGTATAAGCATAACTTTCCGTCAAAAAATGACCAATTTTATTTACACAAGTGTAAGCATTACAATACTTTTTTTTGATTACTTCGTATAATTCTCCATCATCTTCATCGTGAAATTCTTTATGATTTAATAGACGATAAGCAAAAAATTTTAAATGAGTACTAAAACGATAAAAATAAACAGAATCTTCATTGAAGGTAGTTTTGAAATGATACTTCACGATATTCGTGATTTCTTGCATGATTTTTGTCAGCTCATAAACGTTCCCTACTTCTTCATCCATCTCTGCATTAACTAAGTGTAATGCAATAAAGCCAGCTTCATCCTCTGGTAATTGAACGTCAAATTTTTCTTTGACCATTTCAATTGCTTTAGTACCAATAAAATATTCATCTGAAAAAAAACGTTTGATATCCCATAATAAAAAGTTCTTCACTTCAATTCCTTGTCGCATTCTTTCTAGCGCTGTATGAAGATGGTCAGTTAAAGAAATAAAGATTGTATCATTTAACTTCCTTCCAAGCTTAGTTTTGGCATACTTGATAATTTCATCTGAAAGCTGCATTACCTCCATGGGAAGATCTCCTAGCAATTCTTGGAACTTCAGTGATGTATCTTGATTGGCTAATCGAAATACTTGATCTACCATTGCCTCTGGAACAAAATCTCCAACTTTTTTTTTGAACGCTATACCACGTCCCATAACAATTTGCTCTTGTTTATGGTCATCCAACGTAATCACAACATTATTATTCAAAATTTTTTGAATAATCATCTTTTCGCTCCCTTCTTCACACTTAACTCCTTTAATTGTAAAAAAAGAAAAACCCAACCTTTCCAAAAAAGAAGAATTTCCTCTTCATTGGAAAAATTAGGTTTAGCTTGTATTTAAACAATCACTATCCATTTATTCACTTGTTGTGTACAAGCATAGAATACCCCATTATAAGTGCGATGTCAACGTTTTCATAAAAATATTTTAAAAAACAAAAAAAACATCAAGCTATACGCAAAATGTTTTGTAAACATGACCCGTACGGGAATCGAACCCGTGATACCGCCGTGAAAGGGCGGTGTCTTAACCGCTTGACCAACGGGCCTTTTGAAATTATGGGCCTAAATGGACTCGAACCATCGACCTCACGCTTATCAGGCGTGCGCTCTAACCAGCTGAGCTATAGGCCCTTAAAGAAAAAAGCGGGTGACGAGAATCGAACTCGCGACGGCAGCTTGGAAGGCTGTGGTTTTACCACTAAACTACACCCGCATGCTTCTTCTTTGAAATGGCGCAAGACAGAATCGAACTGCCGACACACGGAGCTTCAATCCGTTGCTCTACCAACTGAGCTACTGCGCCAAAAAATATAATAATAACGGTCTGGACGGGACTCGAACCCGCGACCTCCTGCGTGACAGGCAGGCATTCTAACCAGCTGAACTACCAAACCAATAGTAAGTATTGCGTCACTACTTTATTGCCTTGCTCTTAAATATTATTCAAAAGCAATTGCGGGGGCAGGATTTGAACCTACGACCTTCGGGTTATGAGCCCGACGAGCTACCTGACTGCTCCACCCCGCGATAATTATAGTCTTTATTGACTATAGAAAGGTGTTATTCTTGGTGATTTCTAGTAAGGATACCTCGCTCACTTTGTTCGCCAAGTACTATTCATCATCTGTTCTGGCAAAGCCAATCACATTGATTCTCAGTAAAGGAGGATAAGGGATTCGAACCCTTGCACGGTTTTACCCGCCTGACGGTTTTCAAGACCGTTCCCTTCAGCCGGACTTGGGTAATCCTCCGAAATAAAAAATTATTAAAAATGACCCGTACGGGAATCGAACCCGTGATACCGCCGTGAAAGGGCGGTGTCTTAACCGCTTGACCAACGGGCCGCTATGAAACGGAGAAGGAGGGATTTGAACCCTCGCGCCGGTTTCCCGACCTACACCCTTAGCAGGGGCGCCTCTTCAGCCACTTGAGTACTTCCCCAAGAAAAATTTAAAAATAAATGGGCCTAAATGGACTCGAACCATCGACCTCACGCTTATCAGGCGTGCGCTCTAACCAGCTGAGCTATAGGCCCATAAAGCGGGTGACGAGAATCGAACTCGCGACGACAGCTTGGAAGGCTGTGGTTTTACCACTAAACTACACCCGCAAAACTTTATAACGGTCTGGACGGGACTCGAACCCGCGACCTCCTGCGTGACAGGCAGGCATTCTAACCAGCTGAACTACCAAACCAATAGTAAGTATTGCGTCACTACTTTATTGCCTTGCTCTTAAATATTATTCAAAAGCAATTGCGGGGGCAGGATTTGAACCTACGACCTTCGGGTTATGAGCCCGACGAGCTACCTGACTGCTCCACCCCGCGATAATTATAGTCTTTATTGACTATAGAAAGGTGTTATTCTTGGTGATTTCTAGTAAGGATACCTCGCTCACTTTGTTCGCCAAGTACTATTCATCATCTGTTCTGGCAAAGCCAATCACATTGATTCTCAGTAAAGGAGGATAAGGGATTCGAACCCTTGCACGGTTTTACCCGCCTGACGGTTTTCAAGACCGTTCCCTTCAGCCGGACTTGGGTAATCCTCCGAAATAATTATTAGTAAATCATTCGTCACTACAATGGACCTTGTAGGACTCGAACCTACGACCGGACGGTTATGAGCCGTCTGCTCTAACCAACTGAGCTAAAGGTCCTTGGCTCTTAAAAAGGAATCGCGGCGAAGGGGATCGAACCCCCGACCTCCCGGGTATGAACCGGACGCTCTAGCCAGCTGAGCTACACCGCGAAAATAATAATTACTAATGGAGCCTAGCGGGATCGAACCGCTGACCTCCTGCGTGCAAAGCAGGCGCTCTCCCATCTGAGCTAAGGCCCCACAACATAAATCGGGAAGACAGGATTCGAACCTGCGACCCCTTGGTCCCAAACCAAGTGCTCTACCAAGCTGAGCTACTTCCCGTATTTACAAATGCACCCAAAGGGAGTCGAACCCCTAACCTCTTGATTCGTAGTCAAGCACTCTATCCAGTTGAGCTATGGGTGCTACATGTCATACATCTGTATGTCACTGCAATGCCGAGGACCGGAATCGAACCGGTACGGTGATCACTCACCGCAGGATTTTAAGTCCTGTGCGTCTGCCAGTTCCGCCACCCCGGCGAACAAGCTAAGCGGAAAACGGGGTTCGAACCCGCGACCCCCACCTTGGCAAGGTGGTGCTCTACCACTGAGCTATTTCCGCAATTTGGATGCCGGCTAAAGGATTTGAACCCTCGACCCTCTGATTACAAATCAGATGCTCTACCAACTGAGCTAAGCCGGCGTATTCGCCAAGTATTAAACGAGACTAAAAATGCGGGTGAAGGGACTTGAACCCCCACGCCGTAAGGCGCTAGATCCTAAATCTAGTGCGTCTGCCAATTCCGCCACACCCGCAAAATATTCCTATGAGCCGTGCAGGGCTCGAACCTGCGACCCTCTGATTAAAAGTCAGATGCTCTACCAACTGAGCTAACGGCTCAAAAAATGGAGGTTGACGGGATCGAACCGCCGACCCCCTGCTTGTAAGGCAGGTGCTCTCCCAGCTGAGCTAAACCTCCAAGACAACACTTTAGCGTGGCGACGTCCTACTCTCACAAAGGGAAACCCTTCACTACAATCGGCGCTAAGAAGCTTAACTTCTGTGTTCGGCATGGGAACAGGTGTATCCTTCTCGCTATCGCCACCACACTGGGTGTTGTTACTATTAAGTTGAGTGATTATTCACTCAAAACTGGATTGAAGTAGTAATCAAACATTCCGAAAATACTTTTTTATTTCGTTTCTTTGGTTAAGTCCTCGACCGATTAGTATTGGTCCGCTCCGTACATCACTGCACTTCCACTTCCAACCTATCTACCTGATCATCTCTCAGGGGTCTTACTTTCTTAAAGAAATGGGAAATCTCATCTTGAGGTGGGCTTCACACTTAGATGCTTTCAGCGTTTATCCCTTCCCTACATAGCTACCCAGCAATGCCCTTGGCAGAACAACTGGTACACCAGCGGTAAGTCCATCCCGGTCCTCTCGTACTAAGGACAGCTCCTCTCAAATTTCCAACGCCCGCGACGGATAGGGACCGAACTGTCTCACGACGTTCTGAACCCAGCTCGCGTGCCGCTTTAATGGGCGAACAGCCCAACCCTTGGGACCGACTACAGCCCCAGGATGCGACGAGCCGACATCGAGGTGCCAAACCTCCCCGTCGATGTGGACTCTTGGGGGAGATAAGCCTGTTATCCCCAGGGTAGCTTTTATCCGTTGAGCGATGGCCCTTCCATGCGGAACCACCGGATCACTAAGCCCGACTTTCGTCCCTGCTCGACTTGTAAGTCTCGCAGTCAAGCTCCCTTCTGCCTTTACACTCTGCGAATGATTTCCAACCATTCTGAGGGAACCTTTGGGCGCCTCCGTTACCTTTTAGGAGGCGACCGCCCCAGTCAAACTGCCCACCTGACACTGTCTCCCACCACGATAAGTGGTGCGGGTTAGAGGGTTCATAACACAAGGGTAGTATCCCACCAGCGCCTCCTCCGAAACTAGCGTTCCGGATTCATCGGCTCCTACCTATCCTGTACATGTGGTACAAACACTCAATATCAAGCTACAGTAAAGCTCCATGGGGTCTTTCCGTCCTGTCGCGGGTAACCTGCATCTTCACAGGTACTAAAATTTCACCGAGTCTCTCGTTGAGACAGTGCCCAAATCGTTACGCCTTTCGTGCGGGTCGGAACTTACCCGACAAGGAATTTCGCTACCTTAGGACCGTTATAGTTACGGCCGCCGTTTACTGGGGCTTCAATTCTGAGCTTCGCCGAAGCTAACCCATCCTCTTAACCTTCCAGCACCGGGCAGGCGTCAGCCCCTATACTTCATCTTTCGATTTTGCAGAGACCTGTGTTTTTGATAAACAGTCGCTTGGGCCTATTCACTGCGGCTGACCGAAGTCAGCACCCCTTCTCCCGAAGTTACGGGGTCATTTTGCCGAGTTCCTTAACGAGAGTTCGCTCGCTCACCTTAGGATACTCTCCTCGACTACCTGTGTCGGTTTACGGTACGGGCAGTTGTTTTCTCACTAGAAGCTTTTCTTGACAGTGTGACATCAGGAACTTCGGTACTATTATTTCCCTCCCCATCACAGCTTGTCCGTAAAGAGTAAAGCATTTGACTCTACTCAAGACTTACTGCTTGGACATGCACTTCCAGTCGCATGCATTCCTTAGCCTCCTGCGTCCCTCCATTGCTCAAACAAAAACAACTGGTACAGGAATATCAACCTGTTGTCCATCGCCTACGCCTATCGGCCTCGGCTTAGGTCCCGACTAACCCTGGGCGGACGAGCCTTCCCCAGGAAACCTTAGTCATACGGTGGACGGGATTCTCACCCGTCTTTCGCTACTCATACCGGCATTCTCACTTCTAAGCGCTCCAGCCGTCCTCACGATCGACCTTCAACGCCCTTAGAACGCTCTCCTACCATTACACCAGAGGTGTAATCCACAGCTTCGGTAAACTATTTAGCCCCGGTACATTTTCGGCGCAGGGTCACTCGACTAGTGAGCTATTACGCACTCTTTAAATGGTGGCTGCTTCTGAGCCAACATCCTAGTTGTCTGTGCAACCCCACATCCTTTTCCACTTAATAGTTATTTTGGGACCTTAGCTGGTGGTCTGGGCTGTTTCCCTTTCGACTACGGATCTTATCACTCGCAGTCTGACTCCCGGATATAAATGAATGGCATTCGGAGTTTATCTGAATTCGGTAACCCGAGATGGGCCCCTAGTCCAAACAGTGCTCTACCTCCATCATTCTTAATTCCGAGGCTAGCCCTAAAGCTATTTCGGAGAGAACCAGCTATCTCCAAGTTCGTTTGGAATTTCTCCGCTACCCACAGCTCATCCCCGCACTTTTCAACGTACGTGGGTTCGGTCCTCCAGTGCGTTTTACCACACCTTCAACCTGGCCATGGGTAGATCACATGGTTTCGGGTCTACGACTACATACTCATTCGCCCTATTCAGACTCGCTTTCGCTGCGGCTCCGGCTCTTCACCTTAACCTCGCATGCAATCGTAACTCGCCGGTTCATTCTACAAAAGGCACGCCATCACCCATTAACGGGCTTTGACTTGTTGTAGGCACACGGTTTCAGGATCTATTTCACTCCCCTTCCGGGGTGCTTTTCACCTTTCCCTCACGGTACTGGTTCACTATCGGTCATTAGGGAGTATTTAGCCTTGCGGGATGGTCCCCGCGGATTCCGACGGAATTTCTCGTGTTCCGCCGTACTCAGGATCCTCCTAGGTGTTGCCAACATTTCGTCTACGGGGCTATTACCCACTTTGGCGAACCTTTCCAGGTTCTTCGACTATCTTGACAGACTACCACAACGGAGTCCTACAACCCCAACAAGCAAGCTTGTTGGTTTGGGCTCTTCCCGTTTCGCTCGCCGCTACTCAGGGAATCGAATTTTCTTTCTCTTCCTGCAGGTACTTAGATGTTTCAGTTCTCTGCGTCTACCTCTATCCAGCTATGTATTCACTGAATAGTAACATCCTATAAAAGATGCTGGGTTTCCCCATTCGGAAATCTCTGGATCATAGCTCACTTACAGCTCCCCAAAGCATATCGGTGTTAGTCCCGTCCTTCATCGGCTCCTAATGCCAAGGCATCCACCGTGCGCCCTTATTCACTTAACCTTACGATCTTACGATCGGTTTTGTTTGGTTCGTTTCTCTAGCGATAGAGGCGTGACCAATAAAATAAGCATTCGAACTATTTTACTTAAAAAACTCATTCAACGCGGTGTTCTCGGTTTGTTTTGATTACTTTTTTACTTCAATATCCAGTTTTCAATGAACAATTCGTTTGAGAGAATCATATAATAAGAAAGAAAATCCAATGATTAACTTCTTCTATAAGAGTAAACCTCTCAAAACTGAACAAAGTAGCGACGAATGTGTAAGTTTCCGTAATATTCCTTAGAAAGGAGGTGATCCAGCCGCACCTTCCGATACGGCTACCTTGTTACGACTTCACCCCAATCATCTATCCCACCTTAGGCGGCTGGCTCCACAAGGGTTACCTCACCGACTTCGGGTGTTACAAACTTTCGTGGTGTGACGGGCGGTGTGTACAAGGCCCGGGAACGTATTCACCGCGGCGTGCTGATCCGCGATTACTAGCGATTCCGGCTTCATGTAGGCGAGTTGCAGCCTACAATCCGAACTGAGAGAAGCTTTAAGAGATTTGCATGACCTCGCGGCCTAGCGACTCGTTGTACTTCCCATTGTAGCACGTGTGTAGCCCAGGTCATAAGGGGCATGATGATTTGACGTCATCCCCACCTTCCTCCGGTTTGTCACCGGCAGTCTCGCTAGAGTGCCCAACTGAATGATGGCAACTAACAATAAGGGTTGCGCTCGTTGCGGGACTTAACCCAACATCTCACGACACGAGCTGACGACAACCATGCACCACCTGTCACTTTGTCCCCGAAGGGAAGACTTGATCTCTCAAGCGGTCAAAGGATGTCAAGACCTGGTAAGGTTCTTCGCGTTGCTTCGAATTAAACCACATGCTCCACCGCTTGTGCGGGCCCCCGTCAATTCCTTTGAGTTTCAACCTTGCGGTCGTACTCCCCAGGCGGAGTGCTTAATGCGTTAGCTGCAGCACTGAAGGGCGGAAACCCTCCAACACTTAGCACTCATCGTTTACGGCGTGGACTACCAGGGTATCTAATCCTGTTTGCTCCCCACGCTTTCGAGCCTCAGCGTCAGTTACAGACCAGAGAGTCGCCTTCGCCACTGGTGTTCCTCCATATATCTACGCATTTCACCGCTACACATGGAATTCCACTCTCCTCTTCTGCACTCAAGTCTCCCAGTTTCCAATGACCCTCCCCGGTTGAGCCGGGGGCTTTCACATCAGACTTAAGAAACCGCCTGCGCTCGCTTTACGCCCAATAAATCCGGACAACGCTTGCCACCTACGTATTACCGCGGCTGCTGGCACGTAGTTAGCCGTGGCTTTCTGGTTAGATACCGTCAAGGTAAGAGCAGTTACTCTCCTACTTATTCTTCTCTAACAACAGAGTTTTACGATCCGAAAACCTTCTTCACTCACGCGGCGTTGCTCGGTCAGACTTTCGTCCATTGCCGAAGATTCCCTACTGCTGCCTCCCGTAGGAGTCTGGGCCGTGTCTCAGTCCCAGTGTGGCCGATCACCCTCTCAGGTCGGCTATGCATCATGGCCTTGGTGAGCCGTTACCTCACCAACTAGCTAATGCACCGCGGGTCCATCCATCAGTGACACCCGAAAGCGTCTTTCAAATCAACACCATGCGGTGTCGACTGTTATGCGGTATTAGCACCTGTTTCCAAGTGTTATCCCCCTCTGATGGGTAGGTTACCCACGTGTTACTCACCCGTCCGCCACTCCTCTTTTCAAATGAGTGCAAGCACTCGGTAGAAAAGAAGCGTTCGACTTGCATGTATTAGGCACGCCGCCAGCGTTCGTCCTGAGCCAGGATCAAACTCTCATAATAAAAGTTGAACACGATCTTGCGATCGATAAGCTCATTTGGTTGCTAGCATATTGCTTGCTTGTTATAAATTGTTGTTTGTTTTTACCGTTGTAAAAACAACCTACACATTTGGTTCGTCTTACTTTGTTCAGTTTTCAAAGGTCTACTGTGTTACCTCGCAGCAACTTTTATATCATATCAAATCTTCGATTTGATGTCAACACTTTTTTTAAAAAAAGTTTCAAAGTTTTTTTCTGCTTGATGTTATCAACTGTTTCGTGACAACTTCATTAGTTTATCAGGTTACTTGTTATTTGTCAACAACTTTCTCGCCGATTTTTCAAGTTTTTTCAAACTCGAATTGTTATTCTATTTTCGTTCAGCTGTCTTTGTTTCTTGCGACAACTCCACTAGTTTATCAGGTCCGCAGCTGCTTGTCAACAACTATTTTACTGATTGCAAAAGTTTTTTTCAAACTTAAGCTGTTATATTATCTTCATCGTTTGACATGTTTCCTCGGTGCCTTGCGACAAGATATAATATACCAAGATTCTAGGCGTAGGTCAACTAAAACTTGCACTTTTTTGAAAGTTTTTTCCGTTACCGATTGTTTTACTATTTTTGTTCTTCAATGTTCGTTTTTTACCTTTCAGGATAGGTATTCATTGTGTTTTTCTTAGTATTTTTTAGAAAATAAAAAGGGCAGATTATTACCATATAATCTGCCCTTTGATTTTTTTATCTCATTGTTGGGAATAATAGGACATCACGAATTGATTGAGCATCAGTTAATAGCATAACTAAGCGGTCAATCCCGATTCCTAATCCTCCGGTTGGTGGCAAACCATACTCTAATGCTTCAATAAAGTCTTCATCCACCCCATGTGCTTCATCATTTCCTTGTTCACGTTCTTTTTCTTGGCCTTCAAAACGTTCACGTTGATCAATTGGATCATTTAGTTCAGTAAATGCATTCGCAAATTCTTTTCCTACTATAAATAGTTCGAATCGATCAGTAAAACGACCATCTTCTGGATTTTTCTTCGCTAAAGGTGATACTTCTACTGGATGTCCGTAAACAAAAGTTGGTTGCTCAAGCGTTTCTTCAACAAATGTTTCAAAGAACTCATTTATAATATGACCAACCGTCATGTTTTGATTAATTTCTACATTGTGCTCGTTCGCAAAGGCACGTGCTTCTTCAATAGTCAGTTCTTGCCAGAAATCAACACCGGTTTGTTCTTTGATCGCTTCAACCATATGGACACGTTTAAATTCAGAGCCTAAATCGACGTCTTTACCATCATATGTGATCGTTGTTGTTCCCAACACTTTTTCCGCAGCATTACGGATAATTCCTTCTGTTAAATCCATTACATCTTTATAATCTGTATAGGCTGTATAGGCTTCTAACATCGTAAATTCAGGATTATGCGTTGTGTCGATCCCTTCGTTACGGAATACTCGACCAATCTCATAGACTTTCTCCATACCGCCGACAATCAAACGTTTTAAGTGCAATTCTAAGGCAATTCGTAAGTATAAATCCATATCCAATGCGTTGTGATGTGTAATAAACGGACGTGCCGTAGCACCGCCAGCATCATTGTGCAGGACAGGTGTTTCTACTTCTACATAGCCATTACTATCAAGATAACGACGGATTTCGCTAATGATTTGACTACGTTTCATGAAACGATCGAAACTGTCTTTATTACTAATCAAATCTAAATAGCGTTGACGGTAACGTTGTTCTACATTTGTTAAACCATGGTATTTATCCGGTAATGGACGTAGGGCTTTTGTTAACAACACAATTGTTTTCGCTTTAACCGTTACTTCACCTGTATCTGTTTTCATAATTTGTCCTGTAACACCAAAGAAGTCCCCCAAGTCCGCATGTTTAAATAATTCATAGGCTTCATCACCAACCTGATCTTTTCGTACATAGATCTGTAGTTGTCCTTCGCGGTCTTGTAAATGAGCAAAGCCAGCTTTTCCTTTGCCACGTTTGGTCATCATTCGACCAGCTACGCTCGCTGATAAATCCATCTCGCTTAATTCTTCTTTTGAGTGTTGATCAAATTGTTCATGTAATTCTTTTGAGTTATGTGTACGATCAAAACGCTTGCCGAAAGGATCAATCCCTTCTCCACGTAAATTTTCCATTTTCTCACGACGCACAAGCATTTGATCATTTAGATCTTCTACATGCGCTTGTTGTTCATCTGCCACTTTACTTCCTCCATTCTGAAATCACATACCCCTATAATGCCACATTAAAACAAAAAAAAGCAAGCCGAATTTTTGTTTCGGCCTGCTTTTTTTACTAGATTGTTTCGATTGTATCTTTTTCTGCATGTTTTTCTGCTTTTTCTTCAAATGCATCAAGTAAATCAACCATCATTTGCTGAGTCTCTGCTTGGTTGATCGCAACTTTTACTTTAGCTGCACGAGGAATCCCTTTTAGATAGTATGAAGCATGTTGTCTAAATTCTCTCGTAGCGATTTTTTCACCTTTTAAATCAACTAGTCGTTGCAGATGTACTTTAGCCGTTTCAATTTTTTCACGCGGTGTCGGCTCAGGCATCAGCTCTCCTGTTTCAAGATATTCTTTAGTCCGCTGAATCATCCAGGGGTTGCCTAGCGCTGCTCGACCGATCATAACACCGTCCGCTCCCACATATTCAAGCATTCGTTTTGCATCTTCTGGTGTACGAACATCGCCGTTCCCCATAAAAGGGATTGTTAGATGTTGTTTTACTTCTTTTAAAACGTCCCAGTTTGCTTGACCTTCATACATTTGAACTCTAGTACGACCATGCATAGCGATAGCTGAAGCACCTGCTTTTTCAGCTGCCAAGGCATTTTCAACAGCAAATAGATGCTCTTCATCCCAACCAGTTCGCATTTTCACTGTAACAGGTAGGTCTATTGCAGAAGAAACGGCATCGACCATTTCATAAACTTTATTCGGATCTAAAAGCCATTTTGCACCTGCTTCGGCTTTGATCACTTTATTTACGGGACACCCCATGTTGATATCAATGATTGCAGCTTTAGTGTTTTCTTCTACAAATTTCGCTGCTTCAACTAGGTTCTCTTTATCTCCACCAAAAATTTGTACGCTTAATGGGTACTCTTGGTCATCGATATACAGCATGTCTAAGGTTTTTTTGTTTCTTTGTTGAATTCCTTTATCACTGATCATTTCACAGACCACTAAGCCTGCACCAAATTCTTTAACCGTCACACGAAATGCTGCGTTACTGATTCCTGCCATCGGTGCAACAACGACACGATTTGGGATTTCAACGTTTCCTATTTTCCACATAGTGATTCGCTCCTATTGCTCTCGTGTATTTTTGATTGCTTCATCGCGAAGCTCGATTAAATCCGTTTCACTATAGTGATATTTATTACCACAGAATTGGCAAACAGCTTCCGCCCCATGATCCTCATCGATCATAGCATTGATTTCGTCTAAACCTACAGCGATGATTGCTGTACCAAATTTTTCTTTTGAGCAATTACATTTGAATTGAACGGGCATTTTTTCTAAGATTTCAATTTCATCTTTACCAAGAAGGCGTTCTAAGATTCCCTCGGGCGACTCTCCTTCGTCGATCAAGCGGGAAATCATCGGTACTTCTTGTAATCGTTGTTCAATAAAATCAATTGTTTTTTCATCTGCGCCTGGCATCACTTGGATCATAAAGCCACCTGCCGCTTTGACACTTTCATTTGTATCAACCAAGACACTTAGCCCGATTGCAGATGGTATTTGTTCGGAAACAGCCATGAAATAGGTGAAGTCTTCACCTATTTCACCAGAAACAATCGGTGTTTGCCCTGAAAATGTTTCTTTTAAACCTAAATCCTTGATTACAGTGAAAATCCCTTCTGTTCCTACTGCTCCGCGAACGTCAATTTTACCACTTTCGTTTAGCGTCAAACTAACATGTGGATTTTTTATATAGCCTTTAGTATTACCACTACCGTCGCTATCAACAACAATACTTCCTGCTGGCCCATTTCCTTGAACTTTTACAGTTAATTTATCTTCGCCTTTTAATGTTGCTCCAAGTAATAAAGCGCCTACCATCGTTCTGCCTAATGCTGCAGTTGACGAGCTCCATGTGTCATGACGTTTTTGTGCTTCTGAAATTATATTTGTTGCGCGAACTGCATAAGCGCGAATCGATCCTTCATAACATAATGCTTTAACTAAGTAATCTTCCATTTTTATTTTCCTCTTCTCACTTGGGACTTTTTCTGACTCATTATCAGATAATACTAGGGTTTCACTATTTTTTCAACTAAATAATGTTGATTCAAAGAAAAACAAACAACCTCTGCCAGCCTAAACTGATAGAGATTGCAGACTTCTTTTGAAGAGTAATAGACCTTAGGCGCTCAAACTAGTTTGAGTAATCCTTTGAACGGTTCAAGGGAAAATAACTCCTTAACATGATATACATTAAAATCGTACAAACTAATACGATATAAAATGCTTTAGTATTTAATGAATACATGTAGATGGAATAGCCAGCGATAACTAGCGGAATCCCCACATATTGCACGAATGGATTCTGCCATTTTCTTTTTCCCATTATCCACATCATACGCAATGGTAAAAATAAAATGCAAAAAAAGACGAGCCCCACAAATTGAGTAAGAACACTTTTTATACGGAACATCATTTGTTTCCTCCTTTTTTCTTCTTCTGTTTTGTAATGCCACTTAAACTGTAAAATAGTTTCTAACAAATGCAACGATACTTGGTCTGGCAGGCTTTTTCCTAGTTCCCATTTCGAGATTGTTTGACGCGTGACATATATCTTGTCTGCCAGTTGTTGTTGTGTGATACCTGATTCAATTCTTTTTTCACGAATTAGTTCGCCTAAAGTCATTCCACTCGCTCCTTTAAATCTAATACTTACTTTACTCAAAATACAGCAATGGCGCACGTTGCGCACGCAACAAATCAAAAAATCTCTGTTAAACTCGTTTAGTGAGCTCAACAGAGATTCTATTTTCTTATTTGTAACGATCATCAAAGTTATTACGGTCATATTCAGAATCTGTCTTACGTTCATCATCAGTTTTCGTTTCTGATTGAACTTGTTCTTCTGTTTTTTCGCTGTCCGCTTTTACTTCTTCTACTTCGTCATGTAATTCTTTTTTCGCTTCTTCAAAATCTTGTTTTTCTTCAGCTTGTCTTTGAGCATCTTTTTCTTCTAATGCACGTTTTGCTTCTTCAAACGTTTGAGCTTTTTCGCTAGGGAATTGGCTATCAATAACGTCTTGAGGCATAACCCCTTCTTCAAACAATGATTTGATACTGCGGGCATCTAACGTTTCGAATTCCAACAGTTTTTCAGCAATCAGCTTATGTTGCGCACGGTGAGATTCAATGATTTCACGTGCTTTATCATGAGCTTCCATCAAGATACGACGTACTTCTTGATCGATTTCAAAGGCAACTTGTTCAGAGTATGCTTTCGTTTGACCATAATCACGACCAACAAAGACTTGATGGTTTCCTTCATATTGAACTGGACCTAATTTGTCGCTCATTCCATATTCAGTTACCATACTACGGGCAATCCCAGTCGCTTGTTCAAAGTCATTAGATGCACCTGTTGATTGAACATTGAAGATAATTTCTTCAGCTGTACGACCACCAAGTAAACCAACGATTTGTTCAAACATGTCTTCTCTAGTCATTAAGAATTGATCTTCTTTTGGTAAAGCAATCATATAACCACCAGCGCGGCCACGAGGAATGATCGTTACTTTATGAACAACGCGAGCACGGCTTAAGACTAAACCGACAATTGTATGTCCAGCTTCGTGGTAAGCAACCATTTCGCGTTCTTTTTTGTTGATGACACGATCTTTTTTCGCAGGTCCTGCAATGACACGATCTTCTGCTTCATCCACATCGGATGCATCGATTTTCTTCTTATTACGACGAGCTGCAACTAAAGCGGCTTCGTTTAAGACGTTTTCTAAATCTGCACCAGCAAAACCTGGTGTTTGTTGTGCTACTACTTTTAAATCAACATCGTCAGCCAATGGTTTGTTACGGGCATGAACTTTAAGAATTGCTTCACGACCTTTCACATCAGGACGACCTACTAAAATTTGACGGTCAAAACGACCTGGACGTAATAATGCTGGATCTAATACGTCTGAACGGTTGGTTGCGGCAACAACAATAACACCTTCGTTACCATCAAATCCATCCATTTCCACAAGTAATTGGTTAAGGGTTTGTTCACGTTCATCGTGCCCTCCGCCCATACCAGCACCACGTTGACGACCTACTGCATCGATTTCATCGATAAAGATGATCGCTGGAGCGTTTTTCTTCGCTGTTTCAAATAAGTCACGGACACGGCTTGCCCCGACACCGACAAACATTTCAACGAAGTCTGAACCCGAGATAGAATAAAACGGTACGCCTGCTTCACCGGCAACGGCTTTAGCAAGTAATGTTTTACCTGTTCCTGGAGGTCCTTCTAGTAGAACACCTGCTGGTATGCGGGCACCTAATTCAACGAAACGGCGAGGATCTTTTAAGAACTCAACCACTTCAACTAATTCTTGTTTTTCTTCTTCAGCTCCTGCTACATCAGAGAAGCGTACGCGGTTGGCTTTTTTATCTGCTTCTTTGGCTTTTGATTTACCAAAGTTCATGACACGGCCGCCACCACCGCCACCGCCGCCTTGTTGTCCCATCATCATATAGAATAGGAAGATGAACAATACGATCGGTAAGAAACTAAACAAGATAGAAAGCCAAGCACCACTTGTTGATTGTTCTTTTACTGTAAGTTTTACATTGTTGTCTTTAGCCATATCTTGGATCCCAGACAATGTGATATCACTCGGTAGGACAATTGTTGTAAATGATTTTGTCGAAACTTCTGTTGATCCCCATAAAGAAAGACCGCCAGTGTTTTTGATTTCTTGTTTTTCTTTGTACTGACCTGTGATTTTAAACACACCATTTGTTGGTTGGATTGTCAGTTCTTTGACTTTGCCTTCCTCTAATTGAGTACTAAAAGTCGAGTATTCGATATCTGGTGATTGAGGATTGTTATTTCCAAAAATGAAATATACAACCATAACCATCGCCAAAATCAGCAATACGTAATATAGGCCATTTTTCATGCCGCCATTCTTTTTATTCATGCCTGTCCTCCTTTGACTGCTGCTCGTAATTAATTTTACGGTTTATTTTATCAATTCTGACCTTTACATTGTAACATAACTAAATCTAAGAGAGATATTAATTTGATTCATAGATTTCAGGTTTCAATACGCCTACATAAGGGAGATTTCGGTATGCTTCTGCATAATCCAATCCATAACCCACAACAAATTCGTTTGGCACATCAAAACCAACGTAATCTGCAACGATATCAACGACACGACCTTCAGGTTTATCCAATAGAGTGACGATTTTCACAGATGCTGCTTTTCTATATTTAAATAAATCTACGAGATATGCTAACGTACGGCCGCTGTCAATAATATCTTCTACGATCAAGATATCACGTCCTTCAACATTTGTATCTAAATCTTTGATGATTTTTACTTCACCAGAAGATACAGTTGCGTTGCCGTAACTAGATACAGCCATAAAATCCATTTCTAAATGCGTGTCGATGCAACGTGTGATATCAGCCATGAAAGGTATCGCACCTTTTAAAATACCGATTACTAACGGATTTTTACCTTGATAATCTTCTGTTAGTCTTTTGCCAAGTTCAGTTGATTTTTCAAGAATTTGTTCTTTTGTAATCAAGACTTGTTTAATATCTTTCTCTAACATATTGCTCTCCCTTTCCTTATAAGTTCGACCTTTAACTCCTTGCAGTTCTCCTGAGAGGTAGATAAAGTCGAAACGATAGTGTAGTGTTTCGTTGCCCTAAACAGATATGCTTGTACGAGCAATCACTTTTTCTCTGACTTTTAAGTCGTTGTTTCTGATTTTTTATGTCCTTTTGCTTCTTTGAATAACAGTATTTTTTTAGTTTTTACTGTTTTACTTTATAAAGGAGCCTGTAGAGTATTTTATCAGTTTCTTTAGGAATACTCAAATAGGAATTTACAAACTGTGGAATCCAAATAATCTGCTCTTGCCCTGATAGAACGACCCATGCTTGCTCTCTGATCGAATTAGGTATTTTACGATCGATAAATATCCGCTTCAAGCGCTTTGTCAGCTCTGGAGTCAAAGCGATTTTATCTCCATTTTTTCGGCGACGAATCGTTAATGGTAAAACAGTTTGCCCACTTATGAGCAAAGAAAATTCTGCCCAATCCTTGGTAGACTCTGGCACCTCAAGTGTTTTCCCTGTTACTTCCAAACCGACCCATTCTTTTTCAGATAGAAAAAAGTGCTCGTTTTCATTCAAATAAAATACGCTCTCATAATTTACAGGTTGCTTTTTTTTCAGTAATAGCATGTCATATTCTTTTACAACCTGCCAACCTTGTTCCATATCTAATGATAACTGGGGAGCGGAACGATTTAGCATTGTCAATAATTGTTGAATCTGCAATTGGTTTATCTTTACACCTTTAGGTACGATTGTTCGTTGAAATAAAGTCATTAGGAAAAATGTTTGGATACTTTTTTGCTCCCGTTTCAAATCAGATAGTTTAACCTGCCAACCTTCTGTGGTTGCTTCTACCCATCGTTCATATTTTGGCTCTATCACGGACTGAATAAGTTGATCAGCCAACGAGACTTGCTCACTAAAATCCATGATATGCTGCAAAAATTTTGGGTTTTCTTTTTTTAAAAGTGGCACGATTTGATTTCTGAAGCGATTACGCAAATAGGTATCACTCCTATTTGAATCATCTTCAAAATACACGATTCCTGATTTTTTAGCGAACTGCGTCAATTCTTCTTTTGAAAATAATAAAAAAGGACGAATCAATTCTCCAATTCCAAACAGCTGTACGTCTCTAATTCCCACTAAGTTAGGTAAGGCACTGCCTCTTGTTAGTTTCATTAATACAGTTTCAGCTTGATCATCACTATGATGAGCAGTCATAAGCGTAGGATAGTTTTCTCGCTCCATAATTTCTTTGAAAAAATCATAGCGAAATTTGCGAGCCCGTGCTTCTATATTTTTTGTCTTCTCAGGTTCTTCCCAGACTTTGCTATAGTAAGAAATGGCTTGATCTTGACAATAGTTTCGCAGGTACTTCGCTTCTGCCTCTGATTCTCCCCGTAACTCATGATTGACATGGGCGACTGCTAATTCTAGCTGGTCTTTTTCAGCAGCTATTTGCATAAACCTCAACAAAACCATTGAATCTACTCCGCCGGAAACCGCCAGTACTATTTTTTGCTTTGGCAGCCAGTATTCATTTCTTTTACAATGATTGTAAAATTCTTGAAACATCTACTCACCTCTTGGTTTCATAGTTGATAGACCCGAAAAAAATGCTCAAAACACAAAAGCCGAGCTTTCGCTCAGCTTCGATATTTATTAGTTACGGCGTCCACCGCGTCCGCCACGTTTACCTTCTGTATTACGCTTCAATGAAGTCAAACGGTCGTCACTATCTTTTAAGAATGAGCTCATCAATGAGTCAAAATCTTGTTTTGAGCTGTTCATTGGTTGCGTTCTTGTAAATTGTTTTTTAGGTGCTGGACGTGATCCACGGTCACGATTAGCTTGATAGTCATTGTTATCACGACGTTGATATTCACGCTTTGGTTCTGCAGCTTGTTCTTGTGCTTTACGAATCGATAAACCTACTTTACCGTCATCACCGACTGAGGTAACTTTTACAGTTACTTCATCCCCTACGGTCAATACATCATGGATATCTTTTACGAATCCATTTGACACTTCACTAATGTGAACCAACCCTGTTTTTCCTTCACCAAGATCGATGAAGGCACCAAAATTAGTGATACCAGACACTTTTCCTGGCAACTTCGCTCCTACTTCAATTGACATAAAAAAAATGTTCCTCCTATTATTTACCCTATTATATCTGCAGTTATTCGCCTGATTGTTTCTCAGTTGAATGAGACTGTGATTGACTCTCTTGCCCTGATTGTTTTTGTTCATTACTAGAGCTAGTAGTTCCGCCTAACTCTGGAATGTTGTAAATCTGTTCGCCTTCTTTTGAGACATAAAAACGGCTACGAGCAAGTTTCGCCACATAATCGTCATCTCTTAAAAGCGCAACATCTTGTTCCAATCGATTTAACTTTTTATCCGCTTCTGCTGACTCAGCTACGGCTTCTGCCTGCTGTTTTTTAAAGGCATTCAACTGTTGATAGTCTTGCATTAGCTGGATACCCGAAACGATAAAGATCACAAATGCCACGAGAAAAACAACAGCCAGACGTCGGCGTCTGAAAATCAGCTGCTTTTGCTGTTTTTGAAATTCGGCATACTGTTCTTTAGTATACTCATTATCTAAGGCAGCAACTTTTTCCACGTCTTTTTTCTTTTTACTCATGTTTTCCGCTCCACTCGTTTTTGGTTTGTCTGTCTTATTATACCAACATCTAAGAAGCTTGTCTAATCTAAATTATCACTATTTTCGACTCTTTTCTCTGAAATAACCTGATACATCTTTTCTGCATCTTCTTTTTTCGTTGAATCACGAAGTTCAAGAACTTCGATTTCTAAGATTTTATTACCAAATTGGATTTTGACTTGATCACCAATTTTGACATTGCTTGATGATTTCGCTAGGATACCATTGATCTGGATCCGGCCTTTGTCTGCTACTTCTTTGGCTACAGGTCTTCTTTTAATAATTCGTGAAACTTTTAAAAATTTGTCTAAACGCATACCCTTACCTCTTCATTCTTAATATTTTTGCTCCAAACGGTAATGTTAGCCATTCCCGAATTGTAAATAGTTTAATTTTAATAATGATATAAATAAATGTTCCGCCACCGAGTAAAACTCCGATGATGGTGATCAGCAACGCCTGTCCACGATGACTAACCACTCCTAAAAATAGAGCAATCACGCCTTGATAACAGAGTAACACAAATCCCATTGATCCTAAACTGATAATCAACTTTCTAGTGAAATGATTTTCAACAGCAAAGTGATTGATTGCTTTTTTGGAAAAAAGGATCAAGAAAAATAGCGTTGCGATTAACCCCGCAATGGTTGAAACGCTCGCTCCAAGTGTTCCCCAAGCAAACGTCAACGGGCTCGTTAAAAAGAGCTTTGTCAGCAAGCCGATTCCTGCTGATACCATAGATACGATAAAACGATTTTGACTTTGTAAAATACTTTGATATGCTTGGATAATTGCCATAAAAGCAATTGAACATACATATACACCTAAAACACCGTTTCCCTGATAATCTTTGAACAAAGCAAAGTTCATATAAGGAAGTAATAATGCTAACCCGATCGATGCAGCAGCCGCAATCGTTGTTGTTAAACGTAAAAATATTTTGGCGGCTTGTAAAAACCGACCTTCTTCTCGACTCATAAAATACTTTGTTAACGCCGGTAAAAAACTTGAACTTAAGGCTAGCGCAACAACCAAGCCTAATTGAACTAAAGGCTGTCCTCGATCATAAACACCTTTATCTATTTTCGCCGCTGAATCACTGATTCCTGCTGCAACTAAGGAATTTTTAATCAAAAATGAATCAATTAGTTGAAAGAGAATCAAAAAAGCACTGTATAGCGATACCATTCCGCCTTCTATGACTAAACGACCAAATAGTTCTCCAGAACCTTTTTCAACTTTCCATTGCGTCAGATACGCAGAACTTCCCACACGGATTTTCCGATCATAATACCAAAGAATCCCTGCTGCAACAATCCCACCTAACAATGCACCGCCCATCGCGATCGTTCCTGTCTGATACACCGACCAACCAAACTGACTAAAAGAGTAAGCCGCAATCAAGATCACACCCACTCGAACAATTTGTTCCATCACTTGAGAAACAGCACTCGGGATCATCAATAAGTGTCCTTGAAAATTCCCTCTATAAAAAGATAGGACAGGAACCAACAAGAATGTAAAAGAAACGACTTGAATCAATGAAGCTAAGCGATAGTCTCCCATCATAAAGGCAATTTCATGACTTCCTAAAAAGAAAAACGCCCAACACAAACCGGCAATCATAAAAACAAAGGGAAACAGCTGTTGTAAAACCTTTTTCTGCCCACTAATATCTGATTGCTCCGCTACTACTTTTGAAATAAACTGTGGCATCCCTGACAATGCTAAGGTCATCGCAATACCATAGATTGGATACACTTGTTGGTAGACATAAAAACCTTCATCACCAACTAGATTTTGAAAAGGCACACGATAAACTGCACTTAACACTTTGGCAATAAACGATGCGACCGTTAAAATCGCCGCCCCTTGCATCATCGACCGCATTTCTTTGTGCGCCATTGCATTACCTCCGATTCTAAAAGCTGAATGAGCCCGTTTAGTCTCGACTGAAAAATAGAAAAAATCGATTGAGGTGCTTTTGCCTCACTCTATTTTTATCTTTTTCCCGAGAGACTAGCTCATGAAGCTAGATAAGTTTAAAAGCTGAACAGGCTCGTTTAGCTCTGACTGGAAAATAGGAAAAATTGACTGTGACGCTCTTGGTCACATGCGATTTTTATCTTTTCCCCGAAGAGCTAGCCTGTGAAGCTGGATAAGTTTAAAAGCTGAATGAGCCCGTTTAGTCTTGACTGGAAAATAGGAAAAATCGATTGCGGTGCTTTTTGCCTCACTCTATTTTTATCTTTTCCCGAGAGACTGGCTCATGAAGCTAGATAAGTCTAAAAGCGTAACAGACCCGTTTTCATTCTGCCTCAACAGTTACAGTCTTATACTTTTCTTGTCTCAAAGCTGTCGTAAACAAGGCAACTTCTTGCAGCCAAGTAGCTTCTTTCATGTCTTTAGGCAATTTCAAACGAATCGACATTTTTTCATTATCAACAGCAAGATCTGCTTTTAACTGAGTGTGTGATAATGCTTCAAAAATTTGTTCTACATTATACGTTTTCGTCCCGATTTTACTCAAGGTAAACGTAATTTCTTGTTGTCTCTTACGGATTGTTTCCACTAAGGCGCGATCACCATCCATTTTAATTTGTCCAGTTGTTAATAAATGAGCGACTTCATCGGGATATTCGCCAAAACGATCAAGAAGATCTGCTTCAAGTTCATCATACATATCTCTATTTTCAAGTTGACGAATTCGTTTGTAAATTTCAATTTTTTGACGTTCATCCGAAATATAACTAGTTGGTAAATAAGCATCAATTCCTAGATCAATCTCAACAGATGTTTTTTGATCTTGAATAGTTTTCCCTTGTTTACGGGCAACTGCTTCTGAAAGCATTTGTGAATACATGTCAAACCCAACTGAATCGATAAAGCCATGTTGTTGAGCACCTAATAAATTTCCTGCTCCACGAATCGATAAATCCCGCATCGCAATTTTAAAGCCTGATCCTAGTTCAGTGAAGTCTTTGATCGCCTCTAATCGTTTTTCACTAACTTCGTTTAAAATCTTTTGCTGTTCGTACATAAAATAGGCATACGCTACACGATTGCTTCGACCAACTCTACCACGCAATTGATACAAGGTTGATAAGCCCATGTAATCAGCATTTTCTACAAATAACGTATTCGCATTTGGAATATCAACACCCGTTTCAATAATTGTGGTCGTCACTAACACGTCGTATTGCCGTTCAATAAAATCAAACAAGGTATTTTCAAGTTGAACCTCGGTCATTTGCCCATGTGCATAAGCAATTCTAGCCTCTGGAACCAAGGCTTGGATTTCTTCCACTTTTTGCTCAATCGTATCTACACGATTATAGAGATAAAAAACTTGTCCATCTCGCGCCATTTCTCTTTCAATCGCTTCTCTAATCGCACTTGAATTATGCTCCATTACATAGGTTTGGATCGGATAACGATTTTCCGGTGGCGTTTCAATGACAGATAAATCACGTACGCCAAGCATCGACATATGCAGAGTCCTTGGAATCGGTGTTGCGGTCAAGGTTAAAACATCCACTTGTGCCCGCAGTTGTTTTAAACGTTCTTTATGTTTTACACCAAAGCGTTGTTCTTCATCGATCACCAGTAAACCTAAATCGCTAAATTGCACATCTTGAGAAAGTAAACGATGTGTTCCTACAACAATATCCAATTGACCATGTTTGATTTTTTCGATGGTTTCACTTTGTTGTTTTTTCGTTCTAAAGCGGCTTAATAAGCCTACTTCCACCGGAAACCCTTCAAAGCGATCCAACATCGTTTCATAATGTTGCTGAGCTAAAATCGTGGTTGGAACTAGAAAGGCAACTTGTTTATTGTTATTGATAGCTTTAAAAGCCGCACGTAAAGCGACTTCTGTTTTCCCATACCCCACATCACCAACTAATAAACGATCCATTGGTCGCGTTTTTTCCATATCATGTTTAATTTCAGCCGTACTACGTAACTGATCATCTGTTTCACTATAGGGAAATGCATCTTCAAATTCTTTTTGATACGCATCATCTGGTGGAAAAGCATAGCCTTTTTCCGATTCTCTGGACGCATATAATTGAATCAAATCATCTGCAATATCTTCGATTTTAGACGTAACTTTCCGCTTAGTTTTACTCCATTCACTACCGCCTAGTTTATTGACTTTCGGCGATTTCGCTTCCGAAGCAACGAATTTCTGAATCAGGTTTAGCTGAGTAACTGGAATAAACAACTTATCATCGTTTTGATATAAAATCGTGATGTAATCTTGGTGAACGCCATCGACTTCCAATGTCTGCATCCCAATATACTTACCGATCCCATGATTCGCATGAACAACATAATCGCCGTTCTTCAAATCACTATAGCTTTTTAATCTCTCTGCATTAGAAACAGTTTGACGTCTGGCTCTTTTTTTAGTCGTTGTATGGAAAATTTCTTTTTCTGTGATTGCTACGATTTTTTCAACAGGCAATTCAAACCCTGATTGCAATGAGCCTTCAACAATTTGAATTTTCCCTTCTATTAAACTATCGGCTGCAGCTGTCACACTTGCAATGTCAAAATCCCGAAACAGTTCTTCAACTTTTTGGCTCCGTTCTTTAGTTGGTACGAATACTACAACCGTTTGATCTTGTTTTTGCCAACGATCCATTTCGGTTTTTAACAATGGCATTTGACCAAAAAATTGTTGCATTGAACGATATTGAACATTATGGATTGCTTGAAAACGGAGATTGCCCATGCCTTTTTGAAATAACGAAAAGAAGGTTGTTGCAAAAGTCAATTTCCGTACCTGCCCATGAAACTCTAAACCAAAAGTCTGTTCAGGAAAAATGCGCATTTCTTCTAATTTAAGAACTTGCCATTCATTTTCTTCACGAATTATCTCACGTTCTGCCTCTAAGATACGAGCATAGTCATCAATAAAGACCAAGCTATCTTCTGGTAGATAATCAAGCAAGGTTGTTTTCGTTTCATATAGAAGGTCCGTGTAGTAATGGGCTGTATCGGTAGGAATCCCTTGATTCCAGGATGTTGCCAACTGACCAAAATAATCTTGGAGAAAGTCTTTTTCAGCAGCGTCTTTCGCAATTGCCACTCGTCTTTCTAAAGCATTCGTTAATTGTTTTTCCCCATGACTCAAGTCTGCTTTTGAAAAGACTAAGTCTGTCATCGGTGAAAGCGTCACAGATTCAATAGTACCAACCGAGCGTTGTGTATCTGCTTCAAAATAACGCAGTGAATCAATTTCAATATCAAACAACTCTGCTCGAACTGGATATTCTGAATTCAACGGATAGACATCGACAATACTGCCTCGAATACTGAAATCACCAGGTTTGCCCACTAAGGATTCACGTTGATAGCCCATTAAGACCAATTGCTGCGCTAAGGTATCTAGCTCAATTTCACCACCAAGTTCCCAGTGAAGCTGAGCTTGTTCCCAAGTCTGTTTACTCGGCAAGTACTTTCTTAACCCAGCTACAGGCACCACGATGATTCCCGCTTGATCTGTCAAAAGAAAGTTTAGAGCTGCAACCCTCTCTGCCCTAGCTTCCGGCGAAGAAAAAGCCATTTCAGCTGATAAAACCTCATCTACAGGAAATAGGTACACTTCTTCATCTGATAAAATATTACGAAAATCTTCGATTAGCTGATTCCCATAATAAAGATTTGGAACAGCCACAACGACTTTTTTATTTTTTTGTTTAAACCCACTGGTCATAACCAATGTCTTGGCTGAGCCTGCTAAACCCGTAATCAATTGGCGGGTATTTCCAGCTAGTTGCATTTGCCAATCTCGGACCAACTCACTTGCACCAATTCGTTCAATGATGTTCACGTTAGACTCCTCCTTATTTTAAAAGCGTAGCGAAACGCTAAGTTCCTGAACAATTTTAGGAAATCAACTTAAAGACGCTTTTGGTCTTTCAGATGATTTATCTAATTGTTGAGGGAACTGTTTCGCGAAGCTAGATAATTTTAAAAGCGGAACAAATCGGTTAATCCTGTAGAAAATTAGGAAATTGGCGTTGAAACGTTCTTTGTTTCACTGACAATTTATCTATTTTCATAAGGATTGATTTGTGCAGCTAGATAGTTTAAAAGCGTAGCGGGCTCGTTCAGCTCCGACTGGAAAATAGGAAAAATCGATTGCGGTGTTCTTTACCACAAACTATTTTTATCTTTTTCCCGAGGAGTTAGCCCGTGCAGCTAGATAACACATGGTAACAACGTTCCGCTTCGCTTCACCTTGTACTTTTCAACATCAGTTCATTTTATTCACTGTGTTTCAAAGCAAAAGCGGAACAAATCGGTTAATCCTGTAGAAAATTAGGAAATTGACATTGAAACGTTCTTTGTTTCACTGACAATTATCTATTTTCATAAGGATTGATTTGTGCAGCTAGATAGTTTAAAAGCATAGCGGGCTCGTTCAGCTCCGACTGGAAATAGGAAAAATCGATTGTGGTGTCCTTTACCACAAACTATTTTTATCTTTTTCCCGAGGAGTTAGCCCGTGCAGCTAGACAACAGTTACCATTCTATTTATTTCCCATTAAATTGATTCATCGTATCAACAAACGTATGACCTTCACACGTATAAATCGCTGCATCAGCTGCATTTTTCACGGCTAATAAAATCTCTTCATGCTTGTCTTTAGGAAACCCAGTCAGTACGTGATGAACGACTGTGTTACTCCCGATAGGACGACCAATGCCAATCTTGATTCTTGGAAACACATTTGTTCCCAGATGTGCAATCAAACTTTTAATGCCATTATGTCCGCCAGCACTACCTTTTTCACGTAACCGAATTTTCCCAATTTCCAAATCCAAGTCATCATAAATCACGATCAATTCTTCCTCTTCAACACCGTAATAGGTCATTAAAGGGCCAACAGAACGACCCGATTCATTCATAAAGGTCAGCGGTTTGACCAACATGACCTTTTCTGTTCCTATAAAAAACTCAGCAATATCTGCTTCAAACTGGCTTTTATTAAATGTGGCATTGTAGCGCTGAGCAATCTCGTCTACCGTGATAAAACCAATATTATGTTTTGTTTCTTGATACTTACTTCCTGGATTGCCTAATCCAACAATCATTTTCATCTATCTATATTCTCCTTAACGAACGGTGCTTCTACCACCATTATTCATTCTCCAACACAAAATACCCGAGCAGGAAAATCCTCTGCCCAGTTTTTTTACAATTATACCATAAAACAAACCTTTGCCGATGCTTTTAAATTCTTAAAAAAGCTATAAGCTTCATTTTACAGAAAGAAACGCTGGCAAAATCACAAATAGTGAAATAACGCACATGAAAGAGTTTTCTTATGAAACACCTTGAAAAACTGTATTAATTTAAAAAACAAAAAACGTGACAAACCTCACAAACGGTGGTATTATCATTGTGATAAAACAATTATCTGAAAGGAATGATACACATGACTGCAGCAGTTGGGAACAAAGACCACCAAAAGGTAATTTTAGTTGGAGATGGCGCTGTCGGATCTAGTTATGCTTTTGCCTTAGTCACTCAAAATATTGCTCAAGAAGTTGGTATTATTGATATAGATACAAAGAAAACTGAAGGAGATGCCGCTGACTTATCTCATGCATTAGCTTTTACTTCTCCTAAAAAGATTTATGCCGCAACATATGACGACTGTCACGATGCTGACCTTGTTGTTTTAACAGCAGGTGCCGCTCAAAAACCTGGTGAAACACGGATCGATTTAGTCCATAAAAACTTGAAAATCAACAAACAAATTGTTACAGCAATCGTTGATTCTGGTTTTAGTGGAATTTTCTTAGTCGCTGCTAATCCAGTTGATATTTTAACCTATTCTACATGGAAGTTCTCAGGATTTCCAAAGGAACGCGTTATTGGTTCTGGAACTTCACTTGATTCAGCTCGTTTCCGTCAAGCAATCGCTGAATTAGTAGATGTAGATGCTCGTAACGTACATGCTTATATTTTAGGCGAACACGGCGACACTGAATTTCCAGTTTGGTCACACGCTAACGTTGCCGGCTTACAAATTTACGAATGGGTTAAAAACAATCCAGATGTCGATGAAGAAGCGATGGTCAACTTATTCTTTAACGTAAGAGATGCAGCGTATTCAATCATTGAGAAAAAAGGTGCGACATTCTATGGAATCGCTGCTGCCTTAGCACGTATCACAAAAGCGATTTTAGATGATGAAGATTCTGTTTTCCCACTTTCTGTTTATTTAGATGGTGAGTATGGACAAAATGATATCTACATCGGTGCTCCAGCAGTAATCAACCGCCAAGGGATTAAACAAGTCATTGAAATTCCATTGACAGATTCAGAAAAAGATCGAATGAATGCATCTGCTAATGCATTGAAAGAAGTAATCAAATCTGCTTTTGAAAAATTTGAAGCTGAAAATAATTAATTGTAAAAAGCATCGCAGCTAATTGGTTGCGATGCTTTTTGTATTAATTGTATAATCCGTCTGGCTCCTCTTTGGTCACAATATAAATATTCTTCATTTGTGTATAGGCATCCAGCATTGATTTATGCGTTTCACGTCCAATACCTGATTTCTTATAACCACCAAACGGTGCACCTGCTGGTAATTGATTGTACGTATTAATCCACATCCGCCCCGTTCTAACTTTACGAGCAACACGCAGGGCTGTGTTGATATTTTGTGAGAATACGGCTCCACCTAACCCATAATCAGATTGATTCGCTAAAGCAATCACTTCTTCTTCTGATTTAAACTTGATCACAGTTGCTACTGGACCAAATATTTCTTCTTGTGCAATACACATCGCATTGTTAGCTTCTGCTAATAACGTAGGTGCCAAAAATGCGCCTTTATCTAAGTCATTCTCAGTGATCTTACGTCCACCTGTAACTAGTTTAGCCCCTTCTTTTGTGCCAACCTCAACATATTTTAAAATATCCTTTAATTGTTTCTCATTGATTTGCGCACCCATTTGTACACCCGTTTCCCACGGGAGACCGACTTTGATACTCTCAAATTTTTCTTTCAGAGCTTCTATAAATGTATCGTAGATCCCCTCTTGAACAAAAACACGAGAACCAGCACAACAAACCTGTCCTTGGTTAAATAAAATCCCTAATTGAACACCTTCTAACGCTCGCTCCCAATTCGCATCGTCAAAAATAATATTGGCCGATTTTCCGCCTAATTCTAAGGTTGCTGGTATTAGTTTATCTGCTGCTGCTTTGGCAACTGTGTAGCCAACTTCTGTCGATCCTGTAAAAGCTAATTTATCAAAGCCTTGGTGTTCCAACATATAGTTTCCAGAATCAGACCCTCTACCTGTGATTAAATTAACAACACCCTTTGGTAAAACTTGATCCAATAACTTGAATAGCTCCAGTAAACTTAAAGAGGTTGTCGAAGATGGATGAATCACAACTGTATTACCCGCAGCAATAGCTGGTGCTAACTTCCAAGCACCCATCAATAGTGGGAAATTCCATGGAATGATTTGACCTACGACACCAATTGGTTCTTTGAGTACGATTGATAATGTATCTTGATCAAAGTCCTTTACAGAACCTTCTTCTGCTCTGATCACTCCTGCGAAGTAACGAAAATGATCCGCAGTAGCCGGAATATCGATCGACATTGTTTCACGTAGAGGTTTACCATTATCCAATGTTTCAACTAAAGCCAAATGTTCTGTATTTTCATCGATCAAGTCAGCAATTTCCAACAATAATTTACTCCGTGTCGCAACATCTACCTCTTTCCACAGCTCGAATGAAGCTTGTGCCGCCGCAATTGCCTGATCAACATCTTCATGTGTCGCATCAACAAAATCTGCCAATTTTTCTCCATTACTTGGATTGTAACTGGTAATTTTCTGATTCCCTGAACCATTTGTCCATTTTCCGTCAATATACAATTGATATGTGTCTTCCACCGTGTTACGAATATCGATTGGTCTACTCACTAAAAAACATCCCTTCTTATTTTTGGTTACGCTTACATTTTATATCTATAAAGTAAAAAAGTAAATAGAAATTTGTCATTTTTATTTTACAAAAAATAATGGTCTAATTAACGATCCTTTAAAAATTATTCTAAAAAAAGAAAAGATGTGTTGGATTATCGTATTACGATAGCTACATGTTCACTAAATAGTTAAGAAGAGATCAAAGAATTTCACAAAAAAAACAATGACCCGAGATAAACTAGACTAGTCTGATCTCAAATCATTGTTTTTTATCCTTTATATAAAATATCTTTTAGCTCAAGTGCTGCTTTGATTTGTTGAAAAGCCACTTCATCTTTACAGCGAATCGTATGCAGATGAACACCGTCTGTCAGCTCAGACAATAAAGTCGTGCTGTTTTTTTCATAATTTTCGACAAACTCTGTTATTGCTTTTTTGATCTTGATATGCAAACCACCAGTCAACTCACCGTAAATAGGATGCTCAACAATAACATCGATAACTTCTCCACCTAATGAGATAATCGTCAACAATTCATCTTCGGTTTGTGCGGGTGAGTGTTGACACGCAATTTTCCGAATAATCCCTTGCTGATCTTCTGCCCTTTCAAGTAAGTACCCTCTAGCTGTTGCAATAATTTCATACCCTGCCGCTCTTAAAAGTGCAACATCTCCTACCACGATTTGACGGCTGACCTTGAATTCTTTGGCAAAACGACTGGCACTGATCGGTTTTTCAGTTGTTTCTAATTGTAGTAAAATGGCTTCTCGTCTTTTTATGCCATCCATTCAAACCTCTCCTGTCATCTTTAATCTAGTTGTTTTTGTTGAAAGTGTTTGGATGCATCCATGATTCCTTGATACGTTTCTTTGATGACTTCTTGATAGTCTTCGTTTTGGACGTACGTCGCGATTTTAGTTAAAACTTCTTGTTCCCTATTTGTGTCTAAAATTTGTGTAGCGGACATCTTTTTGATTGCTACGATTGCTTCGACAACTTCCATGCGTTCTTCTAATAAAGCGACGATTTTTTTGTCTAAAGTATCGATTTTATCTCGTTGGCTCATTAGTGGGGACTGTTTGTTATCATCTAATTCGATTTCCTTGATGATTTTCGCAGGATTGCCGCCAATCACACAATTATCTGGAAATGATTTCGTTACCACAGACCCCGCTGCAACGACTACATTATCGCCCAACGTAACCCCTGGAGTAATCACAACACCACCACCAAGCCAAACATTATCACCAATCGTGATTGGTTTACCGTACTCTAAGCCACTATTTCTTTTAACTGGATGTAGCGGATGCGTTGCTGAGTATAGTTGTGCATTAGGTCCAAACATACAGTTGTCCCCAATTGTAATCGGGCAAATATCTAAGAAAATGCTATTGAAATTGGCATAAAAATTTTTCCCAACATGAATATTGAACCCATAGTCAAAGCTGATTGTCGGTTCAATATGACTACCTGTTCCAGTCGTACCAAAGGTTTCTTCAACTAGCTGACGTCTGATTTGTGCATCTTCTTCTTGATTGATCAGTTTCATTTGTTCTCTGGCAAATTTGCGCGCTGTCGCTAATTCTGGATCTGCAGCAAAGTATAGCTCGCCATCGATCATTTTTTGTCGTTCTGATTTAATTTTTTCCATATTAAAGCTCCTCTGTCACTATATTTTCAAAGACCTTCACTGCATCTTCTTTTAAGAAATAAGCCTCTCTGTTTAACTGAATCGGTGTTTGATTAATCACTAAAACGGTTGCCGTAGCTTTCGCGTAATGAATCAAATCACAAAATGGATGCACTTGAAAGCTAGTACCCATGATTACGATCAAATCAGCCTTTGCTACAGCTTCAATCGACACGGTTATCGCTTGTTCATCTAAGCCTTCTTCATATAAAACGATATTCGGCCGAATTTGTCCACCGCATTGCTCATGGTGATCAGAAACTAAATATACTTCTGCTGAAACAGCTTGACCACACTTCCTACAATAACAATCATACAAGTTCCCATGAAAATTAACTAATTGCTGTGTTTTTGCTTTTGCATGTAGGCCATCGATATTTTGAGAAATGACCCATGTATTTTTTATTTTTGCTATGTTGGCTATTTTCAAGTGGATACTATTCGGTTTCGCATTAGGATGATATAACGTTTGCACAAATGAATAAAATTTTTCTGGCTCCTCACGCATGCAGGTCTGGCTTAATAAGTATTCAGGGCGTTCGATCCCGTGATAAATACCAGATAGCGAGCGATAATCGGGTATGCCAGATGCTGTTGAAACACCTGCACCTGTTAAAAAGGTGATTTGTTCCGCCTGTTTGATTAAAGTGCGTGCTTTCGTTTCATCGATTGTTTGCATCGTCTCATCTCCTAATAGGTTTATTATAACGTAAAGATGGAGTGGAGAGAAAACATATTCGCACAAAAATAAAATTGCTGTCTTTCCTGCTAATTGAACTCGTTAAGAATGTTCCCTTTTTCACTGTCTTTTCATGACAAACAAAAGAGAACGTGATAGAATACATAATGTATAAAAGTGAGGTGAAACTTCGTGGTAGCATTTATTATTTATTGGGCAGCTATTTTAGTCTGTATCGCTTGGGGTGTTTTAAGCATCTGGTTTTCGATCTACTATCTTTCACGTAAAGAGAACGGAAATCTATGGGCGTTTGCATTCTTCAACGTTCTTGCAGCTATTGTTTTAGCAATTGTTTTAGTTATTTACAAAACGTGGGATTTCGATATTACAACTTATTCAAGCTTGATTTACACAATCTTAGCTTCATATGGTGTCTTAACAGTCTTACAAGCAATTTTAGGCCGCGAACCAAAAGAAGCTGCGAAAGCTTAATTCTTATTTGATGATTAAAAAGCACTGAAAAGGAATTCTTTTCAGTGCTTTTTTCGTTGGAATGAACTGTATAACAAACGTTGCTTAGCTCTCTAATCGTTTAATAGCATTTCTGATTTCCACAAGTACCTCTTCTTCTGGTTCTACTTCCAATAATTCATTCAAAACACCTAGCCATTTTTCCGCTTCTTTATTTCCTAGTTTTCCAATTGCCCAGATAGCCGTCCCTCTGATTACAGGACGCACGTCTTCTGTTGCACATCTGTAAATCTCTGGCAACGCACTGCGGTCACCTAAATTGGCTAATGCAATCAAGGCATTTCTTTGCAATGGCTTTTTCCCCCGCCAGGATCCTGAAAGATGCCCAAAGGTTTCTTTAAATTCTTTATTGGAAATGCTAAGCATCGGCTTTAGTTTAGGATAAACAGTATCAACCTCTGGTTCCATTTCTTTATGAAAATGAAAATCCTTCCCGCGATTATAAGGACAAACAAGCTGACAAATATCACAACCGTAGATAACATTATGCATTTTTTTTCGATATTCTTCCGGCATCATCTCTTTGGTTTGGGTTTGATAAGACAAGCATTTTTTGGCGTTCATACTACCATTCCCTAAAAGTGCTTGTGTAGGACAAGCTGTTACACACCGCGTACAATCGCCACAGCCAAATGCAACTGGTTTATCTACTTCAAAATCAATATTTGTTACGATCTCTCCTAAGTAAACAAAGGAGCCAAACTCTTCTGTGATCAACAAACCATTTCTTCCGATAAACCCTAACCCAGCACGTTGAGCAACCGCTACATCGACTAATTCTCCAGTATCAACTTGAGGTGCAAACCGCCATGCCTTAGTTTCTTCAAGACTTTCGGCTTGTGATTGAATAAAATCTATCAATTTCGCTAACCGATCTCGCAACACATCATGATAATCAATCCCCCATGATGCTCGGGCAAACATGCCTCTTTTTTCATCTCTTGGTACTTTTCCTTCTATTTTAGTAGGATAAGCTAACGCAATCGAAATAATTGTTTTTGGTTTCTCAAATGTTTTTTCAGGATAAATTCGCTCTTCAATCACTTGATGTTCAAAGCCTGAATTAAAGCCAAGTTCCCTTTGTTCTTTTAATGACTCTTCTAGTTCATAGAAAGGTTCCGCTGAGGCAAATCCAATCTTATCGATCCCTAGCCGCTTACTTTCTGCTATGATTTTTTGTTTTAATGACATGAAATACTCCCTACTTAAGATAGTACCTTCATTATAAGCTACCGCCTCAAAACTTGTCACCCTTTTGCTTTTATCTTTAATTTTCTATTTATTTCAAAATACAAAAAAGGGTAATTAAATTTTTTTCTCATCTAAAAAAAGATTAGAAGCGCCTAATTTCCAGTTTTCCCAAACTTTTTATTAATTTTATGTTATTTTTCATAAAAAAATTTAATTTTATTTGTATTTTTATGATAAAATGATTTGTGATAATACATTTTTTATTATCTTCACACACTTTATTCTGAACTATGGAGGAACTACATATGAAAAACAGAACTATTACACCACTACATAAGAAAAGATCCGTCCGCACAGTTATGGTCCTAGCTCTTTTATCACCGACTTTGCTCACCACTTCTCATGTTTTCGCTGAAGATAGTCCCGCTGAAACTGAGCAAACCACGCCTGCAGTATCACAAGAAAGCGCTGAAACAAAAGAAGCAACACTTGAGTCTGCTACTACTGTTGAAAGTTCTAGCACAGAAGCAATCCCGGCAACAACAATTCCTGTGGAAAATGAAACAACGATGTCAACGACAGAATCTACCACAGAAAACGAAGCTGTACCAACATCGATCGCACCTAGAGCAGATACTATTGAAGTCGCTGATCCTGTTTTAAAACAAGCAATCATTTCGTCAGTAGGTCTTCCTGCTGGCAGTGAACTGACACAAGCAGACATGGATCGTTTAACGAACCTTAATCTTAGTTCAACTCTAATCACTAGTCTTTCTGGATTAGAACACGCAACCAATTTAAGCTCTATTTACATGAATGTTAATAATAGCATAACCGACTTCAGTCCATTAGAACAGCTATCTTTGTTAACTTATGTTACGCTTCAAACCAAAAGTTTAACTAGCGCTAATTTCCCTGATCTAAGTAAAAATACCGGGTTGACCAATCTTAGTATAGCCGCTACAAGTATTGACAATGATGTCTTGCCTAAGATTGCTCAGTTAACCTCACTAACACGTATTTACATGGACACAAATATGAACATCACGTCTATTGCCCCTTTTAAAGCACTGCCTAATCTGACATCACTTTCTGTTCAGTTTTGTGGCATCACGGATTTTACTGTAATCAATGAATTCCCTGTGCTTAATAATTTGGCAGCATTCGGACAAAATACAGGTCGTACCGATCTGCCAACTACACTTGGCCGTTCTGCTTTAGACTATGACTTTGATCAAGAAACTTTATTTTTACCATTTTCAATGATGCCAAACCGAATGACGAACTTCGATGGTTATGTTCCACCGTTTACAACATCAAATTCTGCTAGTAATACGTACCTTGATTTCAACGGTACACAATTACCTGCAAATCGTCTCCAGATCACTGATTTAGGTATTACAGTTTCTGGGGTGACAGAAGATGAGTTTAAAAACCTTGCAAGTTTTGAATACAATGCACGGCTAAATAATCCAGCTGGAACTTATGCACAACCGGATGGTTTCACTTTCTATGCTATTTCATCAGGAACTTATTTACACCAATTCACTATTCTTGATGACGGCCAACCAGTTACCATTCATTATCAAGATGAAGCTGGAAAAGAGTTGTTAACTAGCGAAACGCGTTCTGGTTTAGTTGGGCAAACATTTGAGATCACAGCTCCAGAAATTACTGGTTATGAGTTAACAGAATTACCTGCCAATGCATCAGGTAGTTTCACTGATCAAGAACAAACAGTGACCTTTGTTTACAAAAAAACTTCTGAACCAATCATTGAAGGAACCGTGACTGCTTATTATGTTGACACAACGGGTACCGAGCTGAAAAAAATCGAGCAGACCGAAGCAGTTGGAACTCCATTTACAACAGAACAGCTAGCCTTCAATGGCTACACATTTAAAGAAGTAACAGGCAACCAAACAGGTCTATTTACGAAAGAAGCTCAGACAGTAACGTATGTTTATACGAAAGATAAAGATACAACAGAGCCAACTACATCGACTGATTCTTCTGAATCAAGTGAATCGACTGAAACAACTACGTCAAATACTGACAATAGTGAAACAAACGATTCCGCTAACCAGGTTCCAAATACTGCTAACGGAAACACGCCTTCACCAAAAGCAAGTGCAAAAGCGAATACAGCGGCTAAAAAGAATTTACCTGCTACAGGTGAACAATCAAGTTACGCTTGGTTATTCCTTGGTTTACTTGTCATTGGCTTCGTCAACTATCAATATGTTTTAAAAAAGGTAAAACAAAAAAAATAACCCTTAATTAAATAAAAAATACAAGAGTGAACAAAAGTGAATCCAATCTTTTGCCAGCTCTTGTGTTTTTTTGTTGCCCGGATAAACTAACGGCCTTGCTTGTCTCTTGATTTACAACATCACTTACGATTATTAGTTAGGTTCCCCGTTAAACCGTCCGCTGATTACGACCTTCCCATTCATATGCCCTGTTTCCACATCTGCAGTAGCTTTTTTCAAATTGGCGGCATTGATCCCATTTGAATAGACTTTACCTACAGTCGCCATAATTTCCCCTGCTTCTATCAGTTGCGCTATCAGGGCTAGTATTTGACCTTGTGTTTCAATTCGATCCTGATAATCTGTTTTAGCAAACATATATTCCCAATCAAAACTAACTGACTTGTTTTTCAAAAGACTTATGTCTAAAGGCTCTTCCACACCTACGATCGTTCCAACATGCCCGAAAGGTTTGATCACTTCAGCTACTGTGGCAAAGTACGAACTGATATCAAATAAAACCGCTACATAATCCACCTGCTGAACCGCCAATTCTGCTAAACTCTGTTTTAAATTTTCGTGATAGTCAAGAGGATACGTTACGCCATTTCTCTTTAACCTATCAAAATTTCTAGGACTAGCCGTAGCGTAAACCGTCAGACCAGCCCAAGCAGCCAATTGCGTCAATATCGAACCCACACCACCTGCTCCGTTGATGACTAAAATCGTTTTGCCCTGATTAGCCTGTTTTTTTGGAATCAAGCCGAATTTTTCAACTAATAATTCATAGGCTGTCAAAGAAGTAAGGGGGAGCGATGCCGCTTCTTCATCGTTTAAATTGCTAGGAGCTAATGCCGCAATTGCTTCATGTACTAATTGAAATTCTTGATTACTACCAGCTCGTTTCGTTGTCCCTGCATAATACACACGATCACCTATAGAGAATTTTTTGACATCCTTACCCACAGCGACAACTTCGCCGACCCCATCAAAACCTAAAACATTTAAAGTCGTTTGTTTCTTTGTTGTTTGTCTTAGCTTTATATCGACAGGGTTAACAGAGATAGCCTTAACATTGACCAGAATGTCTTGGCCTGCTGGGATCGGAATCGGTTTGTCTTTATCAATAAAGCTTGCCTCATTCGTAATAGGGAATCCTTCAAAAAAACCGACTGCTTTCATTTGAGTTTTTTTATCCATTCGTTTCGTTCCTCCAATTAACTATTTATTCATTAGTATGAACTCAATCGTTTAAGATGAACATTGATTTGTCTCATTCCTTTGTCTTTTTATGTACTATATTAAGAAACTCTTATGACATCTTGCAACAGACGAATGTTATCTATACAATAAAATAAAATACATCTATTATCAAGCTTGGCTGATCTATTTTGCTTAACTTTTACAATAAGGAGATTACACAATATGCTTGAATCCGCACACACACAAATCACATCATTGATCGATGAAATGGAAAAAGTTATTTTAGGAAAACGTGAGATCTTACAATTAACTGTGACCGCTTTCTTAGCTGGCGGTCATGTTTTACTTGAGGACATACCCGGTGTTGGTAAAACGATGATGGTCAAGACTTTAGCAAAAGCTACACATGGTAAATTTAATCGAATTCAATTTACCCCTGATTTACTGCCTAGTGATATTTTAGGTGTTTCTATTTACAATACAGCTGAACACCGATTTGAATTTCATCAAGGGCCAGTCTTTACAACCGTTCTATTAGCGGATGAAATCAATCGAACAACGCCTAGAACTCAAGCAGCTTTGTTGGAAGCTATGTCTGAAAAACATGTAACGATCGATAATCACACGTATCCATTAGATGAGCACTTCTTTGTCTTAGCAACTCAAAACCCGTTAGATTATGAAGGAACTTATCCTTTACCAGAAGCTCAGCTAGATCGCTTTTTATTTAAACTACAGATTGGCTATCCTGAATTTACAGATGAACTTAATTTAATTTTGAATCAAACTGGGCATGAGCTAAATCGAGTACGACAAATCTTGAATGCTTCTGAAATCAGTCAGTTAAAAAGGATTGTTGACGATATCTATGTAGATCCTGTAGTTGCTAGATATGCTTTGCAATTAGTTCATGTTACTCGAAATCATGACGGAATAGCTCTCGGAATCAGTCCACGCGGATCCGTTTCATTTATACAAGCAGCTAAGGCATTTGCGTTAACCGAAGGAAGAAATTACGTTACGCCTAGTGATTTACAACAAATTTTACCTGCAACTTTTGGTCATCGCTTGCTATTAAAAAGTGGAGAACCAGCCACACCAAAACAATTAGAAGCTATTTTTGAGCAGTTACTTAAACAAGTACCCGTTCCAGTTAGGAAATAGTTATGAAACGATATTTGATCAATAATCTTATCCGAGCTATCGGTATCGCTCTTTTTTACACTGCTGTTTTTCTATATGCAATTATTTTTAACAATCCAACTGGTTGGTTACTGTTTTTCTTTTTGCTATTTTTATTGTTGCTAGATATTTTGACTTTGCTGCCTTCTCTAAAAAAAATTAAGGTTGAATCAATAGAAAAAACGATTTACAGAGTCGATCAATCAAGTAACATTCAAGTAGAACTCTTTCGCTATCGTCCAACACTGTTGCCAATTCCAACACTCATGATTTTTTTAAGCGAAGATAGCGCAACAAACAACCACTATTTAGGTCTATATTCAGGACAGCGAAAAGATCTGACTTTTGAGTGGCGCCCTTCCCAAAGAGGCATTTTTCAAGAGCTTTCATTTGTCCTTGTCAGTACTGACTTATTTCGACTATTCTCTAAACAATATGTGGTCAAGGCGACAGGTCCATTTGTGGTCATGCCTACGTTGCAGATAGATGTAGCAGAACAACTTTATCACCAACTAGTGAGCTCAATGGTAAATTTTACTACCCCTTTTGGGAATCAAACTTTTTCGATTCGAAGTTTCCGCAACTATCAAGTAGGAGATCCGTTCAATTTAGTTGATTGGAAACTATCTGGAAAAAGAAATGAATTGATCGTGAAAGAATACGAACAAGAAGCCGAAACAGAAACTTATTTTGTATTTTATGGTTTGGCTCATGAAAAATTTGAAGAACTTGTTTCTATCTATTATTCATTTATTCACTTCGTTGAGCATAAACTATCGTTTCAACAAACGATTCTAGCTGATATTCCTGATGCTGCACTAAAAGAATTTACCATGGCCACCGTAGCTCCTTTGTCACAGGAGTGTGCTCTACCTTCTTATTCAAATAAAAAATTAGTGATTTTTACGCCTTGTAAGACACCTCAGTTAGCTGAACAATTAAATCATTTAGCGAAGACAAATGAGCTCTGTTTAATGACGTTCGAGGAAGGGGTTCTCGCTTTTCTTCGGAAAGATCAAGTAAGCTCGCTCCATAAAGGAGGTCCTATTTTTGAAAAATAGTCTAAAAGAAAGATGGCCTTTTGCACTGCTCAGTTTTTTTATCTTAATAACAACTGCTCTGCCTTTTTTAAAAGTCTATAATCTAGCCCAGGCAAACACATTCTTTTTCGTTGGGATGTTGGCATTGGTTTGTTCTATGACTTTACTTGTCAAAAACCAATTAGTTATTTTACCGTTTTATATGCTTAGTTATTCGTTCACACTTTACTATTATTTCCCTTTTTCTCGATCATTCGGCTTTTCTTGGTTCGGTGTTTTTGTTCAGAAAATGCTCGTCACCTATCCAAAAATGATTAGCGGGGAAATTAATTACTTACCTGATTTTTTTGCTTTGGCGATTATTTTGTTTTTACTTATTTTATTAAATGTACTCTTGATCCGTTATGAGCGGTGGCTACTCGGCACTTTGTTGTTGATTGGTTATTTGCTTATGTTGTCGGTGTTTAATCGTTTAAATTTAGGGCTTCACGTTATTTTGATCACAAGTTTTGCCATTCTTTTTTATGGATTGAAACACACGCCGAATTGGTTGGCTAAACAAGTCAAATTGAAGCTATTTTTATTAAGTAGTACTGCGCTGTTCCTGATTGCTGTCGGCTCGTATTTCTTTCCTGTGCTATTTCCTCGATCACAGATTTTTTTAATTACGCAAACTGCAAGCATTCGTGATTACGTAAATCAACAAGGAATCTATCAAAAAATTGAGGGTTATGGCAGTGACTCTTTGGCTACAGCTGGTTTTAGTGAAAATAACGCTCAATTAGGCGGACCTTTGTCAGATGATCGATCGGTACTTTTCACTGCCAAACAGACCAGTGAGCATTATTGGCGTGTGGAAACCAAAAATTACTATACTGGAAAAGGTTGGAAGAATACTTCTGAAATAGTCACAACAGCTGTAGAACAACCCTTGATTCTCGCTACAAATCCTGAATATCAAGGGACTTTAGCTGCTGAAACAAGCATCACATTGACTTTTAACGCACCAAAAGACTATTTGCCTTATCCTTACGGAACAATTTCACTCCAACTTAACGAGCTTGGAAAGGTAGAACAAATCAAAGATAAACAACGGATCAATCTTATGTCGAAGCCTAAATCGATTCAGTTTACTTGGCAAAAACCTACATTTACACAAGAATCGTTGATGCAAGTACCTTATCAAATTTCTCTGGATGAACAGAATAGTCAAATTCCCGTGACTACACCCAGTCGTATCAAAGAGTTAGCTATTTCAATTACTGAAAATCAAGTCACTCTTTACGATAAGGTCAAAGCCGTTGAACACTATCTAAAGCAAGAGGGTGGTTATCGCTATTCAAAAACGGATACACCTTTTACTCCACAAAATGAGGATTATGTTGATCACTTTCTTTTTGAGTCAAAAGTTGGTTATTGTGATAATTTCTCCAGTGCTATGATAATCTTACTTCGATCAATCGGTATTTCTAGTCGTTGGACAAAGGGATTTTCACCTGGGGAACTCACGCGCTCTGAAAATGCGGGATATCAAGAATATGCCATTAAAAATAGCGATGCTCATTCTTGGCCGGAAGTTTACTTTGAAGGATATGGTTGGATCCCGTTTGAACCCACACCAAGTTTTACCAACGAAGTTAGTCAAACTACAACGACAACTACTTCTAGCTCAGAAAAGACAATTGAAAGCTTAGCAGAAACCACTGTATCTTCTGAAACAAAAAATCAAACTGAAGCTACTTCTAGTAATTCAGAGCCTGTCACTAAAAAAAGCACACAAGATTCTGTAAGTAGCCCATGGCTTCAAGTTTTACGTAATATAGCTATTGGCTTATTAATTATCTTATTAGTAGTCGGCAGTTTCTTTTTGAAAAAGTACTTTTTCTTGCTACGTTTTAGCCTGACTCTAAAGCTTTATCCAAAGCAGTTTGCTAAAGCTTACTCGTTATTATTACGCAAAGCAGAGCATATTTTACCGCGACAGCTCGATGAACCCTTAACTAGTTATGCTCAACGGTTTGAGCATGCGTATGTACAATTTCACGGTAGTTTCATCCAATTGACGGAGTTATATGAGCAGGATTTATATGGCGATATAAAAGCTAAAAAAGTGGATTATGCAGGGCTATTGAAGCATACAGCTGAATTGTTGACTCGTTTGAAGTAACATAGCATTTAAACATATAACGCTACTATACAAACAGGATTATGAAAAAAAATACTCGTATTAAGTCAAAGTAAAAAAACTTAAGTAACCTATAGTATGATATACTAAACATTGCAGAAAAGTTATGACGGTGGCTACTTTCGATGGGTGGTGGTGCTTATGAAAGTAAGTACTAAAATCTACGAAAGGAGAAAGCCTTTTGTCTGCATTAGAAACAATTCAATTGATTCTAAGCTTTGGTATGTTTACCATGGCTTTGATTAAATTGATTGTAGATATGCTAAAAAAGACAAAAAAAAATAACCGTCTTATCTTTAGTAGGATAACGGTTATTTTTAACCTATAAAAAACTGCTACCGTCTTAAACGGTTTTACATAAGAGGGATGTGGGCTAACATATCCCTCTTTTCATTGTTATTATATCACTATTTTATAATAGATCGAAATTTCCAAAAATCACCAGTAAAACTAAATTATCATTACTATAGAATTATAATTTTACATTTTATTTTTTGGTATTTAACCAATGTTCAAAATCACTTAGTCCACAAAGTCAGTTCTTTAACCTAGATAACTTGCATTATCCAGTCTTAAATAGCCATTAGTCCCCTCTAGAAAAAGTACCTGAGTTTTCTTATCCAAACCATTGTTTAAACTGATACGTATGAAATGGCTGTTCACATGCATTCCCAAAGGCTAAATGCATATTTCCTTTTCCTAAATCAAAAACCATCGAAGCTAATGATTTGGACAACGGGTGCTCTGGCGACGGATGATTACAGACACTTTTGGGAAAATTACGATGATTGGCTAAGAACTGTTTCCCTAACTCCACATCAATAATTCCAACATTTTCATTTACGATCGTTTCCATTGCTTCAAAACGAGAATGAGAGGTTTTAGAACCGCCTTCTTCTGGTTCTTCTAGGGCAATACTATTATGATTGGCGTGAATCATAACATCCGCTGGTGCATGCTCATAAATTTTGTTTGGAAAACACTCAAAACTTGCGATTCCTTCAGTTGAATGTGATAGGCTAAACTGATTCGGCACAGCATGAGGAATGCTGTACAGATACTCACGCGCTTCTTTTAAACTTCTCTTGTTGAGCAACTCTCTGATGATACCTGCGGTCGGCAGACCAGCCTGTCGCTGTCCATTATCGATATAGGTCCACATCACCGCTAAGCCGTAATTATTCATACCCATATAGGCTGGAATGCCTGGATGACTGTAAATCAACGCTTCAAAATCAGTCTCGCTATCAATATGATGGACGACGCAATCAACTTCTGATCGGTATTCGTCCAATCTTTCATCATTAGTTTGCCCACAAATCACGGAGCCATCGAGAGTCGCATTTCCTTTAGCAGCAAATGAGGTACATTTATCACTAATCAATTCATCAAAAAATGAGCGTTCATAAATAGTGTACAGATACAAAATCTCTTGAAAATCTAAGCCACTTCCTTGGGCTACGCCTTCCATTTCTGTTACTACGTTCGGTGCGAATTTTTCTGTGTAATCAAGATACGTTTGTGCTTTTGCCAACCATTTATCCACGATTTCAGTTGGATCTTTATAAAATAATTTTTGACTGGATAAATTCGTTTGAATCTGCATTTTTAATATTTTACCGATTTCAACTCCGCGTTCAAAGGCTGAACCTGTTACTTGAATATATCGGTGAATCATCTAATCCACTCCTTCTCAACTTTCAATTGCTACTCAATAAATGTCCATTTATAATCATACTCTGGTCCAGAAGGCAAAATACCTTTGACTTTAGGATTTCGTAAATGGGCCTCAGCTTTTTGATAGACTGGACAAACACCCATTGTATCCATTAAAACCTTTTCTGCTTCAAGTAAATCTGTCCACCGTGCTTTTGGATTCCCAGCATCAGTCATAGCAGATGCTTTCAAATACTTATCGAATTCTTTGTTATTATATTTACCACTATTATTGATATTATCAGATGCAAATAGTTCTAAAAATACACTAGGATCATTATATTCTGCACCCCAACCGACTAAGATCATATCAAAGTCACCTTGATTGCCACGCTCTAGTCGAACGGAAAGCGGTACAGAAGAAACTTCTACCGTGACCCCTTTCAAGGTTCCTTGAATTGCACCTTGCATGTATTCTACCACTTTTTTAGCTGAATCAGCATCGGATGAAAGTAAATTGATTTTAAGCGTGTCGATCCCCAGCTCTTTTTGGGCTTTTTCCCAGGATGCTTTGGCTTTTTCTGGATCATATTTCAAATGATTACCAGAATCTTTCACAAAATCAGCTTCGGTTTCAGGATTGAAGGACATATTTTTAGGGACTAAGCCTGTTGCTGCAATCGAGCCATCACCTAATACTTGATCAACTAACGTTTGACGATCTAAAGCATATGAAATAGCTTTACGGATATTTTCATTTTGAAATTCTTTTTTGGTTTGGTTATATTCAACATAGGTTGCATTCGACATTTCTTGTGAAAAGAATGCTGGATCATCAACCATTTGTTGAGCTAATTCGCCTGTTACAACGATGTCGTCTGTTTGACCATCCTGAAACAGATTTAAAGCAGTCGCATCTTCTTTGACTACATCAAAATTGATTTTCTCCATCTTAACATTGGCTTGATCCCAATATTTTTCATTTTTCACATAGCTCCATTTGGTATCCGTTCCTGCCCCTTCAAAATCGCTTAAGACAAAAGGGCCGTTGTAAACCATATGTTCACTTGAGCTGGCATATTTTTTCCCACTTTTATTGATTGTTTTTTCATTTTGCGGGAAAAATGGCGGTAGTGACAGTAGCGATTCCATATAAGGAACAGGCGCTTCTAGTGTCACCTCTAGCTCATAATCGTGTAGCGCTTTTATGCCTAAATCTTCTGCTGGTGCTTGGCCGTCCATGATTGCTTGATAATTTTTGATTGATTCAAATAGATAAGCAACCTCAGAAGCAGTTTTGGGTGCTACCGTCCTTTGCCATCCATAAACATAATCTGCTGCGACTACTGGATCACCATTTGACCATACTGCATCTTCTCGTAATTTAATGGTGTAAGTTAAACCGTCTTCACTGATTTTAGGTGATTCAGCGGCACCTGCTGGAATTAATTTTCCATCCTTATCAGCACGGAATAATCCCTCACTGGTATTTTTTAATACACCCCACCCAACGACATCATTTGTAACCGATGCATCGATCGACGGAATTTCTTGTTTAGCAACAACAGAAAATGTTTGTTCATTGTTTGCTGATTTTTGACCAGAATCACCAGTCTTTGCTCCACTAGAACCGCATCCATTCAATAAAATGGTCAAGCTTACAGCCGTTAGCAAATACCCTAATGTTGTTTTTCTCATTCCGTAACCTCCTATATATTTAAGCTGTATTGCAACTAACAATAACACTTATTATCATACCATAATAAAAAAGGCTTTTCTCATTAAATTCCTGTTATTCTTTTATCAAATTTTCTCCATAGGCTTACTATCGCAATTAGAACAGCCGCTTACTCTTCAGAGTGACTTGCATCTAAGTCGATCTTATGTAACAATAAATTACTTAATTCTAGATGTATACAAAAGGAGCAACTTATGAAAAAATTAGCGATTATCGGCGGCGGAATCATTGGGATGACTTTAGCCAACTATATCGATCTAAAAAAATATAGTATAACGATTTACGACAATCCTGTTGGACAAGCAACCAAGGCAAGCGCAGGAATTATTTCCCCTTGGTTGTCTAAGCGACGCAATAAACAATGGTATCAACTAGCAAAAGATGGGGCAGCGTTCTATCCTAAACTAGTACAAGATTTTGATTTGGCCGCCAATGTTTATCGACAAACTGGAACATTGATCCTTAGAAAAGATGGAGAACTTGAGCCGTTAATGGCTTTGGCCAAAGAACGGAAGCAGGCAGCACCTGAAATTGGGGATATTCAATTATTGACCGGTGAAAAAGTCACAGAAAAGCTGCCGTTATTAAAAACAGCATCTGCCTTATTTATTACAGGCGGTGGAAAGTTGGATGGTGCCAGTTACTTAGAAACATTACGACAACGAGCAATTGCTCAGGGCATAACTTTAAAAACAGCTGTCGTCCAACTCAATCAACAAAACGATCACTGGCTCGTTAATACTCAAAATGAAACAGAAGCTTTTGATGCTATTGCATTATGTGCAGGACCGGGATTGCCTCATTTATTACAACCCTTGGGATTTACTACAGATATTAGACCTCAAAAAGGACAACTATTAGCCTTTGATACACCTTATAAAAAGAGTGGCAGCTGGCCAGTTGCCATGCTAGATGGCGAGAGCGATCTGATTCCTTTTGAAAACGGACAAATTTTAATCGGTGCAACACATGAAAATGACGGTGGCTATGATCTAACACCAACAACGGAAGCTTTTTCTCAACTGAGAGAAAAATCAGTGCCTTTTCTGACAGAATCATCTTTTTTTGAAAAATATCCAGCAAACTATCGTGTGGGAACCCGTGCCTATACCTCCGATTTTGCTCCTTTTTTCAACTGCTTACCAAATAATCCAACAGCTGTCGTTGCAAGTGGTTTAGGTTCTTCTGGTTTGACAACTGGTCCTTATATTGGCTATTTATTAGCTGATTACTTTAATTCTGGACAACAAGATTGGTTGAACTACCAAAAAACAATCAATCATTATTTGAAATAACATCTAAAAAAACAGTTAGTCGTCGAAGACAAACTAACTGTTTTTTTATCACGCTTTCGGAAAAAGCAATACGGATTGAAGTAAATATGGCTCCTGATACTTAACTGTTAATTTTTTTAGAAAAGGCAATACTTCATCCTCATTGATAGAAAAGTTTTCTATTAATGATTGATAATGTTGACGTTCCTCATCTGTTGCTTTCGTTTTAAAGTATCCCCAGACATGTTGATAGGCGTTTAGCAGATCTTCTTTTTTAGTTGGTTGGGCTAACGCATGTTGAAGATATTTACGAAATGCCCATTCTTTTTCAGTATCCCAATTATTATCTGCAAATAGTTTTCTGATTGCCTTGTAGTCAGGTTGGGATTTTGCTAAAACCAGATATTTCAATGAAGCCCATTCTTTTTGGCGTTCGGCTATTTTTTTCAAAAAAACTCTTCCTTTCTATTTTAGTCCATTTCTTTAGCAACTCCTTACTATTAAATTTAAATGAATAAACCAGCTATTTTTCTTATAGTCTATTCATGAAACTTTATGAAGTTTAAAAGAGTAACGGTTTACAATATATCGTATATATTTTTTCAGAAATTCTAGGTTAAATGAATTTTCTGAATATTAAAAAGAATTGAGGTTATTTTTTATGGATGAGCAGCAGTTAGACAAGTCGTTCTTGGGGCAACCCAAAGGATTGTCTACACTCTTCTTTACTGAGATGTGGGAAAGATTTAGTTACTATGGTATGCGAGCAATTTTACTGTATTATATCTATGATACGGTCGCAAACGGCGGATTGGGCTTACCGAAAGAAACAGCTTTAGCCATCATGTCGATTTACGGCTCATTAGTTTTTATGTCCAGTATTGTTGGTGGTTGGATCTCTGACCGGGTATTGGGTGCTAGAAAAACGGTTTTCTTCGGCGGAGTATTCATCATGGTCGGACATATTGTTTTAGCAACACCGTTTGGAATTGGCGCATTATTTCTTTCGATTCTTTTGATTGTGATTGGAACTGGAATGTTGAAACCGAATGTTTCTGGTATGGTGGGACATCTTTATTCAAAAACAGATACACGTCGTGATGCTGGTTTTTCTATTTTTTATATGGGCATCAATATTGGTGCGTTGTTATCACCCTTAGTTGTCGGAACATTAGGCCAAACATATAATTATCATGTCGGCTTTTCTGTTGCTGCATTTGGGATGTTTTTCGGTTTACTACAGTATTACTTGCAAGGGAAAAAATCATTAGCAGGTATTGGCTTAAAACCAACCAACCCAATTGGAACAGAGGAACGAAAAAAGTTTATTCGCTCATTAGTGATTGCGCTTCTCTTTATTATCGTTCTTTTTGGTGGAGCCTTTTTACTAGGTCATTTGACCATCGGGTTTTTCATCAACAGTGTTAGTATTTTAGGGATCTTGTTGCCAGTTTATTATTTCACCAAGATGTTGACTTCTAAGAATGTTACTGCAGAAGAAAAACCAAGAGTACTTGGCTACATCCCTTTATTTTTAGCTGGTATCGTTTTTTGGTCATTAGAAGAACAAGGCTCTTCAATTTTAGCATTATTTGCGAGTGAACGGACGAATGACACCCTATTCGGCTTTTCCATCGCCCCAAGTTGGTTTCAATCTTTAAATCCAATTTTCGTTGTGATCCTAACACCTGTTTTTGTAACGTTATGGACGCGATTAGGGAAAAGACAACCATCTACTGTGGTTAAATTTTCATTTGGCTTAGTTTTTGCGGGTCTGTCTTTCGTATTGTTGATGTTTCCGGGATTGTTATATGGGACGAATACCAGAGTTAGTCCGTTATGGTTGTTCTTTAGCTTCTTTATTATGATCATAGCTGAGATGTGTATTTCTCCTGTTGGTCTATCAATTACAACAAAACTTGCTCCTAAGGCTTTTGAATCGCAAACAGTTGCTATTTGGCTATTAGCCGATGCCGCTTCACAAGCAATCAATGCTCAGATCGCACGTTTTTATACTCCCCAAACAGAATCAGCGTATTTCGGTATCATAGGGATCATCGCTGTAGTGGCGGGTATCTTGCTACTCTTTTGTAAAAATCCAATTAAAAAATTAATGGGTTCTATTCATTAAAATAAAACAGTTTCTGCCAAAGTCGCTTTTAATGCGTTTCGGCAGAAACTGTTTTTTTCTAGTAATTAAGTTGTTTTTCTTGTTTCATGATCGTGGCTTTCAACAACAAAGGCGCAATGATCGTTGTGGCAATAATAACAATGATCACAGAAGAATAATACTCTTCTGAAAGGAAACTTGACGTTAGACCAACTTGTGCAATGATCAATGCCATTTCCCCTCTAGATACCATTCCCGAACCAATGATCAAGGTTGAAACCCCTTTGAAGCCAGTCGCACGTGCACCTAAAGCACCACCTAACAATTTAGACAAGACTGCTACAACGGTTAAGACGATAATAAAAAGAAAATGCTTTGACATACCTGCAAAAGTCATATTCAACCCAATCGAAACAAAAAACATTGGAATAAATACAGTGTAGCCTATCGTCTCTAATTTCTCATCAACTGCTTTACGGTAATCCGTCTGTGCGATGGCCACACCTGCAAAGAACGCGCCAATGATCGCGCCCATATCCAACATTTCTGCAAAATAAGCAAACCCTAAACATATAACTAAAGAAACCGCCGATACAGCCTCAATTGTAATCAGCTTTTTACTTAAATTCAATAACCAAGGAACCAACCACTTACTAGCAGCAAAAATCACAACAAAGAAGAAGCCTTTTAAGAGTAACACTTCCCACATTGGTAAGCCTTCACCTGGTGCAGAGCGATTCATCAAGCTCAACATAACACCTAAAATCAAAACGACCACAATATCATCGACAACTGCTGCACCTAGGATGGTTGCACCTTCTTCGGTATCTATTTTTTTCAGGTCTTTTAATACTTGAACAGAAATACTAACAGAAGTTGCACTAAACAAAACGCCTAGGAAAATTGAATTCTGTACAGAAAACTGAAACATCTCCCCCACACCAAAGCCCATCACAGCTGGAAAGACGATTCCTAAAAGCGCAACTGCTAGTGCTGGCCGCCAATATTTTTTCAATAATTCCAGATCACTTTCTAAGCCTGCAATAAACATCAAAATAATAACACCAATTTCAGAAAAATAATGCATAAAATCATCTGGTTTAATCCAACCTAACAACGCTGGTCCAATTAAAATCCCTACCAGTAATTCGCCAATCACAGAAGGGATCCCTACCCGATTACAAAAATGTCCAGCAAGTTTAGTAAATAGTAAGACAAGACATAATGTTAATAAAAAAACCATATTTCTCTCCCTTTCTACTCTAAAACATATATTCCATTGTAACATGTCAACTGACTTTAGTAGTGATGAAAGGTTTCTTTCAGCCAGTTAAAATAGGATAAAAAGAAGAGTTTGGGACAAAAATGGGGTGCCTTTTTGTTAAACACTAATCCCGAATAAACGGTGGACGCAGAAGCAGCCACTACTCTACGCTCCGATCACATTGTTGTAAATCACGAAGAACGAAGTGATTCGATGATACACAATACAAGGTGTCTGAAAGGTACCTTGCTTCCTTTATTTTCTAAGCGCTAACGCACTAAGATTTGAAGGCTTCGGAAACAATAAGCCAGCATCCACAAAAATTAGAAGAACAATTTTCGTGGATGCTGGCTTATTGCTGTAAAACACAGCGAGGTACGAGCTGATGTTACACAGTAGCTACTTGGTTCTCGGGCCTAAACGCTTCTGTCCCAACCTCGTCTTATTTCATTTATTTTGATGCACGTTTTAAATACGTACCTTCTTGCGTGTTGATTTCTAACGCTTCATCTACTTCAATAAAGTCAGGAACGTTGACAACTAAGCCTGTTTCCATCACAGCTGGTTTACCTGATCCTGAAACTGTTGCGCCTTTGATCGATGGTTGTGTTTCTTTAACTTTTAAAACAACCGTAGTAGGCAGCGTGATTCCGATTACTTCTGATCCGTAAAATTGGATTTTTACTTCCATGTTTTCTAAAAGATATTTCAATTCATATTCGATCACAGAAGTTGGGATTTCATATTGTTCGTACGTTTCAAGGTCCATAAAGTTCGCTGTATCATCTTGGCTGTAAAGATATTGAACAGGTTTACTTTCGATAAAAGCTTTTTTGACTTTATCATCAGGACGCATAGTTGTGTCCGTTGTAGCCCCAGTACGAACATCTTTTAATTTCATACGCATAACGGTATTCCCTTTACCTGGTTTATGGTGGCTTGCTTCCATTACACGGATTAATTTGCCGTCTTGTTCAAAAGTCATGCCTGCTTTAAGATCACTTACTGCTATCATGTTATTATTCTCCTATTCTTTAAGATCCGACCAGCAACTCTGATCGAAACGTTAGTATAATGCCGCTATATCTAGGTTGCTTCGCTTCTTAGGATAGAGGCGTTTCTTAAAAAAAATCTTCTCAATCATTGTAGCAGATTACTAGCGGATATTCTAGAGAATACACAGTTTAGATTTATATTTTGAGGAAAAATAATGTAAAATCTAATTTTTGAAGCGAAAATAACTGGGTCATAACTCTGCGAGTTACAACCCAGTCAATCACTTATAATCCAAATAAACGGTGTGATGGACTGTGGTCCTGACTTTTTAAACGTCTGTTCAGTCCCCACTTTAAAATCAATTAATACCAACTGATTCTTTTTGTACAATGAAGACATTTGCAACCCTGCTGGGAATAAATTCCCAAATAAAACGAAAGCCAGCATCCCCATATTCAAGGCTAGAATCAATACAAAAACCGCAAAGGTATTATCGATTTTATCAAAGGCATTAACAATATTAAAAATCGGTTCTCCAAAAGCAATTTGAGTCCCGACAATCAAGCCTACGCATGTAACCCAAACAAAATATAAGAAAGGATAAACCCTAATGGTAACTCGATGATCATCGCTTTCGGTGTTTTCGCCTTTTGAGTAAAGTCACCAATATTTGCGATTGGTCCTGCCCAGTTTGAAACAAAGGTACTCACACAAGTAATGAAAAACAAGTGGACTGATTGTAGCATTCGCTGGTTAATAAGCTAAAATCGGGTCAAAACCGCTAGCAATTTGAATCGTCCAAACAGCCGCTCCAATGATGAAAACATATACAATTGGTGATGACCTATTACTGAATTTGTCCAAGACTTTGGTTCCACCTAAAAACAAAGCAACTATAACACACCAAACGATCAAATAGCTAAGCATCGCTGGAGCAGGCATTACTAAAATCGTCATTTCCCTGCCAGTGGATTTGGGACAGGAGAAAAATATTTTTACATTACAATTGGCGTTGAAATTATATGAGTTGTATCTTTAAAATAAAAAAAAGAGTGTAGGACAAAAGTAAAAAAACACTTTTGTTTCACACTCTAAATACGAATAAACGGAGTAACAGAAGCAATCCATTCGGAAATAAGTCGGAATTGCTGTAAAATACAACGAGGAACGAGTTGATGTTGCACAGTACCTGCCTGGTCATAAAAATTTGAAGAACACCAAGTAGATACCAATCATCATCAGTTCGTAAACTCACTGTGATTCTTGGCAATTTTCGTGAATTACTTCTTATTTCTCGGGATTACACACTTCTGGCTCAGCTCTTTTTTTATTTATCTACCTACGATAAACGTTAATTCACATTCACAAACTTTTTTATCTTCAACGTAAGCAGTTGCTTTCCCAATTCCTACATAATCTCTGATTTTCACGATTTCAAAATGTAATTTCAATACATCACCTGGCACTACTTTTTGACGGAATTTTGCTTTGTTAATACCGCCAATATAGGCTGTTTCGCCGTTAAATTGTTCCATTTTTAAAATCAAGATCGAACCCACTTGCGCTAATGCTTCAATAATTAGAACACCTGGCATTGTAGGATTTCCAGGGAAATGGCCTTGGAAAAATTCTTCATTGATCGTAACGTTTTTTGTTGCAATGATTTTTTTCTCCGGAATAATTTCATCCACATAGTCGATAAAACAAATTGGGTAACGGTTTGGAATCATTTCCATAATTTCTGTTGCATTCATTAATCTTGTCATTGTTAATTTTCCTCCCATTTCTTCATACAAATAACGCCATTATGACCACCAAAGCCAAATGAATTGCTGATTGCATATTCCGCAGCTACTTTGCGTGAGCCATCTGTTATATAATCTAAATCGCAATCTGGATCGGCCACTTGGTAACCGACAGTCGGATGCGCAACACCTTCTTGCAGCGTCTTCACACATGCGATTGCTTCAATTCCTCCACCAGCGCCTAAAAGGTGTCCTGTCATACTTTTAGTGCTGGAAATTGGAATATCATACGCACGTTTGCCAAACACTCGTTTTAAAGCAGCCGTTTCAGCCGCGTCATTGGCTGGCGTTGCTGTTCCGTGTGCATTAACATAACCAATTTCAGAAGCCGCGATTGCCGCTTCTGCCAAAGCTAATTCAATTGCGTCAGCAGCGCCGCTACCATCTTTTAATGGTGCTGTCATATGACTAGCATCGCAATTACTACCGTAACCAACGATTTCACCTAGAATGGTTGCTCCACGTTTTTGAGCATGTTCAAGTTCTTCTAGCATCAACATGCCAGCTCCCTCACCCATCACAAATCCGTGTCTTTCTTTATCAAAAGGAATCGAGGCTCTAGTTGGATCATCTGTTGTATTCAACGCACTCAACGCAGCAAAACCAGCAATCCCGATTTCACAAATCGTCGCTTCTGTTCCACCAGTGATCATCATATCAGCCAAGCCATATTTGATTGTTCTGAAGGCTTCACCAATGGCATTGGTTGCTGAGGTACAAGCTGTAACGATCGTTTGAGAGGGACCTTTTGCACCTAATTTGATGGAAATATTTCCTGATGCCATATTTGCGATTACCATCGGTACAAAGAACGGTGTTACCCGTTTAGGTCCTTTTTTATCCATTACTCTTACTTGATCTTGCAGAGTAGTCATACCACCGATTCCACTACCTACGATCACACCAAAACGCTTTGGATCAATCTCTTCCTTCGTTAAGCCGCTCATATTCCAAGCTTCCATCGCTGCCACAATACCGTATTGTGAAAATAGATCCATCCGTTTTTGTTCTTTACGATCAAGAACCTCACTTGGGTCAAAGTTCTTTACCTCACCTGCAAGTGCAACACCTGTATCTTCTGAATCAAATTTCGTAATTTTAGCGATTCCTAATTTTCCATTGACTAGATTTTGCCAATACTCTTTTACCGTATTTCCTAAAGGAGTCACAGCTCCCATTCCGGTTATTACAACTCGTTTCATCGTGCACCTCCGCTATTGTTTTGACACTCAAATTAAAAAAAACTTGCTTAACCAACACTTTTTTTGTTTAAATTTAAGTAAAATAGTTTGACTTTCAAAGTATTTTGGTTAATAATTCAGACATCCGATAAAATGTCTGTATGGGGGTCGTATCCGTTAGAGAATTTTATTAGCATTCTCAAACAGATAATACCAGTTGCAATTTTATCCGTCAACTTAAATAAAATTAGATATTTAGATTTTATTAAGAAGTGAGACCTTTTCACAGACTAAAATAATTTTAAAAGGGGAAAATCAATATGTTTCTAAAAAATAAAAAAGTCGTCGTAATGGGCGTAGCAAACAAGAGAAGTATCGCTTGGGGATGTGCCAAAGCATTGAAAGAGCAAGGTGCTGACATTATCTACACGTACCAAAACGAGCGCATGAAAAAACAATTATTAAAATTAGCTGAACCAACAGACTTACTTGTTGAATGTGATGTTTCATCAGATGAATCAATCGCACAAGCCTTTACGATTATTCAAGAAAAATTCGATAAAATCGACGGTTTAGTTCATGCGATTGCCTTTGCAAATAAGGAAGAACTAGATGGCAATGTTAGTGACATCACACGTTCAGGCTACTTATTAGCGCAAGACATCAGCAGTTACTCTCTATTAGCTGTGGCTCATTATGCTAAACCATTATTAAACCCAGGATCTGGAATCGTGACAATGACTTACCTAGGCTCTGAAAGAGCAATTCCAAATTACAATATGATGGGCATTGCCAAAGCTTCTTTAGAAACTGCGGTAAAATATTTAGCCTATGAATTTGCAGTTGATAAGATTCGTGTAAATGGTATTTCAGCAGGTGCTATTAAAACCCTTGCAGTGACTGGCGTAAAAGATTACGATCAATTGATCAAGCTCTCAGAGGATCGTACACCGGATAAAGCAGGTGTTACAATCGAAGAAGTAGGGAATACTTGTGCCTTTTTAGTCAGCGAATTAGCGGCTGGTATCGTAGGCGATATTATTTATGTGGATAAAGGCGTTCACTTGACTTAAATAGAAAAGCTGAGACAAAACTTATTTCGTTTTGTCTCAGTCTTATCTTTTCGTGCTAAACATCCACTTCTAAACCAATTTTTGGATATAACTTCGATTGACTCTAAGCATCAATTGCAAATCGAAATAGTAATACGGAAGTTGCTGGTTAAATATAATCACGAGTGAGCTCAATAAATGAGTAGCTACAATTGTGACAATTAGTTGCAGCCAAGCATTTGCAAAAAAATCATAGCTGTTAACTAAATTGGCTGTCCACAAAATACATAATGGATGGATGAAAAAATAATATTTCCCTAATTCCCTCAAATGCTTAAAGTCCGTCTTAAGTTTTACTTGCCACGTTAAACTCCAACAAAAGAAGACTGCTGTAAATGGTATTAGTGACCACATAAAGTTTTTGTCGATCCCCATATTAGCGTAAACAATCAACCCTTCCCACACTAATATTAGCCCAGTAAAAACCACTAAAAATTTAAACTGCTTGTGAAACCTAGCTATTTTTTCACGATAATCCCATAGGAAATATCCCACTGCCACAAATACTAAGGCAAAAAACAAACCATTGCGAGTTGTAATAAAAATAGTCAGATACTGATCAAAAAATAATTGCAACTGTTCATTATTGATATAGCCATAGTACGTTTCTAATGAACCAAAAAGATATAATATAAACGTTAATATGAATAACGGAAAATAGCCTGTTTTCTTGATTAGCCAGTGAGCGATGACCATACCAAAGATCATAGCCGGTATGCACCAAAGATGATAGTAAGTCCCTGTATACAGCAAGCCTGTTAGCAATGCTACAGGATATAATTCAGGTCCAAGCGTATAATTTTCTTGAATCCACATAAAACCAATCGGCAGATAAATCAAGCTCCAAAACAAATATGATTTAATAGATGATTGCAAATAACGTTTCAGATAACCCGACGAACCATTTTGTCCTCGTCTAACAAAGTAACTAGATGAAATAAAGAAAAACGGTACAGCAATCCGACATAATACATTTTTAAACAAATGATGCACCATTGGATCTTGAATCACTCGTTCACAGTGAAAACAAATAATTAAAATCGCCGCAGCGTACTTTATTAAATCGATTCCATTGTTGCTTATGGCTTGTTCTTTGACTTGCTTATTCATACCACTCGCCTCTACTCCCCATAGAAAAAAGATTCATTAAACAAACTTGCTCTTATTCATATTAATTATAACAAAGCAACCGCTTCATTTTATCGGCTTAAAGTCTGAGTTTTTCTCACTGCATTAGGACTACTTTTTGATTGATAAAAAAAAGAAACATTCGTCAGAGATTTCTCCATCCAATGTTTCAGCTTCTTATTAAAATATCATAGTTCAAAATAGAATGTACGATACCATGAATGTTCTTCAAATTTATATTTATCAACTTGCCCACCAGATAGAGCAAAACCGATCATAGCGATCGCAAAACCTAAAATAGTTAAACTAAGCCCAATTTTAAATAATGATTTTTTATTCGTCATAACGATAATCCCCTTCCCTCAAACAGACCGAATATTTTTCCTGAGAATCGCTTCGATGCTTTGATAAAATGATTGGCTAGATTCAAGGTTGCTAAACCACTAAGCAACGCTAAGCCTAAAACAAAAATACTGATACCCATTTGTGTAACTGCAATGTAGACTCCATCTTGTATAGCGAAAAAACTAGCACAGATACTAAATATTGATGCTCCTAAGCCGAGTACCGCAAACATTCCCGTTGTAAAAGGTAGACACCAAATAATAATATAGGCGGATAAAATAAGTAAAATAGCTGTTAACAAAATACTGCCCCATAAAGGAAAACCAATAATCAGTAAAACCACCATCCACGGACTTAGTTTTTTCTTTTGAAAACTCCGCTCTTCAAACGCTTCTTCTAAAATCTTACTTGCGATTCTTGAAGGTTTTCCCAACTTGCTTACCGCCTCTGCTTCACTGGCTCCATCTTCTAGGTAGTCTTCAATCAATTCATCATAATAAAGAATAAATTGATTTTTTCTGATTCCTCCAAGCGAATCAAACCTTCTTCTAATTGATACAAAAATTCTTGTTTATTCATTTTGCTCCCCCTTTTCAATAAAATGATACACTTGCATCACTTCATCCCATTCTTGAATAAAGGACTTTATTTTGTCCCTACCAACATCAGTAATTCGATAGTATTTTCTTAAGCGGCTATTATGTTCCATTGAATATGTTTCCAACTCTTCTTTCGTTTCTAAACGTTTCAAGATTGGATATAATGTTGATTCGGAAATTGTTATCACGTTAGACAAATCTTTGATGATTTGATAGCCATAGGAATCTGATTTCTTTAAAATGGCTAAAATACAATATTCCAACAACCCTTTTTTTAATTGTGAATCCATAATATACCTCCTGACACATATTACTATACATTGCATAGTAATATGTGTCAAGGAGTATTTTTTTTTACCGATTTCATGTAAAATTACTGTGAGTTGTATATTATTATTTTCGCTAACTCGATAGTTTTTTATATCATGCATAATTAAAATATAGATTTCGGAGGATGAAAATTTTGTTTAGATCCATAGTTGGTTTGTTGCTCTTTATACTAAGTACGTTAGGGTACACATTATACTTAAAAAAACGCAATATCGTAGTCGAATTCATACCAGTAATTATTTTCTCATCTGTAATTCCAATACTTTTTATCGGCGGCTTGCTTAATATCTTAAAACTCACAATTTTAAGTATCTTGGCTGTTGGAGTATTCCTTCTTCTTTCATTCTTTTGGAAAAATAAAAATATCAAAAAAGAGTTTAGAGACTTATTGTCTCCTGGAATCTTATTTTTCCTCTTTTTTTGTCTTGTATTTGCTATAAACACTCGTGGTAACCTTTTTCTTCACTATGATAATTTTTCTCACTGGGCTTTGATAGTAAAATCTCTAGGCCTCACAGGGCAGTTACCTAATTTTAATATCGATGTGATTATGTTTAATTCCTATCCTCCAGGATCTGCTTTATTTGTTTACTTCTTTGCCAAAGTAGTTGGTTTAACAGAAGCCAATGCGATTTTTGCACAAATTTTACTTATTTTGGCCTGCATCACTACTTTATTTGCATGGACTAGAAAGTTTCAGGATCCACATTTAAAAAGTTCAAAAAAACAGAACGCTATATTGATCTTAACTACAGTTCTTGCTTTTTATTTATTCAATGGTCCAACATTTATGAAAGATTTGTTGGTGGATAATTTATTGTTACTATTTTCAGTGGCTGCTATGAATATCATTTTCTATTATTTTGATAACTTTAAAAAAGCCTTGTTATTATCCTTACCTTTGATGGCTTCCATGCTTTTGATTAAAAATAGCGGTGTTATTTTCATTGGGATAAACACTTTATTCTTGCTAGCAAGCGCTTGGAATAATTATAAAATGAATCGACTTACTTTAGCTAAAAAAGAAATTAGCCTTTTCGGTACGATCTTTTTAATTCCATGGTTTTTATTCTATCTATGGCTTACTCATGTGAAATATGTCTATCCTGCAGGCGCAACGGGAAAACACGATATGAGTATCGAATATTACAAAAAAATATTCTCTGAAAAAACATACTCGGATATTCTTAAAATCACTAAGGCATTTATTTTAAGAATGTTTGATTTCAGAAATTTTTCGGCATTTTATGAATTATTAGCCTTTAGTATTGTTGCATTACTTATCGCACTTTACATTAAGAAAAATACTCAGTTTAACATTAAAAATACTAAACTTATGATTTTAGGAGCAAACATACTGTTTTTAGGTTACATGGGGATTTTATGGTTGATGTATCTCGTATCGATGCCTCTTGGGGAAGCAATGATGTTAGCAAGTTTCGATCGCTATGTAGGTGCTATTTTCAATTTTCTCATCGTTTTTATTGTTATCCAAATAATCCTTCTACTCATAAGTGCAAAAAAAGTACGAACTGTCACGTTTTCAAGTTTAGCCTTTATCTTGATTTTTCTCTCTATAATCGCTTATAGACATCAAAACTATCAAAAAATCTTTGCTGCACAAGAGTATCCACATAGTCGCAGATGGAAAATCGATCAAGCCATGGCACCGATAGAAAACACATTATTATCAAAAGATAGAGACCATTTTTATACATTTTATTTCCCATCTGCTACTAATGATAGTGATTATTCTTATTTTTACACTCAATACAAACTTTTTTCTAAAAACGTACAAATCATTAAAGCATTTGACTCTAATGAAATTCTCTCTGCCCGATTACAAAGCTCAGATTATTTAGTTGTTGTAGAGAAGGATGAAGCCATTACACGATATATTGAAGAACATCAATTGATACACGAAGAAAATGGCGTCTATCGTATAAAAAAATAGAAATAAGCTTTACGTTCCAAAATCTGTGTATCGTTTAATTCTAGATTTGGCTGGTAAAGATTTGGTCGTTAACCAAATCTTTACCAGCCAATTTTAGTTTGCTATATTAACGTTAATCCCGAATAAATGGTGAGAGCAGAAGCAGCCACTACTTCCCTCATTTAATTCTACGGTGATTAACTACTACACCTTCCCATAAAACAACTGAATATTATCAGCTTCGCTACGAATTGCCACAACGGCTTCATCTTCGTTTGAGAGGTTTAACGCTTTTTGAAATGGCTTGTCAAGATTGAGTTTGATTGATGTAAATTTCTCATGATGCCAGATAGCATGGGCAATTTTTAGCGATTCTACCCAAAAATAATAGGTTTTATCTGGGGTAACGATATCAATCAATGTTACAAAATTACCACCCACATTTCTAAAATATTTTCCAAATTGTAAGTTTATCTCCAAAATATCATGTAGAGAAAAGGATGCTATCGGTTGCTCCACAGGTATATTTACACCAAGCTTGAATTTCCCGATTTGATCAATAGACACTTCATCACCACTAAAACTACACAAACAATTAGCATATCCCATCAATTTTGAAAAAGTTACTTGTGGAAAAATTGCTGCTTCGATTTTGATAAATGTGTTTACCCGTTTGTTCGCTGCTAATAATGGTTGAATTTCTGGTGCATAAACACTATAAAATGCTGCGTTATTAGTTGTCTTGCTATTTTGATCCATAAGACTTTGCCTTCTTTCTTTTCCGCCAAACAAACTTTCAAGGAAACTAGGTTTCTTACGCCCAATTAAAACATCGACACTGATATTGAAATAGTCGGCAATTCTTACAACATTTTCGATATCAGGAAGACTTTTTCCTAACTCCCATTTTGAAATTGTTTGACGAGAGATCGTTAAATAGTCAGCTAGTTCCTGTTGTGAAATTTCTTGTTCTTCACGGAGTTTTTTAATTTGTTTACCAATTTCTACAGTCACTATAATTCACCCATTTCCTAACGTCTAGTATTTTCGCCGCATAAATACGTTGCTTTCATCTATTATACAATAAAGGCAGTTGCAACGGTGCGTTGCTTAATGATTTAACAGTGTTTTAATAGAAAAATCCAGCGGCATTCGTTCGCTAAAACAAGTACCGCTGAATAGATTTACTATTTAAATTTTTTTAGCTAATTGTAATTGTGTCAGTTGTAACGTAATACCTATTTTTTCTAGTTCAGTATATTCTGGTGTTGCCTTATCAAAATTAGTGAATTTGATGGTATCAAGATTTTCTTGTTCTTTTAAAGTGAGCAAGATAGCTGTTATTAACGGGTAATTTTTTTGTTCAACCAGCTGTAATTGTTTAAGAATCAAATTTTTTCCAGAAGCTTCCTCAACTAGATTAAAACTGATTGACCCAACTTTTATTTCTTCGTGATAAATATCATAGTTTTGATCAGAAAAAATACTACGATTTTGCCAAGGTATCCATTTTGTTTCGCTTAAAGCTCGCTCTTCTAATGAAACAGCTTTGAAGTCAGTACTCTCATTTTTACTTGTTATAGTTGGTAAAACAACCGAACCAACTGCCAACTCATTGATACGTTGGAACCCTTTTTCTTGATATAATCGCTTCACCCGCTCATTCTCTTTAATTCACTTCCAAAATTAGATACTCACATTGATTTTCTTTTGCCAATTGTTCTGCGTAATCCATCAATTTAGAAGCGACTTTGTCCCTACGATACTTCGGAACGACCGCCATACCACCGACCCACATCACTTTCGTTCCTTGAAAGGTTTGCACGCCTAACAGGATAATGCCAGCAGATTCTCCCTTGATCGAATAAATAGCCTAGAGTTTCTTTGACAGTTTTAACGATTCGATTCTATGCTCTAACGCTTTTTGATCGACAGTAATTGGTAATAGATAATCGCTAAAGCCTTGATTCCAGGTTTCTACAGCCTGTTGAAAATTTACTTTCTCAATTGTTGTAAACATTCTTTTGCTCCATTCATTTTAGCTTTATTCCTTTAACTATAAACGAAATTAAAAATATTCATAGCCTTTAGGAGCAATAATGTTATCAATAGCCAGGTACAGCTGAAATCCTTCTTTATTACAAAGGCAAACCTGCTCTTTTTCACTATCAATAACAACCGTTTCTAAATAAAATGTAACCAGCAATTTTTCTAAGCTTCTCATAAGTTGAGCCTAATTGGAGAATTTAGACAATCTGACAGTAGCTCATCCGAGCGTTCAATGATCACAACTTCTTTGCTTTTGTTCGCTAACTCAATCGCCGTTTGGCATTCTAAAACGCCGCTACCAATAATCAAGATTCGATCAGCCAACTTATCTTCTAATACTCTTTTTAGTTCTCGCTCCATCCACGAAAATTTGTAGACTTGGCGGTTTTCATCTCCAGTAAAATCCATTATCGGTCACCTTATTGTTTCAGAAGATGTTTATCTGCAACAGCATACACATGATCCGCTACACCTGAATAAAACTGTTCATCATTTGAAATCAACAACACACTTCCTCGAAACGCTTTTATAGCATCTTGCAATTCTTTTCTTGAATCTACATCTAAATGATTGGTTGGTTCATCTAAAATCAAGAAATTGCTTGGTTGCATCGTCAGATCACATAATTTCACTTTTGATTGTTCACCACCACTCAGCATGAAAATATTTTTTGAAGCAATTTCTCGTTTCAACCCGCATTTTGCCAATTCTCGACGGACATCTTCATAAGTAAGTCTTGTATATTTATTTGCTAATGCTTCAATTGGTGTCCATTCAGTATTTTCCCACTCAATTTCTTGAGAGCGATAACCAGTGACCACTTGTGGTGAAAATTGTGCTTTACCAGAAATTGCTGGTACCAGTGACAGCAGTGTTTTTACTAATGTTAATTTGCCTAAACCATCTGCGCCAGTGATCACGACTTTTTCCCCTTTTTTTACTTGCACATCACGTACCATAAGCAACGGCTCTTTATAACCTACCGTCAGCTCATCGATCGTCATGACATTGGGTGAACTTTGAGGCATTAGTTTAAAGGAAAAATTAGATTTCACCTTTTTCTCTGGTTCTTTCAAACGATCCATTTTTTCTAGATGTTTTCGTCTCCCTTGCGCCATTTTTGTTTTGACCCCTGCAATATTTTTCTGGATGAAGGCTTCTGTTTCTTTGATTTTTCGTTGTTGTGCTACAAATTGACTTTGATACGCTTCAGCTAAGTGCGCTTTTTGTTTTAAGAAATCAGTATAGTTGCTATGGTATTTTTTGATCGAGCCAAAATCAATATCACAGATACAGGTTGCGATATTACTTAAAAATTCTGTATCATGGGAAACGATGATAAACGCATTCTCAAATGCATTTAGATAATCTGTCAGCCATTCGATATGTTCTTGGTCTAAATAGTTGGTTGGTTCATCTAAGATCAAAACAGCTGGTTTTTCCAATAGTAATTTAGCCAATATGACCTTGATTTGATCTCCGCGATTTAATGCAGCTAGTGTTTGATCAGCATCACTGATGCCAAGACCTGTAATGGCTTTGCTGATATCATTTTCAACTTCATAAAAGCCCTTCATTTCCAAATTTTCTTGATAGGTTGCCGCTCTTGTTAACAATTGGTCGTCGCCCGTTTCACCATATGTCTCATAAAGTTTCAACATTTCTTGTTCTGTGGCAAATAATTCTTGATAAGCTGATCTTAAAAATTCGTTAATCGTCAGTGATTGATCCATATCCACATATTGGTCTAAATACCCTAATGTAGCGGCTGGATTCCATATGATTGCTCCTGCATCAGGTAGAACGTTCCCTAAAAGCATCTTCAACAATGTACTTTTTCCTGCACCATTTTTACCTACGATGCCCATGTGTTCGTGACTTCTTAACGTAAATGAACTGTTTTCATAAAGCTGTTTATCAGGTATTGCATAAGTTAAATCTTTGACTTGTAATAATTCCATTTTAATTTCCTCTTTCATGTGGTTTCCTAGATTTTTACTAAAGAACATACAAAAAAGACCCATAGACAAAATGTCTAGGGCCTTTTAATCTATATATCCTTCAGTAAATAAGCAGACTAAATGCATAGCAAGCATGTGCTATTTCTTAGTATACTAAATTTACTGATGAATAAGAAAAGCTCTTAAGCTTCTCGATTAAGCTCCATACAACACTTCATCAAAAATAAGTTGTAGGGAGCTAAGAGTTGAAATATATAATACGTACATTTGAAACACCTTCCTCAGGTGTTACTCTACCATTTTGGAAAAAAATAGTCAAATTCAGATAAAACGAATAAAGATTCTCATTATTATTCCCCATTTAAGTAAGTTATAAGTCAATAAGAAAAACGATGACTAAATTACCAAACATCGACAGACCTGCGATAAATATACTTGAAGCAATTCGCTGCTTGGATAAAGTTACCTTTTCAAAAATGTAATTAAAGAACACACTTTATCGATGTTCTTTTATTCGGGATTACTCTATTATTAAGATATAAATAAAGGAGACTTACAATGAATCAAGAAAAAACTGCTAAAAATTTAAAAAACACGGAAATGTATATGCCTGGGTAACAACGATAATCTCTGAAATCGTGGATCGTATTATCTTCTAGATCCTTATTCATATAGAAACCAAGAGTAGAACAAAGCTCCCCTTTCTACTCAATCCACTGACACCAAATAAGAGGATGGAACAGCAGCAGACGCTACTATTCCATCCTCTTATAATTATTGATACTACTTTCTTTTTTTATTCAATTGTAGCTCTCTATTGATTCGGACAATCTCATTACCAAAGTTACGCCAATCACTGGCTCTTGGCGGCGCCAGCCAAATCAGATTTCGTGCTGAAAAAGTTACTTGGGGAAGATAATCAGAGACAATCAAATCTGTATCTGGTCGTATGAGTGGCTGAAAATGTATGCTAAAAGAGTCAAAAATTTGAATCTGATTTTTAATGAATCGATTGTATTTTTCGCCTTGGGTAAAGTTCACATAAATGTTGATTGTATTTTTATCGGTTTCTTCGTCATATTGCTGAGATAACACCAGTAACAAATTGAAAAACAATGATTTTTTGCTAAATTTGAATTCATCTTCTTTCAATTGATAAATAAATGTATGGCACATCTCGAATATGATTGGATAACGCTCATGAAAAAACTCCAAGTCGATTGCTCGTAGCGTAAGATCTATCAGCGGTGTAATAAATTGGTGCTGATAAATGGTCATCTTCACACTTGTACAAAATTCAGGACCTACATCACTTAACTGCATGTTCATCTGAAATTGTTGCTTTAATCGCTCAGTATATTTTGTGACCACATCATTTTCAAGATCACAAAATTCAAGTCTGTACACTGATAACTGGCTGATAATACCTCTTATTTCTACTTCTATTTCTCGATTTGTTCCCTTCAAAGTACATTCACTCCACTGAGCAACGGTTTGATAGATTTTATTCTTTTGATCAAATTCAACCGACTTAAAACTATTAGGTAAAAAATAGTGCTGTTTTCTTTTGATTCTTTCTAACGTGATCAGTAGATAATGTTTAAACAGGTATAACGTGTTTACTTTTTCACAATATAATTTAATCTCAGAAAATAATTCTTGGACCGCTAGGATATCTGATTGATTGTATAGTTCATCCGAGTCTTTATAAATTCGATAATAGAGCATATTAAAATACTGACGAATCTTCCATTCATTCCCAACTAGCTGAAAGTTTTTCGATAACTTTATCTCATATTGTGCTAGCTCTTTTCGAATTCTATCAACAATTTTATAAACTACAGTTCGGCTCATCCCATGTTTTTCTCCATATTTTTTAATTGACGTAAACTGATTAAAAAATAGGGTTTGCAACAATGTAAACTCCAGTGAGTATTTTAAATATTTTTCCTCCACAACACTGGATGATACTTGTGCATCTTGGAAAAGAATGATTTCACTGCTTTGCTCGATCAACTCCATATCATCGATCAATTCAAATTGTTTCAAGTCTTCATTTATTTCTGTGACGCTACGTTCTAATAAGTATTGGGAGATATTTAGTTCTTCACATAAAACATCTTTGCGCTCCGAAAATGAATACTGTTGCTCTAACTTTCGGATGATGGATAGTTTTAAATTCGTTCGATCGTCTAATAGCAGAAAATCCATTTATACTCTCCTTGTTCCATACAGAAGCGTACCTGATAGGAAACTCAACATATTTCCAAAATCTGTGGAACCCTGCTGATCCGCTCCTCCAGATGTGTTTGTGTTCATCGTTATTTTGCTTGGTTGTTCTTTTAATAGTTCGTCATTCAACATGATTTTTGTTTTAGAGTCATTTGGGGAAGTCTGATCCACTCTTCTTTTTTTCGAGTCTGAACTAGTAAAAGGATTGACCGTTACTTTTGCTATTGCAACCTCATCTTCATATGAAAATCTGACAAAATAAGTCCCTATTTCTTGTGTATTGACATTATTTTTGATCATTAGTTGATTCAAGTTTAGTGGTTGTCCGTCTTTTCCTTTCAGCGAAACCACATTATCTATTGGAGACCATTTTGCATTTTGTTTGATGATAATGTCTTTCAAGAGAAGCTCTGTTTGATTTTCTTTGACTTCAACTATGACCGTCTCAACTTTGCCATCTACCTCATAGGTCATTTTATATTTCCCAGGAGTCGTTGCTTCTTTTCCGTAAAGTGTTTCTGCTTGTAAAAAAAATGCTGACGAAAATAGTAGTGCTGTACCTAATATCAATGGTTTATTTTTCACTTATGCTTACGCCTCCACCCGTTTCATCCCAGTGAATAAAGGCTAAACAGAAGCATATAATGTACTGCTTCTGTTCAAGCCTTAATTTACCTTAGCGTTCAATTAATCTGTTCTTCGTTTCCTTAACCGCATCACACCAACGAGTGTGAGCGATACAGATAAGAGGCCGATCAAACTTAGATAATGGTTGATTTTCTCACCAGTTTTAGGGTAATTTCCTTGTTTATCTGGCTTAGAAATATGCGTTTGATTCTTCGTCGTTTGATTGGTTTTTGGTGTATTTTTTTCAAGTACTGTAATCGTTGCTGTAGCCGTTAATTTCTTTTCAGTTTGGTTCATTTGGTTCGCTTGTTTGGTCTTAGTTTGTTTTACTTCTTGATTGGTTTGAACAGTGTAAGCTACTTGTTGCTCGCCTTTTTCTTTAGTTTCAACGGTTCCACTTACTTCTACTTCTTCAAAGGCAATCGCTTTTCCGTCACGATCTGTGGCTGATACAAAGTTATCCGCGCTCTTCCAATCATCCCCTACATAAATCGTCGAATCTTTTACAACTAGCGATGATTGGTCAGCTTTTACTGTGATTTTTGCCCTTTCTTTTAAGCTTCCTGATCCATAAACAACTTCATAAATACCTGCTTTTGTTGTATCTACATTTCCTGTGACAGTGATATTTTGAATTGAAATTGTTTTGCCTGATTCATCTGTTGCGGCTATAAAATTGTCAGCTGCCTGCCAAGTATCTCCCACATATATGGTTGAATCTTTCACGGCAAGTGTTGCTTGTTCCGCAACAACATGGACTACGATGGTATCTTCTTTTCCTTGGTTTTTATATGTGACGTTATAATCGCCAATTTTAGCTGTATCAACACTTCCAGTGACCGTAATTTGGTCAAATGCAACAGGTTTTCCTGTTTTATCTGTTGCTTCAACGAAGTTATCGGCTGGGGTCCAGTTTGTTCCAACAGAGATTGTTGAATTTTTTCCTTGAACAGTTGTTTGATTGGCTAGTACAGTGATTTTAGCGGTTTCCTTTAATTCATTGAAACTGTATGTTACTTCATAAGTACCTGCTGTCTTCGTATCGACTGTTCCAGAAACAGTTAGCTTTTCAAACGGAACGTCTTGACCCTTTTCATCTGTCGCAGATACAAAATTATCTATCGCTTGCCATGTATCTCCCACATATATGGTAGAATCTTTGACAGCTAGCGTTTCATCTTTCGCAATAACAGAAATGATGGCTTGGGCTTCTTTGTCCTGATTATGATAGGTTACTTCATAATCACCAATTTTTGTGGTATCGACTGTTCCACTTACCGTAATTTGATCAAATGCAACGGCATTTCCGTCTTGATCTTTAGCTCCGATAAAGTTATCTTCTGCATTCCAATTTGTCCCAACATAAATAGTTGAATTTTTTGCGCTGACACTTGTTTGATCGACTTTCTTTTCCGCTAGAGGAACTTCGATCTGATTCGCGTCTTTGTTTATTTTGATATTTTTCCCATCGAGATATTCCTGTGCCATCGTATAGCCTTCTGGAATATCCACTACCTTTAAGGTATATTCTCCAGACATGATCGCATCAAAATTATATTTGCCATCTTCATCTGTGGTAAATTCACTGCGATTTTGCGTCACGTTATCAATTAATTCAAATGAAACATGAGGAATGTTTATCGCTTGATTCCCTTCATTATACGTGTGAAATTGTGCTTGAGCTAAATATACGACTCCTTCTGCATCTCCATCAGAAAATCTCAAAACAAGTGGCGTTGTTGTAGCTGTTCTACGAGTTTCAGTCATTTGATCTAGATTATCCGCTTTGATAATGGTTTCCGTATAAATTTGTCCAGCATTTTTAGAAACTGTATTGTAAGTAATAGTAATATCTTGTGTTAACGTATAATCCGCAAAAATAATTTGAGCGCCTGTTGCTGTTTGCTTGATAGTATAGGCATCTTGTGGAACATCTGCTATCGTGATTGAATTTAAATCGATACCAGCATTGGTCGTCCCTTTGGTTGTAATATCAAAGGTTGGATTTTTAACTTTACGTGTTCCATTATTAATATTTTTTGTTTTCACTTCATTTTTTGTTACATTTTTTAATGATTCATGGCTTGTCTGATTGGCAGATAGAATTTCTGCGCCTTCATTGTTTACTGAAACTGAGGCTGTCATTTCTTGATTTCCATATAATGGTTCTGCCGCGCTTCCAGTCACATTGATCGTTTTGGTATCGATCCAGCCATTGGCATATTTATATTCAATGATATAGCGTTTCGATGTTTTACCGAAATCAAATTGATAACTGTTTGCAGCTTCGTCAAAGGTAATTTTTGGATACGCTGCGCTGGTAGGATCTAATGGTTTATCAAAGTAGTACCCACGATCCCAATATTGTGGATAAATAGAATCCACTTGATCATTTGAAACATCATAAATATCAAACACGACATCTGCTCCAGCAGGAATCTTCGTTGAGATACTTAAGGAGTCAAACGAATCATTTCTTGCATTGACTAAAAATTGATTTTTGCTTGCTTGTAACGTTCGTTCTGAATACATTTTTCTACCAGTTCTAATAGTTGTATTAACTGTTTCATAGTCATCGGCACTTAACACAACTGGAAGCGTATCGATTGGAATACTTTTACTTTTTTCTAGACTATCAGGCACATAATTAAACCCTAGATCCAGATTGAATGAATGAGTGACTGGTGTTGAAAATTTTATCAAGCTACCGCCCTCAACTGCTGTTATCGTGTAATCTTTATCCAGTTTGTAATAAGAATACTCACCTTTAGGTGCTCGTAACTGTAAGTAATTTGGATGTTCGATTTTGATTGTCGCATTTTTTACAGGTGTTTTGCTGCTACCAGCGATTGCGATCGTTGTATCGCCAAAATAAGCACCATTACCGTCATAATTCCCCCAGGCCGTTTCCGCATTATTCGGATTAATGATCGAAATTGGCTGCAAGTATTGGTCAGATATAAACATTATCTCCTTACCGCTATTGACAACAGGTGTACTCAGCACAATATCAATATCTTTTTGATCAAATGGAATCATTAGCTTATTTACACTGATTTTCAAAACACTATCTTTCGTTGCAGTTAATGTTAATTTATTATTTTCTTTCTTGATGTCAAAATAATCCGTGATTTGAACTGTTTGGTAATCAGCCGTATACGCTGAAAATGTATAATCATTGATTGTTTGGCCATTTTTACTTTCTAAAACAATTTGTTCCCCCACTTTAGTTTGTGTAGGAATATTGTAAATATAAAGATAATAATTTCCTTTTTCTTGGAAATTAGCTCCTTGTAACGATCCTAGACTTAGTTCTTTTAATGATTTTTGGTCTTTACTCGTTTTTGCCGTAAACTCTAGACCACCATATGGCGCAGTTGAGCGGTTTAAACTGACAGAGCCTAATTTAGTTGTAGGATATTGATTGTAAAAACTATACGAATAATTTGAGACATTTTCTAAAGCCATCGTGCGGTCCACAGACAGAGCATAGGCTTTTTGTTGGTCCATATTTGTAATGGTGATTGAGCTTCGATTAGCGACGTCCTCATTGATCGTGTAGTCTACATCTTTCGTTAAGAGCTGCTTTGACTCTAGCAGTACATTTCCGTTGATATCAACATCATATGAGAAAACACCAATTTGCTCTTTAGAAGTATTATAAAATTTTGCTCCAGGTATATCTGATGTCGCTAATTCTAAATTTTGACTGCCAGATAAAGCTCTATCTAGATTGTAATAGATGTTCCCTTTGATTCCGAAATTATTCGTTGTTTCTTCATATTTGATTGGCGCGACTTCTTCATACAAGTCAAAATTATATTTATTTGCCGTTTGACCAGCTGTTTGGATCGTCACTAAGGGGTTTTTCTCAGTGAATACATAGCTTTTCAACTCTAAATTAAATTGAGTATCCGTAACACGTTGATTAAAGGTAATCGTCAGTGTTTGACTTTGGGCATCAACTGCCCAAGTTGCGCCAACGTTTGCTACTTCTCCACTAACATTTGAATACCCTAAGTGATCAGGTAAGGTCATCGTATAAACTGAACCAGGCGCATAGTCCTTGTCTTTTATCACAAAATTCAATTTTGCCGTTACAGGCGTTGTATTCAACACTCGGTTTAAGGTACTTTGACTATATTCCACACCTTCCATATTGGTAATGGTCATATTTGCTAAGATTTCATCCTCAATCGTTGCAGCAACCGTAGTAGCTTTTGTTTTGGGAATTGCTGCGCTCTCTGTTGTTGGCTGTTCAGTTGGAGCAGGCGAGCTATTCTCTTGCTCTCCATCACTTTCATTTGTTTTAGTAGCTTCTTCAGTGTTTTTATCAAGATTTTCAATTGGTGGTTCTGCAGATTCACTTGATACATTAGTTTTTGGGGGTTCTTCTACAGGTGTGTCAGTTGATTGTCCGGTCGGGGAATTTTGATCTATGTTAGTAGTCGTTGTTGCAAAAGCACTTACGGTTGAACCAAAGCTTTGTGTAAGCAGCACTGCAAGCATAAATATATGTAACTTTCTTTTCTTCATGAACAAACTCCTTTTTCTTACTATTTTTGTATATTTATATAATATACTTTTTTAAACTTTATTATGATTATTTTTTTATATTTTAACAAAAAATAAAAACATATGTGCTGTTATCATTAGTAAAACAATCTATACTCACTAAAAACAGCCGATATCCCTACTTAAAAAACTATATTTTATTTTGGAAATGCTACTTTAATAAATAATAAAAAAATATTTTCTATAAAATCAAAAATTGAAATTGGGATAAACTTTCCATATTACTGATTTGATTTTCTGCTTTTTAAAGAGTCGAAAAGAAAAAACACTTTATTTTTACGAACATACGTTTTATAGTATAAGAAAAGAATAAAGGAGTTAACAATGAAAACATCATTAACCACCCAAATGGAAGAGGTTCTTTATTATTATTGTCGGGAAAATGGAGATATCGTGGTAGAAGAAGTAACTATGCCGGACGATCAAGGAATTGTTGATATGCTCAGTTGCCGTTTGACTGCAGAAAAACAATTTGAATGGCGTTGTTACGAGTTAAAAGTTAGCACAGCCGATTTCCGCTCAAAGGCCAAACTTTCATTTATTGGCAACTATAACTATTTTGTCTTACCAGAAGCTCTTTTTGCAAAAATTAAAGAAGATATCCCTAAGCATGTCGGCGTGATGGTTTATCATCAATACCTTTCAACAGAAGATCAAATGCTACCTGGCTATTTTACGATCGAAAAAAAACCGCAACGGCAAGAACTTTTGGTCAAGGAACAAGAACTACTTTTCCGCTTGATTACAGCCCAAGCTCGTGAAGTTGGCAAAGCCAAACAAACTGCTCGAGGTTTACGAGTATTCTCAACAGATAAACTCTATAAAGAGCTGAAAAAAAGACAACCAGATTATGACTTATTCGGCGGAGGGATAAATTTCTATGATCGCTTCGTTGATGATATTTGTGATCAAGCAGTCGAAGCGTTAAAAAATGAATTGGATGCAACTCGTGAGGCTTATTTTGAGCTAGAACAGCGTCTTTTGGAGGGAAAATAATGTATTATCCTTATTTCCGCGGTAAGCAATTTGATTTATTGGCTTTGACAACCTTGGTAGAGCAACATCGTTTATCTACTAAGATCTTACCAATCATTGAACCGGTCAAAAACTCTAACGCGTTAAAAAAATTTATTCACTTGTTTCAAAAAGAAAATCACCCTTTTTATCTTATTCAAAATCCTCAAGCAGGTGATTTCTTGACCGAAGACGGACTGCTCTATCTAAATTCTTTGTCCTTAGATAAAGCGATGATCGTAGAACAGCCTATCGAAACCTTACACACAGAATCCCAATTATTTGTGATCAACAATTCAACTCCAGCACTTCAAAGTGATTGGCAATCAAATCAAATCAAGGTTCTGCTACCAAAAGAATTTCGTTTACTGCAAAAAATCAAAGGTGATAAAATTCTCTCACAAGATGTTTTTACTAGACTACCTAAAACAAGTTTTTATCAAGAATGTCCAGATGAACTTTTTTCTGATACTCATTTGACCTTTCAAAAAAGTGGTTTTATTGGATTTAGTGATTTTTCTATTGATAGTCGCATTTATTATGAACATAGTTATCCTTCAAAAATCTTAAGCCTCCATCTCGTCTATTTTAAACAAAAGCAATTGCGCATCCATCATTTTCTTTCAAGCGAAGACGCTCCGAGTCAAAAAGATCAGTTCTTTGAACTCATGGCTGAGGTGAGTGACTGGGGGAATACCTTATATGGTGAGAACGTAACATTTGGGATTGAATTATTACTTGAATCAGTTTCAAAAGAAAAATTCCCTGGTATGGGTGTGATGAGAAAAGCGACTGTAATGCACCATATGGAACTGATGTCTCGTTACCTGGATCAACATACCGATGAGACAGAAGCGTTTATTCGCACTTAAGGTCCAAGACAAAAGTAGTATTTACTTTTGTCTTGGACCCTTTTTTCACTCTTGCTCTTCTTGTTTTTCTGAAGCTAGTTTCACCTTCACTTCAAAGGTATTATTGATATTTTGTGCCATTTTCTGTAGATTTTGGAGTAATAAAACGATCCAGCTAAATGCCAACATAAATGATAATAACTCAAATGCTGTCAATGAGAGATAACTCGTCCATTGAAATAGCACAACAACCACAACTAAGGTCGCTGCGATCATATAAGAAATCGACAAAAACTCTTTCGTTACATTTGGTAATAGCCATTTGATCCCTACAATCAAAATGACGATCAAATACACTAAATAACCAGCTACTTGATTATGAACGCCTTGAAAAGGACCCGTTTCAGTATAAGGAAATAATCCGACAGCCCCAAGATCTAGCGCTGTTAACGTTAGTAAAACTCTTAAGATCGTCAATTGTTTACTATGGGGAATCGCTTTTTGCAACTCTACAAATAATCCATCAATCAAAGCTACCATCAGTAAGGAAGAAAACATCAGCGTTAAATTAAATTGCCAACTACTTTTCGCTTCAATCGTTCCTAAAAAACTAAAATTAAATTGCCACCATTGATAATCTTTATTTGTAATCATCGCCAGTAGAACACCACCAATAATCACGAAAATCAATAGATTTGTCAGTTTAGCCGGCGTGATCGACAACGCTGAATAAATCATAAAATAATTGACTAAACCAACAAAGACAAAAAATAGTAGTGTTGCTGTACAACGGTCAAATGTTGCACCGATAAAAACAAGTCCAATCACTTTGAAAAAAACGAGTAATGCAAAAACTAAAATAACAATAAATGACAGTAAGATCGTAGGAAAATTCCGCCAGTAAATATCCTTTGATTTTGTTGTGACTTGAGCTCTTTTTCCTTTAATAAAAAAGAGTAAGAAGCTAAATACGCCACTTAACACCCCAAATGACAGCACAAAGTTCGCAATTGAATATGCCCCTACTAACGCAATTTGGGTTTTGTCAGTATAAAATAAGTACCCTAAAAATAAAAGGCTGATCACCATTGTCGGAATCAAAAACCATCTTAATGAAAGGGTTTGATTCCCTGGTGCTTTCTTTTTTGGTTCAATCACTATTTTTTGATCCTTGATACTTACCGTCACTTCATCTTCGTTTTCTAAATGAAATTCTTCTACTATTTTTTCAGGTATCGTTATACTAAATGTATTTTTCCCCACACCCGTTCCCCCTATTCTTAAGTTAATACCTCATAAATATTATAGATTTATTGTGTTTAAAAGCAAGCTATAGACATTCTTTAGACTATTTAATGGCAAAAAATTCTGCTTGTCTTTCAGTATTGTTCATTTTTATTCACATTAATCGATGATAGAAATTTTTTTTTATATACTAACGTTAAATAGTATTCAAAGGAGCTTTTTATGTTAAAAAAATCTTAATTTCTTTTTTAGGTCTAATTATTCTATCTGTAGGGGGAATTTTACTCTATGATCATGTTAAACATAAACCTGTTTACGGAATCATTGTGTTAGATAAAGATGAAAAAAGAGTAACTGATGCAATCGATTCACAAAAAGGAGATATTGAGAAGTCCATCGTTGTAAATGGTAAATGGGTCAAAAATTCGAACACCCTTGTTTTAAATACAACTGATGCTAAAAAAAAATAGCAACACTTAATGGCTTTCAAAAAGTAACTAGTAAAAAAAATGAGTATACATTTCTCGAAAAAAATTCTATAGAAGATGGAAAAAATGAATGATTTTTTTCCATCCTATTTATTTGGAGAAGGAGAGTTCTATTTCATGCCACTAGTTATTATATCGTGTGTTTTTATTGTGATCGGAGTACTTATTTTACTAAAAGAACGGCGCAGTTTTTTAGGGGGAATGAGTTTTGCCTTTGGCGGTTTGTTCCTTACATTTACCTTGTTAATCATGGGGTTATTAAAGATAGGGGAAATTTCTGCAAGCAGTTCGACATTGGTTATCATGATTGTCTATGCATTGTTTCCACTGCTATTTTTAGGTGTCTGTGCCTTTTTTATTTTTAATACACATACAATGCAAACCAAAGAAGGTCGCAGTGTTACTGCAAAACTTTCCGCGTTGTTGGGTATCAATCTACTCATTGCCGTACCAGCTTTTTTCTATTTATTGTCTATGGGATCAAGTAATATTCCGGTCTGGCTTTTTTCAATTTTAATTTTTTTATTATTAAGTGATTTGCTCTTTTCTTTTCTGTTCACTTGTTATTTATTTTATTCATGGATGTATCAAATGATTCCAATCAAAAAGAAAGCTGATTACATCATCGCCTTAGGTTCTGGTATCAGAAGTGAGGAAGTTCCCCCACTGCTTAAAAGTAGATTGGATAAAGCAATTGAGTATTATCATAAAAATCCAACTGCTAAAATTGTTGTTAGTGGTGGCCAAGGAGCAGATGAACCGGTTTCGGAAGCCTTTGCCATAAAAAAGTATTTGCTATCACAGCAAATACCAGATGTTCAGATTTTAATGGAGGATCAATCGACAACAACCTTTGAAAATATGACTTTTTCAAAGGAAATTATTTTTGAAGACTGGAAAAACAAAGACCAAATTCCGACGATTCTCTTCTCAACAAATAATTATCATGTTTTAAGAGGAGCCTTATATGTTAGAAAAGCTCATTTAAAAGCAGAAGGCGTGGGTGCCCCAACTGCTCTATATTTTCTTCCTACTGCTCTTATTCGCGAATATATTGCTTTATTAACTCAATATAAGTGGTTTACAGTCTCTATGATCTTAGTTTGTTTAGCCTTCGTTATCATTAGTGCATTGCCTTACTAAACTTACTAACGTCTAGCAAGATTGGCTATTCAATATAATTAGCCTATTTAAAAAGAGGGTAAAAAAGGCGTTAAGCCCTGAGAAATAAGAAAGTGCTGCCTCTATTTCCACCGTCTATTCGAATTTTAAGTGACTGGGTTATAGCTCCTAGAGTGATAGCCCAGTCACTTTTTTTCTGCTCATCTTCTTACTTAGCTGTTTTTATTGTTTTCTTCATACAAATACATAACTCGTCACCAATAAACTCACCATAATTTGGAATGATGTGATAGCCGTGTCGTTCATAGAATCGAATAGCACCTGACATATCTTTACCCGTTTCTAAAACAGCTTGCTGATAGCCTTTTTCTAGTATATCTGCCTCTAATGCTTGGATGATTTCACTTGCTGCCCCGTTACCGCGGCTCGTTTGTTGTACATACATTCGTTTAATTTCTGGTGTCTGTTCATCCAACAGTTTCCAACAGCCGCAGCCAACTGCAACTTGATCATCATAAGCCACCACCGCGCATACCATTTCAGCTAGATTGTGATGATTTTGATATCCTTGAGCGACCTCTGTCCCCCATTCTTCATTGAAAAAATCATTTAATTCCTGAATTAAATTCAATAAATCTGGATGGGTCATGGATACTTTTTCTATTTTGATTGTCATTATGAGCCACCTCCACTTTTTTATTTTGTCTTCTGGCTTTATTTTACCTATTCTTGTATTTCAAAGTAAAGAACAATAGAAAACCACTTGGCATTATCGCAAGTAGTTTTCTATTGTTTTATTATGTGATTTGTAAAAAGACGTAATTAAACGCTTTCATTTCCATCTATCGTTATAATCCACCTAAACTTGCTAAATAAAAATCTAATGTATAGAAACGATAGTCGCTTTTAGAATACTTCGATTTTTTATCTTGTAATTGATCGATCAGTGTTAAACGCTCTGGTTCTTCAACTTCTGCCCAATCTTGTTCGCCCATTCTACAATACAGGCGAAAAGGTAACTCAACATCCATATGAACTTCCAAAAATCCCTCTGGCTCTCCTAATCCATGGTATTCCACATCTGTAATGATTTCGCCTACATAATTTAGATATTTTTTACTCATTACGCTCGACCTCCTAATAATTTTTAAGACCAAAAAAATATTTTTCTTTATACTGAAATTGTACTAAACATTTCGAGAATAAACAACTAATTTTTGATTTTCTAAATTAAAATAAAAACCTGATCGGCTAGACAAAAGGTGTGAACCAAAAGTAAAAAATACTTTTGGTTCACACCTTAAATACAAATAAACGGTGGGAGCAAACGGTCCTCGATGCTTCGAGGATCGAAGTGAAACGAGAACTGTAGATGCAGAAGCAACTCTTTCTGTCCCAACCGCTCTAATCTTTCAGTTTTTTGGCTCTACTCTTTATTTAAGGCGTTCAGGCATCATTCCTTCTAAAAAGCCCCAAACACCATTACTGATGTGTAATTCATCTCGATCATAGTGAGAAAGTTCTGTCCTGATAAGATGATCTTGATCATCTAACACTTTCTGTGCCCAATGAGGATCGATCAAAATTGCTCGCCCAATAGCAGCTAAGTCTGCTGTTGCTAATACTTCTTTGGCATCTTGGCCATTTCTAATATCTCCAACGCCGATCAGTGGTAAGCGCCCGTTGATTGTTTCATTTATATATTCTATGATCGGCTTTGCTTTAAACTCATCACTGACAGAATGATTTCTATAATTACTCATTGATAAATGGAGATAGTCTAACGGTTTGTCAGCCAACCGATCAACTAGAAATAAAGTATCGCTTAAGCGAATACCTGGATTTTCATATTCTTCAGGTGAAAAACGATAACCAACAATAAAATCTTTTACGCCCGATTGATCGACAACAGCTGTTACACCATCAACTAAATCATCAATAAATTTAACTCTTTTTTCTAAGGAACCGCCCCAATCATCCGTCCGGCGATTAGAATGCGGCGAGAAAAACTGTTGGATCAAATACGTATTGGCACCATGAAGCTCTACACCATCGAATCCTGCTTTAATGGCACGTTCAGTTGCTTGTTTAAAGCTTTCTAAGATTTCGATTATCTCTTCTTCTACTAAAGCTCTTGGCGTTTCAGCAGCTGGTCGCTCAGCAGCTATAGCACTAGGAGCAACTGGTTGAGCACCTTGTAAAACTTTAGAATCTGTCATTCGTCCACCATGAAAGAGCTGTAAAATTGCTTTTGTATGATTCTTTTTAATAGCCGCTGCTAGTTTGGATAACCCTGGAATAAAGCGATCATCATAGACTCCTAACTCACCATCCCAACCTTTACCACCTTTATGAACATTGGCGGCCGCAGTGATAAACGCACCCACTTCACCTGTTCGTAAGGCATAGTAGTCAATTTCATCATTTGTTACAATACCATCAAAAAATGACATTTTTGTCGTCATGGGTGCAACAACCAGTCTATTTTTTAAACGTAGGCCTCTTTTAAACGTTAAACCTTCAGCTAAATTACTCATTATAATTCCCCTCCATCAATATGCATGCGCATGCAAATAATTACATAATAAAGAATAAAAGACTAAAAAGCAACTTATTAGTCTTTTAAACAAAATATTCTTTTAAAATAGCATCCACTTCTTGCTCGACTGAGGTCAACAGTTGCGCACCTTCATCCGTCAAATCAACATAGACACCACGTTTATCATCTGAACAGATTCTTCTTTCAATAACGGATGACTTTCTGTCTTCCAATCGTTTGATTAAACGCGACAGCGCACTTTGGCTCAAACATAAATAGTTGCCTAAATCGTTCAGCCGCATAGGACAACCATTTTGTCTAAGTTGATATAAAGCATAATACTCACTCGTAGTAAGTTGGCTATTTTTCTGCAACATTTCTTCTAATTTTTTTTCAACTATGGACTGTTTCTTTGTATAATCCAGCCATTGTGACATAAGTGGTGTTTCCATTTAATCATCCCTTGTCGATTATTCTCTTCAACTAGTTATAGTTTGCTTGTTTTTAGCATAAAAGTCAAAGTTTTAAGAAATTAAAAAGGAGATCAGACAAAATACAGATAAACGGTAGGTGAAAAAGTAATCTCTTCACTACTTAACATTTAAAATCCACATAAATCCTACAAAAACAAAGAATAAACCGTACATAATTGGCGAAACTTCTTTCCCACGTTTAGCCGCAATCATTGTGATTGGATAAAAGATAAAGCCAAGCGCGATTCCATCGGAAATACTGTAAGTTAATGGCATACCTAACAAAATCAAGAAAGATGGAATGGCGATTTCCATTTCTTTCCACTTTATTTGGCTAAGTGATTGTGCCATTAAAACGCCCACAACAATTAGCGCTGGCGCCGTTACTTGAGACGTTACCACTGAAAGTAATGGTGAGAAAAACAGACCAACAATGAAGAAAAGACCTGTTGTCACTGCGGTCAGTCCTGAACGTCCGCCAACGGCAATCCCTGCAGATGATTCTACATATGCACCAACAGGAGAAGTACCCAACAGTGAACCTGCCAACATCGCAGTGGAATCTGCTGCTAATGCTTTTCCAACACGCGGCATTTTATTGTCTTTCATAAAACCTGCTTGATTGGCTAATCCTACCAATGTTCCCGCCGTATCAAAGAATGTTACTAATAGAAAGGTCAAAACAACAACCCATAACTGGATTGAATTGATGTCTCCTACATGTTTTAGTGCAACTAAAAAAGTTGGCTTAAGACTTGGCGCTGCTGAAATAATCTGAGTTGGTGCTTGAATCAAACCAGTTACTAAACCTAAAATAGTTGTAGCTGTCATCCCAATAAAAATCCCACCTGGAACACGACGCACCATCATAATAGCTGTAATCGCTAGACCAAAAATAGTCAGCCATGTTGTTCCAACATTTAAAGGCCCTAAAGCAACCAATGTTGATTCATTCGCTACGATGATCCCACCTTCACTCAATCCTAAAAAGGCGATAAATAAGCCAATTCCTCCAGAAATAGCATACTTTAAATCCGCTGGTATTGCATCAATGATCAACTCACGTAATTTGAATATCGTGATCAAAATAAAAATCAATGAAGCAACAAACACGCCAGCTAACGCTGTTTCCCACGGAACACCCATACCGACACAAACAGAATAAGCAAAAAAGGCATTGATTCCCAATGCAGGCGCTGTTGCGATCGGATATTTCGCAAAAATTCCCATCAAAATACAGCCTAATGCACTAGCTAGTGCTGTCGCAGTAAAAACAGCTCCCTCGTCCATTCCAGAAGCACCCAAAACAGTTGGGTTTACAAATAGAATATACGCCATTGAAATAAATGTTGTAAATCCCGCTAAAAATTCACGTTTAACAGTTGTATTTAATTGCTCAATCTCAAAATAAGAAATAATTCTTTCTTTCACATGATATCCTCCTAAAATCTGAATAATAAAAATTTGTAAAATTGCGTTATACTACTTAAACAACGTGTTCAATCATATAATAAAGAACAAAATAAGTAAATACAAAGGATACAATCTGCATCGTCGTTACGTTATTTTACTGCAAACAAAAATAGTGAGATTCCCTGTACCAAGAAATCTCACCATTTCACTATTAAACAACGACCTTATTAAGATAATATTTCTCCATCTAAGCGTTGATTTAAAAGACGACTCACCACATAAATCACCATTATTGCAATAATAGAACCGACCGCAACATCGCTCAAAAAATGTGCGCCAATCCGAACTCTCGACCATGCAACCAAACAACCAAATAGACTTGCTAAAAATACGATTCTCTGTCGTTTCTTTTTCTTCAAAGGCTCAACAAATAGTGGTAAATATAACCCTAACCAGGCTTGCTCTGAATGTCCGGAAGGAAACGACTTATGACCGTTCGCTCCATTGATTTGCCACCAACTTGTATAATCCGACCAGTTACTTTGCAATTCATAAGGACGGAATCTGCCCCAAAATCCTTTCATCACATCTACGAGTGTATTGGCAGTATAAACAACAATAATTGCACCTAACCCTACCATGAGCAGTCCTCGCATTTCCTGATGCGTTTTCTCTTTCAACCAATAACCGCATAGTCCACAACCGATAATAAAGACTAGTAAAGATAGGATTACAAGTGCTGGGAAAAACCATTGCGGAAAATTAATTGTAGCAGAACCGTCATTATTAGCAGCTCCAATTGGCTGATTATTTTGTTTATTATTCAATGACGTCACGGTATAAAAAAGCATGATTTTGATCATTTGCCAGATTTGATAGAAACCAGCAATAATAGCAATAAAATAAATACTTCCCTTAGCGAAACTTGGCAAATTACTTTGTTTAGCGTAATAAATAAAAATCTGAGTCGACAAAAAAATAATGATTCCTGGAAAAATCAAGCCGTAATTTTGAAAAAATGTTCCAAACAATGACCCCTGATCCATTATTCCTTGACTGATTTGCTTATCCCAAACCCCACCAATTAGTAACAAAAGACCTAAACATACAAGTGTAACTATTTCTCTTTTTTCTTTTACAAAGTTCATTTATAAGCCTCCTCTCTATACTAAATTGTAAGAGAGAATTGTTGCATTTTTGTATTATCCTCGTATAGATTCAGTTAAGATTGAGTAAACACTTCAACCTTAACTGTTTTTACAATAAAAAAAAGTTCTGGGTGTGGGACAAAAGTCAAAAGCACTTTTGTTTCACACCCTAAATACGAATAAACGGTGGGATCAAACGGTCCTCCATGCTTCGAGGATCGGAGTGAAACGAGAACCGTAGATGCAGAAGCAACCACTACACTACACTTCGTTTCGATCTCATTAACTTCTACGCATGAAACATGCTAGAGTTAAAGGCCTCCGCTTCGATCACATCAAACTCTAAGTGCTAAAGCACTAAGATTTGAAGGCTTCGGAAATAAGCTGAAATTGCTGTAAAACACAATGAGGAACGAGTTGATGTTGCACAGTACCTACCTGGTCACAAAAATTTGAAGAGCACCGAGTAGGTACCAATCATCATCAGTTCGTAAACTCACTGTGATTCTTGGCAATTTTCGTGAATTCCTTCTTATTTCTCGGGGATAAATACTCCTGTCCCAACCTCAGAACTTATATAATTTTCTTTTGACAGATTTAATAACAAATTATCCTTATCAATTGCCAACAATTTCAGCAAAGCCATTGTTTAAGTCGGCATTTTGTGACTGTTCAAAGTAAATCATATTTTCAGCATTCCCTTGATTTTGCATGGTCACCAAAACTACAGGCTGACCGTTTAGAATCGTAAAAAGATATAAATGTCTATCCATTTTAGTCGTTGTAGCAATATCCGAATAGATAGCAACAACATTATAGATATCACTAACGGTACCCATTTCAGACCACTGAAGGATTACTTGATTTCCTCCTACAGCTATGTTATTTCTAGTTAATGTACTTGGGAAACTATAACCATACCAGTTTGCTTCAAAACTAGGAGAATACTCTATATAAGATTGCCCCATCACATCGCCCCAACTTTGCATAAACGCAAGCAACTCAGATCTTTTTTGAAGATTCCATACTGTATCTGTTGTCGCTGTTGGCGGAGCTGAAGGTGCTGTTGGTTTAGATGGTTCAGTTGTTTCTTTTTTGCTATCTTCACGCTCTTCAACGATTTCTTTGTTTATATCTTCTGTCAATTCTTTACCGTATTGTTTCAGCGCCTTTGAGCCATCTTTAGCTTCAACTAATACAGATAATTCTTTTAGTGCCTTAGAATATTCTTTCTTATCTTTCAATGAGAGAACGTTTTGATATAACGTAACTTGTTCTGCTAATTTCTTGGCTTCATCACTGTCTTTTCTGTACTCCAATGCTAATTGAAAAGCCGCAACAGCTTTAGACATATCTTTATCGACAATCGCTTCTTTCCCTTTAGCCATTGCTGAATCATATTCCTTTTGTTTTTTGTCACTTGTTGAGGTTACTGTTGCTTCATCACTGGTCGTTGAAGTCACGCTCTTATTATTTGAGCAACTCGCCATTAAACCAATAATCACACATGAACATACCCCAATCAATAACTTTTTCATCATTGCACACTCCCTTTATGACCTACACTTTTCCCTACTTGTATTATCCATTACTATTTGCTTTATGACAAGCAGAGTTGATAATAAAAAGAGAGCGTATTTCTCGGAGCGAGTGACATTTGATAAAACGACTTATTCTTTTACTAAATTAAGCTGTGCACATCTTGTTCCAACAAAAATCAAGAAAATAATAATAAAAGCACCCATTGTTGCATCACTAAAGAAATGACAACCTAATAATACTCTACTGATTGCTGTAATGGCTCCCCAAGTAATCCCAAAAATCAATAAATTTTTTCGTAACTTTATATTTTTAGGACTAGCATATAAAGGAAAGAATAAGGCAAACATACTTTCACAAGAATGTCCTGATGGAAATGATTTGTGGCCTGTCGGGCCGTTCATTTTATACCACGGAGTAAAATTATCTTGAGCAGCATTCAGCTCATAAGGTCGAACTCGTCCCCACAAGATTTTGATTTCTTCTACACACATTAAATAAACAAATGCCACGGCAATACCTAAGATCGCCACGCGCATCAAACGATCCAGCTCTTCAGCCGTTTTACGTCTTAACCAGTTTTGGATGATCACTGTCGCTATTGCAAAAACCACAAAACAAATGATGATATTGATAGCAGTCGATAATGTTGGATTGGCTCCCTCATCATTATTTGCTTGTCCAATCGGTCTATTGTGCTCCACGTTTTGGATGGATGATAATGTATATTGGATAGCAAATTTTAGATAATACCATATTCCATAAAATGCTAGACCTACACCAGCAATAACAATCAATAATTTTGCGATACTTGGCTGACTCGATCGAATCGCGTGATGAATGATAATTTCTCCGCTCATCATAATAACAACACCTACTGGAAAACAGGCATAATTTTGTAAAAAAGTTGCAATGTATTAATTTTGACTCATCACCGCATTTGAGATAGCTAAGTCCCCAAACGTACCAATCCCAAGTAAAATCACAAAAATAGCGATAATCATTGCAACCCTTCTACTCTTTGACATTTTCGTTAACATTTTAAAACCTCCTAAAATTAAAAGCGTAGTGGGATCGTCCAGCCTCGACTGGAAAATAGGAAAAATTGACTGAGGTTCTTTTTGCCTCATTCCATTTTTGTCTTTTTGCCGAGAGGCTAGCCCGCGTAGCTAGATAACACACGGTAACAACGTTCCACTTCGTTTCACCTAATGTTTTTTACCACAAGCAATAGTTTATCCCTTCACAAAAGAAAACTTCATACATTTTATATGTTATTTCTTAAAAAAGAGAATAATTCATCTATAGGGCTTCATTAAAATAAGAAAAGGATAAAACAAAAGTAAAAAAACACTTTTGCTTCATCCTCTATTTATCGGGATTAAACGCTTCTGTTTCACTCGCTTCATTTTAATTATCCACAGCTTTACTATTTTTAATTCGTTCTATAGCAAAAATGACAATCGGTAAATAATTAAAAAAGAAACTAATGCGCTGACAAAAACCAATTTGATTCAGAAGCGGCAATTGTTCTAGTGTTGGGATTCGGGCTAATCCATAAATACCTGCGAAAAAAAGGCTAGTTCCCAGTAAACTAAAATATAATTTACTATACATTACTTGCTTTTGCTTGCGATACAGTAAAGATAAAAAGAACGGAAAAAGTAAAAATCCTGCATAACCTAACCCAGAACCAATATTATGAATCCACGTAGAAAGAGTCCAAGTTGCTTGTTCAGTATTAATACTAAAAAGTCCCGTAAAAATACAATCGCCAACACCATACACCCCAATCGAAGCCGTTAGCAAGATTGCCAACGTTCGCGATGTACGAATAAAAGCATGATATATTGCTGGTAATGCTAAAACAAACAATAGACCCGATACCACAGACCAAATTAAAAAAACTTGCCTGACAGGACTATTTATATCACCAAAAATACTGATTACCATGGTCAGCTGGTTTATTTCTGGGTAAAAAAAACCTAAAATATAAGGCGTTAAAAAATCGCTTATTGCGCCTAATAATAGAAAGTAGAAGCCATACTTTTTAAGAACATTCATTTTATTCCTCCTAACACTAAAAGCGTAGTGGGCTCATTCAGTCTCGACTGAAAAATAGGAAATTATGTTTGTGGCGTTCCTTGCCACACTCAGATTTTATCTTTTTTCCGAGAGACTAGACCACGCAGCTAGATAATACATGGTAACAACGTTCCACTTCGTTTCACCTTGTACTTTTCAACATCAGTTCACTCTATTCACCGTGTTTCAAAGCAAAGGCGTAGTGGGCTCATTCAGTCTCGACTGAAAAATAGGAAATTATGTTTGCGGCGTTCCTTGCCACACTCAGATTTTATCTTTTTTCCGAGAGACTAGCCCACGCAGCTAGATAACACATGGTAAAATCATAACAGATTACATTATCTTATCAGATGACTACATACTCTAATTATAAGCAACCAACGAAAATTTTTCACGCAATTGAACTATTCATTATCCTTTATAACCATCACATCCTACTATTTAAATTGAGTAATTCATGCTACTATACATTTAAAATCTTTTTATTGAGAGGTAAAAATGTTTCAGCATGAAATCGTTGATGTTACTAAAGACCAACTGCCATTTAAAGTGATCGTTCACAAAAATACTAACGCAACTATCCCTAAGCATTGGCACCGTTCTTTTGAATTAAGTTTCACTGCAAAAGGAAAGATCGATGAGTTTATTATCAATGGACAACACTATGCCCCAACAACTGGAACGATTTTGGTGATCAATCCTAATGAGGTTCATGCTATCTCTGGCTCCACTAAAGACGATGAAGAAAATAGTGCTCTGTCCATTTTGATTCCATATTCCTTTATGACAGAATATATACCTGAATTTAGCTACCGTTTTTATGAAATTCCGCCAGAACAGCAACGAACGTTATCACAACAACAACACTATAAAGAATTGCAGCAATACTTTTACCACTTATTTCAAGTAATGGAACAGCCTGACGCATTTTCTAGTTTAAAAATCTTGAGTTTGGTTTATGATATTCTTTATCATCTAACGAAAGCTTTTTCTAGTGTTCGTGAAATCAAAAATGATTTTTCGGTTGGTACAACAGAGGAGTTTGCTTGGATCGATAGTGTTTTAGTCTATATTCAGCAGTATTTTGCTAGTCCTCTTACTGTCAGTGAATTAGCAGAAGCAAATCATTTAGCACCTAGCTATTTTTCTCGGAAATTCAAAAAGTATATGGACATGTCAGTGATGGAATATGTATCAGAGATTCGTTTACAAGCAGCTTTTCAACAAATCGCCCACACAACTCGTTCTATCAAAGCCATTTCCGATAGTTGTGGTTTTGCCAATCATAAATCGTTGATCAGTAAATTTAAAAAGAGTTATGGTATGACCCCTTTGAACTATCGGCAAAATTTGAAAGTAAGTCATAAAAATCAAAAAAAATAGTCAGTTTCCTACCCTCGTAAGTAAACGCTTGCATTTATAATACAAGTAACAAAAGAAAGGTAGGTTATCGACTATGAAGTTACAAAAACAGCATTGGCTTTTTAAATTGTCTCTGCTCTCAGTTTCGGTTCTGTTAATGTCAGCACCCATTATTTCAGCTGCTTTACCATTAATGTTTACAGATTTTCCTGATCAGTCAAAGTCAGCAATTGAGACCCTGTTAACAGTACCAAACTTTGGCATTATCTTAGCGCTCTTGATCAGTCCACTCTGTATTCGTTTTTTTTGGAAAAAAAATACTGTGATACTCGGCTTATGTATTGCTTTAGTAAGCGGGATTTTACCAGCAATCATTAACAACTATTCAATGATTCTTGCTTCTCGCTTTATGTTTGGGGCTGGAATCGGGTTATTCAATTCTTTAGCAGTAAGTTTACTGGCTGAATTTTATCAAGGAGACGAATTATCCACGATGATGGGCTATCAATCTGTAGCTGGTTCGCTAGGTAGTGCCGCATTATCTTTTTTAATCAGTTACTTGGTCACTTTAGGCTGGCACCAAACATTTTGGGCTTATTTGATTATTATCCCAGTACTACTATTATTTAGCTTTTTTGTGACGATCGATGAAAAGAAAGCAGCAACTACATCAAAAGCCGCAGCTCCAGAAAAAATAACCTTTAATTTAGCTGTGATTGGTTTATCTGTCCTAATTTTTTTCCTGTTTGCCTTCTTTATGACATCTGTTGTGAAACTACCGGAATTTATTGTTTCTAGCGGTATCGGCAGTACCAGCAGCGTATCAATTAGCGCTGGTCTTAGCACACTCGTTGGTATTCCCATTGGTCTATTTTATGGGAAAATACACAAGCTACTGAAGCAAACGCTTTTACCGCTAGGATTACTTCTAGCTGCGATTGGGTTTTTTATTATCAGTAAATCCAGTAATTTGCCAATTTTGATTATTGGCGTTCTCTTGATCGGGATTGGTTTTGGTGCCTCGGTGCCTTTCATCTATACTTGGACTGCAAAAGTAGCACCAAAAAATGCCATTAATATTTCTTATACTTGTTTGATTATCGCAACCAACATCGGTGTTTTTTTCTCACCAATATTATTAAATACTTTAGGAAATTTATTTGGAAATTCTTCACCTGCATTCAGTATGTTAGTAGCATCCGGCGGTTTTTTAGCGCTTGCTGTAGTGATGGGGACTAGCTTACTGATAAAAGAAAAAAATCGATCTTTACTAAAAAATTAATTAGGAGGCAACAACTATGCTAGCAATTGATATTCCAACAATGCGTATCCAAATGCAAGAAACCGACCAAAAGCGTGATTTTGGTTTAACTGAACCTGACACTTTAGAAACATTCAAGGATTTATCCTACGGTCCATATGGCATTGAAAATACATTTGATATTTACTATCCAAAAGGGACGGATCATTGCTTACCAACAATCATCAATATCCACGGTGGTGGTTTCTTCTATGGAGACAAAGAACTTTATCGTTTTTACACCATGTATTTAGCCACACAAGGCTTTACTGTCGTAAACTTTAATTATCGTTTAGCGCCAGATCATCGCTATCCAGCGCCATTGGAAGATACCAACGCCTTAATGAATTGGTTGATCGAACATGGAAAAAACTACTATATTGATCTAAATAACCTTTTCTTAGTTGGCGATAGCGCAGGCGGGCAACTAGCAGAACAATATGCAACGTTAACAAGCAATCCAACTTATGCACAAAAATTTTCATTTAAGATTGCAGCCGTTCAATTTAAAGCAGTTGCTTTGAATTGCGGTGCCTATTTCATTGGACAAAACGCTGCCGTTAATCAAGATTTTCCGTTTTACTTTGGTGAAACAATGACACCTACACTTGAAAGTCAGTTTCCGGTAGAAAGCTACATCACAGCTGATTTCCCACCAGCTTTTGTTGCAACATCTACCCATGATTTTCTAAAAGAAATTGCCAAACCATTGGCTGATCATTTAACCTCCGTTGGCGTTGAAACAACCTACAAACTTTATACAAATTCAGATGGCTCAGAGCTAGGACATGTCTTTCATTTAAATCAAAAAAGTGATATTGCCAAAGAGTGTAATAATGAGGAAATTGCTTTTTTCATCCGTTTTCTTTAAGATGGATACAAAAGTAATTTATTGGGAATTCGGAGGGTTGAATGATGCATTATTTAAGTATTGATGTTGGTGGAACTTATATTAAATTTGGGCTGATCGATCGGGCTGGCAATTTTATTCAAACTTGGCGACGATCCACTCCTAAAACTTTGGTGCTATTCAAAGAAGTGATTACTTCTGAAATAACTGCTCAAAAAGAACAAATAAAAGGAATCGCTATGAGTTGTCCGGGTAGAATCGATTCAGCTAAAGGGTATGTCCATACTGGAGGGGCCTTGCTATTTCTTTATGATTTTTCTATGAAAGAATGGATTGCCAGTATTACTGATTTACCCTTTGCAGTGATCAATGATGGTAAGGCAGCAGCATTAGCGGAATGGTGGATCGGTAATCTAAAAGGAATTGAAAATGGTGCAGCAGTCGTTTTAGGCACTGGCATTGGCGGTGGATTGATTTTAGATAATCATTTACACCAAGGTCCACATTTTCAAGCAGGTGAACTAAGCTTTCTGATTCGACAATCACCAAATCCTGAACAACCTCAAATCTTTGGTTTTCATGGGTCTGCCGTAAAATTTATGAAAGAAGCTACTGCACTGCTAGATGTTTCAACAGACGATCATGACGCTGTTTTTCTGGCAATAACAGAACACTCATCGCTTGCTTTAACCACCTTATTTGAACATTATTGTCGTGATATTGCCATTCTTCTGATCGATATGCAAGTCTTATTAGATTTAGAAAAAATCGTGATTGGTGGTGGCATCAGTGCCCAAGACAGTCTGATTGAAATGATTCAGATGCAATATTCTATTGTTAGACAGGAAGAAACAATGCTGGGACAAACATTTCCTCCTCTTGTTATAGAAGCCTGTGCTTTTCGAAATTCTTCGAATTTATTGGGGGCTTTGTATCAGTTGTTTGTTGAACTTGATTCTTCCGAAACCAATCAATCCATAAAATCTAAATAACCAGAGGTTGGGACAGAAGCGTTTAGACCCGAGAAATAAGCTGCTTCTGCCCCCACCATTTATTCAGGATTAACGTATTTAACAAAAAGTGAACCAACTTTTGTCCCAAACTCTGGTTATTTAACAGTTTGGCGAAACTCACTTTCTAATTATCACTATCAGGCTCAATAATAAACCTCATCTAAAAATAGCCCTTGAGCAGGTACTGTGATTCCAGCCTCACTTCTGATTTTATTTTTAAATACCTCGTCAATTACCTCTAACTTCAATGTTCCAGTACCGATTTCTAAAATTGTCCCCATCAGGATTCTAACCATTTTATGCAAGAAGCCATCCCCAATAAAGGTAAAATGAATCAGCTTACCTTCTTTTTGGATTGCTAGTTCTTTGATTGTTCGAGTCGTAGACTTTTTCGTCTTTTTAAGAGAAGAAAAGCCAATAAAGTCATGAGTTCCAATTAATTTACGGCAAGCTTCATTCATTAATTCAACATCAAGTTCTTCAGAATAGTGAAAACTATAATTACGTTCAAACGCAGACGGAATCGCATCGTTCCAGACATAATAACTATATTTTTTCCCTTCAGCATTGTACCGAGCATGGAATCGTTCAGGCACTTCTTCAAGCTTTTTGACAACAATATCCTTTGGCAGATAACGATTTAGAAATTCAATCATCTCTGGTCGTTCCATTTTGCTATCTGTTTTGAAATTAGCAATCTGTCCTCGGGCATGGGTTCCAGCATCCGTTCGACCAGAACCAATGATTTCAATTTTTGAACGTGTCATTTGTGTTAGGATATTTTCGATTTTCCCTTGAATCGTTTTATCTGAGTCACCAAGTCTTTGCCAGCCAAGATATCTAGTTCCATCATACTCGATCGTTAATCTGATATTTCTCATATTGTTTTATTTTCTCCTCTAAATACATTTTTTTCGTTGACCATACTCGTTTGCTTTTCTATTATAACAGTATTACTACGTGTGATGAAGTGGCGTCGATTTAAATGTAAATTCTACCGAATCGGACTTTATTTTAGCAAGAGAATTATTCGGATTTATTTCTCTTTTCCTACCTATTTCGCAGCACCAGCACTGCTTGACATTCTATTCATGTTCCTCTATATTGAACATAGACAGTTATCTATGTTCAGGAGGAATAGAGATGGATTACGAAAAAATTTCATTGGTACTAAAAGCGATGGCTGATCCAAAACGTATGAAAATAATTGATTTACTTTCTTACAGTAGTATGTGTGCTTGTAACGTATTAAAGCATTTTGATTTTACGCAACCCACACTTTCTCATCATATGAAGGTCTTAGAAAGTGCCGGAATTGTATCTGTCAGCAAACAAGGTCAGTGGCATCATTACACTTTAAAAGAAGACTTTGTAAAGGAATTTATGCGTTCTATGGTGCAATTGCTTTCTGATAGTGGAGAAGATTGTCTTTGCCAAAACAATAAAGAAACAAAAGGAGATCATGATTAAATGACGTATGCACTTGAAATAACGGATTTAAAAAAAGTCTATGGCAGCGGGGTTGAAGCTCTTAAAGGGATCGACTTAGCCGTAGAAGAAGGTGACTTTTACGCTCTTTTAGGACCAAATGGAGCGGGTAAATCAACAACCATCGGGATCATCACTTCCCTTGTCAATAAAACTTCTGGGAAAGTAAAGGTTTTTGGTTACGATTTGGACACTGATTTAGTTATGGCTAAACAACAAATCGGTCTGGTTCCTCAAGAGTTTAACTTTAACCCATTTGAAACAGTCGAGCAAATTGTTGTCAATCAAGCTGGTTACTATGGTGTTTCAAAAAAAGAAGCCTTGAAACGCAGCGAGAAATATCTGAAACAGTCGGATCTCTGGGAAAAACGTAATGTTCGTGCCAGAATGCTTTCAGGCGGAATGAAGCGTAGATTGATGATTGCACGTGCTTTGATGCATGAGCCTCGTCTACTTATTTTAGATGAACCTACAGCCGGAGTTGATATTGAACTAAGACGGGAAATGTGGGATTTTCTAAGAGAGTTGAATGAAAACGGCACAACGATCATTCTGACAACTCATTATTTAGAAGAAGCTGAGATGCTTTGCCGAAATATTGGCATTATTCAATCAGGGCAGCTGATTGAAAATACGAGCATGAAAACATTACTGTCAAAATTACAGTTTGAGACATTTATCTTTGATTTAGCACCTTTTGACAAAGAACCTGAAATTATTGGTTATACGTCCAACTTCGAAGATAAACAAACACTTGAAGTGGAGATTGAACGTAATCAAGGATTGAATGGTTTGTTTGAACAACTCACAAAACAAGGCATTCAGGTGCTTTCCATGCGCAATAAATCCAACCGATTAGAAGAACTGTTTCTAAAAATTACAGAAGAAAAACATCCAATGGATGCCAGTTCCACTTTCCAAGTATAAGCTAGTGGAATGGTATACGGCATAAGCATCAATACTTTTATACGAATAAGGAGAATGAACATGTTTAAGTTATATTTCACCGCTTTAAGAAGCCTTGCAGTCAAAGAAACGAATCGTTATCTACGGATTTGGGTGCAAACCTTAGTACCACCAGTCATTACCACTTCACTCTATTTTGTTATTTTCGGAAATCTGATCGGTGGGCGGATCGGGCAGATGGAAGGATTTTCTTATATGGAATTTATTGTTCCAGGTCTAATCATGATGTCTGTTATCACCAGTTCTTATGCGAATGTTTCTTCTTCATTTTTCTCACAGAAGTTCCAGAAAAATATTGAAGAATTACTCGTTGCACCAGTGCCAACCCACATTATTATTTGGGGATTTGTCTTTGGCGGATTGGGCAGAAGTGTTCTAGTTGGGACACTTGTAACCATAATTTCTTTATTCTTTGTACCACTTCATGTTTATTCTTGGTCGATTGTGATTATTACCCTTCTTATGACCGCTATTTTATTCTCATTAGCTGGTTTATTAAATGGGATCTTTGCCCAATCCTTTGATGATGTCTCTATCGTTCCAACCTTCGTTTTGCAACCATTAACCTATCTTGGTGGTGTCTTTTACGCAATCTCAATGTTGCCACCGATTTGGCAAGCCATCTCTAAAGTCAATCCGATTGTCTATATGATTTCGGGTTTTAGGTATGGTTTCCTCGGCACGATCGATGTCCCGATCATTTTGTCTCTAGTTATTTTGATTCTCTTTATCTCTGTGCTTTATGCAGTTTGTTGGTATTTGATTGATAGAGGGCGCGGATTGAGAAGTTGATGATGATTTATATGAGCAGTTTTGAATTACATTCCTGAGTATGGGACGCTAGTTAGAAGAAATTTTCTAACTAGCGTCCCATACAATGTTTATTTTTTAGATTGCTTTTTATTAGCACCCCCCCGCCTACTATTGCTACTGCAGCACCTAAAAAAACGACTGATAACGTTGACATTATTACACTTTCTTATAGAAATATCTATTACATTATCCTTACAACACAAAAACCTCAAAGTAAATACATCGAAAGCCCTACCGCTAATCGTGCTTAAATGATTATAATGAGGAAACTGGTTTCAATATCATAGCCTGTTTCGTTCTAGCATTTCAATTTGCGTAGGAAAAATGTGAAAAAATAAGTGTCTGAATAAGCGGTTGGAACAGAAGCAACTTCTGTCTCAACCGCTTGTTTTCTTCCAGAGAACGAACACTTTATTGTGCCGCCCCTTATTTCGCAATAATCTTCATTGCTTTACACAACTCTGAATCCTCTTTATCCGAAATCAAAATAACTTCATTCAAATCAAAGGATTTCACTGCAGATGATTTATGAAACTTAGAGCTATCACATAACAAAAATGACTTTTTCGCATGATCGATGACGGTTTTTTTTTTGATTGCTTCAACTAAATTTGGCGTCGTTACACCAAATTTTAAATCAATCCCGTTTGCGCCTAGAAACGCTTTATCAAAGATATATTTTTGAATGTTTGCTTCAGCTAACGGACCACTTAATGACGAAATTTTAGGATCGTAAGTTCCACCTAAAACTGTGATCTCTGCTTCAAATTCTCCCGTCAATCGAAAAACATCCGTATTTGTAGTAATGATCTTGATTTTCTTTTTAAGTAATTCTCTTAATAATGTCGTACACGTGGAACCAGAATCTAGATAAATCGTTTCTCCAGTGACAACCTCACGAGCAGCCAATTCAGCTATATACAGTTTTTCTTTTGTTTGCAAACTAGATTTGGTTGACATAGGCAGCTCCGAAACACTTGAACAAATCTTGACAGCGCCTCCTGACAAAGTTTGGACCTTATTTAACCCTTCAAGCTCTTTTAAATCACGTCGAAGAGTAGACATAGACACTTCCGGAATTAAGGTTTGTAGTTCTTCGATTTTGATCAGCTCTCTATTTTCTAGTATTTCTATAATTTTCTCTTGTCGTACATAGGGAATCATAAGAAACTCCTTTCATTTTTTCATTACGAACTAGTTCAAGAAGGATATACATTCTTAAAATACCATAAATATGGATAAATAGTAACGAAATAAACGAATTTGAAAGAAGTTCTTTGACGTTTTTAAGATAACATTTCTTCCCTTTCCGTAAACATATAAGCTAAAATAGCTGATACTGCTAACGAGATCCCTAATCCAATCATCGCTTGAATAAAATTTGATGCATTATCGGTCACAAAAGCCGGAAAAGTTGTCACACTACCAAACACAAAGGCGTTTGTTACTACTTTGGTTAAGCCTAAATAAGCCCCGCCTACAGCCCCACCAATGATTTGCGCTAAAAACAACTTTTTATTTTTTACTAATAAACCGAATAAAGTAGGCTCGATAATCGCTGAAAGAGCAACTGTAACTAAACCGGTGACAGCAAAACTACGGAGCTTGTTATTTCTTGCTTTAAAATAGACACCGATCGTCGTCCCAATTACCGCAAAGTTACAGGCAAACGTAAATGGGACAATATAATCAAAACCATAAGTTGAAACATTGTTGATCATGATTGGATTAACGGCCCAGTGAATCCCTAAACTCACAAGAACACTCCAACCACCGCCAATCAAGATACCCGTTAAAATACTGCTGCGTTCAATCAACCAATTAACAACTTGTGCAACAGCTTCACCACTATAAACACCAATTGGACCAATAACGATCACCGTCAATGGGATCATGACTGCTAGAGAGATTAATGGAATAATAACTAATTTTAGTGTTTCTGGAACTTTCTTATCTAAAAACTTATACAGATAAGAAAACGCCCAAATTGAGAGAATAATGGGAACAACTGTAGAATTATAATTCATTAAAACAACAGGGATTTTTAAAAAGCTTGTTGTAGCACCATTTCCAGTATCTCCCATCAATGCAATAAATTCTGGATTTAGTAATGCTGCACCTATCAATGCAGATAAATAAGGACTAGCGCCAAACCTTCTAGCTGAAGTAAACGCTAACAATACTGGTAAAAAATAAAAGACACTCATTGACGCAACATTTAAAATACTATACGTTCCACTAGCTTCGGATAAAATACCCGTTTGCACAGCTAAGATTAACAAGCCTCGTAGAATACCCGAACCCGCTAAGGCAGGTAATAACGGAGCAAAAATGGCTGAGATAGCTGAAAAAATATTACTAACAATGTTACCAGAACTCTCGCCATCATTATTTACTTGAACACTACCATCATCGTCTGTAACTAATGCTTCAAATTCATCGTATAACTTCGGTACTTCAGTTCCGATCAAAATTTGATATTGTCCGGCTTTGTTGACAATATTGACAACACCATCAATCTCTTTGATTGCCTCATCATTTGCCTTAGAAGGATCTTTCAATGTTAATCTCAATCGTGTAGCACAATGTGTCATATTCGCTAAATTATCTGCGCCGCCAACATTTTCTAAAATTTCTTTTGCTGCTAATTTGAAGTCCATCTTTATTCACTCCCCTGATTCTTTTTATTGTTAGAACTTAGTATTAGAAATCTTAAATTAAGATTTCTAATACTAAATCACTTACTTTCACTCCACTATTTTGCTTGATTAGCTCCGCAATATAGTCCATCCCTAATCTATCTATGATCGAATCGATTTTTTTGATCATCTTGATGTTTCTTTCACATTCAGCTACTGGCTCTTCAATCACTGGGAATGTATCAAAATAAAATGCATGATCGTAGTTATGCAGTTTCGTATAATAGATAAATTCGATCGTTTTGATCAATGTACTTGTCCCGATCATCAAACCATCATCATTCAATCCATAGCCATCATTTAAATGAACCCCAAACAATTTTTCCCGACTACCTAAAATGCTTGCTCCATATGCAGGATTTTCATGTTTCATCAGCATATGACAATAATCTAACGTAATGCCCAAATTCTCACGACCGACCTCATGAACCATTGATAACGCTACTCCAAAACTATCTAAAAAGGCATATGCTCTTGGTTGGAACGGCTTATACTCAATACTAATCTTAAGGTCTGGTGCGTAATCAGTGATTTCGATCAGACAGTCTTTGATTTGATTCCAAACTTTTTCATACTCAATCTGAAATGAGTAATCAAACCCATCAAAGCCTAACCAAATAGTCACAACCTCGCCCCCGACTTCACGGCAGTAATCACAGGCTTCTTTACATAACTGTATAGCTTTCATTGAAATCCTTTGATCCGCATTTCCAAGTTCCCCGTTAATAAATTCATCTCGAAACCGTAAAGCAACCCCATTAGCCTGCAACTTATTGGCTTGTAAAATCCCTTTCATTTTTTTAGCAGAAATCGTTTCTACATGTTCTGGATAATTAAAATCAACATGTGTTAATCCTAAGCGATTAAATTCTTGCAAGACTTCTTCTACATCATTATTGAATTTTGGTAAAAATGAATTGATTCTTGTCGCTAACTTCATTTTTATTCCTCCTTTTCTCTTCTACACCCCCATAATAGCATCTCTCATTTTCAATTTCAACCATTTTTTTTCATTTTATTTCAAATTTAATCATAATTATCCATTAATAAAGAGAGTAAACTCTTGTTTAATTCTCTAACTGCCGAATCATCTCTACTCGTTTGGCATGCCTTCCCCCTTCAAAGGAAGCATCTAACCATTCTTTTACTATCATTTTTGCTAGTTCGCTCCCAATCACTCGAGAACCAAACGCAAGGATATTCGTGTTGTTATGCTCTTTAGATAGCCGTGCTGAATAGGGTTCGCTACAAACAACTGCACGAATTCCTTTTACTTTATTGGCAGAAATCGAAATCCCAACACCTGTTCCACAAATCAAAATCCCACCATCAACGTTTCCAGAAGCAACTTCTTCTGCTACTTTTTTACCATATTGAGGATAATCCGTTCGTTCTGACGAATATGCGCCAAAGTCCTCAACGTCATGTCCCAATTCTTTTAGATAATCGATAATAATCGGCTTTAGTTCAAAGCCAACATGATCACTGCCAATTGCCAATTTCATAAACTGATTCCTCCTGTTAGTGAGAACTAAACTATTTTTGTGTACTCAATTCTATTATTTTCTTAATTCTGTCAGTATTTCTTGATAAGTTCCCGCTTTCCCAAATAATGCCGATGTTCCTAATACAAAACCTGTCACACCATTTTTACTTAATTGTGCCACTTTTTCTGGTGAAATTGCCCCATCAACCATTACTTCAAAATGATGTATTTTTGATAAGCCCACGAGTTTTTCTATTTTAGAATCTGTATACGCTAAATATTGTTGCCCTGCAAATCCAGGATTTACAGTCATCACCATCACATAATCCACTAAAAATAGTAAATCCAGGATCGTTTCAACTGAGGTTCCCGGGTTGATTGCAATACCTGCTTTTTTCCCTTTCTGCTGGATCATAGCCAATGTTCTGGCAGCCTGCTGGTCAGCCTCAGGATGAATATAAATAATATCCGCCCCAAGGTCCGCAAACTTCTCTACGTACTTACTTGGTTCTTGAATCATTAAATGAACATCCAACAATTTATCCGTAACAGAACGAACGAGTTCAAAATCTTGCAAACCCATTCCAAAATTGGGAACAAAACGACCATCCATAATATCCATATGAAAAATATCGACCCCCGCTTGATCAAGTTCTTGCGTATCCTTTTTTAAATTAGAAAAGTCTGCACACATCATTGAGGGACATAATAATTTGTCCATTGTATTTCCTCCTCTCTTGAGATAACGATTACCCAAGCTTCAAAAAAAAATTGAGTAATCGTTTACCTTTGTTTATGGACAATATATCACCAATATTTTAACCTGTCAATCAAAATTTGCCTTGAATGTTTGTATTCAGCTAGAATTTATGAGAAAATAATATTAAATATAAAAGAAAAAAGAGAACGATTACTCAAAAGGATGCTATCTATGAAAAACTATTCGATCAAAGATATTGCTGAGATTGCCGGAGTTTCTGTTGCGACTGTTTCTAGGGTCATTAATGATAACGGCCGCTTTTCAGCTGAAACTAGAAAAAAAGTGCTCAAGGTTATTGAAGACACTGGCTATAAAATGAACTATAGCGCGAAAAATTTACGCATGAATAAATCATTTACGATTGGAATTTTAGTACCGGATATCAGTAATTATTTCTTTTCTGATGTTGTTCAACAATTGGAAGAAATTTTATTTGCTAAAGGCTACTCCACCATTATTTGTAATACCTCTAGAAGCTCAGAAAAAGAACTTGCGTACCTACGCATTTTGGAAGGCAAAGGGGTAGATGGCCTAATCGTGATTTCGGGCGCGGAAGAGTTTGAGTTTGATTCTTCTAGTGCTGAAAAGAAAATCCCTTATATCTGCATTGATCGCGAACCGAAAAAGAAAGAAAATACTATTTTCATCTCGTCCAATCATTATCAAGGCGCTTTTGAAAGTGCCGAAGAATTAATCCATGAAGGATGTCTGCATCCTATTATTGCGATGCATAATCAAAAATCAACTAGCGCTAAAGAACGGTTGAAAGGCTTTAAAGATGCATTAAAGAAAAATAGTATCCCCTTCAATGCAAAACAACACTTACTTTCTATCGATATTGAACATTCAGATTTCGAGCAAAATTTGCTTACTTTTCTTAAGAAAAATCCGAATGTAGATGGCATTTTTTCGATCAATGATTTAATTGCGTTAGAGTTAATGCTAAGTCTAAAGAAAAATCAAATCGATGTTCCTAAAAAAATAAAATTAATTGGTTTCGATGATACTTACGCTGGAAAATATACGACGCCTACACTCTCATCTGTACGCCAAAATACTACCTTGATTGCCAACTATGCGGTGGAATCGTTGCTAGAATTGATTAGTAAAAAAGGAGAATTAGGTCGCCAAATTGTGGTTCCCGTTTCATTGATTTTAAGGGAATCCAGTACGTCATCCTGATCAATAAAAAGAAACGCTATTCTAAGTACATAAAATACTTAAATAGCGTTTCTTTTTGCTCGACTCAACACTCTATTTCAGTTGACATTTAAAACGAAGGTTCCCACACTTTACTCTTAACTACTTCCCAATCACCAATCTTCTTGTATACACAGCTTGCCCTGAATGCATCACAGCATCGTCGATAGCAGAAACAATCCGCGCCTGCCGTGTGACAACTGGTGTCCAGTTTCTATCTACAACATCACTAAGATTTTTTCCCTCAAGTGTTGCTAAATACGTATTGGTAAGATCTACGCTTGCTTTTAAATACTCAGATAGTAATGCTTTCTCCGTTACTTTGACTTTTGCAGCTTCTTCTGGTGTATGATGCCAATCTTCTGTGTCATCCGGTAAATCCAATGCAAATTTCGTACTCCAGCCTGCTGATAACCATAACGGCTTGGTCTGATTAAGTTCAGAAATCTGATAGTCCAGTTCTCTTGCCGTATGCCAGATTAACCAGGTAACTGATTTAATCAAGGCTGCCGGCATCGTATTCGCTTCATCCACACTCATTTGATCCAAGGTCTCTTCAAAACGCTCTTGTGCTCTCTTTAACGTATCACTAGATAATTGTGTAACATTCATCATTATTCCTCCTTTTGGATATGAAGTACGCATACCTCTTTCTACCAGTAAGTTTACTCTAACGCTTCTAAGACAGCAACTAATCAAATCATGCTCTAAAGCAGATTGCCCTTATGCTATAATAATGGCAATAAGTCTACGTTAGAAAGGAAACGAGTGTGAAAACTACTATTGAAATTATTGATCCAACCACTGAAGAACAAGCCATATTTAAGCTTCATCAACTATCACCAACCATTGAAAAAGTAATCAGCATCCTCAATGAAGAAGAGCATTTTTTAATTGGCGAGGCAGAAAATGCGCTCTACAAAATTTTGTTTTCTGATGTTTTATATATTGAAGTCGTCGATAAAAGAAGCTTTATTTATACTGAAAAACAAGTGTATCAAAGTAATGACAAACTTTACCAACTCGAAGAAAAATTAATGCACTTTGATTTTATCCGTATCTCAAAATCGATGTTGCTTAATATCGAAGCAATCCAAGCAATTGCCCCCTTGATTAGCGGACGATTTGAAGCTCGTTTGATCAATGAGGAAAAAGTTGCGATCTCGAGAAAATATGTTCCAGAATTAAAAAAATGTCTTGGAATGGAGCGATAAATATGAAGATAATCAACTATTTGAAAGAAGCTTTTCGTTTGACCTCATTGATCTTTACAACACTGGTCATACTCAATTTCGTTCTACAAACCGATGCATTAACTCATTCTCTCGGCTATATGTTATTGATTGCCGCGATTTCTGGTTCATTACACTTTCTTATTGAAGATCATGAAAAATACTCTAGCCAAAGAATCCTACTAAATCACGGGATCTACTTACTGATTGTTTGTTTGCAAATAACCCTAGCAAATCGTTTGCTTCATTGGAAACTAGGTTTTGGTGGGCTATTACTGAATTATGTCATCGTTGTGCTGATTTATCTGTTTATCCGATTTATTATGTATAGCAATGACCTCAAAGAAGCAGAAAAGATCAATCAATTTATCCAAAAACGAAAACAAGGTTAGGTTAGACTATACTAATTAACGATGAGCAAAAATTCATGAAAATTTGAAGAACAATAAGTTGGATCTATTCAATCTCAACATTGAGAATCCTTTGTTTCTTTTCATTTTCGTGAATTTTTGCATATTTTTTTACCTCTTGGTTTTGAATTTTAACCACTTAGGAAAATACTATTGTTCCTTAAAATCTTAGCAGTTATAGTTGATTTATCAACAAGAATAAAAAGGAGCAAATCAGATGAATGAATTAGTCAACGTAACAACGCTTGGAAAAAAATATGGGGAGCAAGTCGTATTGGATTCTGTCTCATTTTCCATTAGAAACGGTGAGTTATTTTCTATTCTCGGTCCAAATGGTGCTGGAAAATCAACTTTGATTTCCTTGCTTTTAGGATTACTCAAAGCTGACACTGGAGAAATAGAATTAGATGGCAAAAAAATAGGGTCAGATTCTTTAGAACACAAATCACTGATATCAGTCGTATTTCAAAATAGCATTATGGATTCTGAATTGTCAGTAAAAGAAAATTTAGTTATGAGAGCTTATTTTTATACTAAAAATTGGAAAGAAGCAAAAGAACTAGCCAAAATAAAATTACAGGACGTTCAAGGAAGTCATCTACTAAATAAGCGTTATGGTGTTTTATCGGGAGGAGAACGACGTAAGGTAGATATTGCCCGAGCATTATTGAACACACCTAAATTATTATTTCTCGATGAACCGACTACAGGATTAGATATCCTCTCTCGTGCCGATATGTGGCTATTGATCCATCAGTTAAAAGAAAAATATCAGATGACCATCGTCTTAACTACCCACTATATGGAAGAAGCCAGAGATTCCGATCGAATCTTAATGCTAGCAGAAGGTCGAACGGTCGCTTATGACACACCTGAAAATTTAAAAAAGACCTACCAGTGTAACACACTAGAAGATGTCTTTTTATCGATTGCCAAGAAGGAGAACAACTAAAATGAATGCATTAGTATATAGAGGATTAACCTTATTTTTTAAAAATAAACAAGCAGTAGTGGGTTCCTTCATAGGTGCCTTTATCATGATCGGTTTATATGTATTTTTATTAGGAGATAGCATGATCAAGCAATTATCAATGCTTTCGCAGCCGCAATTAGTGATTGACACTTGGATGCTAGCTGGTGTGATTGGAATTGTCTCAGCCAGCTCTACGTTAGGTTCAGTCAGCCAATTGATCCGTGACAAAGAACGTAATGTTTATACAGACTTTATGATTTCACCTATTTCAAAAAAACACATCATGTTGGGGTATTTTCTCAGTACCTTTTTTATTTCAATGTTCGTGACATTAGGTGTGATCATTGTCTCTGAGTTGTATATCGTCTTTATTTCAAATGGTGCTTTGCTATCCTTTAAACAATTTGGTTTACTCATTTTAGCAAGTCTGCTGACCGTTTTATGTTCTTCAGCATTTATGTTTTTTATTGCCAGTTTTTTCCGTCGAATTGATACATTTTCAACGATGACCTCTATTATCGGTCCATTACTTGGTTTTTTAACTGGCTGTTATGTCCCGATCGGCAGCTTACCAGAGGCAACAGGAAACGTGATTCAATATTTCCCTCTAACAAGTGGGATTGTTTTGATCCGAAAGATTCTGACAGAAAATGCGTTTGCTTCTGATTCTCCCAAAATTGCACTGGCAGTTCAAAAAGAACTAGGGATTGTTTTGAACTATCAACACGATGTCTTGATTCCTGTCATGATTTTGATCGTGAGCAGTGTTCTATTCTTGGGAATTGCCCTTTGGAATGTCAAAAGAATTGAATTAACTAGATGATAGCTTGGGATTAAAACGAGGAAAGATAGATATGAGTGAAAATAAAATTGTGTTTTTAGCTCGTATTTAGCCAGGTCTTCCCTGAGCAAATAATATAAGTGCTAAAGTAAAAGAAAAATAGGGCTGTTCCATTTTTTCATTACTCGTTTTTAGTCTATTAAAATAACCTAGAGGGCCTTTTCCCCTCTAGGTTTATAGTCGTTATATGCTGTTACCGCTAAACTTTTCTAGATCACTATTCTAGCCCTTCAATCACAAGATTTTCAATACTGGCAGCTTTTACATCTGCTGTAACTGATGCTTTGAACGCCACCTTGTCCCCTTCTTTCAAGAAAAGAGCCATTGGACTATTATTTGTTGTCACACTGTAGATGATTTTATCGTTCTCCAATAAGAAAGAAACAACAGTTTGTGCCTCACTAGCAACAATCGTCACACGAGAAACACTTCCTTTGATTTCTTGTAAATCCGCAGCTTCACTACTTGTATTATTACTGCCTTTTGTTGCTAATTCAATTCGGTAAGCATCCAATGCATTTTGTGCCGCATCAGCATCCACCACAATATCATTATCAACTGCATTGACATACACATATTTTTTGAAAATCCCTTTACTGTCCATTAAAGAAACAATCCAAGTTGGAACACCATCGATATTATACAACACTGGCATACTGGCTTTCCATTTTTTCTCTGGGTAAATTTTCGCTGCAATCGAAATGGCGCCATCGCTATCCATGATCCCGACTTTTGTATCACGATAATAGGTTACTTGACCTGTTCTGGCATTGATCAGTGAATAGCCTAAAGCGGAATCTTGATCCTCATCTCCACTTGTAAAATCTGTAAAATACAATAATTGACTGCCTTCTTTATTCATCATTGGTGTGATTTGACCTGATGCATAGATACCATTTTCCGTCGGGATTTTAACATCTTTTTTAGCACCAAACATCGTTTGATTCCACCAACCTTGGCTATAACGTCCAAAGTATTCATTGATACTGTTGGCAGCAGAACTTGTGATTGGCGCATCTACAAATTTGGGCGCATCTTTGCTGTCATAGACTTTCACTTTGCCCGTTGTAGCATTTAAAACGGCTGTCTTAAATTCGTTATAGTTCATTCGACCAGAAACACCGTATTCTTTATATAATGTTTGGATATAAAAAGGATTTCCCTCTTCATCGATTTCCAAATTGATTTTCCCTGTAGCCGCATAATCAGGATACGCTGCATAGATTTTACGTGCAACATCTTTCCCAAAATAAGCTGAAGGTGTGTAAATGATCGGCTTTTCCACAAATTTTGGTTGCGCATTGATATCCGTTGCGCTAATAATGAAGTAGCCAGGAACTGCTCCTAATTTTGACCATTTGAAAAATCCATTAAACTCTACTGTTGCAACATAGACATATTCCCCATTCACAACTTGCGCTGTAATCCCATCCAGTGTAAACATATTGGAATTTGGAATCACTGAGAACTTTTGTAACATTTTACGTTTTGCTGTTTTCGGTGCAATGGCTATCGGCGTTTCTTTGGTAGATGTTAAAACCTCTGCCTTTTCTTCAGTCTTCAAAGGAATCGTTTGGTAGACATCATCAATCGCTGTTATCTTCGTTACAGAACTAACAATGAATAATAAAACCATTGCAACAATACTAAGGCCTAATACACGCCCAGACCAATCATTCACTCCGGTTATCCCAGTAGTTTTATGCCCTTTATGCAAGATTTTATTAGAGGCTTGGCTAAGAGAACGACTTGCTAATAATAAACCACTTGCAACCACAGCCCCTATTAGGTTGATCCATAGAATAGTTGACAGTGTCTTACTAGGTAAGGCAATAAATAAGAAACTGCCCAGCAAAAGTAGCTCAATAACCACTAACACAAGGATTTTTTTGATATTTCTCCCTTTTGTGATCATTAAACTAAGACCATTTGCAACTAATATTCCCATACCAAAGAATAACGTTAACCCGATAAAATTTAAAAACATACTTTTTCCTCCTTTAAATTTAGATAAAAAAAGTACTTCTACTAGGAAGTAGAAGTAGCTTTTCTGATTAGTTTTATTATACAAGATTGTGTTTTTACTTACAATGTCTATTGTTGTAATCTTGATCTGATTGTAAGTGTAGAACGTTTCTTTTATTATTTAGTCCATTTATGGCGAGATTTCTAAAAATATTCCTAGTTATGATATTACTCTTCGTATTGGAAGTGAATAATAGTTGGATAGACTGTCAAATCAATAATATGAAAAAAAAGATCACACATCGATTAAATTATAAGTCATTGAACGATAGTCTATAGTGGCTTCTACTTTGTCACCTTTGGTTAAGCCTGTAGATACAAATCCTTCGCTAAAGCGAGACCACCAATCACACCAGCATTGTCCCCCAATTGAGGAGTAACGATATAAGTCGATAAATCTGGATATTTCACATAATCGTTAATGAGCTTGGCGAATTGTTCTTGGACTTTTTTTCTTAATTGTTCTTGCTTCATAACGCCGCCGCCAAAAATAATTATTTGTGGAGAAAAAAGTAAGGTCGTATTATACGCACATTGTGCAATGTAGTATGCTTCAATATCCCATGACGAATCTTCTGGTGGTAAATCCTGTCCTTTAGTCCCCGTTCTTTTCTCGATGGCAGGTCCTGCAGCCAAGCCTTCCAAACAGTCTTTGTGGTACGGACAACTACCGATAAATGTATCATCAGGATGTCGTCGAACCATTGCATGGCCCATTTCGGGATGGCTAAAGCCTTCAACGAATTGCCCATCTACTAAAGCACCACCACCAACTCCTGTTCCGATAGTATAATACACTACATTTGATAACCCTTTACCGCATCCTGCAACATATTCCCCATAACAAGCCGCATTTACATCCGTTGTCCAAGCAACAGAAATGTTAGCCAACTGGTCTTTTAAATACCCAACAAAATCAAAATTCTTCCATGCAAGTTTAGGTGTAGATGTAATATAACCATACGTTTCAGACTCTCGTTTAACATCGATTGGGCCAAATGATCCGACTCCAATAGTTGAGAGTGTTTCAAATTTTTTGAAAAAATCAATCACAGAGCGCATGGTTTTTTCAGGTGTTTCTGTAGGAAACGATACACGCTCAATTATTTCTAAGTTTTCGTTTCCTACTGCACAAACAAATTTCGTGCCTCCAGCCTCGATTGCACCGTATAACATATTGTTCACTCCTTTTAAGGGTTATGTTGTTTGACCTTGAATTAGTTTTACCGGTAGCAGGTAATTTTTTTCAAGCTTTTTTTCTGGATTTTGGATTCGTTGTAACAACAAATCTACTAAAATATCTGCATAATCAGCCATTGGTTGGGCAATCGTTGATAGTTGAGGAAAATAATTTTGAATGAATTTGGTCCCATCATACCCAATGATCTTGATTTGCTCAGGAACGTTTATCTTCAACTGCTGACATTGATTGTATGCTAGGATAGCCGTTAAATCATCCGTACAAAACAAGCTGTCGATTTCTTCTGTTTCTAAAATATGTTTGATTTCTAAATTTTTCAACGTTGTTGATCTAGCCGTTGTTTGAATCTGAAAAATTTTAGGTTCTAATTCGTGTTTCTCTAAGAAACTTAAATACCCATTTAAGCGAAAATTTGTAGGCGAATTGGATTCTTGTGAACCAGTAAGAATCGCAATTTTTCGTGCACCTTTAACAAATAATGTTTCAGTAGCTAGATAGCCCCCTTGAAAATTATCGCTGCCAATGATTGGAATATTGTCAGCTAAATAACGGTCAAAAGAAACAATAGGCAGCTCGATATCTTCATATTCAGTGATTCCTAGGTTGTGAGCACCAGCTATGATCCCATCTACTTTATTCGCAGCAAGCATATTAATATAATGACGTTCTTTTTCTTTATTATTGGCACTATCACACAAAATAACACGGTAGCCTAAATCAAATAGTTTTCCTTCGATTCTTTCAACGAGCTCACCAAAAAAAGGATTTGCAACAGTTGGAAAAATCAATCCAATCAGTTGTGTATTTTTTCCTTGTAAAGAACGAGCTAAAGAATTTGGTTGATAATTCAGCTCTTTCATTGCCAAATTTACTTTATCAATCGTTTTTTGGCTTAAAGAACCATAATTATTAATAACACGAGAAACAGTAGTGGGAGAAACACCGGCTTTCTTTGCTACATCCGTTAGTTTGACAACCATGTTCATTCATCCTTTATTGGTTAGTTTTCCGCAGTTGCCATAATTTCCCTTGATAGACTCCATCACAATCTAGATGGACTCCTGTCTGATATGTTTCTGGAAAGACTCGCATTGTTGCTACTTGTTCACCTTCATTGATGAAAATCTCAACAATCGAAGAATCTACAAAGATTTGTAGTTCCAAAGGTTTTTGTTCAACAGAAAACGATCGAACAAATCCATATTCTTCTCCAAAAACAGCACCAGCTTGACTACGGTCTATCGTTATTTTACCATGTTGCGAGTCAAAATTAATCGTTAATCCTTTATTTTGTTCTTTATTCGTAAACAAAGTAAGCGTTCCACAGGAAAGCGGGTCAAATGATAGCATTAATTCATACTGATTTGTGTCTGTTTCAAAAAAAGAATCAGAATCTTGGTTGAACTCAATCGCTTCACCTACACGTAATTGTTTCATTTCTGCGACAGGACGTTGATACAATTTTTTATCTTTTATAAGTAGCTCTTTTACACTACTTAAACAATGGGCCCATTCTTCTTGATCCGTTGGATAATCAATTTCCGGTAAACCTACCCAACTAATAGACAATAAACGGTTATCTGGTGCTTGAAAGGCTTGTGTAGCATATACATCAAACCCTTCATCTAGATTTTTTAATGCAGTAGGCTGAATCAAACGATTCGCTTCGCTATCGTAAGAATCCCCGATAACATAAGTATTAGGATAAATATTTTGATAAGAGCAAATATCTGGTTCTAAACCTTGAGGACAAAAAATAAGTAATGCCGCATCTTTTGTTACTAGTAAATTAGGACATTCAATCATAAAACCCATTTCTTTATCGGTAAACTCTAATTCACCCTTGCACTGCCATGTAAGCAAATCAGAACTCTGATAAGTAAGAATCTTTCCTTTTTCAGCCTCATTTTGAGCACCTATGACCATCAAGTACTCATCATCGGAACGGAACACTTGGGGGTCTCTAAATTCAGATGTGTAACCTGCCGGTGGTTCAGTAATCAGCGGCGTTTCGATTTTCCTAACTGTTCCAGAGTCATCCATCCAGGCACCTAACTGATAAGAATGACGAACCCACTCTGCATCACGAACATTTCCTGTGTAAGCAAGAAACAACTGGTCCGAAACAGGCAAAGCAGACCCCGAATAAACACCATGACTATCATACAAACTATCTGGAAACACTTTCGTTCCCTCTTCTTTCCAATCCACTAAATTATCAGATGTCAGATGATACCAAGATTTTAGCCCATGAACAGCTCCCATTGGGTATGATTGATAAAACACATGCCATTGATTATTAAAATATGAAAAACCATTTGGATCATTTAGTAAGCCAGTATTTGGCTGGATATGATACCCTAAACGCCATTTAGAATTAACAATTTTCTCTTTTAATAAGGCCAAGTGCGTTTTATCCCATTCTTGATATGGTCGATAACGTTCTTCTTTTGTCCAAGCTTTTTTTACAGACATATGTACTCTCCTCGTAAGCGTATTCTTGCATATAGTTTAACTTTAAAGATATATAATGTCAAACGTTAATCAATCCATAATAAAAAAATACATTCACCCCTTTTATAATAGATTTTAACTATTGTTATACGTTTGACAATTTTATAAAAAATGGTATACTTTGGATGTGAAAAAGCGATTTCATTTCTATCTTTCATAAAAAGATGAGCACTTCTATTGAAATCGCTTAAATGACATTTAGGAGGAACGAGAATGGATTACAAAAAAGTAGCAGAGGAAATCAATCAAGCACTTGGCGAAGACAATATCCAAGCGGCAGCGCATTGTGCAACAAGACTACGGTTAGTTTTAAAAGATTCAAGCAAGGTGGATCAAAAAGCTTTAGACAATAATGACGCTGTTAAAGGAACCTTTGAAGCCAATGACCAGTTTCAAATCATTATTGGAGCTGGCGATGTCAACAACGTCTATGATGAACTGATAAAAATAACGAATGTCAAAGAAGCATCCACTGCTGATTTAAAAGCAGTAGCAGCTAATGGTAAGAAGAACAATCCAATTATGGCCTTTATTAAAGTATTATCTGATATTTTTGTTCCGATTGTTCCAGCTTTAGTTGCTGGTGGTTTATTGATGGCGTTGAATAATGTGTTAACTGCACAACATTTGTTTGGACCGCAATCCGTTGTAGAAATGTTCCCTAATGTAACGGATGTTGCTAGTATCATTAATCTGTTAGCTTCGGCTCCTTTTGCCTTCTTACCTATTTTAGTCGGATTTTCCGCAACCAAACGCTTTGGTGGTAATCCCTATCTAGGTGCGGCCATTGGAATGGCGATGGTTATGCCTGATTTAGTCAATGGTTATGGTGTTGCTAATGCGATTGCTGAAGGTAGTATGAATTATTGGCATATTTTTGGGATGAACGTTGCCCAAGCAGGTTATCAAGGTTCTGTATTGCCAGTATTAGTGGTTTCTTGGCTTTTAGCAACTTTAGAAAAATTCTTCCACAAACGCATTCCAAATGCATTTGATTTTACTTTCACCCCAATGCTAGCCATCATTATTACTGGATTTTTAACCTTTATCGTTGTGGGCCCTGTTATGAGAATCGTTTCAGATGGTTTAACTGATGGACTTGTTTGGTTGTATAATACAACAGGAGCAATCGGCTTAGGTGTATTCGGACTGTTTTATTCACCGATTGTTATTACAGGACTACATCAAAGTTTTCCAGCAATCGAGACCACCTTGTTAGCGGATGTTGCACGTACTGGCGGTTCCTTCATTTTCCCAGTTGCATCTATGGCAAACGTTGGTCAAGGTGCAGCAACACTTGCCATTATGTTATTAACTAAAAATAAAAAACAAAAAAGTTTAGCGACTTCAGCAAGTATTTCAGCGATGCTAGGAATTACGGAACCAGCAATTTTTGGGGTCAATTTAAAACTTAAATTTCCATTTATCTGCGGTATGATTGCTTCAGCAGTTGCTTGTGTATTTATTGGTGCATTTCATGTTTTATCAGTGGCAATGGGACCTGCTAGTGTGATCGGATTTATTTCAATCGCACCAAAATCAATTCCTTATTTCATGATTGGAATCGTCATCAGTATTTTAGTTGGTTTTGTTACGACATATGCTTATGGTAAACGTCATATGGCTGTATTTGCAGATGATGATACTAGTAAAGGTGAAGTTGCGGTTGAAATCAATGAAGATCCTGAAGCGGAAATCATCGCTGTTCAAGATGAAATCTTAGCTGCACCTGTCAAAGGCACACCTATTTCTTTAAAAGAAGTCAACGACCCTGTCTTTGCTCAAGAAATGATGGGAAAAGGCATTGCAGTAATTCCAGAAAAAGGGATTATTTACGCACCAGCTGATGGGGAATTAACGGTCGTATACGATTCAAAACATGCTTATGGGTTAAAAACAACTCATGGTGCAGAAGTACTGATCCATATTGGAATCGATACGGTAACATTAAATGGAGAATTCTTTGAAACGACTAAAAAATATGGAGACTTAGTGAAAAAAGGGGATATCTTAGGAACAGTCGATTTAGACGCTGTCAAACAAGCTGGCTTTGACCCAACAGTGATGATGATCGTGACCAATACGAACGACTATGAAGCCGTTGAAGTAATTGACACATTAAGTGCCGATGGAAACCAAGATCTACTAGCATTGAGTGTGCGTTATGAAAACTAATTGGTGGAAAAAAGCAACGATCTATCAAGTCTATCCACGTAGCTTTCAAGATACGAACGCAGATGGCATCGGGGATCTTCCTGGAATTATTCAACGGTTAGATTATCTTGCTTTTCTAGGAATAGAAGCAATCTGGTTAAGTCCTGTATATCAATCGCCTAATGAAGATAATGGCTATGATATCAGTGATTATCAAGCGATCGATCCAGATTATGGAACAATGAAGGATATGGACACACTAATTGAAGAAGCTAAAAAGAGGAATATCAAGATCATCATGGACTTAGTCGTCAATCATACTTCCTCTGAACATCCGTGGTTTCAATCCGCGCTTCACGATCCAAAGAGCGAGTTTCATGATTTTTATATTTGGAGAAAGGGCGTTGGCGGAAGCCCCCCGAACACTCTGCAGTCAAACTTCGGCGGTTCTGCTTGGACATTGGTTCCAGAACTTGGAGAATATTATCTTCACTTACACGCCAAAGAGCAACCTGACTTAAATTGGGAAAATAAAACGATGCGCAACGAAATTTATCGTATGATGAATTACTGGATCGAAAAAGGAGTAGGCGGATTTCGTCTAGATGTTATTGATTTAATCGGAAAAGAACCCGACCAATTCATTACTAAAAATGGACCAAAACTCCATGAACTATTACAGGAAATGAATCAAAACACCTTTGGAAAATACGATTTGGTCACAGTTGGTGAGACATGGGGGGCAACACCCGAAATTGCTCAGCTTTATTCAGATGAGGACAGAGATGAATTATCGATGGTTTTCCAATTTGAGCATATCAATTTGGATAAACAACCGGGCAAACGAAAATGGGATCTAAAAAAACTTGATCCAAAAGAACTGCATCATGTTTTTTCTAAATGGCAAACTGAATTAACTGGTAAAGGCTGGAACTCCCTATTTTGGAATAATCACGATTTGCCACGAATCATTTCTCGTTGGGGCAATGATCAAGAGTACAGGGTGCTTAGTGGTAAAATGTTGGCTATCTATCTTTATTTTCTTCAAGGAACACCTTATATTTACCAGGGTGAAGAAATCGGGATGATCAATCATCCAATTACATCCATTAATGAAGTCGATGATATTGAAAGTCGTAGAATGTATAATGAACGCATCACTTTAGGATATACAGAAGAGGAAATCATTACCTCTATCAATGCCAAAGGACGTGATAACGCACGCCATCCGATGCAGTGGGATAATTCTAAACAAGGGGGCTTTACAACTGGTATTCCTTGGTTACCTGCAGGAGATTCAAGTGAAATCAATGTAGCAGCCGCTTTAGATGATCCAAACTCTCTATTTTATACGTACAAAAAATTGATTCAGCTCCGAAAAGAAGTACCAGTGATTACAGAAGGAACATTTGAGAGTATTCAAACAGAAGATGCAGCAGTTTTAGCTTATATCCGTAAGTATGAAGGAAAAGAAATAGTAGTTGTTGTCAATTTTTCCAATAAGCCGGCTCAATTCTTATTGGATGCAACACAACAAATCAAAAAAATCCTGATTCATAATTATGAAAAAGAAATTAGTCAAACCCTTCTCCCTTACGAAGCCTATGCTGTTTTACTAAATTAACAAAAAGATCCCCTACGGCGGTTCGCCGTAAGGGTTTTTTTTAATGTATCATTTACCTAATAACAGTCCAATGAATATAGAAACAATTGAAATCCCCTTTGATCCTCGGTACAAGAATACCGGCATGATTTAATTCACTACCACTATATATTTCCCCTGTATTCATATCCTTATAAAGAGCTGATTCCTCAAGATATTTTGTTTTTAAATACTGAACCGTTTGTGCTGGTTGAGCTAGTCCATTGGAATAGACAAGAAGCGCTTCTGTTTCATTTTTAAATAGCCAAGCAGTAGAATAAGACGCATCAAGTTCTTTTAGACGATAGAATTGACCAAACTGTAACAGTTTACGATGCTTTTTATAAAATATAACTTGCTCTTTTATCATTTCGAGTTCTTGTGGCGATTGTTTTTCTATCGCTAATTCGTAGCCAAAGTTTCCACTCATTGCAATTAAAAAGCGACTTTCTAAAGGGGTGTTTCGACCTACTTGATGATTAGGACTATCCGAAACATGAGCCCCCATCATAATTGGTGGATACAGATAGCTATAGCCATATTGGATTTTCGAGCGACATAACGCATCTGTGTTATCACTTGCCCAAGTTTGAGGCATATAAGCAACCATTCCTGGATCAAATCGTCCGCCACCACTAGAGCAATTTTCAAAAAGGACTTTTGGAAATCGTTCTGTTACTTCAGATAGAATACGATATAGTCCTAAGACATAACGATGGCTAACTTCTTTTTGCTGATCATTAGGTAAAAGAAAACTGCCCACTTCCGTTAAATGTCGATTCATATCCCATTTTATATAATCGATTTTATTTGATGACAGATACGCTATCAGCATTTGAATGAGGTAATCTTGAACTTCTGGCAAACTTAAATTTAAGACCAGCTGTTGTCTCCCCTGTGTTTGAGGGTAATTTGGAACCTGTAAACTCCATTCTGGATGTCTCTCAAACAAACGACTTTTTACAGAAATCATTTCCGGCTCAAACCATAAACCAAATTTCATCTTTTGTTCGTGAATAACATCCGCAAGATGCTCGATCCCATTTGGAAGTTTTGCGTTGTTCACATACCAATCGCCTAAAGAAGTTGTATCATCTGCACGTTGACCAAACCACCCGTCATCTAAAACAAATAATTCAATCCCTAATATACTCGCTAAATGAGCTTGGCGGATCAAGTCCTCTTCAGTAAAATCAAAATAATTGCCTTCCCAAGAATTAAGTAAAATGGGACGCTCCTCCTGTTGCCATTGCTTAGGAATCAGATAGGTTTGGTATAACGTATGAAACGTCTGAGAAAGTTGATTAAATCCTTGCCTACTAAAATTCAACACAACTTCTGGCGTTTGAAAAGTTATTCCAGGTGACAATTTCCATTCAAACGTCTCTGGATTGATTCCAATTTGAACCCGTGTGCTTCCATACTGCTCTACTTCAGCTTGAGCAACAAAATTTCCACTATAAATAAAATGAAAACCATAAACATCCCCTTGATCTTCATTCGTATACCGATCAGCAAGCCCTAAGAACGGATGATGCTGCGGACTGCTCGTTCCTCTGGTCGATGCGATTTTTTGTATACCAGGATGGAGAGCTTGGCGATGGATTGTTGCTTCATTTGTATGGGCCCCGTTAAGTGTTAGTAAGTCAAAGTCACAACGGGGAAAATCTAAGAGCATTGAACCAGCATTTTCAATATAGACTATCTGTGTCCCATTGTTTGTATATGATACGCTACGTGTAATGACAGGAAGATCTTCATATATCGTATAATACAACACCATTTCAAGTGACTGGATAGAATCTACAAGATAAATTGCTAAGGTTTGTCCTTGGTCTCCCCTTAGTGAAGGGAGACCTTCTAAAGGTCGCTTGCCTTCTGAAATTTCAAAATGATCATACGCAAAATTAGTAATACAATGTCCATCGATATTCCGAAACTGATAATTACTCACTCGATAATCTAAGCTACCTTGCGTACTCGTTTCAAGTGGTAGCGTGTTTAGCGAAAAAGTACGTTCTTCACTGATTGGATTCGTAGCAAAACCGCGATCGATCATTTGCAGCTGATTGACTTGATGATACTCTGCCAAACGAGGACCAAAATATCTATGGGTAAGATATTGTTCTTTTTCGATACCAATGATATAACTGATTTCATTATTGCTCAGGTGAAAAAAATTCTGTGATGCATCAAAATAGATCGACATATTTATCATCCCTCTTCTTTTATTATATCCATGATATCGAGTATAATCAGAAGTAACAAGAAGAAATTATTTCATGGAGGGTAATAAATTGCAGAATTTTGTACGTCAATTCCATTACATCGATGACCGACATTTACCACTCATCCGAGGTATTGGTGTCGGCCAAGGAAGTATGCATTATGATTGGGATGCACGTAATCGAAAAGAACAACTAATTGTTTTACAAGTGACATTAAGAGGGCAAGGATTTATACAAATAGGAGACAAAACTGTTCCCTTAACACAAAATAAGGCTTTTTTTGCTAAGATCCCTGGAAATTATCGTTATTTCGGTGAAGATTGGCACTTTCTATTTGTAGAGTTTTCAGGAAGTATGCTGCAATGGTTAGATACATCGATTACCATTGTTGAATTATCAGAGACATTCATTGAACTGTTGCGAAGATTTATTCTTGATCTAAAAACACAGGAATTAACAGTTACACAAAATGCTAAAGCAGCATTTGCCCTTTTTTTAGATATTAAGGACGAGGTACAAATAGAAACCCAACAAAAAACAGATACCATCAAGGCTATAAAAGAATATATTGATGAACACTATTTCGAAGATATTAGTCTAGAGTTTTTATCTGAAAAATACAAACTCTCAAAATACAAATTGATTCGGCAATTCGAAGTAGCTTATAACTCGCCACCGATACACTATTTAAAAAAAGTGCGCATCCTTCATTCATTATCGCTATTATGGGAGGATAACGCAGTGGATGCTGTCGCAAAAAAGGTTGGTTTTTCTACAGGAAATTATTTTAGTAAAGTATTTAAAAAGGAGATGGGCATTTCGCCCAGTGAGCATAAAAATAGAAAATCACACTACAATTAATCTTCTATTTTTATCCTTCCCATTGAAATAGTAGCTAACAAATATTTCCACATTCAGCTTGCTTCTACAGAAATAATCATCTCCTGCTACTATTTCAAGTAATTTTTGAGATGATCAATAAAAAAGGTATTAAGTAGAACAGTCTAGTTTATCCCTTAAAGTTAACTTGTAGGTCAATCAATTTTTCCATTCTGTTTGCCTTCGGGAATCGCGATTGGGACTTGCTTAACCTTTTGTTAACTGGCTTTATCAAACACACAGAGTTTTATTTCTCCATTCGGAATTCCTGCGGCGATTTGCCAACAAGTCGTTTAAAGGCTTTTGAAAAAGTAAATTGATCTTTATAACCAACCAACCCAGCAATACTTTGCAAAGAATATTTGGTATCTTTTAGTAACTCCTTCGCTGTATCTATTCGTAAATTTAATAAATACTGTTGCGGACTAATTTCAGCAAATTTTTTGAAGACCGTATATAAATAACTACGTGATAAATGTAATGCAGCACCTACGTCTGTTACATTATAACCTTCCATTAGGTTTTCTTTCATTAGTTTTACGGCTTGCTCAAAATGTTCGTAGGAACTGGTATTGACCTGATCTTTTTTTGAAGGATACTCTTGAATTAAATAATGAAATGTTTGAAAAATTCTACTTTGAACTAATAAACGATTACTTAGATTTAATGGAGCATGTAGACTTTGAAATAGTTCGGCAAATTGTTCGGCAAATTGACTAGTTGCTACATCTTTTAAGTAATGTTTTTCCATAATTTGGCTCTGTAGTAAAATA